>DASXJR010000105.1:0-16899 GCA_036497285.1 Jatrophihabitans sp.
GTGATCATGCCGCTGCCGCGCAGCCGACGCTGGAGCGCGATTTCCGACCGCAGCTGCTCGCGACCGCCACGGCGTTGGTAGGCACCGGCCCCGACCCGGTAGTACACGAGCGGCTCGGCGACGTTCATGGGACGGGCGCCGCCGGCCAGCATCCGCGAGAACAGCCAGTAGTCCTCCATCAGCGGCAGGTCGCCGTAGCCACCGGCTGCCAACACCGCTGCGCGCCGGTAGATCACCGTGGGGTGGTTGAACGGGTCATGGATCCGGGCGTAGTGGCGGATCTGATCCGGGTCGGTGGGCGGCACCCGCCGACGGCCGGGCGTCGCCGGATCGAGCTCGAACTCGACCAGGCCGGCACCCACGATGTCGGCGCCGCCGCGGATCAGCGGCAGCTGCACCTCGAAGCGGTTCGGCATGGCGATGTCGTCGGCGTCCATGCGCGCGACGATGTCGTGCGGGCTCGCGGCCAGGCCCGCGTCGAGCGCCGGTCCGAGGCCGGTACTGCGCTCGATCGGTACCAGCTGGACGGGGACGGGGCTGTCGGCGCGCAACTCGTCGATGACCTTCTTGAGCTCGTCGGTCACCGGCCCGTCGCGGACGAGCAGCACGTGGTCCGGGCGCACGGTCTGGTCGTGGACGGCGCTGCGGAACGCCGCGCGGAGGTAGTCCGCATGGTCACCGATGTAGACAGGGAGCAGGAGCGCGAACGGCTCCGGGGTGGTCACGCCTTGCTGCTCCTTCACCGTGACGGCGGTTCGGCACCGAACCGGTCGGATGTCTGTCGGTCTGCTCTGCTGTCCCCGTGCCATGGTCGCACGGCAAGCAGGCAGGTCGCGCATTGCTATCCTGGCGTCGCCGGCGGGACAGGACGGACACGGCCCAGACGTTGATCTTCGGGGGTTTTCGGGTGACTGAGAACGGCTCCGGGGCTTCGCGTCTGCCGAAGATCTTCATCCACATCGGCGAGCCCAAGACGGGAACGACGTTCCTGCAGCAGCTGATGTTCTCCAACCGCCGCGCACTCGTGACCCAGGGTGTGATCCTGCCCGGCGTGCGTCCGCGCTACCACTTCCGCGCGACCCAGGACCTGCGTGGCGTCGAGCCGGAACCGAACGACCCGCTCGCGCCGTTCGAGGGAGCCTGGGACCGCCTCGTCCAAGAGGTGCTGCGGGGGCCCCGCGTCGGTCTGGTCACCCACGAGATGTTGTCGAGCGTCACCCAGGAGCAGGCCGACCGCGCGGTCAAGTCCTTCGGCGACGCCGAGGTGCACGTCGTGCTGAGCGTGCGCGACTTCGGTTCGTTGCTGCCCGCGGAGTGGCAGGAGTCGATCAAGAACCGCAACGCCGAGAGCTACGAGCAGTGGCTCGGCCACGTGATCGACAGCGAGTCGGTCGATCCGGACCGGCGCCAGTGGTGGTTCTGGAAGGTGCACGACACCCTCGAGATCCTGCGGATCTGGTCGCGGCACGTTCCGCCGGAGCGGGTGCACATCATCACGATGCCTCCGCGCGGCTCGTCGCAGAACCTGCTCTGGCAGCGGTTCGCCGAGCTCGTCGGCATCGACCCCGGCTCGGTCGACCCGTCCCGGGCCAAGTCGAACGCGTCGCTGAGCGTGGCCGAGGTCGAATTCATCCGGCGGATCAATCAGGCCCTGCCGCCGGACATGCCCGAGTGGTTCTACATGCATCACGTGAAAGGGGCGCTCGCGCACAACGCATTCGCGGGCAATCCGAAACGGGGCGGCCGGCTGAGCCTGCCGGCCGAGCGCGACGAGTGGGCGGCCAAGCAGGCCGAGAGCGTGATCGCCGACATCCGGACGAGCGGCTACGACGTGGTCGGCGACCTGGACGAACTGCTGCCCCGCCCGCCCGAGGGAGCCCGCTTTGGTCCGCAGGACGCCACGAGCGACGATATGGTCGAGGCCGGCGTGCTTGCCATCGTGCGCGTGCTGCATGAGTTCCAGGAGTCACTCAACGATCGCCCGGCCGGCCAGGCCCCGCCTCGTCCGCCGACCCGGCTTGCCAAGGCCAAGCGCGCGGTACTGCGGGCCAGTGACCGGCACGAGTCCGTTTACGCGGCTCGGCGGGCATGGTGGTGGGTGGCCAACACCGGACGGGCGCTGGGCGCCAAGCTACGGAGTCGATGAATTGACCAAGCGTGTCTACCTGCACATCGGTGAGCCGAAGTGCGGAACGACGTTCCTTCAGCAGCTCATGTGGGGCGGCCGGGCCGAACTCGGTCGCCAGGGCGTGCACCTGCCCGGCTTGTCCGAGCACGACCAGTTCCGCGCGACGCAGGACCTGCGCGGCGCCGCACAGCCCGACGACGACCCGGCCGGGTCGTGGGCGGGTGAGTGGGACGTGCTGGTCGATCAGGCGCTCGGCGCCAACGGCTCGGCGGTGATCTCGCACGAGATGCTCGCGGGCGCTTCGCACGAACAGGTCGAGCGGGCGATGCACGGCCTGCGATCCGCCGAGGTGCACGTGATCGTGACCGTGCGCGACATCGCCTCGCTGTTGCCCGCCGAGTGGCAAGAGACCGTCAAGCACCAGAACCGGCAGCGCTGGAACCGCTGGCTGCGCTTGATCGTGCAGCGCAAGGACGCCCGCCGCATCGAATGGTTCTGGACGGTGCACGACACCGTGGAGCTGTTGCAGAGGTGGGGACGCGGGCTGCCGCCCGAGCGGGTGCACGTGATCACCGTGCCGCCGCGCGGGGCGCCGCCGAATCTGCTGTGGCACCGGTTCGCGTCGGTCATCGGCGTGGACCCGGACTCGATCGACACCTCGATCGCGCGGCCGAACTCGTCGCTGGGGCTGGCCGAGGTCGAGATGCTGCGCAACCTCAACACCCGGCTGCGCGGCGCCAACGCGCTGCCACAGTGGTTCTACTCGGGCCACGTGAAGGAGACGCTCGCGCACCAGGTGCTGGCCGCCCGTCCGAAGACCGACCGGCTCGTGCTGCCCGAGCTGTACGACGACTGGGCGATGGAAACGGCCGAGAAGCAGATCGCCGGGCTGCGTGCGGCCGGGTACAACGTCGTCGGCGAGCTGGACGAGCTGCGTCCCACACCGATCGAAGGACCACGCAAGGCGCCGAAGGACGTCACCTACCGCCAGCTGTACGACGCCTCGCAAGATGCGCTGGTGGGGCTGCTGCAGGAGCGCTACCACAAGGCGACCTCGCGGCCGTCGATCCGCAGCCTGTTCAGCGGCAGCGCAACGGACTTCCCGGGCGCGTACCGGATCCGCCGGTTCGCACGCGACCTGGCGTCGGACCACAAGACCGTCGCCCGGCTGCGAGTGCTCCTATGGCGGATCGGCGAGCGGGTTCGTCGGTCCAAATGACCCCTCCGCGCGTGGTGGCTGTCGTGGTCACCTACAACCGCCGCGACCTGCTGCTGGAATCCCTCGACGCCGTCGACGCGCAAGCCCGGCGAGCCGATGCCGTGATCGTGATCGACAACGCTTCGACCGACGGCACCGCCGACGCGGTGCGCGCGCGCACGGGCGTCGACTTGCACGTGCTCGGCCGCAACACGGGCGGTGCGGGCGGATTCGCCTACGGCATCGCGGCCGCGCTGCGCGCAGGCGCCGACCTGATCTGGTTGATGGACGACGACACCGTGCCCGAGCCCGACGCCCTGGCCGCACTGCTCGATGCGCGGACCAACTACCGGGGCAAGCCTCCCGCGCTCGTGGCCAGCCGGGCGGTATGGACGGACGGGCGCGACCACCCGATGAATACGCCACGTCCCAAACCGTTGGTCAGCGCGGACGAACGCGCGGCAGCCGAGTCGGTCGGATGCATCCCCGTGCGGTCGGCGTCGTTCGTGTCGATCCTTTTGGACGCCGACGTCTGCAAACGCCGCGGTGCGCCGGTGGCCGACTACTTCCTCTGGAACGACGACTTCGAATTCAGCACGCGCCTGCTGCGCGGCAACGTCGGCCTGCTCTGCCCGCAGAGCGTGGTGGTGCACAAGACCCGCACGTTCGGCTCGACCGACGCGGATCCCGGCGAGCGGTTCTACTACGAGGTGCGCAACAAGGTGTGGCTGCTGACCCGCAGCCGCTCGCTCGCCCCGGCGGAGCGAGCGCTCTACGCCGGGTCGACCGTGCGGAGGTGGCTGCGGACGATCCGCGCCTCGTCCGACCGTGCGGTCTTGATGCGCGGACTACGCCGCGGACTGCGCGACGGGCTGCGTTCCGGCCCGCGCTCCAACGAGGTCGTACTGGCCGGGACGGGCTACGCCGGCTGACCCGCCCCGCTTCCGCGGGCTGCCTGTTCGGTGAGTGGCGCGTTTCGGGGGTGAGTGGCGCGAAATTTCGCGCCACTCACGGGCAGAACGCGCCACTCATCGTCAGGGGCTAACGGGACGGTGGGCCAACGGCGCGAGCGCGATGTCGCCGCGACCGCCGACGACGATGGTCGCTAGCGCGTCGACGCGAACTGTGATCGGGTGGTACGACGCGCGCAACCTGTCGGCGATACGCGCGGTGGTGCGGCGGGCCAGCGTGCAGTGCGCCACCCAGTGCCGCGGATCGGTCTGTTCGCCGAACGCGGACGGATGACCGGCCAGCGCGTCGTTCACGTCGCGCTGCAGCGCGCTCAGCACGTCGTCGTCGGACGGCCCGAGCCAGACGACAGAGCCGCGCGCGAACGTCCCCACCCGGTCGAGGGTGACGTCGAGCGCGACGTGCCGTTGAGCCACCTCGGCTGCGATCGGTGCGATCTGGGTGGGATCGGCCGACGCCGCGGCAAGGGTGATGTGCACGCGGTGAGCAGGCTGGCGGGGCACCCGGACCCCGAGGGCGCGCAGCGTTTCCTGCACAGTCGCGACCGCCGCGTCACCGTCCGCGTCAAAGGCCGCACAGACGACCGAGGCCGGCACTCGCGGGATCAGACCGTGAGGACGATCTTGCCGACGAGGTCGCCCGAGGCCATCGCGGCGAGGCCGTCCGCGGCCTTCTCGAGCGGGATCTCGCGGTCGATCACCGGACGCAGGCCGGTGTTGTGCAGGAACGAGATCAGCGCGGCCAGTTCGGACTTCGTCCCCATCGTCGAGCCGAGGATGCGCAACTGCAGGAAGTACACCCGGTTGAGTTCGGCGGACGGCGCAAAACCCGAGGTCGCTCCGGACACCACGATCGCGCCGCCGGGCCTGAGCGACTTCAGCGAGTGCGACCAGGTCGCCTCGCCGACGGTCTCCATCACCGCGTCGACGCGCTCGGGCAGACGCGCGCCGGACGCGAACGCGTCGTGCGCGCCGAGTTCGCGGGCCCGCGCCTGCTTGTCCTCGGTGCGAGCTGTCGCGTAGACGCGCAACCCCGCCGCCCGCGCCATCGAGATGCACGCCGTCGCGACGCCGCCCGACGCGCCCTGAACCAGCACGGTCTGGCCCGGCTGCAACCGCGCCTGCGTGAACAACATGCGGTACGCGGTCAGCCACGCCGTCGACAGACAGGCAGCCTCGCTCCACGACAGCTCGGCCGGCTTGGGCACGACGTTCTGCTTTGGTACGACGACGTATTCGGCCAGCGAACCCTGGTGCTTCTCCGACAGCAGGCTGCGGCCCGGATCGAGCGTGTCGTCGCCCCGCCAACCTTCGGTGTTGATCACCGAATGCACTACGACCTCGTCGCCGGTCGACTCGTCAATCCCCGCCGCGTCGCACCCGAGGATCATCGGCAGTTGCTCGGCCTTGATGCCCACGCCACGCAACGTCCACAGATCGTGGTGGTTCAGGCTCGCCGCCTCGACCGCCACACGCGTCCACCCGTCCTGCGGGCTGGGATCCGGACGTTCGCCGGTCACCAGTCCGTCGAGCGGGCTGTCGGGGTTGATGGACTCGGCATAGACGGCGCGCATCCCTCCAACCTAGGCGGTCATCTCCGTCGGGGCCGAGGCCAGTGCGAGCTGGATCGCATCGATCAGTTCGCGCGCCGAGGACGCGGTGAGCTCCACGGCGACGCGGGCGGACGGGCCGCGCGAGGGGTCGGCGAGGTCGATGTTGAGCGTGTGCTCGGCCATCGCGTTCACCGGATGGTCGAAATACACGGTGGCGTCGGTGACGTGGAACCATTTGCCGTTCGGTCCCTTGGCGCTGCCGTCCATAGGCTTCTGCACGGTCGCGTAGGTGCACATGTCAGCCGTCCAGATTCGTCGCGAAGAATTCCTCGACCCGCTCCCAGCCGTCGTTCGCGGCGGCGACACGGTAGGACGGACGGTCGGGGCTGAAGAAACCGTGACCCGTGTCGTCGTAGCGGTGGAACTCGTAGCTCTTGCCGTTGTCCTTGAGCAGTTGCTCCAACTCGTCGACGTGCGCCGGCGACGGGGTCTTGTCCTCGTTGCCGAACAAGCCCAATAGCGGACAGCGCAGGTTGGGCAGCTGATCGACCAGATTGGTGACCTTGACCGGGAAGTTCGCCGGCGGCGTGCCGGTCACGAACGCGCCGTAGCAGTCGACGGCGGCATCCACGTCGACGTTGCACGCGACCAGCACCGCCTGGCGTCCGCCGCTGCAGTAGCCGATCACGCCCACCCTGCCGTTGGAGGTCGGCAGCGCGCGCAGGTAGGACACCGCGGCGCTGACATCGCCGACCAGCCGCTCGTCCGGAACGCCGCCGGCTGCCCGGTTCGCGGCGGCGGCGTCGTCGGGTGCGGCGCCGGGGGCCTCCCGGTGGTGCAGATTGGGGCAGATCGCGTCGTAACCGAGTTCGGCGAAGCGGCGCACGATCTCTTTCGTGGAGCGGTCGTAACCCGGCATGTGGTGGATCACGACGACTCCGCCGCGCGGAGCGTCCTGGGTCGGGCGCGCGAGGTAGGCGGGGATGCCCTCCCCGTCCCCCGCAGTGATGGTGATCGTTGTCGCGGTCAGGGAGTCACTCATGACCTCGATACAAGCACGCGCCTCCTAGAGTCAACCGACGTGTCCCGTCCACGCGTGCGTCGGCCGCTGCTCGCCCTGATCGTGCTGGTGCTGGCGCTCGTCATCGGGTACACGGTCCGGGCGCTGGAGTCGGACCACGGCGGCGGGCACCACCCGCAGCCGACACGGACCACGCAGTCGCCGTGACCGCCTGATCGGTTGCGGCCTCGGCGTGTCGCACACTGGTAGGCGTGCCTTCCGCCCTGCCGACCGGCGATCCCGCCCCGCGGGACGGTCGGCTGCGCCGCGCGACCCTCGACGCGGCGTGGGGGGTGCCGTTCGGCGCATACGTGCACGTGCCGTTCTGCGAGACCCGCTGCGGCTACTGCGATTTCAACACCTACACCGCCACCGAGCTCGGCCCGAACGTGAGCCGCGGCTCGTATACAGACACCCTGCTGCAAGAGATCCGGCTCGCCGCGCACGTGCTCGGGGACGGTGACGGGTTGGGCACCCGGATCCCGCCGATCACGACGATCTTCTTCGGCGGCGGCACCCCGACGCTGCTGCCCGCCGAGCACCTTGGCCTGGTCATCCGCGAACTGCGTGAGCGATTCGGGCTGGCTGACGACGTCGAGGTCACTACTGAGGCGAACCCCGAGACGGTGACGCCGGGGTACTTCACGAAGCTGCTCGAGGCGGGGTTCACCCGGGTGTCGCTCGGCATGCAGTCGGCGGTGCCGCAGGTTCTCGAAGTGCTCGACCGGCGGCATCGGCCGGGCCGTCCCGAAGCCGCCGTGGCCGAGGCGCATGCGGCCGGCTTCGCGCACGTCAACCTCGACCTGATCTACGGTGCGCCGTACGAGTCCGACGACGACTGGCAGGCCTCGCTGGACGCCGCGATCGCGGCGGGGCCGGATCACATCAGCGCGTACGCGCTCGTCGTCGAGAAGGGCACCGCGCTCGCCCGGCAGGTCGATGCCGGGGTGGTGCCCGCGCCTGACGACGACGTGCTGGCGGACCGGTACCTGATGGCGGACGAGACGCTGCGCGCCGCGGGCTTCGACTGGTACGAGGTGTCGAACTGGGCCACGTCCGACCAGGCGCGGTGCCGGCACAACGAGCTGTACTGGTCGGACTCGAACTGGTGGGGCTTCGGGCCCGGCGCGCACAGCCACGTCAGCGGGGTGCGGTGGTGGAACGTCAAGCACCCGGTCCGCTACACGAGCATGCTCGAGGCGGGCAACAGCCCCGCCGCCGGACGCGAGACACTCGATCCCGCCGCGCAGTACCTGGAGCGGGTCATGCTCGGCGTGCGGATGCGCGACGGCCTCGACATCGAGCAGCTCACCGACGCCGGACGTGCGGCCGTCCCGCAACTGGCCGGCTGGGGGCTGGTCGAGCGCACACTCGCCCAGGACGGCCGGGTCGTGCTCACCCAACGCGGCCGGCTGATGGCCGACGCCGTAGTGCGCGAGCTGCTCGCCTAGGAGCGAACTTTTGGCGGCCTGCCGTCATATAGAGGGTCAGGCCGCCAAAAGTGGACTAGACCCTATCGGCCCTGGTGAACGCCACGGAGTCCTTGCCGCCGACGGTGATCGTGGCGGCGCCGTGCCGGCCGACGGTCACGGTCGGTCCGGAGCAGGTGCCGTGCGAGACCGAGCCGTGGATCACATCGCAGTACGTGCCGGGCGGCAGCCCGGTCTGCACGGTGACGGTGCGCGCGTCCGAGTGGTTGTTCGTCGAGAAGAAGCCGCCGCCGCGGGTGAACGCGATGAGGTTGTCACCGTCGTCGTACCAGTTGCGGATGTGCGCCCGTCCGACGTAGTTGTGCCAACCCACCATGCCGAGCACACCCTGGTACCGGTCCACGCACACCCAGCCGTTGCTGCAATCGGTGTCGGTGACATAGCCGTTCGCGTCCGCCGGCGGCGAATCGTAGGTGTTCGTCCAGTCGAACGACGAGTACACCTGCGGGGTGCCGTAGCCGTAGGCGAGCAGGAACTCGTTCGCGATCGTGTTGGTCGGGCCGTCCTTGTACGAAAGCGTGTCCGAGCCACGTTCGGTGTCGTGGTTCTCGACGAACACGAGCGTCTTGTCAGTCGGCATCAGACCGGCGTCCTCGCCCCACACCCGCAGTCCGGTGATGTTGCCGATGCCAGGGGTCGTGTAGCTCTTGAACGCGTTCTTCAGTTGATAGGACGCGTCGAAGCCGAGCACGGAGCCGGCCCGCGTATAGGCGTACTGCGAGGCTTCGCCGGGAGAACCTGGGAACACCTCGAGCGCCATGTACGGACGGGTGCCCTCCCACGTGCGGTGCAGCCCTGCCTCGATCTTGAGCAGGTCCTCCTCACCGATGTGCTTGGCCGCGTCGACACGGAATCCCGAGACGCCGTAGCCGATCAGCTTGTTCAGGTAGCCGACGATCTTCGCGCGCGTCGCCGGGTCATCGGTGCGCAGATCAGCCAGCCCGAGCAGTTCGCACTTGGTCAGTTGGCGGAAGTCGTTGAAGTCGTCGATGCCGCCGTTGCTCGAATCGCAGTCGTTCGGGCCGGTGCCCAGGTGGTGGAAGTTGTCATAGCTGTAGTCGGGGTAGCTGAAGTGGGTGTACTCCACGCCGCCGTACGACTTGTGGCCCTGGCCGGTCATGTGGTTGATGACCGCGTCCACGATCACCTTCACGCCGGCGGCGCGGCAGGTCTTGACCATGTCGCGGAACTGCTGCTCGTCGCCGAAGCGGCTCGTCAGGTTGTAGTCGACCGGCTGGTAGACGTCCCACCACGGGTGTTCGATCGGCGCGTCGGAACTCGTGTAGTCGCGCGAGAGCGAGTCCGCGGGCGGCGCGACCTGCACACTGCCGTAACCCGAGGGGCCGAGCACCGTCGTGCACTCCTTGGCCACCGACGGCCAGTTCCACTCCCACAGGTTCGCCGACACGTCGTGCACCCTCCCGTGGTGGTGGGTGTCGGACGCGTTCGCGGGCACGATCGCGAAGGCGGTGATCCCGCCGGCCAGCGCGAGTGCTCCGGCAGCGGCGAGGATTCGCAGTTTTCGGGACGAGAGACGGCGCATGAGACCCCCTGGCACAATCAGCGCAAAATCGGACCGGAACCGACATACGGACGAAACCCGCCCGTACCGCCGCACGCTAGCGGTAAACGCTTCCAGCGGGAAGGGTCAGCGCGGGAAGGGGGTCAGCTCTTGCGCTTGCCGCGCCCCAGCGCGTCCAGATCGAGGATGCGCACGTGGATCGTGTTCCGGTTCTCCAGCGCGGCGCGCAGGGCGCGGTGCAGGCCGTCCTCGAGGTAGACCTCGCCGCGCCACTGGACGGCGTGCGGGAACAGGTCACCGTAGAAGGTGGAGTCCTCGTCCAGGAGCAGGTCGAGCGCGAGTTCCTTCTTAGTCGTCGTCAATTCGTCCAGGCGGATGGTGCGCGGCGCGACGTTGGCCCAGTCGCGCGCGGACAGGCCGTGGTCGGGGTACGGGCGGCCGTCCTGCACCCGCTTGAAGATCACGACTCGCTCCCCATGCCCGTACCCTATGGTGCCACCGCGCGAAGCGATCGCCCCGCGGGCAGCGCCCTCTAAGGTGGAAGACGCACGACGATCGTCGAGGAGTTGCACCGAGGATGGCTACGACGGACCGCAGACTCGAAGTGCTGCGCGCGATCGTCGAGGACTTCATCGCGACCAACGAGCCGGTGGGCAGCAAGAACCTCGCAGACCGGTACGACCTCGGCGTCTCGCCGGCCACGATCCGCAACGACATGGCGGTACTCGAGGAAGAGGGCTTGATCGCCCAGCCGCACACCAGCGCGGGGCGCATCCCGACCGACGCCGGCTATCGCCTGTTCGTCGACAGGCTCACCGAGCTCAAGCCGCTCAGCCCGGCCGAGCGGCGCGCCATCCAGACCTTCCTCGACGGCGCGGCCGATCTCGACGACGTGCTGCACCGCGCCGTGCGCACCCTGGCTCAGGTCACCCGGCATGTGGCCGTCGTGCAGTACCCGTCGCTGTCGCGATCGCGGGTGCGCCACCTGGAACTGGTCTCGCTGACCGCGTCGCGCCTGATGCTCGTGCTGATCACCGACACCGGACGTGTCGAACAGCGCGTGGTCGACCTGCCCGGCCCGGTCACCGAGGACTCGGTCTTCGAGTTGCGCGCCCAACTCAATCAGCGGTTGCGCGATCGGCTGCTGTCCGAGACTCCCGACATCATCACCGAACTGCCCCCGCTCGTCGCGCCGGAGATGCGTGGACTGCTCGCCACGCTCACCGCCGTCCTGCTCGAGACGCTCGTCGAGACGCACAGCGATCGGATCGTGCTCGGCGGCACCGCGAACCTGACCGAGAACGCGCTGGATTTCCCGGCGATCCGTCCCGTCCTGGAGGCGCTCGAGGAGCAGGTCGTGCTGCTGCGCCTGCTCGATCAGTCGGTGTCGACCTCGCAAGTGGTCGTGCGGATCGGCAACGAGACCCAGCACGAGGGGCTGATCGGCGCATCCGTCGTGACCACCGGGTACGGCGCGCGGGGTGCTCCGCTGGGTGCGGTGGGCGTGCTCGGGCCGCGCCGCATGGACTACGCGCACACGATGGCACGAGTGGCGGCCGTCGCACGTTACGTCGGCGAACTTCTCTCGGAGCGATAGGTACATTTGATCCCTGGCACTCACGCTTTTGTGAGTGCCAGAGATGTGCAGAGGACGGATTGTGGCTGATTCACCGCGCGACTACTACGGGCTGCTCGGCGTCGGCAGGGACGCGACGCCCGAGGAGATCAAGCGCGCGTACCGTCGGCTGGCCCGCGAGTTGCACCCGGACGTGAACCCGGACGCGACCGCCGCCGATCGGTTCAAGGAGATCAGCGTCGCCTATGAGGTGCTCTCGGATCCCGAGAAGCGGCGCGTGGTCGATCTGGGCGGCGATCCGTTGTCGCAGGGCGCCGGCAGCGCCGGCAACCCGTTCTCGGGATTCGGCGGCTTCGGCGACGTGTTCGAGGCCTTCTTCGGCGGCGCCACCGGCCCGCGCGGTGGTGCGCGGCGCAGCCGGGTGCGCCCCGGTGCCGACGCCCTGCTGCAGATGTCGCTCACGCTCGACGAGGCCGCGTTCGGGATCCGTCGCGAGATCAACGTTGAGACCGCCGTGCTGTGCGAGCAGTGCCACGGTTCGGGGTGTGCGCCCGGCACGCACCCGCGCACCTGCGCGACCTGCGGCGGCACCGGCGAGCTGCAGTCCGTCCAGCGCTCGTTCCTCGGCCAGGTCATGACCACCCGGGCATGCACCGCGTGTGCCGGCACCGGCCAGCAGATCCCGTCCCCGTGCCCGGCGTGCGGCACCGAGGGACGGGTGCGGGCGCGGCGCACGATCACCGTCGACGTACCTGCCGGCATCGAGGACGGCATGCGGATCCGGCTGTCGGGCCAGGGCGAGGTGGGCCCGGGCGGCGGACCGGCCGGCGATCTGTACATCGAGATCGCCGAGCAGCCGCACGACACGTTCACCCGCGAGGGCAGCGACCTGCACTGCCACATCCAGGTGCCGATGACCGCGGCCGCGCTGGGCACCGATCTGGTGCTGACCACGCTCGACGGCGAGGAGAAGCTCGACATCCGCGCCGGCACGCAGAGCGCCACGGTGCTCACCCTGCGCGGCAAGGGCGTACCGCGGCTGCGAAGCACGCAGCGCGGCGATCTGCACGTGCACGTCGACGTCCGGGTGCCCACGCGGCTGGACGAGGAGCAGGAGCGGCTGCTGCGCGAGCTGGCGGCGCTGCGCCATGAGGACGTCTCGACCGTCACCAAGGGCGGCCGGCTGTTCGGCAAGATGCGCGACGCGTTTCGCCAATGACGCCGGCGCTGTTCCTCGTCGAAACGCTGCCGTCCGAAGATCGTTTCGAGCTCACCGGCGACGAGGGACGGCACGCGGCCCGAGTTCGGCGGCTCGCCGTCGGCGAATCGCTCGTCGTCGGGGACGGGCGGGGCGGGCAGGCCTGTTGCACCGTGGCGGCCGTGACCGCCGAAGGCCTCGACCTCTCGGTGACCTCGCGCCGGTTCGTCCCCGCGCCGTTGCCGCGGCTGGTCGTCGTGCAGGCGCTGCCCAAGGGTGATCGCGCCGACCTCGCGGTCGAGACGATGACCGAGCTCGGCGTCGACGCGATCATCCCGTGGGCGGCAGCGCGCTCGGTGACGCAGTGGCAGGGCCCGCGCGGTGCCAAGGCGCTGGACAAGTGGCGCCGCACGGCGCGCGAGGCGGCCAAGCAGAGCCGGCGCGCCTGGGTGCCCGAGGTGCGCGATCCCGCGGGCGAGGTGACGCCGACGTTCGTGCTGCACGAGTCGGCGTCGCTGCGGCTCGCGTCGGCCGAGTTGCCGTCGGCCGACGAGATCCTCGTGGCTGTCGGGCCCGAGGGCGGGATCAGCGACGAGGAGCTCGCCCGGTTCGAGGCCGGGGGCGCGGTCGCGGTGCGGCTGGGTGAACCGGTGCTGCGCACGTCCACCGCAGGCGCCGCGGCGCTCGCCGTCCTGTCCGTCCGGCTCGGCCGCTGGTCCGGGGAAACCCGCCGAGCGCACTGCTGACAGTGGTCAGTTCGAGCGCACAGTGGTCAGTTGCAACTGACCACTGTGGCCGAAACTGACCACTCGCGGGGCCACTAGGGTGGCGGGATGGCCACCGACTGCCTGTTCTGCAAGATCGTCGCGGGGGACATCCCGTCCACCGAGGTGTATTCGGACGAGCACACGTACGCCTTCGAAGACCTCAACCCCCAGGCACCTACGCACGTGCTGGTCGTGCCCCGCGAACATTTCACCGACATCGTCGATCTGGGCCGTGATGCCGGGACGTCGGCCGGCATGATCGCGGGCATCCGCGGCCTGGCGGGCCGGCTGGGCATCGAACAATTCCGGACGGTCTTCAACACCGGCCCTGAGGTGGGCCAGAGCGTGTTCCACGTCCACGCGCATGTCCTGGCAGGCCGCCCGATGGGTTGGCCCCCGGGCTGACCGGCGAAATTCGGGCCTACCGCCGGTACAGTGGGGGTGTACCGCATCGCCGACCAGAGAGCCGAACTTGTCCGATCCCACCCCTAGAACGGATCGCGTCTCCACTGTCATCGTCGTCCCCGGCGAGCAGGCTATGGTCTCGCTGCTCGGCTCACGTGACCAGCTCCTCAATGTCATCGAGCGCAGCCTCGACAGCGACATCCACGTGCGCGGCAACGAGATCACCATCTCCGGCGCACCCGCCGACAACGCCGTGGCGGTCCGGCTGTTCGAGGAGTTGCTCGAACTCCTCAAGTCCGGACAGCAGCTCACCCCGGACTCGGTCACGCGCGCCCTGAGCATCCTCAGCGCCGACACCGGCGAGCGTCCGGCCGAGGTGCTGAGCCTGAACATCCTGTCCCGGCGCGGCAAGAACATCCGTCCCAAGACGCTGAACCAGAAGCGCTACGTCGACGCCATCGACAAGCACACCATCGTGTTCGGTATCGGCCCGGCCGGTACCGGCAAGACCTACCTCGCCGTGGCCAAGGCCGTGCAGGCGCTGCAGGCCAAGCAGGTCAGCCGGATCATCCTGACCCGCCCGGCCGTCGAAGCCGGCGAGCGGCTCGGCTTCCTGCCCGGCACCCTGTTCGAGAAGATCGACCCGTACCTGCGGCCGCTGTTCGACGCGCTGCACGACATGATGGATCCGGAATCGCTGCCGCGTCTCATGCAGGCGGGCACGATCGAGATCGCGCCGCTCGCCTACATGCGTGGACGCACTCTGTCGGACGCGTTCATCATTCTGGACGAGGCGCAGAACACGACGCCGGAACAGATGAAGATGTTCCTGACCCGGCTCGGCTTCGACTCCAAGATCGTCGTCACCGGTGACATCACGCAGGTCGACCTCCCCGGTGACACGCGCAGCGGCCTGCGCGTCGTGCGCAACATCTTGAACGACCTCGAGGACGTCCACTTCGCGAACCTGACTTCGACTGACGTAGTGCGCCACCGCCTCGTGGGCGAGATCGTCGATGCCTACGAGCGCTTTGAGGCTGCGGAGGCTCCGGAGGCCGGCGGCCCACGCACTGCCAAGCCTCGCCGCTGACGGCGCTCGCCATGAGCATCGAGATCAACAACGAGTCCGGCGTCGAGTGCGACGAAGGCGCATTGGCGACCCTGGGCCGGTTCGTCCTCGACGCGATGCGGGTTGATCGCCTGGCCGAGCTGTCGATCATGCTTGTCGACCCCGAGGCGATGACCGCACTGCACGTGCAGTGGATGGATCTGCCCGGCCCGACCGACGTGATGGCTTTCCCGATGGACGGTGCGGACGGCCCGATCGACCGCCTCGACCCGTCGGCACCACCGCCGACCGACGAAGGCACCGGCGAAGCGATGCTCGGCGATGTCGTGCTCTGCCCGGCCGTCGCCGCCGAGCAGGCCACCGCCGCCGGACACTCGCTGGAATCGGAGCTGCACCTGCTGTGTACGCACGGCATCCTGCACCTGCTCGGCTACGACCACGGTGATGCGGACGACGAGCGGGCGATGTTCGAGCTGCAGGCGCGCATCCTCGGTGACTGGACGGCTCAAACCGGCCGGGAGAAGATCCGCACACCGGTCCCCGGCGCGGGTGGCGAACTTCGTTCATGACCACGATGGATGTGATCGCGCTCGTCGTGGCGATCTGCCTGATCCCGTTTGGTGGCCTGCTCGCCTGCGTCGACTCCGCGCTCGGGCGGGTGTCGGTGGCGCGGGTCGACGAGTTCTTGCGTGAGGAGCGCAAGGGCGCCCGCTCGCTGCGCGTGATCGTGCACGACCGTGCGCGGTACACGAACCTGCTGCTTCTGCTGCGGGTCACCTGCGAGCTCACCGCAACCGTGCTCGTCACCATCGTCGCCCGTGCGGAGTTCGGTCGGGCGTGGTACGTCACCGCCCTGACCGTGCTCGTGATGGTCGTCGTGTCCTACGCGATCGTCGGGGTCGGTCCGCGCACACTCGGACGACAACACCCCAACGCGGTCGCGCTCGCCGGCGCCGGCGCGGTGCGCATCCTGGGCCGCATCTTCAACCCGCTCGCCTCGCTGCTCACGTTGTTCGGTAACGCGATCACCCCGGGACGGGGATTCCGCGACGGGCCGTTCTCCTCCGAGGTCGAGCTGCGCGAGCTGGTCGACATGGCCGAGGAACGCGGCGTGGTCGAGTCCGGCGAGCGCAACATGATCCACTCGGTGTTCGAGCTCGGCGACACCATCGCCCGCGAGGTCATGGTGCCGCGCACCGACGTCGTCTGGATCGAGCGCACCAAGACCGTCCGGCAGGCGCTCGCGCTTGCGCTGCGCAGCGGCTTCAGCCGCATCCCGGTGATCGGCGAGAATGTCGACGACGTGGTCGGGGTCGTCTACCTCAAGGACCTCGTCCGGCGGTCGCAGAACGGGCAGGAGCGCAGCGGCCCGCGGGTCGAGGAGCTGATGCGCCCGCCGTCGTTCGTCCCGGAGTCCAAGCCGGTCGACGAGCTGCTGCGGGACATGCAGGCGCAGCGGATCCACATCGCGATCGTGGTCGACGAGTATGGCGGCTTCGCCGGCCTGGTCACCATCGAGGACATCCTGGAGGAGATCGTCGGCGAGATCGCCGACGAGCACGACACCGTGCAGCGGCCACCGGTCGAGGAGCTCCCGGACGGCGCCATGCGGATCACCGCCCGGCTGCCGGTGCAGGACCTCGAGGAGCTCTTCCCCGGGGTCGAGCTGACCGAGGACGACGACGTCGAGACCGTCGGCGGGCTGCTCGCCCGTGAGCTCGGCCGGGTCCCGATCGAGGGGTCCGCGGTCGAGGTGGCCGGGCTGCGGCTGGTCGCCGAGAGCACCGGCGGGCGGCGCAACCGCATCGACACGCTGCTGATCTGCCGTGTGCCCGAGCCCCAGGACGGCGACGCCGCCGAACCCGCCCGGGCGGAGGAGCCGGCCGCCGTGGAAAGCTGACGTCCCGTGTCCGACTCTGCCTCCGCGCTGGACCCGGAAGACGCCAAGCTCGTCACCCTCGCCCG
>DASXJR010000106.1:0-9453 GCA_036497285.1 Jatrophihabitans sp.
CCCAGTCGGGCCACGGTGGCCCCGGTCGGGGCCGCGGCCACCAGCCGCTCGGCGACGACGTTGAGCAGGCGGTCGCCGGCGGCGTGCCCGAGCGCGTCGTTGACCTCCTTGAACCGGTCGAGGTCGAGCAGCAGCACGGCGGCGCCGTGCGGGTCGTCGGCGTGCTGCGCGATGCGCCGGGACAGCTGGACGCGGTTCGGCAGGCCGGTCAAAGCGTCGTGGTTGGCGTCGTACGCGAGCCGTTCGACCATCTGGGCACTGCGGGCCGACACCGCCAGGTGCCCGGTCAGGGTCTGCAGCAGGGCCAGGTCGTCGGAGGTGAACGTGGCGGTCTCGCCGAGCCGGTCGGTCAAGGTGATGGTGCCGTGCACCCCGCTGGACGGCGGGAAGCTGACGACCATCGCGTCGCGATAGCCGTGCTCGCGCAGCCACTCCGCGGTCGCCGGGTCGCGCGTCTTGCGGGGCGCGAGCATCGGCTGGTGCTGGGTGAGCGCGCGCAGCACCGCCCAGTCGTAGATCTCTGCGGCGCCGGTCTCGACGGAAAATCCGTCCTCGTCGGCGATGAACCGGGTGCTGGTGCGCGGCAACGCGGGCTCGTCCGAGTCGCCGGGCTCCGGCGCGTCGATCACTGCCATCGACACCGTCGTGGCGCGCAGCAGGGTGCGGATCCGCTCGAGCATCCCGTGTGCCGCGTCGGCGATGCTCTCCGCGCCGGAGCTGCTGGTGACGAAGTCGTGGACGAGCTCGAGCGCCGCGTGCCGACGCGTGGCGTGCAGGTAACCGCGGTAGAGCATGGTCGCGACAACCAGGGTGACGCCGACGACGATCGCGCCCGCCGCGCCCAGGCGCACCAGCATCACGATGCCGGAGGCGACCGCCACGCTGACCGCGGTCATCGCGGCGGCCGGGGCGAGCACACCGATCGCGTCGCGCAGCGTCACGGGCCCGTTGTGGATCCGGATCATCAGCAGGACGAGCAGGCTGAAGAACTGGTCGACGGCGACGGCCACGCCGAGCACGACGAGTTCGCCGGTCAGGTCGAGCGAGTCGCGCGAGCCGATCGCGTGGTGCACGAGAGTGGTCAGCAGCGCCGCCTCGCAGGCGAAGAACGTGACGTTGTAGGCGAACTTGTCCAACGACTTGCGCTGGTAGGCCAACGCCATCCCGCCGCCGAGGACGCGTGCGAGCACGACGACCGGGACGGGCCCGAGCAGCGCGCCGAGCACGATCGGGATGCTGGAGAGCGTGATCGTGTGTGCCTGCCGCCGGAACTCGATCGTGAGCGCGAGCAGTTCACTGAGCCCGAACAGGGCGGCGAGCGAGCAGAACATCGTCCAGGTCGGCAGGCCGGTGTGCAGCGTCGGCGGCGTGCCCGCGTCGAGCACGGTGAACGTCAAGGCCGCGCCGGCCAGGCTGAGCGCCAGCCCATAGGTGAGCCGGGCCGCCCGTGGCCGGGCGTGCGCCACCCGGCTCGTGGCGGCTTGGCGGGTGTTCACCTTGACTCCTCAGGCGTTCCTGGTCGGTGGGTTCAGTTCCAGTTGTCGACGGACCATGCGGTGCCGTCCCAGCGCGAGCCGTCCCAGCGAGATGCGTCCCAGCGCGAGCCGTCCCAACGGGAGCCGTCCCAGCGCGAGCCGTCCCAGCCGCCGGTGCTCGCCCAGCCGGATCCTGTCCAGGTCGCGCCGTTCCACACGCCGCCGTTCCAGGCGGTCAGCGTGCTCGACGCGGCCCACCAGGCCGCGGGGTCCCACGGCATGCCCTGGACGTCGATCTCGCCGGACAGCACCTCGCCCTGCGGGTCGACCAGGTGGTAGCCGCCGCGCGCGTCCTCGATCGAGCCGTGCCCGTTCGAGGTCGGCCAGGCCTGCGTGTACACGCTCGCCGGGAACACGTGGCTCCCGCTCGGCGTGCTCAAGATCTTCGCGGCGAGCATGGCACCGGCGACGTTGAGCTGCCCGGCACCGGCGGTGAGGGCGGTACCGCCCATGACCGGCGTCGCGGTGTTCGTAAGCAGGTACTTGACCTGGTCCGGCGTCAGCGACGGGTAGGCCTGCAGCAGCAGCGCGACCGCGCCCGAGGTGATCGCGGCGGCCTGGCTGGTGCCGGAGCCGCGGAAGAGGCGGCCGTCCGTGTCGCCGGCGACCAGACCCTGCGGGAAGTTGCGGTCCACGAACGAGCCAGGGGCGCGCAGCGAGGCGATCGACCGTCCCGGCGCGAGCAGGTCGACGTGCCGTTGCGCGGTGCCGGAGCTGCTGAACGACGCGACGCTGGGGTACGCCCAACCGGCCGGCGACTCCTTGCCGTCCGAGGCGCCCACCGCCAGGACGTACGGGTCCATCGCGGGGTCGGTGAGGCGGCCGGCCTGCGGGCCTTCGTTGCCGCCGGAGACGACGACCACGATGCCGTGCTTCCACGCGTTCTCGACGGCGGCCGAGAGCGGGTCGGCGTCGTAGGGCTGCACCGAGTCGGTGCCGTAGGCCAGGTTGATCACGCGGATCGCGGTGCCGTCCGGCAGCGTCGGGTGCTGGGTGACCCAGTCGACCGCTGCGATGACCTGGCTGACATCCGTGCTGCCGTCGGTGGTCGCGAGCTTAAGCGACTCCAGTTCGGCGTCGGGCGCCACGCCGAGCTGCACCGACGGCGACAGGTGCGCCATCGTCTGACGGTCGAGGGTCACCGGGTCGTGCGCGGCGATGATGCCTGCGATGTGCGTGCCGTGCCCGTTGGTGTCCTTGTCGGTGAGGTCAGCGCTGTTGGCCTCGATCGACAGGTCCGGGCCGTAGGACAGCTTGTTCTGGCCGTCCAATCCCGCGACGTCTGCAGTGCCTGTGTCGAGCAGTGCAACGCCGACGCCCTGGCCGGTGATCTGCCGCTTCTCGCCGTCCCGCTGCCACCACACGGCCCGGGCGCCTATCGCGGTCTCGATCGTGTACAGGGAGCCCGGGTCCAGGTCGGCCTGGTAGGTCTGCGAGCCCCCTGTGGCCACGTTGTTCGCGGTGGCATCGCCCCAGGTCGTCCCGACCGTGCCCGCCGGCTGTACCGCCGGCGCGGTGTCCGCCGACGCGGTCGTCGACGTGTCGGCGTGCGCAGCGTCCGGGCCGATGAGCCCCAGGCCGAACACGGCCGACGCCAGCGCTGCCACACTCGCGGCGGCCGCCACTCGGCGGGAGCGGCGGGTCGCGAGCTTGTCGACGACCGTGGCGGGCAAAAGGAACATCCGGGCTCTCCTCCAGGGTGTGAGGCGCGTCGTGGGCAGACGTGATCTCCACGAACCTCATCGGCAGGTCGACGCGGCGTCTGAGCGCATCAGCCGGGCAAACTGCCTACACGGGGAGCGGTGGGGCGGTGCTCAGCCGGCCTCGGCGAGCTTGATCGTCGTGGGCCGTGTCGGGCGGTAGGAGGTCAACCACTCGAGGAACTCCTCCGCTGGTTGTGGCCGGGCGATCGTGTAGCCCTGGGCCGCGTGGCAGCCGAGTGCGGCGAGCGTGTCCAGCACCTCGGGTGTCTCCACGCCTTCCGCCACCACTCGCAGTGACAGGTTCTGCCCGAGCCCGGCGACCGCGCTCACCAGGGCTGCGCTCGCGGTCGCATCCGGGTTGCCGAGGCCCTGCACGAATGATTTGTCGATCTTGACCTCGCTCGCCGGGAAGCGATGCAGGTAGGACAGGCTCGAGTAGCCCGTCCCGAAGTCGTCGAGTGAGATGCACACACCGAGGTCGGCGATCTCTTGCAGCACCTTCAAGGCCCGATCCGGCTCGGCGAGGATGCAACTCTCGGTGATCTCGACAACGAGGCTGCCTGCGGGCATGCCGGCGTCGGCGAGCGCGCTCTTGATCTGACGCGGCAAGGTCTGGTCTCCGACATTGCGTGCCGAAACGTTCACCGCGACGCTCACCGGGTTCCCGTGCGCGGCCCAACGCCGGCAGTCGGCAAGCGCGCGAGCGAGCACGAGCGGGGTGAACTGGTGGATCAGGCCGCTGGTCTCGGCGAGCGGGATGAACCGGTCGGGTGCGACAACACCCAGTTCCGGGTGGTTCCAGCGAACGAGCGCCTCGGCACCGATGACCTCGCGAGTGCCCAGGTCGATCTTGGGCTGGTAGTACAGCGTGAAGTGTTCGGGGTGGCCACGAAGCGTCGTGCGCAGGTCGGCAAGCAGCGCGAGGTTCTCGGCGCGCCCCTGATCCATCTCCGGTCGGTAGATCGCGACGACCTCGTCGCCCGATTTCGCCGCGTACATCGCCGTGTCGGCCTGTCGCATGAGGTCGGCGGACGATCCTTCTGCCGCCTCGCGGTCGGCTACGGCAATTCCGATGCTCGCCTCGGCATTCAGCACAGCACCGTCGACGTTCAGCGGACGGGCGAGCTCTGCAGCCACCTGGTCGCCCAGCCGGCGCGCGTCCTCCACGCCGTTGAGCCCGCACAGATACACCGCGAACTCGTCGCCGCCGAGCCTGGCGACCGTCGCGGTCGACGGCGCGACGGCACGCAGACGGTCCGCCACGACCTGCAGCACGGCGTCCCCCGCAGCGTGGCCGAGTGCGTCGTTGACCTCCTTGAACCGGTCGAGGTCGAGCAGCATGACCGCGACTGATCCGTCGGCAAGCTGTCCGCCTTCGGAGATGCGGCGCACCAGCGCGGCGCGGCTCGCGAGGCCGGTGAGCGAATCGTGGCTGGCGTCGTAGGCCAGCTGCTCGACCATCCGGGCGCTCGAGCTGGCCATCGCGAGGTGCCCGGTCAAGGTCTGAAGCAGGGTCAGGTCGTCGGTCGTGAAGGTGGAGGTCTCGCCGAGCCGGTCGCTGACGGTGATGGTGCCGACGACCCCGCTGCCCGGTGGGAACGGGACGAGCATGGCGTCGCGATGACCGTGTTCGGCCAGCCAGCGCAAGACCGCCCGGTCTTTGCTCGACCGGGGTGCCAGCAGCGGTTCGCCGTGACTGAGGGCTCGCAAGGTCGCCCAATCACGGTCGACGTCGGCCACCGACTCGGCACGGAACTCGTCCTCCGAGTCAAGCAGGATCGTCCCCGTACCGTCGGTGCCTGCCCGATCCGGGATCACCAGCATTTCGACCGCGCCGGCCCGGAGCAGGGTGCGCAGACGCGGCAGCAGCTCGCGCGCCGCCTCGGCGAACGACTCGTTACCTGCCGTTCCGGTGACGAACTCGTGGACCAGTTCCAACGCGGCATGCCGCCTGCTGGCCGCAAGATAGCCCCGGTACAACAGCACTCCGGTCACCGCACCGACTGCGACGACACCGAAACCGAGCTGGCCGGATCCGGTCAGCAGAACCACGCCGAGGGCCACTGCGACGCTCACGCTTGTCATGGCCAGTGCCGGCAGCAGGACGTTCGTGACAGCGCGGCGGGACATCGGACCGTTGTGCACGTAGATCATGACGAGCACAAGGGCGCTCATGAGCTGGTCGACGAAGGTGACGATCACGAACACCAGCGCCCCGGTGCCCAGATCGAGATGCGCCCGGCCGCCGAGGGCGTAGTGAATCGCCGCGGTGTCGATCGCGGCTTCGAAGGCGAACGCCGCGAGGTTGTAGGCGAACTTCTCGAAGCGGATGCGCTGGACGGCAAGGGTGGTCCCCGCGCCGAGCACGCGCGCGAGCACCACGACCTGGATCGGCGCGACGAGCGCGCCCAGTACGAGCGGAATTCCCGCGAGCGTGAACGAGTGGGCCTGTCGCCGGAACTCGACGTTCATCAACAGCCACTCGGACAGCGAGAAGGCGATGACCAGGAGAACCGCGCCGAGCGGCACCGGTGGTGCCGCTGCCAGCGTCGCCGAACTCGGCCACCCTGTCGTGACGATCGCGGCTGCGGCTGCAAGGGCACAGGTCAGCGCGCTGGTGATCTTGGTGGCTCGGGGGATGACCCGAGCGCGACCGCTCGCCGCAGGCATCGTTGTCAGTTCCAGCGGCTGGCCGACCAGCGCGCGGCCTGCCAGCTCGTGTCCGACCAGCGTGCCGCGGACCAGCCGTCGGCTGACCAGCGGGCGGCCGACCAGTTCTGGTCCGACCATCTGGCCGCCGACCAGCGGCTCGCCGACCAGCGCGCTGCGCTCCAGCGTGAGGCGCTCCAGCCGCCGGTCGAACCCCAGCTGCTGCCGGTCCAATCGGCGCCGTTCCAGCTGCCGCCGTTCCATGCGGTGAGCGAGCTGCTCGCCGGCCACCACGCCGAGGGGTTCCACGGCCGGCCCTGGACGTCGATCTCTCCGGACAGGACGTGACCGTCGGCGTCGATCAGGTGGCTGCCACCGCGCGCTGCTTCGATCGAACCCTGCCCGGTGGACCGGGAGAACGATTGCGTGGCGCCGGACAGCCCGCCGCCGAGCAGCTTGCCGAGCAGGCTGTTCGCGTTGGCTGCCTGGTTGAGGGCGGCCGCGATGTTCAACTCGCCGGCACCGGCGTACACCGAGCCGGCCGATACCGGGGTGGCCGAACGGGTCAGCAGGTACTTGACCTGGTCCGGGGTCAGATTCGGGTAGGCCTGCAGCAGCAGCGCAACGGCGCCCGACACGACTGCGGCCGCCTGGCTCGTCCCGCTGCCGCGGAACAACCGGCCCGAGGTGTCTCTCGCGACCTGCCCCTCCGGGTGGTTGCTGTCGATGTAGGAACCGGGATCGCGCAGCGAGACGATCGAGCGGCCCGGCGCGAGCAGGTCGACATGGCGCTGCGCCGTGCCCGAACTGCTGAACGCCGCGACGTAGGGCGAATTCCAACCGGAGACCGAGTTGTTCGGGTCCGAGGCGCCGACGGCGAGGACGTAGGGATCGATCGCCGGGTCGGTGAGCCGGCCCGCCTGGTAGCCCTCGTTGCCCCCGGAAACGACGACGACGATGCCGTGTTTCCAGGCGTTCTCGACGGCTGCTGCCAGCGGGTCGGCCTGGTAGGGCTGCACCGAGTCGGTGCCGTAGGACACGTTGATGACCCGGATCCGGGTGCCGTCGGCGGTGGTGGAGTGCTGGGTGACCCAGTCGAGTGCGGCGATCACCTGGCTGACGTCGGTGCTGCCGTCGGTGGTGGCGAGCTTGAACGCCTCGATGGCGGCGTCCGGCGCCACGCCGAGTTGCAGGTTCGGGTCGAGCCGCGGGATCGACGTGGCGGTCAGGGGCGCGGCGTCCCGTGCGCCGATGATGCCGGCGAGGTGTGTGCCGTGGCCGAAGGTGTCCTGGTCGATGAGGGGGCCGTTGGCCTCGATCGACAGGTCGGGGCCGTAGGTGAGCTTTCCGGCTCCGTCGAGCCCGGCGACTGGGCTCACGCCGGAGTCGAGCAACGCGATTCCGACGCCCTGGCCGGTGATCTGGCGGTGCGCGGCGTCCTGCTGCGCCCACACCGAGCGCGCTCCGATCGCGTTCTCGATGGTGTAGAGCGAGCCCGGGTCCTTGGCCGCCGAGTAGGCGCCGGTCGAGGTTGTCGAGACGGCGTCGGCGTTCGGGTCGCCCCAGAGGCCGTCAGGGTGCAGGACGTTGTCGACCAGACCCGTGACCTTGGTCAGGACGCCGAGCAGGCTGCTCAGCAGGCCGGCGTGGGCCGGCGGAGCCGCGCTGAGGCTGCCCGCGGCGAGCGCAGCGCAGGTGACGCCGACGAGCGCGCGACGGCGCCAGGCGATGGCCTTCGGCGCGGACGAGGGGGTCGACACGATTACTCCATAGCGGGGGACAGGAGTTCCTTACGCGAACCATATGTTGCTGAGAAGAGACCTGCGACTCGAGCGGCCAAACAGTCGGAAATCTTGAGGAATTTGCGCCCGTAAACTGGGCTGTGTGATGCGTCGCCTTGATCTGCGTGCGGCCTCCCGCGCCGAGCTGCGCACGGTGCTGCCCCGCGCGGAGGTCGACGTCGCCGCGGCACTTGCCGCCGTGACGCCCGTGGTGGAAGACGTCGCAGCGCGCGGCTATGACGCCGTGCGCGAGGCCACCCTGCGCTTCGATGGGGTGGACGTCCCCGCGCCGGCCGTTTCCGCCGACGCCCTGGCGGATGCGCTCGCGGCGCTCGACCCGGCTGTGCGCGAGGCCTTGAGCGAGTCGATCCGGCGGGCCCGGATCGTGCACGAAGCGCAACGCCGCGAGACCGTCGAGGTCGCGGTGGTCGAGGGCGGCACGGTCGCCGAGCGGTGGATCCCGGTGCGCCGGGTCGGGCTGTATGTGCCCGGCGGGCTTGCCGTCTATCCGTCCAGCGTGGTCATGAACGTCGTGCCGGCCCAGGTCGCCGGCGTCGGCTCGATCGCGGTGTTCAGTCCCGCGCAGAAGGAGTACGACGGCCGGCCGCACCCCACGATCCTCGCGGCGTGTGCGCTGCTCGGTGTCGACGAGGTCTACGCGGTCGGCGGTGCGCAGGCGGTGGCGCTGGCCGCCTACGGCGACGCCGCGCTGGGCGTCGAGCCGGTCGACGTGATCACCGGGCCGGGCAACATCTACGTCGCCGCCGCCAAGCGGCTCGTGCGTGGCGTGGTCGGGATCGACTCCGAGGCCGGGCCGACCGAGATCGCGATCCTGGCCGATGCCTCCGCCGACCCGGTGCACGTCGCCGCGGACCTGATCAGCCAGGCCGAACACGACACCATGGCCGCGTCCGTCCTGGTCACCGACTCACAGGCGCTGATCGACGCCGTGGCGGGCGAGGTGGAACGGCAGGTCGGGCTGACCAAGCACGTCGAACGGGTGACCGCGGCGCTGTCGGGGCCGCAGTCGGCGCTGTGCCTGGTCAGCGATCTCGAGCAGGGCCTTGCCGTCGTCGACGCCTACGCCGCCGAGCACCTCGAGGTGATCACCGTCGACGCCCGGGCCTGGGCCGAGCGCGTCACGAACGCGGGCTGCATCTTCGTCGGGCCGCACGCGCCGGTCTCGCTGGGCGACTACTGCGCCGGCTCGAACCACGTCCTGCCGACCGGGGGCACCGGCCGGTACTCGTCCGGACTGTCGGTGCAGTCGTTCCTCAAGGGCGTGCACCTCGTCGACTACTCGGCCGCGGCGCTGGCCGAGGTCGCGTCGCGCGTGATCGCGCTGGCCGAGGCCGAGGATCTCCCGGCCCACGGTGCCGCCGTCGCGGCGCGGATCCGATGACCGGCGGGTTGGCCTCGCCGCGGCGCGACGCGCCGCCCGGATCGCCGCAGGGGGGCCAGGACTGGGATCGGGACGCGCTGCCCCTGCGCGCCGAGCTGCGCGACGAGTCGCCGTACGGCGCGCCGCAACTCGACGTCGCCGTGCGGCTCAACGTCAACGAGAACCCGTACCCGCCGTCCGAACGGGTGGTGGCCGAGATCGCGGCGGCCGCGGCCACCGCGGCCCGCACGCTCAACCGCTACCCCGACCGGGACGCGCTGGCCCTGCGCGCCGATCTCGCGTCGTACCTGACCGCCGACGGTGGCGTCGGCCTCGATGTCGACCGGGTCTGGGCGGCCAACGGCTCGAACGAGATCATGCTGCAGTTGTTGCAGGCCTTCGGC
>DASXJR010000107.1:0-49438 GCA_036497285.1 Jatrophihabitans sp.
AGCGCTCGCAGTGGTCACAGAATTGTTCCGCGACTGGGCGTCGCCGCTGGCCGGCCCGGCCGGCGACGTCATCTACTGGTACTTCGCCGAGGTGCCCAGGCACACGGACCAGGTCGGCGTCGCCGAGGCGGAGAAGCTCGCAGCGGCCGGGCACGGGGCGCACTGACGTGTCGGGACGGCTGGCCGGGAAGGTCTGCATCGTCACCGGCACCGGCGGGAGCATGGGCCGCGCCACCGCTTTGGCGTTCGCCCGGGAGGGTGCCTCTGTGGTCGGCTGCGACGTCACGGTCGAGCCGGCGCAAGAGACCGTCGACAAGGTCCGCGCCGCCGGGGGAGAGATGATCTCGCTGCACCCTTGCCGTCTGACCGACCCCGCCGACTGTGTCAAGCTCGTCGAGCTCGCCGTGGGCCGACACGGCCGAGTCGATGTCCTGTTCAACCTCGCTGCCAAGACTCACTTCAGCTGGCTCGAGGACCTGACCGACGAGGACTGGGGCGCTGCCCGCCGCGACGAGGTGGACCTCGTCCTCTACCTGACCCGCGCAGCGTGGCCACATCTCAAGGCCAGTCACGGCGTGGTGCTCAACATGGCCTCGCTGAACGGGTCGCTGAGCTTCAAGCTGCTCCCGTCGCTGGCTCACACCACCAACAAGGCAGCGATCATCGGGATGACCCGCCAGCTCGCCATGGAAGGCGCCGAGGACGGCATCCGGGTGAACTCGGTGTCGCCCGGCATGATCGAAAGCAACTCCACCCGAGGCGAGCTCGAAGACGACGGGTTCAGCAAGAAGATGCGCGAACGAACCCTGCTGGGACGTGTCGGCCAGCCGACGGACATCGCCAACGCCGCGGTGTTTCTCGCTTCCGAGGAGAGTTCTTACATCACCGGCATCGATCTCGTCGTCGACGGCGGCATGAAGGTGTGGTGAGTGTCGTGGCCGACGAGCAGGCGTCTGCGGCAGCCACTGCCGAGCGACGCCGGTACAACACCGGGTTCCGGATCGTGGTGTTCGCCTTCTTGATCGTCATGTCGTTCTCCACACTGCCCAGCCCGCTGTACGGCTTGTACCGCATTCGCGACGACCTCTCGGCCTTGACCGTCACCGTCATCTACGCGATCTTCGCCGCCGGCACGATCGGCGCACTGCTCGCGGTCCGCGTGATCGCGGCACGCATCGGACGGCGAGGCGTGATGCTCGCCGCCGTGGCGACCATGATGCTGGCGGCAGGGCTACTTGCCGTCTGGAAGGACCTCGCAGGTTTGCTCGTCGGGCGGCTCCTGACCGGCGTGTCCGTCGGGCTCGCGGCGGGCACCGCCATCACGTACCTCATCGAGCTACGCCTGCGCGCGGATCCGCATGCATCGATGGTCCGGGCCCGGACCATCGGCACGTCGATCAGCGTCGGCGCACTCGGAATCGGCCCGCTGGTCGCCGGGTGCCTCGCGCAGTGGGCGAAGTGGCCGCTGACGTTGCCCTACCTGCTGATCGTCGCACTCGGCGCGGTCGCCCTGGCCGGCCTCGCCGGCGTCCCCGAGACCGGCACCCCGTCATACCGACAAAGCACGACACAGTCGCCCCCGACCACACCGGGCCGCCCGGGGCGGCTACCCGTACCGGCAGCAGCCGCGACCCTGACCGCCTTTTCCGCGAACGGCCTGTTCGCCGGCCTGTCCGGGCTCTTTCTGGCAACCACACTCGACCGTCCCTCGCACGCCCTGGCCGGCTTCACCCTCTTCCTGGTGTTCTCGTGCGGAGTGGCCTCACAGCTGGCGACGACCACCTGGCCGGCCCCGCGGGTCCTCGCACTGGGGACAATCTCGATGCTGGCCGGGCTCGTGCTGCTGGTCACCGCGGTGCGGCTGTCGATACCCAATCTCGCGTTGTTCCTCATCGGCGGTGCGCTGATCGGCGCCGGTGCCGGCGCGGTGTTCAAGGGCACCACCGGCATCGTGCTCGAAGCAGCCGCACCCGAGAACCGGCTTGCGATGACCTCAGACCTACTCATCGCACTGTTCATCGGGCTCTCGGTCCCCGTGATCGGAGCCGGCATTGCCCTCGACCAGGGCGCCAGTGCACCCGACACGGTGCTTGTCTTTGCCATCGTCGTCGCACTCGGCGTCTCTCTGTCCGGCTTGGCGCTGCTCGGGCGCCGCAGAGCAGCGCAGCAACCGGCCTCGGGATCCACGTGAGGGTAGATCTGCGCATCGCACGATCGGGCCATTCCTTGACGGCTGGAAACGGGACGGGCTGCAAACGGCGGCGATGTGCGAGCATCGCGCCAGGCTTCTTTGTGGCTGGTGATCTGGAAGCCGAAAGGACGCGTGGTCGATGGCCGCCATCCCGTCTCTACCGGTGCGAGGGCGTGACGCACATCTGGCCGTCCTCGACTTCGCCCTGCGGCAGACGGCTGCCGGCGTAGGGACGGTCGTCGTCATCGAAGGCGGGCCGGGCCTGGGTAAGACGAGGATGCTGCAAGCGGCCTGGGCTGCAGCCGGAAACATGGGCTTCCGCATGGGTCGCGGGATGGCAGATCCGACCGGCGGGGTCGTCGATCTGTCGCCGTTGATGGAAGCGCTGTTCGAACACGTACCGCCATTGCTGAATCGGTCGCTGCTCAGCGATGTGCACTCGGCCCGCGAACAACGCTTCTGGCTGCTGCGCGACATCGAGGCGCTGCTCAACGAGGCAGCGACCCTCCGTCCGTTGCTGATCGTTCTCGATGACCTGCACTGGGCCGACAGCGGCACCGCCGTGGCCCTGCGCTTGCTGCCGCAACGCTTGGCAGGCATGCCGATCGCCTGGGTGCTGGCGACCCGTCCTGCCCAGGGCACTGCCCAGGTCCGTGCGGTACTCGCCGAATTGGTCGAAAACGGGGCTGACCTGCTTCGGCTCGAGCCGCTCGACGCGACTGCGATCGCGCAGATCATGGCCGACGTTCTTGCGGCTGCGCCGGGCGACGAGTTGCTACAGCGCGCAGCGGGCACGAACGGCAACCCGTTCCTTCTCGTTGATCTCATCCGCGGTCTCGAGGAGGAGGGCATCATCACAGTCGAGTCGGGTCGTGCGATGCTGACCGAGGACCGTGCGCCGGGCCGCGTTACCGACGACATGCGTATTCGCCTCTCCCGTCTACCTGCGTCGGCTGAACGCGCCGCGATCGCGGCGGCGTCACTGGGCCGTCGGTTCTCGGTCGTCGATCTCGCCGCGATCAGCGATGTATCTGTGCCTGATCTGCTGTCGCCGGTCGAGGTGCTGATGGCGGCCGACATCTTCGCCGAGAGCGATGATCGCCTGTCGTTCGGCCACGACCTCATCCGCGACGCAGTCCGGGCGAGCGTGCCGAACGCGATGCGGCGAGCGCTCGACCGGCGCGGCGCGGACGTGCTGCTGAGCCGCGGCGCGTTGTCGGTCGAGGTGGCGACACAGCTCGCAGCCAGCGCCGAAGCGGGCGACGAGGTCGCGATCCAGACGCTCGCGGACGCCGTGGAAAGGCTCGGCGCCACCGACCCGGCGGCCGCCGCCGAACTTGCTGAACGAGCGCTCGCTCTCATGGCGGGGCAACATCCGCTGCGCGGGCCGCTCGTCTCGCGCCGTGCGATATCGCTTTTCGCCGCCGGATCCGGTGACGAGGCCAAGCGATACGCCGATACGGTGCTACGACAGGCCTTGCCGCCCGAGCAGGAGGCGCAAGTACGGCTGAGTATCGCGAGCATGTTCGTGTTGTCACCGGACGTGCGGGCGGACAGCGCAACCAAGGCGCTTGCCCTGCCAGGCTTGTCGGAGGATCTGCGCGCCTGGCTCGAAGCAATCGTGCTTCACAACCTTGTCGTGGCCGGGCGCAGCGCCGATGCGCAAGAACTGGCGCCGGTCGCCGCCAAGGGCGCCGAGGTGAGCGCGAGCCGTGAAGCCAAGTTCGCCGTCGAACTCGCCACGGCCGGACTGGAGTACCAGCTGTTCGCCTTCGGATCCGCGCTGGCGCACCTCGACACGGCAGGCCGGATCGGGACGTCGGAAGACACTCGAGCGCGCCTCGCCCACTTCTTCCGGGGTTGGCCGCTTGCCGCTCTCGACTCATTCGATGCGGCTCGCAGTGTGGCGGCGGACGGAATTGCCGCAGCGCAGCGGGACCGGCAGAACTGGGCATTACACATCTTCGAGACATGGACGGGTTTGCTGAGCCTGCAGTGTGGACGGCTTTCGGACGCCGCGGCGGTCCTGGAAGGACGGTTCGCGGTCAACGATGCGAGAGGCATCGTGGGCGTCATCGACGCCGCGCACATTTCGGGGCTGGCGCTGCTGGCGATCCATGCCGGCAATGAACGTGCTGCACGTGACGTCTCGCGCACCTGCGAGACGCTGCTGAATGCAACGGCGCCCGCCGTGCGGCGCCATGCCGCGTGGGCCTTGGCGGCATTCGCCATGGCGCAGGGCCTACCTGAGCGAGCGCACTCCTGGCTGTGTGCGCTGGGCCAGTCCGAGCGTCTGTCGGTGTTTCCGCTCTTCCCTCACGATGTCGCCAACGATGCCGAGATCGTCCGTATCGGCATTGCAGTCGGAGACTTCGAACTGGTGGCGAGCACGGTCTCCGTAGCCGAACAGCGCATGCGACTGAATCCTGGCGCGTTGTCCCTCGAAGCCGCGGTGATGCACACGCGCGGGTTGATGAACCGTTCGCCGGGCGATCTTGCAGCCGCTGTGGCCCTTCTGAAAGGTACGACTCGCCGACTCGCACTCATGTCCGCGCTGGAGGATCTCGGTCGCACGCTGGTCGACGAGGGAACTCCGACCGAAGGCATAGATGCGCTGGACGAAGCATTGGGGATCGCCGCGGACATCGGCGCTGCCTGGGACGCCGGACGGATTCGGCGCCGACTCCGCGCACTCGGCGTTCGGCGCCGCATCGTCGCCACGAATGCTGCCCGAGGAGGCTGGGACGCATTGACCCAGGCGGAACGCCAGGTGGCGTTGCTGGTTGCCGAGGGCAGAACCAACCGCGAGATCGCCGAGCACCTGTTCGTGTCGCCGCACACTGTGAACACCCACCTACGCCACGTCTTCGAAAAGCTCGCCGTCCACACTCGCGTCGAGTTGGCGCATGCCGCGACACAGCAGATGGACTAGGCGCGGCCAAGAAGTCATCTGATCGAGCGATGCCGTCAGCGTTCGACGTCGTCACGCTCTTGAGTGTCGTGGGAGCCATACGACATCTACCGAAAGGGGAAAACCCCATGCCTCAAACCAAACCCAGCATCGTCTTCGCGCATGGGTTGTGGGCTGACGGCTCATGCTTCGCCAAGGTGATCGGTCCACTTCAGGCCGAAGGCTACGAGTGCCTCGCGTCAGAGCACGGCTTGGACTCCTTGGAGGGCGACCTCGCGTGTGTTACGCGCTCGATCTCTCGCGCGAGCAATCCAGTCGTGCTCGTCGGACATTCGTACGGCGGCACCCTGATCACGCACGCAGGCATGCACGACAGCGTGCGCGCACTGGTGTACATCTCCGCGTTGGCACCGGACGAGACCGAAACGTCGCAGAGCCAGCAAGAAAAGTTCCCGGTCACCGAGGTGTTCAAGCACATCGATGTCTCGGACGGGCGCATCTGGCTGCTCGAGTCCGGAACGGCGAACTTCTGCGGTGACCTTCCCGCGGACGAGCAGAAAATGGTGTGGGCGACGGCGACCGCGCCGGTGCCCGACCTGTTCACGCAGAAGGCCGAAGGCATCGCCTGGCGGACCAAGCCGAGTTGGTACATCGTCGCGAACAACGATGAGACGGTTCATCCGGACTTGGAGCGGTTCGTCTCGGATCGGATGGGTGCCACCACCTTCGACGTCGATTCGAGCCACGTGCCGATGTTGTCGCAGCCGCGCTTCGTCCTCGACGTGATCCGCCAGGCGGCGGCCGCGACCTGAGAACGCGTTGGTGTGCGGCCACCCGGTCGCACACCGACTCCACTTCGTGCCGCTCGAAAGGGGCGACTGACCGATGCCGATGATCGACGTCTACGCACGCGAAGGCACATTCGCCGACAGGCACCAGCTTGCCGTCGATCTGGCAAGCGCCGTGATGAGTGTCGAGCGTGTTCCGGACATCCCACTGTTCCGCAAGAACACGGCAGCGTTCGTCCACGAGATGGACGCCATGAGCTTGGCCAACGTGGACGGCGACAGCAATTACGTGCGCATACAGGTTCTGACCAATGCCGGCGCCCTCGACCGGGACAAACAGCTCGAGGTCGTGCGCCTACTCACGGATGTCGCTGCGGAGGCCGCCGGTGATCCCACGATGGTCGAGAGGGTGTGGGTGCTGCTTACGGAGGCTCCCGAAGGCGGCTGGGGCTTGACCGGCCACGCCCACACCAACGCAGAGTTGGTTCAGGCCGCTCGTGATCAGTTGGCGGCGCTCGCATCTCATCAAGACCAAGACTGAGTGGAACAACAACCTTGGGGGCGTCAGATGGGCGCTGAGACGCAGGCTCTGATCACCACGTACTTTCGCGTCCACGACGGGGTTCGACTGAGGTTCGCGGACACTCGAGCCGACCGGGACGGCCTCGTTCTGTTGCTGGCGCCGTGGCCCGAGACGCTGTGGGCCTTTCGTCGCATCTGGGGTGCTCTCGCCACCGTTGCACGGGTGGTCGCACTCGACCTGCCGGGATTCGGACACTCCGACGGTCGCCCCGAACTGATCGCACCGGACGCTTGCGCGGCGTTCCTCGGCAGTCTCATCGACGAGTGGGGGCTCGGGGCTCCGCACATCGTCGGCCCGGACGTCGGCACGGCCGCGGCACTGTTCCTGGCGGCGCGGGAACCCGACCGGGTCACCAGCCTTACCGTCGGCGGCGGTGCGGTGCGCTTCCCGCTCGACGTGCGAGGCGCGCTCAAGGACACCATCGACGCCCCGAGCCTCGATGTCGTACGCGCGCTGGACGCCAGAACGAATATCGGCCAGGCGGTCGAGGCCGGTGCCGCGAGCACGAGCGAGCCGGACGTGCACGAGGACTACGTCAGCGCCTACGACCTCGGGCGCTTCGCGGAGTCGGCCAGATTCGTGCGGCGTTACCCGGAGCTGAATCCGGTTTTACGTGACTTGTTGCCGACGATCACGACTCCGACGCAGATCCTGGCGGGCCGGCACGACGACCTTGTCCCGTGGTCGAACAACGAGTATCTCGACCGCCTCCTTCCGCACAGCGAGATCCACTCGCTCGACGCGGGCCACTACGCGTGGGAGCAGGCCGCGAAGGATTACGCAGGCTTCGTTGTCGACTGGATCACGGGCGGATATCGGCATGTGGCAACGAGGTGAGCTTTGACCGGTTCAGCGCCACACATCGTCGTCTTGCCGGGCGGAGGATACGCGGAGCATGCAGCTCATGAGGCCGAGCCGATTGCAGACTGGGTGAGAGGACTCGGCCTCGCAGCCAGTGTGTTCCGCTACCCCTTGATGGCTCGGCACCCCGCACCACTCAATGCGCTGCGTAGCGAGATTCGACGCCTTCGTGAGGACGGTGCGGCGCCTATCGGCGTGATCGGCTTTTCAGCTGGGGGACATCTGGCCGGCCTGGCGGCCCTCGCGGACGGCGCTGACGTCGCCGAGACGATCGACTTCGCTGTTCTCGCCTACGCAATCACCTCCATGGAAATCGAGACGTATCGTCCGGCACGGGTGATTCTCATCGGCGAGGACGCCTCGCCCGCGCTGAGACGAGCGACATCACTCGACGCCTTGGTGAGCAATGCGTCGCCGCCGTTCTTTGTCTGGCACACGGCCGAAGACGTCTACGTTCCGGTCGAGCACACCTACCGGCTCGCGGCGTCCCTTGCGGCCCATGAAGTCCCGCATGCGGTTCATGTCTTCGCGCACGGCCCGCACAGCCTCGGCCTGGCGGTCGGCGCCGGAGACGCTGCGGCCTGGACAGGGCTGGCCGAGGAGTGGATCCGAGAACAGACCGACCTGCGGAAGGAGCAGCCATGACGCAGTGGTCGTTTTGTGGTCGCGCGCGGTCCGCGATCAACCGAAGCCCAGGATTGTGCGCCGCCAGGGACTCGAACCCCGAACCCGCTGATTAAGAGTCAGCTGCTCTGCCAGTTGAGCTAGCGGCGCCGGTCATGGATCCGGCCCACCGGAGTGGGCCGCACAGCAACGTTAGCACGACTCCTGAGTCCGGTTTTCCGTGCCGTCGGACGCTCCGATCCGGTACGCGCGGCGCCGTCCCGGGAAGGGTCTGGCGTATGACCAACGACCCGCCGAAGCAGCAGAACGGGCACCAGGAGGAGGGCACCTTCACCGTCCTGCTCGCGCTGGCCGCGAACATCGCCGTCGGTGTCCTCAAGCTCATCGCCGGGCTCGTCAGCGGCTCCGGCGCGCTGCTGTCCGAGGCGGCGCACTCGGTCGGCGACTCGACGACAGAGGTGCTGCTGCTCGTCGCGCTGCGTCGGTCCGACCGTCCCGCCGACCAACGCCACCCGTTCGGCTACGGCAAGGAGCGCTACTTCTGGTCCTTGCTGGCCGCTGGCGCGATCTTCATGTCCGGCGCCGCGTTCTCGATCTACGAGGGGCTGCACACGATCTTCAGCAGCACCGAGGAATCCACCGACATGCTCTGGATCAACTACCCGGTGCTCGTACTGGCCGCGGTGTTCGAGGGGACATCGTTCCTCCAGGCGCTACGTCGGGCACGCACCCAGGCACGCAAGTCGCGCAAGTCGCTGCGCGGGCTGCTGCGGGAACCCGAGGATCCCACCGTCAACAGCGTCGCCATGGAGGATTCGGCCGCCCTGGTCGGTATCGCGATAGCTCTCGCCGGCGTCGCCCTGCACCAGCTGACCGGTTCGGCGATCTATGACGGCATCGCCTCGCTGCTCATCGGTGTACTGCTGCTATTCGTCGCGTTCGTGCTCGCCCGGTCGACCGGCGATCTGCTGATCGGCAAGCAGGCGAGCCTCCGCCTGCTGAGCGAGGTCGAAGCCTTCCTCGAGAACGAAGGCGAAATCGTTGACGTCGTCGACGTGCTGTCGATGCTCGTCGGGACGAACAGCGTGCTGCTCTGCGTCCGCGCGGACTTCGTCAACGAGGTCAGCGGCGGCGACTTGGAAGAGGCGTGCATGCGCATCGACGCCGACCTGCGCGCGCGGTTCCCCGAATTGAGCGAGGTCTTCATCCAGCCGGTGTCTCGCGGAGACCCGCGGGTCGAGGATCGGGTCAAGCAGCGTTACGGTCGCATCCTTTCCGATCGCGACATCCACGCGCAGACGTGAGGAGGCACGGTGGCCGGCGACGACTACAGCCGCGAGGACGAGAGCGAGGCTGACCGGCTGGACCGCAACTACAACGAACTGCTGCAGGAACTGCGGGTGTCGCAGACCGGCGTGCAGATCCTCTTCGCATTTTTGCTGAGCATCGCCTTCCAGAACCGGTTCACCGAACTCGAGTCGTATCAGCGCGGGATCTACATCTTCACGCTGATCGCGGCCGCCTGCGCCGGCATCTTTCTGATCGCCCCGGTGGCCCTGCACCGGATGCTGTTCCGCCGGCATCAGAAGAGCGAGCTGGTCGCCCTCACCTCGCGGCTCGCGGCGATCGGTCTGATCTTCCTCGGCACCGCGATCCTCTGCGCGCTCCTGCTCGTGATCGATGTGGTGATCAACCTGACGGCGGCGATCGTGCTCAGCGGCGTGCTCGCGCTCTTGCTCGCGGGCCTGTGGTGGCTCCTGCCCGCGGAGATCCGGCGCCACCGGCCGTCCCGTGACTTAAAGGACGAGTGAGTTATCCGGATGGGCCGCCCGGGGTATCTGATCTAGCGTGTCAGCCTCCGCCGCGCCCGCGGTGACCCAGCCGCGCCGGCGCAAGCGGATCACCATCGAGCAGATCGTCGAACTGTACGAGGACGCGCAACAGTGCGCGGCCGCAGCAGGCTTGCGGTACGTCAGCCCGGACGAGCCGGGGATCCGGCGATTGCGCCGCGGCCGGGGCTTCAGCTACGTGGATGCGACCGGGAAGACCGTCACTGCCGAGGCACGTCTGCGGATCAAGGCGCTGGCAATCCCGCCGGCGTGGCAGGAAGTCTGGATCTTCGCCTTCGACGACGGTCACCTGCGCGCCACAGGAACCGACGAGCGGGGCCGGCGCCAGTACCTGTACCACGCGGACTGGCGCGTCTTCCGCGATCTGCTGAACTTCTACCGCCTCGTCGACTTCGGGCCCCGGCTACCGGAAATCCGGGACGCCGTCGCCCGGCAGCTGCGCCGTCGCACCATGGACCGTGATCAGGTGCTTGCCGCGATGCTGCGCATCGTCGACACCTGCGGGCTGCGGGTCGGCAGCGACGAGTACGCGGAGGAGAACGCCAGCTACGGGCTGTCGACACTGACCAAGAACCACGTCCGGGTCGTCGGCGGCGCCGTGCTGTTCGACTTCCCCGCCAAGTCCGGGAAGCAGGCGCAGGTCACCCTGCACGACCGGGCGGTGGCGCGGATCGTCTCCGCGCTGCTCGAGCAGCGCGGTCGACGGCTGTTCACCGTCGACGGCTCGCCGATCGGGGCGGACGAGCTCAACCAACGGCTGGGCGAATTGGCCGGGGCACGGGTCACCGCCAAGGACTTCCGCACCTGGCACGGCACACGCGTCGCCTTCGCCTCGCTGCGCGGCCATCTCCCGCCGTCCGACGACATGGGCACCCGCGAGCAGCGCGTCCTCAACGCAGTCGACGCAGCTGCAGACTTCCTGAACAACACGCGGGCCGTTGCCCGGTCGCACTACGTGCACCCGCACGTCCAGTCCAGCTACCTCGACGCGACCTTCGCCGAGACGCTGGCGCTACGTCGGCCGCCGCGCTCGCCGGGTCTGGATCGGGACGAGCGCGCGCTGGTCGGTTTCCTCGGCTCGCTGCTCGCCCAACACCTCCGCGCGCTGTGAACGGGCATCATCTGGCCGGAGCGCCCGTTGGATCCAAGATCAGATTTTGATGGCAATTTGTTCGAAGTGCCGGTTACACTGGCGATTCCGGCGGGTATTCCGCCGGTGGGTGGGAGCCGCACAGCCGGCGACTGAAAAGCCAGGCAGGGCTGCGCAGCGATACCGCCGTGAGCGGAGTCGTTCATGACGCTGTCTGTCGAAGCAGGCTCGAGCATCCCTACAGGTGGGTTCGATGTACGCACCGCCAGTTGCGACAGCATCCGCGCAGTGCTGTACGTCAGTGGAGACCTCGGCGGTGACGGGGCGGAGGTACTCGCGCGGGTCATAGACGGGCATGTGCGCGCCGGACGTCGGTTCTTGCGGCTCAACCTCGGGGGAGTGCGCTCGCTGTCAGACGCCGCCACGGTCGTGATTGCCCGGGCGCACGAGCAGTTGCTCGCATCCCGCGGCACTCTTATCCTCATCGGCGTCGACGGCACGGCCGAGGAATTGCTGCGCCTGGCTGCGCCTGCGAGTCCGTTGCTGCTTCTGCCCGCAACGCTGACCGAGATCGCCTGAAGGCGCTCGTTCAGGACGACGGCAATGTGCCCGTGCGGACGAGTTCGTCCGCGATCACGCGCAGCTTGACGTTGGTGCGTTGCGACGCGTGCACCATCACGTCGAAGGCCTGGCTCGCGGTGATCCGGTGGCGTTCCATGAGGATCCCCATCGCCTGACCGATGACCTCGCGGCTCTCCAGCGCCCGGCGCAGGTTGTTCTCGCGGTCAAGGGCCGACAGCGCCAGGCTCACGTGGGCTGCGTACCCGACGGCCAGGGCCTCCGATTCGGGGTCGAACGCACCGACCGTGGCCGAATACAGGTTCAGCGCGCCCAGCTTGTCGCGCTGCGTGGCCAGCCGGCAGGCCAGCATGCTGCGCACGCCTTCGCCGGCTGCTGCCTCGGCGAATTGCGGCCAGCGCCGCTCGATCGTGATGTCGTCGATGCGGATGACGTTCTCTTCGAGCAGGGCGGTGATGCACGGCCCCTCGCCGAGGCTCTCTTGCAGCTTGTCGCACTTCTGCGCCAGCGGGCCGACGCTCGACGGGCTGTCGACGACGCGATTCTGGAGCAGGGAGATCCCGGCCTGCTCGCAACCGGGAACGATGTCCATCGCCAGCCCCACCGCACGATCGAGCAGGTCTTCGAGGGATGGTGTGTCGGCAAGATCCGCAGCGAGTTCGGCGACGATTCGCACCGCCTCGGCGGCGGACAGTCTTTGAACCTCGACCATCGTGGAACCCATCTCTGTAAAGGAGCCCGTCGGGGTTCGGGGGCTCGGACGCTCCGCAGTGCCCGGTCGCGGCCGACTCCGGACGTAAGGAGAATCATAAAACACGTCCGGGGACGTTATTGAGCACTCGCCTCGCGCGGCCTGTCCGGCCGCGCTGATCCAGCGGTCTTGCGATGCTTTGGGGTGAGTGACGGGGCTCGAACCCGCGACATCCTGGACCACAACCAGGTGCTCTACCTGCTGAGCTACACCCACCATTGCTGCGCTGCGCGCTTGTGGTGGAGCCCGCTGCAGCCGTGTCAGTCTACCCGGTGGTCGGAGGCGGCGATAACCGCATGGGCGGCCGCCTGCGCCTGTTCCTGAGTCGGCCCCGGGGGCGGCACGAACAGCGTCTGCCGGTAGTACGCGAGCTCCTGGATGCTCTCGCGAATGTCGGCGAGGGCGCGGTGGGCGAGGCCCTTGGCGGGCTGCGACTGGTACACCCGTGGGTACCAGCGTTTGGCCAGTTCCTTGATCGACGAAACGTCGATCATGCGGTAGTGCAGGTACTCGTCCAGCCGCGGCATGTCCCGGGCGAGGAACCCGCGGTCGGTGGCGATCGAGTTCCCGCACAACGGTGCGGTACGCGGTTCGGGGACATGGCTGCGGACGTAGTCGAGCACCCTGTCCTCGGCGGCGCCGAGCGTGATCGTCGATGCGCGGACGGCCTCGGTCAACCCGGAGGCGGCGTGCATGTCGTGCACGAACGGAATCATCGTGTCGAGAACGTCGTCGTCGACATTGATGACGATGTCGAGTCCCTCGTCGAGAGGATTGAGGTCGGCGTCTGTGGCGATCACCGCCACCTCGATCAGCGCGTCGCGGGCAAGATCGAGCCCGGTCATCTCGCAATCGACCCACACCATCTGCTCCGCCATGCGCTGAGGCTATCCACCTGGACGCAGTCGTGGTTACCGTGGGCTCGTGGGTACACAGGTTCTCGACCAGCGCGGCGTCGACTCCGGACTTGCGGCGCTGCATGCCGATTGGTCCGGCAGCACCGAGTCCCTGAAGCGATCGATCGAGTTCGCCGACTTCGGGACCGCCGTCGAATTCGTCAACCGGCTCGCGCCCCGATGCGAGGAACTCGACCACCATCCGGATCTCGCGATCCGGTGGCGCTGGGTCGACATCGTCCTTTCGACGCACAGTGCGGGCGGGGTCACCGACAAGGACTTGATGCTCGCCGGGATCGTCGACGAAGTCGCCGCCGGGCTGCCGGCGGCCTAGTCCTTACTGCGCCATTCGCCCATGCCGAGCGCGATCAGGCGCAACTGTTTCGCACCGCGGTTCAGGATTGCCTGCTCGTCGGGACGCCGCCTGGCCGGTTTCGGATCGAGCTCGAGCAGATCGATGATTGCCTTGAGCATGGCCGCGACCATCAGGTCGGCTGTCATTTCGAGATCCTCGGACGACCAGTCGAAACCTGCGGTCAGCCGGGCGAGGTCGACGGCGAGTTCGCTGGTGAACAGGGTGAGCTCCGTGTCGATCGCGCGGCGCACCTGACGCACACCGCCATAGCGTTCGCGCACCAGGAACCGGAACTGGTCCGGGTGCTCGCGCACCTGGCGGCCGAGGACCTCGATGGTGCCTTCGATGATGTCGCCGTGGCTCGCCACGCCACGGCGGGCGTCGCGGATCATCTGGCGCAGTGACCGCATGCAGTCGTCGACCAGTTCCACGCCCAGCTGGTCCATCGACTCGAAGTGACGGTAGAACGCGGTAGGGACGATGCCCGCCGTGCGGGCGACCTCACGCAGGCTGATGCTGTCCAGGCTGCGGTTGGCGATGAGCCGCAGCGTGACGTCGAGCAGGCGCTGCCGGGTCGCTTCCTTGCGCTCGGCCCGGCTCTGCCCGTCCGCCATGCCGCAAACGGTACGCCCGTGCACCCGTGGCCGTCCGGACGTGACGCACGTCGCGACGTACTCGGCGTCACAGGGCTACGTGTTGACACCTCGGCCGTGGCTTCCAAGACTGAACAGTGTACGACTGTTCACTGAAGCGAGGGGAGTGACATGACCACGTTCGCGAGGTCCCCACTGCGTGCGGTCGGGGCCGTTCTCGATGCCGTCGCGACGCCGCACGGCATCGATCGCTACCTCGAGTTGGTCAACCCGATGCTGACGGTGCGCGAGCTGCGCGGTGAAGTGACCGCCGTTCGCCGCCCGACCGCGGACACCGTCGTCCTCGCCATCCGGCCTACCCGGCAGTGGCGCGGGTTCCGTGCCGGGCAGTTCGTCCAGGTCTCCGTCGTCATCGACGGAATACGCCGAACCCGGTGCTACTCACCGAGTTCCTCGCAGCACGCCGACGGACCCTTCGAGCTGACCGTCAAGGCTCACCCCGGGGGCCTGGTGTCGCGGTGGCTGCACGCGAACGCGCGCGTCGGCCTCGTCCTCGGGCTTTCGCGGCCGGAAGGCACATTCACCTTGCCGGCCGTCCGCCCCGACCGCATGTTGCTCGTCAGCGGCGGAAGCGGAATCACGCCCGTGCTGTCGATGCTGCGAACGCTCTGCGCGGAAGGACATGCGGGTGAAATCAGCTTCCTGCACTACGCCGACGACCCCGCGCACGTGCCGCATCGCGACGAGTTGGAGGCGCTTGCGGCAGCCCACGACAACGTGCGCCTGCTGTTCGCCTACACCGCGTCCGACGACGGCGATCTGAACGGCTTCTTCGGAGCGGATCATCTCGAGGCCGCAGCGTCTTGGCATGCCGAGGCGGACACGTTCCTGTGCGGGCCACCCGGGCTGATGCGTGCGGTGCGCGAGCACTACCGAGGCCGCGATCTGTTGGATCGGTTGCACGTAGAGGAGTTCGCGCCTGACCTGGCCGTCGTGGGGGACGATGTCAGTGGCACCGTCCACTTCACCAGCGCCGGGACGAGCGCCGACAACTCGGGCGCGACCCTGCTCGAACAGGCCGAAGCTGCGGGGCTGACCCCCGACTACGGCTGCCGCATGGGCATCTGCTTCTCGTGCACCCAGGTCAAGACCAAGGGCTGCACCCGAAACATCCGCACCGGCGAGCTGGACAGCGATCCCGATACCGAGATCCAGCTGTGCATCAATGTCCCCGTCGGTGACGTCGAGCTATCCATATGAGAGGACGACATGACCGTCACGCTCACTGAGTCCCAGGTCGAGGAACTCGGCCGGGAACTGGACGCGATCCGCGCCCGCATCGTGGTCGACCTCGGCACTGCCGACCGCGACTACATCTACAAGATCGTCAAGACTCAGCGCGGGCTCGAGGCCGCCGGTCGGGCCGCGCTGTTCCTCGGCTTCCTGCCGCCGTTCTGGCTCGCCGGAACGGCCGCGCTGAGCTTGTCGAAGATCCTCGACAACATGGAGATCGGGCACAACGTCATGCACGGCCAGTACGACTGGATGCGTGACCCCGCGCTGAACTCGAAGATGTTCGAGTGGGACACGGCCTGCCCGGCGGACCACTGGCGCCACTCGCACAACTACATCCACCACACGTTCACGAACATCCTCGACAAGGACCGCGACATCGGTTACGGCATCCTCCGCATGGAAGAGCGCCAGAAGTGGAATCCCTACTACCTGGGCAATCCGGTGTGGGCCTTCCTGCTGATGACCTTCTTCCAGTACGGCGTCGCGTTGCATGATCTGGAGACGGAGAACGTCATCTCGGGCAGGCGCAAGATGGCGGAGAACAAGGAGCTGTGGGACGGCATCTGGCGCAAGGTCGGCAAGCAGACGCTCAAGGACTACCTGCTGTTCCCGGCGCTGACCGGTCCGCTCTTCGCGTCGACGCTGACCGCGAACGCCACGGCCAACCTGGTGCGCAACGTCTGGGCGTTCTCGATCATCTTCTGCGGCCATTTCCCGGCCGGAGTCGCCACCTTCACCGAGGAGGAGGCAGAGAACGAGTCGCGCGGGCAGTGGTACCTGCGGCAGATGCTCGGCTCGGCGAACATCACCGGCGGCAAGCTGTTCCACATCCTCTCCGGAAATTTGTCCCATCAGATCGAGCATCACCTGTTCCCCGACCTGCCGGCGCGCCGCTACCCCCAGATCGCGGCAGAGGTGAAGGCATTGTGCGAGAAGTACGGTCTGCCGTACAGCACCGGACGGCTGTCGAAACAACTCGGCTCGGTGTACGGCAAGATCGCCCGGCTCGCGCTGCCGTTCGGCCGCAAGCAAGAGGCGGCTCCGGCGGTGCGTATCGTCCCGGATTCGACGGCAGCCGCCGCATGACGGGAAGGACTTCGAGATGACGACGAACAGATGGGGGATCGGACGAGCGGAGATCGCCAAGGACACCGTCCAGGTGTTGGCCGAGACGACGGCGACCCACGTCGGCCGGATTGCAACCATCCTGTCCGGCGCTGTGCGCGATGTCGCTCGCGAAATCGGTGAGCTCGCAAGCGACGCGTTCGAGATGCGCGACGCGGCGTCGCGGGCCGCCGCTCAGGCTGCCCGCGACGACGACGTCAGCGCACCATGATCGTGCCCTAGCTGCCGGTCTGGATGTTCTTGGACCTGAACTTTGCGCTGGATGAGGTGACGTTGATGGTCACCCCGTGAACGCGCTCGGCGGCACGGCCATGTCCGTCCCGATGTCCGCCATCGGCACCGGGTACATCCCGAGCACGTAGTTGAGGATTGCGGCATGCATCGCCTCGACCGGCTGAATGGTCGCGGCCTGCATGATCCCGGCGGGATCCTGGACCGCCCCCACCGCCAGCTGGTACGTGGCGGCAGCCGCGTTCTCGAGACCGAGCGCGAGCTTGGCGACATCGACAACACTCTTGGCCTGACCGAGCTTGCCGACCTCGTCCTTGGCAATCGTCAGCGCAGCGGTCTTAATCGGCGGCACGTTGTTCTTTGTCAGCACCGAGTTCCACCCGGCCGCGTGGTCCTTGTGCTGCGCCATCGCAGTGACGGCGAACGTCGCGAACGCCGGCGGAACCTTGCCCAGCTTGTGCTGCCCGGCCATCTTGAGCGCGCCCGCATAGGCGGCGATAGCAAGGTTCTCGAGTGCCGCCGCGAGTCCGACGACCTTCAGGTCACCTGTGTATTTGTCGGGGCTCGAACTCGACGGCGACTGCATCGTCGGTGAGTTGCCGCCGGCGGTGGCTGGGGAAGCGCTGGTGCCGCCGCTGCTGCTGCATGCAGCGACACCGCCGACGAGGGCCGCGCCGCCGACTCCCAGCAGGAAGGTCGTCCGGTGTCGCGTCCGGTTCTGGTGCGCAGGTGCGACAGGTTCGCTCGTAGATCGCCGAACGTCTTCTGCACGGCAGGGAAGGTCTCCTTGTGCAGCATGTCGAGCTCGGTGGTCATCGCGCCGAGTTCGTTTTCGCTTATGGCCAGTTCGTCGCGGTTGGTCACTTGACCGCTCCTTCGGACACAGGGGACGCCGACTTCGTCGGGTAGTCGGTATCGGGGAAACCGACCTTCCCGGCGGCGGCCGGGAGCTTGCCGGCATCCGGCGGCAACTTGATCTGGCTCGTCAGGCCGCCCTTGAGCAGGGCCTGTACGGCAAGCAGGATCGCCTTGTGCTGGGCCTCGACGCCGGCCACGCCGGAGAAGAGTTGACGTAGCTCCGGGGTGCTGACGAGGCCGACGTCATTGACGTAGGTCTGCGCGGCGACGTCCTCCAGCGAGATCGCCAGCGCGACCACGTCCGTCGGGCCCTTGATCTTCGGGACTGCCTTGTTGACCACGGCGAGGTACTTCGGGTCGGGCTTGGTCTGCTCCTTGCCGCCCAGCTTCATGACGGCGGCGTTGAAGCCCTTCAGATGGTCTTCGTGCTGGGCCATTGTCTTCTGCGCGAACGCCTTGATAACCGGGTTCGCGGAGTCGCCGCCGATGAAGTCCAACGTCAGTGCGGTCTTGTAGGTGTTGATGGCAAGCACTTCGATACTCGAAGCCGTCTGCAACGCCATGATGTCCTTGGAACTCGACGCGAATGCGGGTCCGGCAAACGCGAGCGCTGCCGCGCTGAGTGCGCCGGCGCCGAGGATGGCACCACCGATTCCGAGCTCTCGACGCCGCTCGTGACGTGATTCGAGTGCGGCGTCGACGTATGAGTTCAAGCCCGTCCGGGCCGACTTCATCGCGTCAGACTGCAGATCATCCGATTCCACCATCAACTCGCGGAACCGGCGTTCGTCGATCCGTTGATTCACCTGCCACCTCACGGGCTAGGGCCGAACGCCGAGTGGCGTGCCGACTTGCGGGGTTTCTCCGACATCGACGACTTCGAGGTGGCTGTGCTGATTGGTTCCAAGATCTCGGGCACACGTGATCGCCGCGCGCCACATTCGGGTACGCGGTTCAAGTAGGGATCCGACGTCCAGGGAGTGAGTTATGGCAGAGAAGAAGGCGGCCGGCGACGGTGTCAACGACGACGAGCTGGTGGAGCAGGTCACCGGACAGACCGACAGCGAACTCGAACAGCAGGACTACTTCGAGCGTGAGGCAGATGGCGCGGTCGGTGACACGGAGGCAGCGAAGTCGGACGCGGACGAGGCACGCGGGCGCTGACACTGCGTGCTGCTGACGCGCGCGGCGTCGTATGGCGCCGTATGGCGCCCCCGGCAGGGATCGAACCTGCGACCGGCCGCTTAGAAGGCGGCTGCTCTATCCACTGAGCTACGGGGGCCGACGGTTGAGCACATTATCGCTGTGCCGGGTCGAACCCGGTGCGGTTGATGCTGCCCGTCGGCCCGCGTGGTCTCAATGCCGTGGCTCGATCATCCGTCCGATGCTCCATTCCGGAGGCCTGCGCTGCGGCTGCATGTCACGGATCGACTCGATCGCGGCCGCAGCCATGATCGCCAGGAAGACCAGGAAGAAGATTAGGATGCCCATGGCAGAAAGTCTCCACCTGTCGACATCATGACACGAGCGACTTATTGTCGACGTACGTTGATTTCCTGCCAATCCTTGTGGCACGGTGGTGCCGTGGCACCAATCCGTTCCGTGGCGATCATCGCGTTGCCCGGCGTCCAGCCCTTCGAACTCGGCGTCGCCTGGGAGGGTTTCGGCATCGACCGCACTGACGACGGCGTTCCTCCGTACGACTGCGTCGTCGTGTCGGAGAGCCCGAGCGTTCCGACTGCCGCGGGCTACCGGCTCGAGGTCGACCACCGCCTCGACCGCGCCGCCGACGCCGACCTGGTCATCGTTCCGGCGTTGATCGACTACACCGAGTCGTCGGGCGCGGTGGATGAACTGCTGCGTGCCACGGTCGACCGGGGTGCGCGGGTGATGAGCGTGTGCTCCGGCGCCTTCACCCTCGGCGAGGCGGGTTTGCTCGACGGGCGAGACTGCACCACACATTGGCGGCACGCGGAGGAGCTGGCGGCGCGGTACCCGAAGGCACGGGTGAACCCGAACGTGTTGTTCGTGTGCGACGGGCAGGTGCTCACGTCGGCCGGGACGGCGTCCGGTCTCGACCTGTGCCTGCATCTCATCCGTGCCGATCACGGGCAGGAGATCGCGCGGCGGGTCGCGCGCCGGATGGTCATGCCGCCGCATCGCGACGGCGGGCAGGCGCAGTACGTCGACGCACCGATCCGTACGCGCGTGGCCGACACGCTGGCTCCGTTGCTGGACGACCTAGCCGGGGAGCTGCAGGCCGAGCACACCGTGGAGTCGCTGGCTGATCGGGTCGCGATGAGCCCTCGGACGTTCGCCCGGCGGTTCCGCGCCGAGACGGGGACGAGCCCGCACTTGTGGATCACCCATCAGCGAGTGCTTCTTGCACGTCGCATGCTCGAGGAGGGTGACGACCCGATCGACACCGTCGCCGACCGGTGCGGGTTCGGGACGGGCGCCATGTTGCGACATCACTTCGGCCGGATCGTCGGGGTTTCGCCGGCGACGTATCGGCGCACGTTCCGGCAGCCTGCGGCCAGCTGACGCTTGCAACGGTTGCGCAACCGTGTCCTGAATTGCTTGACACGGCTAATACGCGCGTCGGAGGCTTCGTCCCGGCTGTAGCGAGCTGTCAGGGGAGGGCCATGGCGATCGCGGCTTCCGCGCATTCCGCGGGCACGGGTGGTGAGCCGACCACCCAGATGTTGCCGCGCGTCTCGTTCGGGGAGCCAGTCGCAGTCGGTGTGCGGCTTTCGCGTATCGCAATCGTGGGGTCGGTTGTCGTGCTCGCGGGCGTGATCACCCAGGTAGTGGCGATCCTCGTTGCACCGTGGTGGCAGGCCACGGTTCACAGGCAGTCGGTACGGATGGGGTTCGCGGACTTCGTCCCGCGCGCCTGGCGTGGTTTCGCTTACATGTACTTCAGCTGGGGCGCTTGGCTCATCGTCGGGGTGACCCTCGGACTCGGCCTGGTCAGCTGCGTGCGGTGGCGTGGCGCGCATGCCTTCCGGGTTGTCGGTGCGCTGTTCGGCGTCCTCGCGGCGTTCGCACCCATTGCGGCGTTGCTGGTGTTCTCGTACCAGACGCAGTCGGACGTGTTCCATGTGCTGCGCAGCTATTCGATCGGTCCGTATCTGGCGGTGCTCGGAACCATGGCGACCGCGTTCGGCGCGGCGGCTGGGTCTGCTCGCTGAGTATTCGTCTGCCTTTCAGGTGGCGATCATTTCGCGCCTCGGGTTCGGAACTACCTGCCCGACGGGCGTCGTCCGCCCGCCGCGGTGCGGATACCACATCTACCCGACGGACGCGTGAATCGCTGTCCACAACCCCCGTGGCCATCCACAATCCGGCCTTTGGCCAAGCCGAGGGTCGGTCCTACGGCGTTCCCTGTGCCCAACCGGAGAGTCCGGACTGCATCGAAAGGAATCCCATGAACGACGTACAGATCACGATCGCGGGCAACGTGGTCGACACGCCGAAGCTGCGGCGCACCAAGAGCGGGCACTTCGTCGCCAACTTCCGGGTCGCGTCGACCCCGCGTCGCTTCGACCGTGAGTCCAACACCTGGGTCGACGGCTCGACGCTGTTCGTGACCGTCACCTGTTGGCGGGCCATGGGCGAGAACGTCGCGCAGTCGCTGCGCAAGGGCCAGCCCATCGTCGTGCTCGGGCGGTACTACCAGCGCGAGTACGAGCGCGACGAGAAGCTGCACACCGCCTACGAGCTCGAGGCGATCGCGATCGGTCACGATCTTGCCCGTGGTGTGGCGACGTTCGAGAAGGTGTTCCGCTCGGCGCTGACCACTGATGTCCCCACCGACGAGGACGGTGTGCCGGCCGACGTCACAAACGAGTACCTCGAGCTCGCAGAGGATTCCGAAATGGATGTCGAGGTGGACGTCGACACCGGGGAGGTGCGCGAACTGCAGCCGACCGGGTGAGCCCGGCGCGGTCCGGGGCGGATCGGCGACGGTCCCCCCGGCACGCGGGGTCAGCACAGCCGGGCTACCGGGCGGCTGGGACACTGGTCATCGGTGCGTGCGCGCGCAGCTTGCTTCAGCGCGCCCGCAGATCGACGCAATACAAGACCGAGGACGGATAGTGGCTCAGTTCATCTACAGGATGTACAAGGTGCGCAAGGCGCACGGCGACAAGGTAATTCTCGACGACGTCACCCTGTCGTTCCTGCCGGGCGCGAAAATTGGCGTCGTCGGCCCGAACGGCGCCGGCAAATCCAGCGTGCTGAAGATCATGGCCGGGCTCGACACCGCGTCCAACGGCGACGCGACGCTGGCGCCGGGTTACAGCGTGGGCCTGCTGCAGCAGGAACCATCGCTCGACGAGACGAAGACCGTGCGCCAGAACGTGGAGGACGCAGTAGCAGACCTGCGTGCCGCCCTGTCGCGGTTCGAAGAGGTGTCGGCCGCGATGGGCGAACCCGACGCCGACTTCGACAAGCTGCTGGCCGAGCAGGGCGAGCTGATGGAGAAGATCGAGCACTCCGAGGGTTGGGAGCTCGACAGCCGCATCGAGCAGGCGATGGACGCGCTGCGCTGTCCGCCCGGCGACGAACCGGTCACGCACCTGTCCGGTGGCGAGCGGCGCCGGGTGGCGCTGTGCAAGCTGCTGCTCGAACAACCCGACCTGCTGCTGCTCGACGAGCCCACCAACCACCTGGACGCGGAGAGCGTGCAGTGGCTCGAGCAGCACCTTGCGCGCTACCCGGGCACGATCCTCGCGGTCACGCACGACCGGTATTTCCTCGACAACGTCGCCGAGTGGATCCTCGAACTCGACCGCGGCCGGGCCTTCCCGTACGAGGGCAACTACTCGACCTACCTCGAGAAGAAGGCCGAGCGCCTGACCGTTCAGGGCAAGAAGGACCAGAAGCTCGAGCGCCGGCTGCGCGAGGAACTCGACTGGGTGCGCCAGAACGCCCGTGGCCGCCAGGCCAAGAGCAAGGCTCGCCTGCAGCGCTACGAGGAAATGGCCGCCGAGGCCGAGAAGACCCGCAAGCTCGATTTCGAAGAGATCCAGATTCCGCCGGGTCCGCGGCTGGGGAACCTCGTTGTCGAGGCCTCGCACCTCGACAAGGGCTTCGAGGGCGAACTGCTGATGAAGGACGTGTCGTTCTCGCTGCCGCGAGGCGGCATCGTCGGCGTGATCGGTCCGAACGGCGTCGGCAAGACCACGCTGTTCCGCATGATCGTCGGCCAGGAGAAGCCGGACGCCGGCGAGCTTCGCCTCGGCGAGACGGTGAAGCTCAGCTACGTCGACCAGGGCCGTGGCGGTCTGGATCCGACGAAGACGGTGTTCCAGGTGGTGTCCGACGGGCTCGACTACATCACCGTCGGGCGGGTGGAGGTGCCCTCGCGCGCCTACGTGTCCGCGTTCGGCTTCAAGGGTCCCGACCAGCAGAAGCCGGCCGGTGTGTTGTCCGGCGGCGAGCGCAACCGGCTCAACCTTGCCCTGACGCTGAAAGAAGGCGGCAACGTTCTGCTGCTCGACGAACCGACCAACGACCTCGACGTCGAAACCCTCGGCTCACTCGAAAACGCGCTGCTGAACTTCCCGGGCTGCGCGGTGATCACCAGCCACGACCGTTGGTTCCTCGACCGCATCGCGACGCACATCCTGGCCTGGGAGGGCGACGACACCAATTCGGCCAAGTGGTTCTGGTTCGAGGGCAACTTCGAGTCCTACGAGAAGAACAAGATCGAGCGTCTCGGCATCGAAGCGGCCCGGCCGCACGCGGTCACGCACCGCAAGCTGACGCGCGACTGATTGCCCCAGGATGTCGCCGTATCCGCCGATCGAGCCGTTCGACTCCGGACTGCTCGACGTCGGAGACGGCAACCGCATCTACTGGGAGGTCTGCGGAAACGGCAACGGGAAACCCGCCGTGTTCCTGCACGGCGGCCCGGGCGGCGGGTGCTCGCCCGGGCATCGCCGGATGTTCGACCCTGATCGCTACCGGGTCGTTCTCTTCGACCAACGCAATTGCGGCCGCAGCCTGCCCCACGCCTCCGATTTCGAGACGAGCCTCGAGGCCAACACCACCGAGAATTTGATCGCCGACATCGAGGCGCTGCGCGAACACCTCGGCATCGAGAAATGGCTGGTGTGGGGCGGCTCGTGGGGCTCCACCCTCGCGCTGACCTACGCCGAAAGATTCCCCGAACGGGTCAGCGAAGCCGTCCTGGTCGCGGTGACGAACACTCGCGAACAGGAAGTCGACTGGCTCTACGGCGGCGTCGCCCGGTACTTCCCGGAGGCCTGGGAGCAGTACCGCACCTTCGTCGGCGCCGGACCGGACGCGTCCGGAAGCGAGGTCGTGACCGCTTATGACACGGTGTTGCAGGGACCAGACCCGGCGGCACGTGAACACGCAGCCATCGAATGGTGCCGCTGGGAAGAAGCCGTCGCAGCACCCGACGCACAGCGCAAGCCCGGCGGGTACCTGTTCGAGACCGACCCCCGCAGACGGATGGCCTTCGCCCGGCTCTGCGCGCACTACTTCAGCCACCACGCCTGGCTGGACGGGCGGCAGCTGCTCGACAACGCCGCGTCGCTCGCGGACATCCCGGCCGTCCTGATCCACGGACGGCTCGACCTCGGCGGTTCGACCATGCTCGCCTGGCAGTTGGCCCGGGCCTGGCCCGGCGCGCGCCTCGAGATCATCGAAGGCGGCGGCCACGCCACCGGTCCGGGTATGAGTGAAGCCATCGGCGCCGCACTCGACGGATTCGCCGCGGACTGGCCTGCGACGATGCAGCTATGAGCGACGCTTGCGGAGCGAACCGAAGATGACCCGGTTCGTGCAGGAGGTGCACATGCGCTGGTCGGACATGGACGCATACCGGCACATCAACAACTCCGCGTACCTCGCCTACCTCGAGCAGGCCCGGGTGGCGATGTTCTTCCACCGCCAGGAGAGCTTCAACGCCGGCACCGTGATCTCCCGCCACGAGATCGAGTACATCCATCCGATCGTCTACCACCCTCAGCCGCTGCGGGTGGAGGTCTGGATCGAGAAGGTCGGGGGAGCGCGGTTCACCGTCCGCTACGAGATCTTCGACGTACGCGAAGCGGGAGACGTGCTGACCGCCCGGGCGTCCACCACCTGCGTGACGTTCGACTTCACCACCGACCGCCCACGCCGCCTGACCGCCGAGGAACGCGAGATCCTCGCCGGGTTCAGCGACACGTGACTCTCGATCGCGAAGCGGTCGACGAACTCGCGCCGTTGGTGCGTCGGGTCGTCGACCTCGACCGGTCCGCCCTTGTCCGGATGCGCGGCAACGGGTCGCGGCTGACCGCCCTGGTCCGGCTGCCGTTCGGCGTCCTCGCCGCGCGAACGGTCGAGGTGTCAGCGGCGGAGTCCGACGTCGACACCACCGTGGGCGGCGCCGACCTGCTCGCTTGGGTTGACGGTGAACGCCCCGAACCGCCCGAACCACGCGATTCGCAGTGGCGCGGCGGGTCGCCGCCGACGGCGGGCTGGCAGCGCATCGACCGGGTGCCCGACGCCGAAATCCGCCCCCTCGTGGGTCGCGGCGCACTCACCCTCAAAGAGGCCGCCGAGCGCGAGGGCGTGCCGGGGGCACAACCGCGCGAGGCCGTTGCCGACGCGCTGCTCGACTCGGTCGTGCTGACCGTCAGCGACGACGCCAACGAAGTCGGAATCACCCTGCGCACGTTGAGCGCGCTGACGCGGCTGGGGTTCCTGCCGCGCGGCTCGCATGCCGCCGTGGACGTGTCCGGACGCTGGATCCGGATCGCCGCGGCGTACGGATCGGTCTACGCCGAGCGTCCCGGCACGGGTCTCGGCCTCAGCCCACGCTGACCCTACGAACGGCCTTCAGCGCGAGCTGACCCCACTCAGCGGATCCAGACGGCGGTGTCGACCGGCAGCGTGCCGTCAGCACCGAGCGGGCCCGACGACAGCAGCACCTCCCCCTGCGGCAGCAGCGCCGGTTCCTCGCCCGCGTTGAGCACCACCGTCACGCCGTCGCGCTCGTAGCAGAGCACGCCCACCGGGCTGTCGCGCCACTCGAGTTCGTCCGACCCGAGCGCCAGGATCTCGCGGCGCAGCGCCACCGCCGTGCGGAACAGCGCCAGCGTCGAGTCCGGGTCGGACTGCTCAGCGGCGACCGTCACGTCCGCCCAGTCGTCGGGCATCGGCAGCCAGGTCGACGTCCCGCTCGAGAAGCCGTAGGGCGGCGTGTCGCCGGACCACGGCACCGGCACGCGCTCGCCGTCACGTCCACGCTGGGTGTGGCCGCTGCGTTCCCACGTCGGGTCCTGCAGCGCCTCGTCCGGAAGGTCGACGTTCGCCAGCCCCAGCTCGTCGCCGTTGTACAGGTACACCGCGCCCGGCAGCGACAGCTGCACGAGCAGCGCCGCCCGGGCCCGCGCGACACCGGTCGCGCCGCCGCCGTAGCGGGTGACCGGACGGTCGACGTCGTGGTTGCCGAGCACCCACGTGCACGGGGCACCGACGTTGACCATGGCCGCCGTCGACGAGTCGATCGCCTTACGGAACGACTCAGCGCTCCACTGGGCCAGGACAAGTTCGAAGTTGAACGCGAGGTTGAGCTCGTCAGGACGGACGTAGCGGGCCAACCGCTCGTCGTCGGCGACCCACACCTCGCCGACGGCCATCCGGTCACCGGAGTAGGAATCCAGCACCCGACGCAGCAGCCGATGGTGGTCGTGTGTCGACTCCTGGTCCCAACGGACGTCGCCGCGCACCGGGACGTGCGACTCGCGGCTCTCGTGCGCGGACAGGGTGCCGAGATCCATGTCGGGCAGCCCGTCCGGCTTGCCCAACCCGTGCGCCACGTCGATCCGAAAGCCGTCCACGCCCTTGTCGAGCCAGAACCGCCAGATCCGCTCGAACTCGGCCGGCACCTCCGGGTTCGTCCAGTCCACGTCGGGCTGCTCGGGTGCGAACAGGTGCAGGTACCAATCACCGTCCGGGACGCGCGTCCAGGCGGGGCCACCGAAGGCCGAGGGCCAGTTATTCGGCGGCAGCTCGGCGTTCTCGCCCTTGCCCGGACGGAAGATGAACCGCGCCCGCTCCGGGGAACCGGGCGCCGCGGCGAGCGCCTGCTGGAACCAGACGTGCTGGTCGGAGAAGTGGTTCGGGACGGAGTCGATCGTGACCCGCATGCCACGGTCGTGCGCGGCCTCGAGCAGCGCGTCGAAATCGTCGAGCGTGCCGAAGATCGGATCGACGTCGCACGGGTCGCTGACGTCGTAGCCGTTGTCGGCCATCGGCGAGCGGAAGAACGGCGAGAGCCAGATCGCGTCGACGCCGAGCTCGACGAGATGGTCGAGGTTCTCGCGCAGCCCGATCAGGTCGCCGTTCCCATCGCCGTTCCCGTCAGCGAAGCTGCGCGGGTAGACCTGGTAGAAGACCGCGGATGCCCACCAAGGTTGCGAACTGAAAGCGCTTAGTGACATAGCACGTAAGTCTGCCTGACCGTGCAAACGAACTTCACCCGGGGACGTTGCGCAGCGAGTCGGCGGCGCGCACCAGGTAGTCCCACAGGGCAGCTTCGTACGGGGGGTCGAGACCGAGCGAATCCAGCGCCATGCGCATGTGCGCCAACCAGGCGTCGCGAGCGGCGGAATTGATTGCGAACGGCGCGTGCCGCATCCGCAGCCGCGGGTGCCCGCGCCGCTCGCTGTAGGTCGTCGGGCCGCCCCAGTACTGGATCAGGAACATCCGCAGCCGCTCGCTGGCGGGCTCGAGATCCTCCTCGGGATAGAGCGCGCGCAGCACCGGGTCTGCCGCGACGCCCGCATAGAAGGTGTCGACGAGCTTGCGGAAGGTCTCTTCGCCGCCGACCGCCTCGTAGAGGCTGACCGAGTCGTTTCCAGCGCGCACAAGACCATTGTGCCGATACGGTCGGATACGTGACTGACGCGCGTACCGACTTCGACGTGATCGTGCTCGGCCTCGGCCCCGGCGGCGAGGAATTGGCGGAGGCGCTGGCCGCCGCGGGACAGGGCGTGCTGGGCATCGACCCGCACCTGGTCGGCGGCGAATGTCCGTACTACGGCTGCATCCCGTCGAAGATGATGCTGCGCGCAGCCGAGGTGCTCGCCGAGGCCCGTCGGGTCGACCAGCTGGCGGGCCACGCCACCGTCGAGCCCGACTTCGCGCCTGTCCACGCCCGGATCCGCGACGAAGCCACCGACGACTGGCACGACCGGGTGGCGGTCGAGCGCCTGGAAGGCGCCGGTGCGAGCTTCGTCCGCGGCGCGGCCAGGCTCGCCGGGCGCGACGACGACGGCCGGATCCGGGTCGAGGTGGACGGCACGCAGTACACCGGCTCGCACGTCGTGGTCGCGACCGGGACGGCGCCGGCTTTGCCGCCGATCGACGGGCTCGCCGACCTGCCGCGCGGCGTCGACGACCTGGTGTGGACCAATCGCGAGGCGGTCAAGGCCGAGACGGCGCCCGAGTCCCTGCTGGTGCTGGGCGGTGGCGCCGTCGGCTGCGAGATGTCGCAGGCGTTCGCGCGCTTCGGCACCCGGGTCACGATCGTGGAGCCCGGCCCGCGGCTGCTTCGGCCGGAGGAACCGGAAGTCTCGCAGACGGTGACCGAGGTGTTCGAGCGGGAGGGCATCACGGTGAATTGCGGCGCCACCCCGACGCGGGTCGCGAAGGGCGGCGACGGCGTCGAGGTGACCCTCGAGGACGACACGACGCTCACCGCGGCCAAGCTTCTAGTGGCTGCCGGCCGCAAGCCCAATCTCGACATCGGCCTCGACACGGTCGGGCTCGATCCGTCCGCCCGAACGCTGACCGTGGACGACCACATGCAGGTGGCGCCGGGCCTGTACGCGATCGGCGACATCACCGGCCACGGCGCGTTCACCCATGTCGCGGTGTGGCAGGCGCGGGTGCTGATCGCGCATCTCAAGGGCGAGGACAAGCCGTTCGGCGGCTACCACGGCCTCGCGTGGGTGACGTTCACCGATCCGGAGGTGGGGCGGGTCGGCAAGTCCGAGCAGCAGGCGCGCGACGAAGGGCTGTCGGTGCGAACGGGCGCCGCCCCGATCCCGAAGAACAGCCGCGGCTGGATCCATGGCCCGGGCAATGACGGCTTCGTCAAGCTCGTCGAGGACGCCGACACCGGCACGCTCGTCGGAGCCACGGTGGTCAGCCCGGCCGGCGGCGAGATCCTCGCCGTCCTCACGCTCGCCGTGCATGCCGAGGTGCCGGTGCGCACGCTCGCGACGATGCACTACGCGTTCCCGACCCTGCACCGCGCCGTGCTCGAAGCGCTGCTCGCAATCGGTTAGTCGGGTCGGCTCAGTCGGTCGCGGCGGCCACGTCGTCAGGCTTGTCCGCCGGGGGAGTGCTGGCGGTCGGCTCGTGGGTGCCGATGTCGAGCCGGTCGAGCCGCTCGCGGATCCGGCGGCGCAGCTCCCGGGCGACGCGGAACTGCTCGCCGGGACGGACGCGAACGACCATCCGGATCACCGTCTCCTCGCGGGTCATCGACTCGACACCCTGCAGGTCCGGGTCGCCGAGGAACAGCTGACTCCACTCGTCCTCGGAGCGCATGCTCTCGCCTTCGTCGCGGATGGCGTCGGACGCGGCCGCGATGTCCGCCCAGGCGTCGATCGGGACGTCGAGCACAACCACGGCGAAACCCTGGCTCTTGTTGCCGACGCGCACGACCTCGCCGTTGCGGACGTACCAAACGGTGCCGTTGACGTCGCGCAGCCGCGTCGTGCGCAGCCCGACCGCCTCGACCGTGCCGCTCGCCTTCTCGAAATCGATCGTGTCGCCGACGCCGTACTGGTCCTCGAGCATCATGAAGATGCCGGCGAGGAAGTCCTTGACGACGTTCTGTGCGCCGAACCCGAGGGCGACCCCGACGATCGACGTTCCGGCGATGAACGGCGCGAGGTCGAAACGCAGCTCGGACAGGATCGTCATCAGAGCGATGACCAGGATCACCAGCGAGATGATCGACTTCATCACCGAGCCGATGGTCGCGGCACGTTGCGCGCGCCGCTCGGAGAGCAGCCCGGTCGACTCGATGAACGAGCTGTTCTGGATGCGCTCCTTGAACGGCCGCAGGATGCGCGGGGTGCCGCCGCCGCGCACCGGCCTGACCAGTCGGTCGATCGCCCGGTGGGCCAGCGCGCGGACGAGCAGCGCCACCAGGATGATGAGCACGATGCGGATCGGCACCTCGATGAAGGCGACCTTGTGCTCTTCGAGGAACTGGGGCAATCCGGACGTGTGGGAGTCGGCGAGAGCAGTCATCGGCCACCACCTTGCCACGGGTCGTTGTCAACTCGCCGTCAATCTCAGCCGTGAATGAGCGTGCACACACAGGTCAGTTCGGGTTGACTATGCGTTGAGCGGAGGTGATTCGCGGTGGCGGGTGACGTACACATAGCCACGGACGACGGGCTGGGGCCTGTCGTGCGAGTGCCGGCATGAGCGGCGCGCTGGTGCTCAACGCCACTTTCGAGCCGCTTTGTGTCGTCCCGACCCGCCGCGCTGTCGTCCTCGTCCTGGCCGAGAAGGCCGTCGTCGTGGAAGCCGATTCCATTGCGATGCATTCCGAGCGGCTCACCATCGCGGTGCCCAGCGTGCTGCGCCTGAGCCGGTTCGTCCGCGTCCCTTACCGCGCCCGAGTACCGATGTCGCGCCGGGGCGTGCTCAACCGCGACGGCGGACGCTGCGCCTACTGCGACGCGCGGGCGGACACGATTGACCACGTCGTGCCCAGAAGCCGCGGCGGCGGTCACATCTGGGAGAACGTCGTCGCCGCCTGCGCCAAGTGCAACCACCGCAAGGCCGACCGGCTGCTGGCCGAGATCGGCTGGACGCTGACCTTCCGGCCGATGCAGCCGGTCATCAGCGGCGGGTTCGCGGCGGGGTACACCGGACGCCGCCCCGACTGGGAGCCGTACCTGAGCGCCTGGGCACCGGCCGAGGCAGCGTCCTGAACGCTGGTTCTCTCGACGGCGTGCTGGTCGTCGATTTCAGCAGGGTGCTCGCCGGTCCGTACGCCACGATGCTGCTCGGTGACCTCGGCGCGGATGTGGTCAAGGTCGAGCGTCCGGGCACAGGCGATGACACCCGGGCATGGGGGCCGCCGTTCGCCGCGGGCCAGGCCACCTACTTCGCCGCGGTGAACCGCAACAAGCGGTCGGTGGCCATCGATCTGGCCACGCCGGACGGACTGGCCGAGGCGCGCGCGCTGGTACAGCGCGCCGACGTCGTCGTCGAGAATCTGCGGCCGGGCAGCATGCACCGGCTCGGGCTCGGCGCCGAAGCGGTGGCCGAGCTGAATCCCCGCGCCGTCTACTGCACCATCAGCGGGTTCGGGACGGGCGCGGGCGCGACGCTGCCGGGCTACGACCTGCTCGCGCAGGCCGTCGGGGGATTGATGAGCGTCACCGGCCCGCCGGAGCAGCCGCAGAAGGCGGGCGTGGCGATGGTCGACGTCATCACCGGGCTGCATGCGTGCGTCGGAATCCTGGCTGCGCTGCGCCACCGCGAACGCACCGGCGAGGCCCAGCGGGTCGAGGTGAACCTGCTGTCATCGCTGCTGTCGGCGCTCGTCAACCAGGCATCCGGTTACGTGTCGGCCGGTGTCGTGCCACGACGCATGGGCAACCAGCACCCGAGCATCGCGCCGTACGAGGTCTATCCGGTTCGCGACGGATCGATCGTGCTCGCCGTCGGCAACGACGGACAGTTCGCCGCGCTGTGCCGGGTGCTCGGGCTCGGGCTGGACGCCGACCCGCGATTCGCGACCAACCCGGCGCGGGTGGCGAACCGGGCATTGCTCAATGCGGCGCTCGAGGGCGTCCTGATCGCCCGCGACGGCGCCGAGTGGTTCGACCTGCTCAGCGCCGCCGGCGTCCCGTGCGGGCCGATCAACGACGTCGCCGCAGCGTTCGACCTGGCCGCGCGGCTGGGACTGCACCCGGTCGTCGACGCCGCGGGGTCGCCGCAGGTGGCCAACCCGATCTCGCTGAGCGCCACCCCTCCGACCTACCGACTCGCACCGCCCGAGCTCGGCTCCGACCCAGGCTTGGCCCCGTAGCCGGGCGACACGCCGCGGGCGACCCTGCTGCGGGGCCAAGTACGGTCGGCGCCATGGCGCAGCTGCACGACCTGACTGCTCTGGAAGCCGCAGCGGCCGTGCGCGCCAAGGAGGTCTCACCGACCGAACTGGTGGAACACGCGCTCGACCGGATCCAGCGCCTCGACGACCAGCTCGGCGCGTTTGTGACCGTCACCGCCGACGCCGCCCGCGAGCAGGCCCGCGCCGCCGATGCCGCGGTGCGCTCCGGCGAGCAACTGCCGCCGCTGCACGGCGTGCCCACTGCCGTCAAGGACCTGAACAACGTCCGCGGTGTGCCGACGCAGTTCGGGTCGCGGACCATGGCCGGCTTCGTCCCGGAGATCGACGACCACGTCGTGACGCTGCTGCGCGCCGCGGGCACGATCAGCGTCGGCAAGACCGCGACCCCCGAATTCGGGCTGCCCTGCTACACCGAGACCGACACCGGCGCGCCGACTCGAACTCCGTGGGACACAAACCGGCTCGCCGGCGGTTCGAGCGGCGGAGCGGGCGCGGCGGTGGCCGGCGGGCTCGTCCCGATCGCGCAGGGCAGCGACGGCGGCGGGTCGATCCGGATCCCCGCCAGCGTGTGCGGTCTGGTCGGCCTCAAGACCAGCCGGGGACGGGTGTCGCGCGGGCCGTTGGATCTCGACTCGACCCGGCTGTCGGTGCTGGGGCCGCTGGCGCACACGGTGCGTGACGCCGCCGCCTTCCTCGATGCGATTGCGGGGCCTCAGGTCGGTGATCCCGACCCGCTGCCGCCGCTGCCGGCCGGCGCGTCCTTCCTCGGCTGGTGCGAACGCGACCCGGGCCGGCTGCGCATCGGTCGCTTCGCCGACTCGCCGATCGAGGCCGAGCTCGATCCGCAGGTGCGGGCTGCCTGGGAGCGCGCGAGCACGCTGCTCGCCGGGCTCGGTCACGAGATCGACGACATCCCCCCGCCGCTGCCGCCCGGTGCCGTCCCCGCCTTCGAGAAGATCTGGACGGTGTCTGCCGCAACCATCCCGGTGCCGCCGCACCGCGAGGCCGACCTGCGTCCCCTCACCCGGCACCTGCGCGAACGGGGGCGTGCGGTCAGCGGGCCGGACTTCGCCAACGCGTTGGCCGAACTCACCGTGCTCTCGCGCCAAGGTCTTGTCGCGAGCGCGCCCTACGACGCGGTGCTGACCCCGACGTTGGCCCAGCTGCCACGTCCGATCGGTTGGTTCGACTCCGACGGCGATCCGGCGGCCGACTTCGAACGGCAGAAAAAGTTCACGCCCTACACCGCGATGTACAACATGACCGGGCAGCCGGCGATCTCGCTGCCGCTGCACCAGAGCGACGAGGGCCTGCCGATCGGGATGATGCTCGTCGGACGTCCCGGCGGCGAGGCCGCCCTGCTGGCACTGGCCGCCCAGGTCGAGGCGGCGCTGCCGTGGCACGAGCGCCGACCTGAGATCTGGGACTCGTGACACCGTGCCGACTGATCACGCTCAGGCGGCGTTCGCTATTTTCTAGACCATGACGGTCATCGAGACGGTGCTGGTCTTCGGCGGCATCCCGCTGGCGGTGATACTGCTCGTGACTGCTGCGGTGTACGGACGGTCCGCCCTCCACCAGCCGAACCGATACCGACCCGGTAAGGCGTGGACCTATCCGCCGGCCTGGTACCGGCCGCATCCCGAGGCGATCAGCGACGTGGTCGGTGAACACGCCGCGATCGAAGGCTCGTCCGACGCGGTCCCGGTGGGAGGTGCCAGCGGTGAGTGGTGAGGTCCAGGCCCGGCGGGAGAACTTGCTGCAGGACGGCCCGGTCGGCTCGGTCCGCCCGGACAGCCCGTTCACGTCGCGGCAGCTCGCCCGTCTGGACGAGGCGCTGACCCTGTCCAGCCGTGAGTGCGCCCTGAACTTCTCGGTTTATGTCGGGGAGCTGGAGGCGCCCACCCGCGGCCATGCCGAGCACCTGTTCGAGCGGCTCACCCCCGGGTCCGTCCTGCTCGCGGTGTCGCCAGGTCAGCGCGTCATGCACATCGTCACCGGCGAAGTGTCGGCGCAGCGGCTGCCCAACCGGGCCTGCGCGCTCGCGGCCCTGACCATGCGCGCGTCCTTCAGCAACGGCGACCTCACCGGCGGAATCGTGAACGGGCTGCGCATGCTCGCCGATGCCGCCGGCAACGCCTAGCTGCGGCGGCTTATCCGTTGTCGGCCTCTTGGCCGGCGGCCATCATGGCCCAGCACGGTCGGTGGTCGCACGCTATAGCCGGTATCGGAGCGTCCGTGACCGTATCGCGCCGTGGTGAATAGTGCCCCGTGTCCGGACGTTTGGAGCTTTATTCAATCCGGAATCGAGAGCTGACATGGACATATTGCTATTTGGCCTCGTAGCAGCAGGCATCCTCATTCTCTTCGGCGCGCTCCTGATCCGAGTGCGCCGCCTTGAGCAGGACGTCGACTTCGACGAGTTGGGCCGCGGCCACGGCGACGAGCGGCTGAGCTACACGGCCAGGGTCATCGCGAACATGACCGTCGCGTCGCCCTAGCCGGTTCGCCCGAGGCAAAAAGGAGGTCCCTGACCGACGGGGGGTCGGCCAGGGACCTCGTTCGCGGGGGACACGCGCCTAGGGCACGATGCAAGTCCCGTTCAGCCCGAGCACGCACGTCGGCGTGGGCTTCGGGCTCGCTGCCGGTGCCGTCGGCGAGGGCAGCAGAGTGGGCAATTTCGTCGGCAGCTTCGTGGGCAGCGGAACCGGCAATTTGCCGCCGCCTGGGGAGGAACCGCCACCCGGCGCCGGTGCCGGCTGGTGGGACGAACCGCCGGACTTCGACCCGGTCGAGCCACTCGGCTTCGACCCGGTCGGCGCGCTGGACTTCGACGCAGCGGGCGGCGGGGCGCTCGACCCGGTGCCGGACCGTGAGCCCGATCCGGGCTGCGCGCCTGACCCGTCGCCCGGGTGCGACCCCGCGGGCGTGCCGTCCGTACCACCCGATTGCGTGCCCGATGCCGACGCGGGGCCGTTGCTCACTGCCGTCGGCGGGCCGGGGTTCACCGGGTATGAGCCGACGTTGCCGATCGGCGGCAACCCGCCGTGGATATTGCCGACCGGAATGCCACTGACCGGGACGCCGGCGCGGTACGCGTCGGACAGTGCCAGCACCTGGGCCAGGTACTCGTTGCTGTGGTTGTAGGCGAGGATCGCGCGCACCTGCCCGGCGGGTGTGCGCAGGTTGCCGCCGTTCGCGCACAGGTACCGGGCGGCAGCGAGTGCGGCGTCGTTGATGTTGAAGATGTCGGCTTCGCCGTCGCCGTTGGCGTCGATGCCGTAGCCCGCCCACGTCTGCGGGATGAACTGCATCGGGCCGAGCGCGTGGGTGTACGTGGCGTCGCCGTCCAGGGTGGCGCCGTTCGCAGGGGCAGGGATGTACTCGGTGCCCACGCCGTCGAGCGCCGGGCCGATGATGCGCGGGGTCGATGTGCCGTCGGGGTTCAGGTGTGCGCCGCCGAACCGGCCGTGGTCGGACTCCTCACGGCCGATGCCGGCCAGCAGCGCCCAGTCGACGCCGCAGGACGGCATCGCATGCGCCATGCGGTCGGCCGCGACCCGGTAGGCGTTCAGTGCCACGTTCGGGATGCCGTTGCCGGCCAGGCCGGAGATGACGGCCTTGGTCGCCGGGGCAGTGTGCTTGGTGGTGACCAGCGACGCGGCGACGGCGCCGGTGGCCCGGTTCTGCCCGCCCTTCGTGCCACGTGCTGCGAGCCCGCGGTCCGACGACTGCGGCGACGCGTTGTTCCCGAGGTGGACCAGGCCGACCCGATGCGTCTCGGTCGCCGCGGTGGCCACGCTCGATGCGACGAGCACCATGACGGCGATACCGGCTCCCGCGACACCGGCGCGGCGGGTGCGCTCCGGGTGCCGGCGGAACATCGCGGCGATGCCGGGCGCCCGGACGTCGTCCTCGAGCGGCGCCCCCGCGGGGCCGGGCAGCGGGCGGCGCGCGCCGACCGGCGCAGCATGGCGAGGGTGGTACGGGTCGGCCGGCATGGGTCCTCCGTGGGCAGCGCTTGCCCGGTACAACGACCATGCGTACCGGGGGTTACGCGCCGGTAACCCCCGTGGACCTTGCCGATCAGCTCGCGGCTGCGTTCCGGCTCACGCGCATCGGCCGTTCGATCAGCTCGCGGCTGCGTCTACGTCACGCGCCCGCAGTGCGCGCACCACGTCCGCCCGTCCTTCGAGCACCAACCGCCGCAAGCCGGACGGGATGTCGCCGCCGGCGAGCAGCCGGTCGGCAGCACTGATGGTCTCGGCGTCGATCGCTGCGCCCCATGACGGGAACAGCCCGACGGCGACGACCTGCGCCACCTCACTGGAGCGGCGGTCCCAGACGCCGATGATGTCCTCGAAGTAGCGCTGCACGTACGGCGCCAGCAGCTCGCCCTGTGCCGGGTCGCTGAACCCGGAGATCAACGCACGCTGCATCGCGTTGGGCAGCCGGTCGTCATGCACGATGCGGTCCCAGGTCTCTGCCTTGGCGTCGGCCGTCGGCATCAGCGCTTGCGCGGTCGCAGCGTGCCGCTGCCCGGCCGCGGACGGGTCACGCTCGAGCTCCAGGTCGATCGCGGCCCGGTCGAGCCGGCCGCGTGACGCGAGCGTCGCGACGAACGCCCAGCGCAGGTCGTGGTCGAGGGCGAGCCCGGCGATGACGGTTGCGCCGGAGTGGATGTCCGCGATCAGTTCGACGTGCTGCTCGCCGCGGGCCGCGTTGAGGAACGCGTGCGCCCAGGCGAGCTGGTGGTCCGAGCCCGGTTCGGCGCTGCGCAGCGCGGCCAGCGAGGCGTCGGCGAGTTGTTGGTACCCGGTCGGCGCCCAAGCGGGGTCGGCGTAGATCTCGACGGCCCGGTTGGCCTGACGCAGTAGCGACTGCATCACCCCGATGTCGGTCTCGAGATGCGCACCCGCGACCACCATCGCGACGTAGTCGCGGGTTGCCAGCTCGCCGTCGCGGGTCATGTCCCACGCGGCGCTCCAGGTCAGCGCGCGCGGCAGCGGATCGATCAGCCGCTCGATGCCGCCGGTGCGCAACGTCCGCAGACTCGTCTCGTCCAGACGCATCTTGCAGTAGGTGAGGTCGTCGTCGTTGATCAGCAGCAGCGGCGGCTGCGCGACCCCGACGAGCTCCGGGATGGCAGTACGCGCGCCGGTCACATCGACCTCGACACGCCCGATCCGGTCGAGCTTCTCGCCGCTGTCGTCGTAGCGGCCGATCGCCAGCCGGTGCGGACGCAGCGTGTTCGACCGCGCGACGTCATCCGGGGCGGACTGGACCAACTCGAACGAGGTGTACCTGCCCTCGGCGTCGACCTCGAAGTCGGCGCGGATCGTGTTGATACCGGACGTCTCGAGCCACAGCTTGCTCCACTCGCCGAGGTCGCGTCCGGACGAGCGTTCGAGCGCGGACAGCAGGTCGGCGAGCGTGGTGTTGCCGAACGCGTGCCGCTCGAAGTAGTCGCGCAAGCCGGCCAGGAACGCGTCGACGCCGACGTACGAGCCGAGCTGCTTGAGCACGCTCGCGCCCTTGGCATAGGTGATGCCGTCGAAGTTGACTTCAGCCGTTTGGACGTCCGGCGCGTCGGTGGCGATCGGGTGCGTGGACGGGAGCTGGTCCTGCCGGTACGCCCAGGTCTTCTCGACGTTGGCGAACGTGGTCCAGGCGTCGCGCCACCGCGTTGCGCGGGTCTGGGCCAGGACGCAGGCGTATTCGGCGAACGACTCGTTGAGCCACAGGTCGTCCCACCAGCGCATGGTCACGAGATCGCCGAACCACATGTGCGCCATCTCGTGCAGGATCGTTGCGGCGCGCCGCTCGTACCGGGCGTCGGTGACCTTCGAACGGAACAGGTAGTCCTCGTGGAAGGTGACGCAGCCGGCGTTCTCCATCGCGCCGGCATTGAACTCGGGCACGAACAGCTGGTCGTACTTGCCGAACGCGTACCGGACGCCGAAGTTCGCGTGATACCACTCGAAACCCTGCCTGGTGATCTCGAAGATCGCCGCGGCGTCCATGTTCGGCGCCATCGTGCGGCGGCACCAAAGCCCGAGCTCGATGCCGTCGTGCTCGTCGCGTTCGACGTGGTACGGGCCGGCGACCAGTGCGGTGATGTACGGGCTCATCCGCTCCGTCGTCGCGAACCGGACGATCTTGCCGGCGCGCAACTGCTCTTCCTCGACAAGCGCACCGTTGGAGGCGACGGCCCAGTGATCGGGCACGGTCACCTGGATCGTGAACGTGGCCTTGAGATCGGGCTGGTCGAAGCAGGTGTACACGCGCTTTGCGTCGGCGGTCTCGAACTGGGAGTAGAGGTAGACCTCGCCGTCGAGCGGATCGACGAAGCGGTGCAACCCCTCGCCGGTGTTCGTGTAGAGCAGGTCGGCGTCGACCACGAGCACGTTCTCGGCGGCGAGGTCGGCCAGTGGCAGGCCGTCCGCGCTGCGGTAGTTCGACACGTCCAGGTCAACGCCGTTGAGCGTGACGCAGTGGAAGCGGTCGGCGATGACGTCGATGAACGTCGATTCGCCGGGACGGGTCGTGGTGAACCGGACGGTCGTGGTGGAGCGGAAGGTGCGGTCGCCGGGCTTGCCGCCGCCGTCGGTGAGATCGAGCGCGATGTCGTACGACTCGACGCGCAGCAGGTCCGCACGGGCCTGGGCGTCATCACGGGTCAGGTTCGGAATATCGCTCGCTGACAAGGTCACGTCCTAGGGCGGTTCGTAGCGAGCATCCGGAATGGTTCCGGGTGCAGCGCAGATTGCGAGAAGTCTTTCACGACAGGGCGTCATTCTGCCTGGGCGGTTACGGTGGCCGGGTGAACATCGGTGACGAAGTACCTGATTTCGAGCTTTCGGACCAGAACGGGGCATCGCGGCGGCTGTCCGACCTCGTCGTCGATGGTCCGGTGGTGCTGTTCTTCTATCCCGCGGCTATGACGCCTGGATGCACCAAGGAGGCCTGTCACTTCCGCGACGTCGCTGCCGAGTACCGCGAGGCCGGCGTGCAGCGGGTGGGGATCAGCTTCGATGCGGTCGAGAAGCAGCGGCAGTTCGCGGACCGGCACGCCCTCGACTACCCGCTGCTGGCGGACACGGACGGCACGGTCGCGGACATCTTCGGTGTGCGCCGCGGTGCGATCGGTGCCAAGCTCGGTGCGCCGGTCAAGCGGCGCACCTTCGTGATCGGCCGCGACCGCCGCCTCGTCGCGGAGATCGCCAGTGAGACCAACATGACAAAACACGCCGATGAAGCGCTGGCCACGCTTTCCGCCGTGCGCTGATCCTTCCCGTCGTCAGTTTTGGCGGTCAGCCGTCATATGGCACGTCTCGCCGCCAAAAGTTGCCGGGTTGAGCGGGGCGCGACAAATGGGGCGTAAACTTTGTTGACGTGACCAATTCTCCTGCTGCCGAGCGTCCCACCGTCGACTTCTACTTCGATCCGCTGTGCCCGTTCGCGTGGGTGACCTCGCGCTGGATCCTCGAGGTCGAGAAGCACCGCCCGATGGACCTCAACTTCCGGGTGATGTCCCTGTCGGTCCTCAACGAGGACAAGGAGGGGCTGTCCGACGACTACCGCGCGATGCTCAAGCGCGGCTGGGGTCCCGTCCGGATCTGCATCGCCGCCGAGCAGGCTCACGGCACTGCGGTGCTGCGCGACCTCTACACCGCGCTCGGCACCCGCCGGCACAACGAGAAGCGCGACTTCGACCGCGCGATGTACGAGGAGGCGCTCGCCGAGGCCGGGCTGCCCACCGAACTCGCCGACGCCGCCGAATCGACCGACTACGACGACATGCTGCGCAAGTCGCACCACGAGGGCATGGACCCGGTCGGCTACGAGGTCGGAACCCCGACGCTGCACATCGACGGTGTCGCCTTCTTCGGCCCGGTATTGACCCGGATCCCGCGTGGCGAGGATGCCGTGCGGACGTGGGACGGTGCGCGACTGCTGGCCTCGAACCCGTACTTCTTCGAACTCAAGCGCACCCGCACCGAGTCGCCGCGCTTCGACTGAGCGGTAACCCGCACCGATGACGTGGGCGTGATCTGGTGGCTAGGGGCGCGAGATACGCGTCTGCCCGGCTGACGCTGGCGTCGGGCGAGGGCCTCGTCCTCTACTCGGACGGGTTGATCGAACGGCGCGACGAGGACCTCACCGAGAGCGCGCAACGACTTGCCACGAGCCTCTCCGGGCTCGGCGCAACGGTCACAGCGTCCTCGGTGTTCTCGGCGTACGAGCGGGCTGACGGCAGCGACGATCGAACGGTGGTTGTGCTGCGACGGTTGTGAACGCTGCTCTCGTTTCGGCGCAGCGCTCGCTATGCTGCTGAGATGATGGTGAAGCCCGCGGTCGGCATCCGGGCACGCGCTCGCGCCGAGATGACGGCCGAGATCAAGCGGATCGCCCGCGCGCATCTGGCCGCGGACGGTCCGGATCTCTCGCTGCGCGCGGTCGCGCGCGATCTCGGCGTGGTGTCGTCCGCGGTGTACCGGTACTTCGAGAGCCGCGACGCGCTGCTGACGGCGCTGATCATCGACGGTTACGACAGCTTGGGCGCGGCCGTCGAAGAGGCGGAAGCCGCGGTGGCCCGCCGCGATCTGATGGGCCGGTGGATGGCGACCGGACGGACGATCCGGGCGTGGTCGCTCGAACGCCCGCACGAGTACGCCTTGCTGTATGGCAGCCCGGTGCCCGGCTACGCCGCGCCGCAGGACACGATCGGGCCGGCCACCCGTCCGGTGTGGGTGCTGACGGGGATCCTGCGCGACGGGGTCGAGCGCGGCACGCTCAGGTCGTCCGACCGGCTGCCCCGTGTCGTCCGTACCGACCTGGAGCGTATTGCGGCGGACCCGGGCTTCGCGGGCGTCCCGGCCGGCGTCCTGGCCCGCGGCATGACGGCGTGGGCGCAAGTGTTCGGCGCGCTCAGCTTCGAGTTGTTCGGCCGGCTCACGAACGCGATCACCGATTACGACGCGTACTTCGATCATCAGCTCAAGGCAATGGGGGGCTACATCGGCCTGTCGTAGCGCCGGTTAACGATTGTCCACGGTCTGCGCGATCGTCACCGCCTCCAGCGCAACCGCCCGCAAAAGACCGACAGTGGTCAGTTGCCCGCGTCAGTGGTCAGTTACAACTAACCACTGAGCCCGAAACTGACCACTGTCAACGAACCGTCGGCCTGCAACCGGAGATCGTCTGACCGCGAGCTACGCCGTCGGCCACCGTTGCCGGACTCGTCCCCGATTCGGCGCCGCGCATCGCCCTCCGAGCACGGTTCCGGCGAGTCATACGAACAAACCTTTACGACCCGGAAACGGACCCCATACGGTGTTCACCTCAGCGGAATGTTGAGGCAGAAGGATCGCACGTGGGGGAGAAGCCGAAATGACTGTCGTACGCGCCGCCATCACTCAGACCGAGTGGACCGGTGACAAGGAATCCATGATCGCCAAGCACGAGGACCTCGCGCGCCAGGCTGCAGCCGACGGTGCGCAGATCATCGGCTTCCAGGAGTTGTTCTACGGGCCGTACTTCGGTGCGATCCAGGACCAGAAGTACTACGAATACGTCGAGCCGATCCCCGGGCCGACCGTCGAGCGGTTCCAGAAGCTCGCCAAGGAACTGAACCTCGTCATCGTCCTGCCCATCTACGAGGTCGCCAACGAAGGCGAGTACTACAACACCGCCGCAGTCATCGACGCCGACGGCTCATTGCTCGGCATCTACCGCAAGCACCACATTCCGAACCTGCCGCAGTTCTGGGAGAAGTTCTACTTCCGTCCCGGGAACGCCGGGTACCCGGTCTTCGACACGAAGGTCGGACGGGTCGGCGTCTACATCTGCTACGACCGGCACTTCCCGGAGGGTTGGCGCGAGCTCGGCCTGAACAACGCGCAGATCGTGTTCAACCCGTCGGCCACCAAGCCGGGCCTGTCGAACCGGCTGTGGCAGATCGAGCAGCCGGCTGCCGCGGCCGCCAACCAGTACTTCATCGCCGCAAACAACCGCATCGGCCAGGAGGTGGCCGAGTTCGGTCCCGATGCTCCGCACTTCTACGGTTCGTCCTACTTCGTCGACCCTCGTGGGAATTTCGTCGGCGACGTCGCCTCGGAGGACAAGGAAGAGATCGTCATCCGCGATCTCGATCTCGACGAGCTCCTCCGGACGCGCAACGACTGGCAGTTCTACCGCGATCGACGTCCCGATTCGTATGAGAGAACGACGGCGCCGTAGGGGGATTCGACATGGCGAAGATCTTGATCCAGGGCGGCACCGTCGTCAGTTCGACCGGCTCGTCCAAGCAGGACGTGCTCATCGACGGTGACACGATCGCGGCGCTGCTCGCACCCGACACCGAGGTGTTGGGCATCGACGTGGCCGACAGCGTGGACATCGCAGTCGATGCGACGGGCAAGTACGTGATCCCCGGCGGCGTCGACGGCCACACGCACATGGAGATGCCGTTCGGTGGCACGCAGGCCAGCGACACGTTCGAGACGGGTACCCGGGCCGCCGCGTGGGGTGGCACCACGACGATCGTCGACTTCGTCGTGCAGGCGCACGGCCAGCGTGTGCAGGACCAACTCGCGCTCTGGCACGAGAAGGCCGGCGGCAACTGCGCGATCGACTACGGCTTCCACCAGATCATCGGCGACGTCAACGACGAGTCGCTGAAGGCGATGGACGAACTGATCGGCGAAGGCGTCACCAGCTTCAAGCTGTTCATGGCCTACCCCGGCGTCTTCCTCTCCAGCGATGGGCAGATCCTGCAGGCGATGCAGACCGCGGCAGGCAACGGCGGGCTGATCATGATGCACGCCGAGAACGGCTCGGCGATCGACGTGCTCGTGCAACAGGCGCTGGCGCGCGGCGAGACCGCGCCGTACTACCACGGCGTCACCCGTCCGTGGCAGACCGAGCAGGAGGCGACCCACCGCGCGGTCATGCTCGCCGACATCACCGGCGCGCCGCTCTACGTCGTGCACGTCTCGGCCAAGCAGGCGCTCGCCCGCATCGCTGAGGCCCGCAACGCCGGACAGAACGTCTTCGGCGAGACGTGTCCGCAGTACCTGTACCTCTCCCTGGAGGAGAACCTCGGCGCCGAAGGTTTCGAAGGCGCGAAGTGGGTCTGCTCCACACCGCTGCGTGCGCGCGCCGAAGGACATCAGGACGAACTGTGGAAGTACATCCGCACCGGTGACGTCACCACCGTGTCGACCGACCACTGCCCCTTCTGCATGAAGGACCAGAAGGAAATGGGCATCGGCGACTTCTCCAAGATCCCCAACGGCATCGGCTCGGTCGAGCACCGCATCGATCTGCTCTACCAGGGCGTCGTCGACGGCAAGATCTCGCTCGAGAGGTGGGTGGACGTGTGCTCCACGACGCCGGCGCGGATGTTCGGCATGTACGGCAAGAAGGGCGTGCTCGCACCGGGCGCCGACGCCGACGTCGTCATCTACGACCCGAACGGCCACACGTCCATCGGGATCGGCAAGAGCCACCACATGAACATGGACTACTCGGCATGGGAGGGCTATGAGATCGACGGTCACGTCGACACCGTGTTCTCACGCGGCAAGATGGTCGTGCACAACGGCGATTACATCGGGTCGAAGGGCGACGGCAAGTTCGTCAGGCGCGACCTCTCACAGAATCTGATCTGATGCAGTTCGGGGTGGTACTGCAGAACGACCCGCCGGCATGGCGGGTCGTCGATCTGGCCGTACGGGCCGAGCAGTACGGATTCAGTCATGTGTGGACGTTCGACTCGCACCTGCTCTGGCAGGAGCCGTACGTGGTGTACAGCCAGATCCTGTCCGCGACACACCGCGTCGTCGTCGGCCCGATGGTCACGAACCCGGCAACGCGCGACTGGACGGTCACGGCATCGCTGTTCGCGACGCTGAACGACATGTTCGGCAATCGCACGATCTGCGGGATCGGCCGCGGCGACTCGGCGGTGCGGGTGACCAACGGTCGTCCGGTAACGCTGGCCACGCTGCGCGAGTCGATCGCCGTGATCCGCGGTCTCGCGAACGGTGAATCGGTCGAATACAAGGGCAGCACGCTGCGGTTCCCGTGGGGTGCCTCGTCGCGGTTGCCGATCTGGATGGCCGCCTACGGGCCGAAGGCACTCGCGCTGACCGGCGAGGTCGCTGACGGGTTCGTGTTGCAACTGGCCGATCCGGACATCACCGCGTGGTCGATCGCGGCAGTCCGAAAGGCCGCCGCTGATGCCGGACGTGACCCTGCCGCCATCACGATCTGTGTCGCGGCGCCGGCCTACGTCACCGACGGGACCGACGTCGGCATGAAGCACGCCCGCGACCAGACCCGTTGGTTCGGTGGCATGGTCGGCAATCACGTGGCCGACGTCGTGGGCCGATACGGCGCCGACGGGGCCGCTGTGCCCAAGGCGCTCAGCGACTACATCGCGGGGCGGCAGGGCTACGACTACAACACCCACGGCAAGGCGGGCAACACACACACCGACTTCGTGCCGGACGAGGTCATCGACCGGTTCTGCTTGCTCGGGCCCGTCGAACGCCACGTCGAGCGTCTCGTCGAACTCCGTGAGCTCGGCGTCGACCAGTTCGCGCTCTACCTGCAGCACGATGCCAAGGACGCCACGCTCGCGGCGTACGGCGAGCGGATCATCCCCGCGGTGAACACCCGCGTGGCGGCCCGGGTATGACCACCCCACGAAAACGCTCCGCAAAGAACACTCCGCGTTTTCGCGGGGGCGCCGGATGAGAGTTGGTCGTTACGCGCTACGTGCCTTGTTCGTGCTCGTCGGACTGGTGCTGCTCGCTGCGATCTGGGAGGCGTACAAGGACTGGGGCCCGGCCGACGGCGTCAAACTGTTCGGCACGCGCATCCTGCCGCGCACGACCGACGCCTCCATGCCGCATCTGTCCACGATCTGGCACGCGTTCGGCGCGCCGGAGGTGGGCGGTGCGATCACCCTCGGCCCGACCACGACCGTGCTCGACTCGATCGTCGACGCCGCGCTGAACACCCTGCGGTGGGCCGCGACCGGGTTCGCGATCGGCGTCGTCGTCGGCATGCTGTTGGCGCTGCTCATGGACCGCCTGGTGATCGCCGAGCGCGCCCTGCTGCCATGGATCGTGCTGAGCCAGACGGTGCCGTTGATCGCACTAGCGCCGTTGATCACGAAATGGGGCGCGGGGTCGTCGGTCGGCTCGTTCCACTGGCAGAACTGGATGTCCGTCGCCGTGATCGCGAGCTACCTCGCCTTCTTCCCGGTCGCGGTGGGCATGGTGCGCGGGCTGAAGTCGCCGTCGGCGGTGCACACCGAGTACTTCCGATGCGCGGCCGCAGGGTGGTGGAAGACGCTGATCCGGCTGAAACTGCCGGCATCGGTGCCGTTCCTCATCCCCTCACTGCGGCTTGCTGCGGCAGGCGCCGTGGTGGGCAGCATCGTCGCCGAGATCTCGATCGGGCTGGACGGCGGGATCGGCCGCCTCATCCTGACCTATTCGCAGCAGGCGACCGGTGATCCGTCCCGCGTCTACGCGGCGGTGATCGGCGCCTCGGTGCTCGGTCTGCTTGCAGCCGCCGTGGTCGGAATCGTCGACCTCGCGCTGTGGCGCTACCACCGAGGAGCCGCGGCATGACAACGGGAGTAAACGGTCACCGGCGCTTGGTGGGGCCGCGCTGTGTTCTGCAGGTGGGTTCATGACGCCGGCCGTTTCGCTTTCCGGAGTGAGCAAGACGTTCACGCTGCGCCGCGGTTCGGTGGTCGCGCTCGAGGACATCGACCTGACCATCGAACGCGGTGAGTTCGTGTCGCTGATCGGCCCGTCCGGATGTGGCAAGTCGACGCTCCTGCGGGTGATCGCCGATCTGCTCGTGCCGACGACCGGCACCGTCGAGGTCAACGAGAAGTCCGCCCGCAAGGCGAGGCTCGATCAGGACTACGGCTTCACGTTCCAGCAGGCCGGCCTGCTCGACTGGCGCACGGTGCGGGCGAATGTCGAACTGCCGCTCGAACTGCACGGCGTCGACCGGAGCAAGCGCAGGGCCCGCGCACTGGAGCTGCTCGATCTGGTCGGGCTGACCGACTTCACGGACCACCGGCCGCCGCAGTTGTCCGGCGGCATGCAGCAGCGCGTCGCGATCGCGCGTGCACTGGCCGAGAGCCCCGCGCTCCTGCTCATGGACGAACCGTTCGGTGCCCTCGACGAGATGACCCGAGAGCGGATGCAGGACGAACTCGTGCGGATCGCCGCCGAAACCGGGGCGGCTGTCGTGTTCGTGACGCACTCGATCCCCGAAGCGGTGTTTCTCTCGCATCGGGTGGTCGTGATGTCGCCGCGTCCGGGCCGCATCGCCGACGTGATTCCTGTAGAGCTCGGCAAGCGCAACGCCGACACCCGGGAATCGCCCGCGTTCTACGCGGTGATCACCCAGGTGCGCGAGGCGTTGCGCGGCCACCAGACCACATCCGCAGCTGACCGGGCCGCCGAGATCGATCGGGCGAAGGGCGCGCTGTGATGGCGACCGCGGTGTCGTTCCGCCGCGCCGGTGCGGCCGTGCTTCCGGCCCTCGTGTTCGGCGTGCTGTTCGCCGTCGGCTGGCAGGTCTTCGTGCGCGCTGCCGACGTCAGCAGCTTCGTGCTGCCGGCGCCCTCGGACATCTGGAGAGCCGCTGTCGATGCGCACGCGCGAATTCTCGACGCCGCCTGGTACACCGGACTGAACGCGTTCGTCGGACTGTTGATCGGCGTGACTGCGGGCGTCCTGCTGGCCGCAGTTGCCACGCGGGTGCCCGTCCTCGGCCGCACGATTTCGCCGCTGGTAGCCGGACTCGCCGCCATCCCGATCGTCGCCCTCGCACCGCTGCTCAACAACATGTATTCGCCGGTGTCGACGTTGCCGCGCCGCGAGGTCGTGGCGATCACCGCGTTCGTCCCCGTCTTCATCAACGTGCGGCGTGGCCTCTCCATGCTGTCGCCCGTGCACCGGGAACTCATGCAGAGCTTCGCCGCGTCGGGCACGGCGGTGTTGCGCACCATCCGCATCCCGGGTGCCCTGCCGTACTTCTTCACCGGCCTGCGCCTCGCCTCGTCACTCGCCGTCATCGCCGCGGTCGTCAGCGAGTACTTCGGCGGTGTCACGACCGGGCTGGGCTCGCGCATCACCGGCTCGGTGGGCGCCTCCGACTACCCGGGCGCATGGGCCTCGGTGCTTGGTGCAGTGTTGCTCGGCCTGCTCTTCTACGTCAGCGTGCTCATCATCGAGCGCGCCGTTCTCGGCCGCAGAGCGGCCGCCGTTCTCTAACCAGGAGGGATCTCATGTCCAGATTTACTCGCACGCTCACCGCCGGTGCAGCCGCGCTGCTGGCCGCGGCGGGCTTGACCGCTTGCGGAAGCAGCGGGGGAGGCGGTGGATCGACCGGTGGCCAGACGGCCGGGTCGACCAATGCACCGACCACCCCCAGTGGCAAGCCGGTCGACGTCACGTTGCAGTTGCAGTGGGTGACCCAGGCTCAGTTCGGTGGTTACATCGCCGCACTGGAGAAGGGCTTCTACACCCAGCAGGGCCTGAACGTGAAGATCGTCCCAGCCGGTACCGACACCGTGCCGCAAACCACCGTCGACGACGGCGGTTCGGCGGACTTCGCGATCGCGTGGGTGCCGAAGGCGCTGCAGTCGCGCGAGAAGGGCGCGAACATCACCGACGTCGGGCAGGTGTTCCAGCGGTCGGGAACGTTGCAGATCTCCTTCAAGAAAAACGGGATCACCGCCGTCCCCGACCTCAAGGGCAAGACGGTCGGTGACTGGGGCTTCGGCAACGAGTACGAGCTGTTCGCCGGCATGACGAAGAACGGGGTCGATCCGGGCAAGGACGTCAAGATCGTGCAGCAACAGTTCGACATGAACGCGTTCCTCGCCGGTGACATCGACGCGGCGCAGGCGATGACGTACAACGAGTACGCGCAGGTGCTGGAGGCGAAGAACCCCGACACCGGCGAGCTGTACCAGCCCTCCGACCTGAACGTCATCAACTGGAACGACGTCGGCACCGCGATGCTGCAGGACGCCATCTGGGCCAACACCACCAAGCTGCAGGACCCGGCCTTCCAGGCGACCACGGTCAAGTTCCTGACCGCGAGCTACCAGGGCTGGATCTACTGCGCCACCAAGCCCGACAGCTGCCGCGACATGGTCGTGCAGGCCGGCTCGAAGCTCGGCGCGAGCCACCAGCTGTGGCAGACGAACGAGGCCAACAAGCTGGTCTGGCCCTCGCCCGAGGGCATCGGCATGGTCGACAAGGCGAAGTGGGACCAGACCGTCACGATCGCCCAGGGCACCAAGAACGCCGACGGACAGACGGTGCTCACCGGCGCACCGAAGGGCGAGGCCTACACCAACGAGTTCACCACCAAGGCCCTCGACAACCTCAAGAAGATGGGGCTGGACGTGACCGGCAACAACTTCCAGCCGATCACCGTGAAGCTGAACCCGGGCGGCAGCTGATCGGATCCCGACTTCCGGGCGGGGGCGCGTCGACGAAGCCGCACCCCCGTCCGGAAGACTGCTCGGCATGACTGCCAAGGAGCTCGCCGACCAGCTGCTCGACGCGCAGGTCGACTACGTCCTGCACGAGCTGAGCGGCAAACGGCTCGCCCAGGTGATCGCGCGCGACGTCGACGACCTGCTGAAGCTGGCCGACACGCTGACCGTCGCCGACGTGGTCGACCCGGCCGCGGCGAAGACGATCCTGCGCCGGGTCGCGGACAACGCCGGCGGCAGCGAGCTGCTCGAGGACTTCGTCCTTGCCCTCGCCGAGACCGTGTACGGGCTCAAGGCGAGCGAGAAGCACAAGCTCGGCGAGGTCGTCGACCGCGAGCCCGTGGAGGCGCTCGTCGTGCAGGTGCTGGGCATGCGCAAGCTGCACGAGCGGGCGTTGAAGCGGATGGACCAGAGCCCGCTCGTCGCGCGCGTCGCGCAGCGGTTCGTGGCGGCCATCGTCAACGACTTCATCGCGCAGAACCGGCAGATGGCCGAGCGGCTGCCCGGCGCGAAGTCGCTGTTCTCGCTCGGTTCGAGCGCGGCGCGCACGGTGGGCCGGGTGGGCTTCGTCGGCGCCGCGGCGGACAAGGGCACCCAGATGGCGATCAAGCAGACCACCGGTGCGCTGCGCGACGTGTTCAAGGACGAGCACCTGCGCGGTGCCGCGATGGAGATCTGGGACCTGCACGCGAAGGAGCCGCTCAGCGAGCTGCGCGAGTACCTGACCGCCGACGACCTGCGCGAGGTCGCGGCCAAGCTGCACGCCGTCGTGATCAGCGGACGGGGCAGCGCGTTCGTCGGTGCCGCTATCGACGAGAGCGTCGACGCACTGCTCGAGCGCTACGGCGAGCGCGACATCGCCTCCGTCCTCGCCGAACTGAACATCACGCGCGACGACCTGGTGACCGACCTGCGCGCCGCGCTGCCACCGGTCATCGAGGCGGCCAAGGCCGACGGCCGGCTCGAGGCGCTCGTCCGCGCCCGCCTCGAGCCGTTCTACAGGTCGAAGAAGGTGCAGACGATCCTGGCCGGCTAGGCCGCCGTGACGTCGATCGGGATGCCGTTGAGGACCGCGGTGCCGCTCGGCACGTCGAGCAGCAGGTCGTCGGCGAGGATGTTCGAGTTCACCCCGGCGTGCGCACGGGCGACCTCGCCCCGAGTGCCGGCGACGTC
>DASXJR010000108.1:0-50100 GCA_036497285.1 Jatrophihabitans sp.
TGGGACGGGTCGGCGACCCGGTCGTGCCAGAGCATGTTGTCGAACGCGACGACCCCACCCGGACGGAGCATCCGCACCGCCTGCTCGTAGTAGACGGCGTAGGCGCTCTTGTCGGCGTCGACGAACACGAGGTCGTACGCCTCGTCGCGCATGCGGGGCAGCACGTCGGCCGCCGAACCGTTGATCAGCCGGTACCGGGTGGACGCGATGCCCGCCTCGGCGAACGCCTCGCGGGCCGCCCGCTGGTTCTCGCTCTCGACGTCGATCGACACCAGCACGCCGTCCGGCGCCATGCCTTCGAGCAGGTACAGCCCGGAGACGCCGGCGCCGGTGCCCACCTCGATCACCGCTCTGGCGCGGGTCGCTGCCGCCAGCACCCGCAGCGCCGCGCCGCCGGCCGACCCGATCGGCATGCAGCCGAGTTCGTGACCGCGCTCGCGGGCCTGGACCGTGATCTCGTCCTCGGGTTGGAACGACTCGGCGTACGCCAGGCTCGCCTCGTTCAACATCGCGTCGGCCATGGCGCGCAGCCTATAGCCACCCCACGAAATCGGCTGGAAAGCGTGCCGATTCCGCGGTTCCGCCGAGTTGTCCCTGTGCTATCGCATGGAGTCGATGATGAGCGCTAGATCGTCTCGTGTCGTGAGTGGGTTGACGATCGCGAACCGGGTGCAGATCACGTTGTTGTGCCGCGTGGGGGTCACGAAGGCCTGCTGCTCGTCGAGCAGGCGCGCGCTCCAGCGGGCGTAGTCGTCGCCCGTCCACCCGATCCGCTCGAAGATCAACACCGACAGGTCCGGTTCGACGAGCAGCCGCAGGTGATCGGCGGCATCGATCAACTCCCGACCCTGCCGGGCGACGGTGAGCGTCTGCTCGATCGCGTCGCGGTAGGCGTCCGTGCCGTAGACGGCCAGGGAGAACCAGAACGGCAGGCCGCGGGCTCGCCGGGTCAGCTGGATCGCGAAGTCGGACGGGTTCCACTCACCGTCGACCGTCACCGGGTCGAGGTAGCCCGCGTGCTGGGTGTGCGCGGCCCGGCCCAGCCGCGGCTCGCGGTAGATCAGTGCGCAGGCGTCGAACGGCGCGAACAGCCACTTGTGCGGGTCGACGATGAACGAGTCGGCGTGCTCGACCCCGGCGAAAAGCTCCCGGACGGACGGCGCGGCCAGCGCCGCCCCGCCGTACGCGCCGTCGACGTGCAGCCACCAGCCCTGCTCGCGAGCGACGTCGGCGACGCCGGAGATGTCGTCGACCACGCCCAGATTGGTCGTGCCGGCGGTGGCCACCACAGCGAAGATCCCGTCGCGGACGTGCTCGGGCAGGTTGTCGACGACCGACCGCAGTGCGGGACCGGTCAGCCGGCCCCGCTCGTCGCCCGGGACGGCAATCGCGTCCACGTCCATCACGACCTGCAACGCGTGTTTGACCGAGGAGTGCGTCTCGTCCGACACGCAGACGGCCCACCGGTGCGGACGCGAGCCGCGGTGCTCGAGCGCGTTCTCGCGGGCTGCCACCAGCGCGGACAGGTTGCCGATCGTCCCGCCCTGGACGAACGTCCCGCCGGACTGCGGTGGAAGCCCGGCCAGGTCGGCGATCCAGCGCAGGGCCTGGTTCTCGGCGTAGACCGCACCCGAACCCTCCAGCCACGACCCGCTGTACACGTTCGACGCGGCGACAAGCATGTCGAAGTAGCACGCGGCCTTCGTCGGCGCGTTCGGGATGAAGGACAGGTACCGCCTGTGGTCCACGGACAGGCACGCCGGGCCCAAAACCTCGGCCCACAGCCGCAGCGCCTCGTCCCGGCCGATGCCGGTCGCGGTCACCGTTGCACCGACCAGTTTCTCCAGTTCCGGCGGGGTCATCGGGCGGTCCAGCGGCACCTCTTCGCTCAGTCGCTGGAGGCAGTACTCAACGACCGTCCGGGCGATCCGGTCGTCGTCCGGCGTGTACGAATGCACCGGCTGAGGGTAGTCCGAGAAAACAGGGAACGTCTGATGCCCATACCACGTTTAGCTTGCATACAGGTTCGGATGCTTGCCTATCGGCGTAGGTTCGAACCTTTCGAAGGAGACGCCAGTGACGACGGTAGACACCGCTCGTTCCGACGCCGCCGCCCAGACCGAGCAGACCGAGCACCCTGAGCCGGCGGCCCAGGCATGGGTGCCGCCGACGTGGGACGAAGTCGTGCGCGAGCACGCCGACCGGGTGTACCGCTTGGCGTACCGGCTCTCGGGTAACCGAGCCGACGCCGAGGACCTGACCCAGGAGACGTTCGTCCGGGTGTTCAAGTCGCTCGCCGAGTACACGCCCGGCACCTTCGAGGGCTGGCTGCACCGCATCACCACCAACCTGTTCCTGGACATGGTCCGGCGTCGCCAGCGGATCCGCTTCGACGCGCTGCCCGACGACGCCGGCGATCGGCTGGCTTCACGCGAGCAAGGCCCGGAACAGGCCTATGAGCAGATGAACCTCGATCCCGAGGTCCAGGCGGCACTCGACGCCCTGCCCGCCGACTTCCGGGTCGCGGTCGTGCTCTGCGACCTCGAGCAGCTGTCCTACGAAGAGATCGCAGCCACGCTGGGCATCAAGGTCGGCACTGTGCGCTCGCGCATCCACCGCGGACGGGTGCTGCTGCGCGATGCCCTGGCACACCGGGCACCGGGGGTGCGACCCGCCACCGAGTTCGAACGGGCAGCCGACGATGCGTGAACAGCATCTGTCCGACGAGGCCGTCGCGGCCTTCGCCGACGACGTCCTGACCGGGCTCGCCCGGGAGCGGGCGCGGCGCCACACCGCGGGCTGCCCCGAGTGCAATCACGCCGTCGCCGTACAGCGCGAGGCCGTCTGGGCGTTGCGTGCGGCCCCGGCACCGTCGCTGCCGATCGGGCTGCTCGATCGGCTGCGTGAGGTACCGGCCACGACGCCGATCCGCCAAGTCCCCACCCACGTCGACGAGCACGGCACCACCATGTTCGCCACGATCGCGGCACCGGCTGCCTTCGTCCCGCAGCAACGCGCGCCGCACGGCCTGATGCGCCGGGGCCGCGGCGTGACCCTCGCGGTCGCTTCCGCAGCCGTCTTCGGTGTGCTCGCCACCAGCGCGTCCGCCGTCAGCGCACCCGCGGCGGACCCGCGGCCGGCCACCGGCTCGCATCCGCAGGTAAGCCCCGTCCGGGCCGACCTGCCCATGCATCCCTGGTGAGAACTCCCCGGCGGCCGCCGCCGCCTCACCGCATGGGGCAGACTCGAACGAGAAGCCGATCGATCTAGTGGTGTGAAGGGCCGGGAATCGAAGTGTCCGACGACCAGGGCTCGCACGGCGCCGACGGCGCCGAGCGCCCCGACGAGTCGGCCTCGCACGAGTCGGCCTCGCACGAGTCGGCGCTCGACCAAGCGGCGCTGGACGAAGCCTTTCGCCGCCCGCCGGGCCTGAACGATCCGTTCGCGCCACGCCGGCCGCCACCGCCGTACACCCCACCGCCGCCGACGATCTCGCCCGAGGACCGCGCCGGGTTCGGCCGGCCGGACGGCGCCGGCCCGTACGCGCCGCCGGTCGGCGAGCGAGTCCCACCGCAGCACACCCAGGCCCCGACCGTCCCGTGGATCATGACCAGCGCGTTCGGGGCGCCCGCCGAGGCGCAGGGCGGCTTCGCCCCGGAACCGGGCACCCGCATCGAGCCTTCGGAGACCGAGCCCCAGTCGCCGTGGTGGAAGCACGACGCCCTGCGTGACCCGTGGCGCGACCCGGGCGCCGCGTTCTGGCTCGGGCGCGGCGCGGTGTTCGCGTCCGGCCAGCCGGCCCAACTCGACCCGTCCCTGGACGAGGAGCACCTCGACGACGCGGAGCCCGCCGCGCCGGAGGAGGACGAGTCGGCCAAGGTCATGGCGATGCCGCGCCGGTTCGGGCTCAAGGCACTGCTGCTCGGGCTGATCATCGCGCTGGTGGCGGGTGCTGTCGGCGGGTTCGGTGGGTACTTCCTCGCCGGTACCGCCCGCGACGCGCTGCACCGGACGGACGTGAGCCTGCCGCAGGGCGGTGTGCCTGCGAACCGTCCCCCCGGCTCGGTCGCCGCGATCGCCAAGAAGATCGGGCCCGCGGTCGTATCGCTCGCGGTGACCAGCGCCGACAAGTCGCGTAGCGGTGTCGGGTCCGGTGTCGTGATCGACCGGCATGGCGACGTCCTCACCAACAACCACGTGGCCGCCGTCGCCAAGGACGGCGGCACGATCATCGCCACCTTCTCGAACGAGGCAACCGCTCGCGCGCAGATCGTCGGGCTCGACCCGGTGAGCGACATCGCCGTGCTCAAGGTGCCCGATGACCAGTTGACGGTGGCGCCGTTGGGCAGGTCGTCGACGCTCGCCGTCGGCGACCCGGTGGTTGCCATCGGCTCACCGCTCGGACTGAACGGCACGGTCACCGCGGGCATCGTGTCCGCTCTCAACCGGCCGGTGCACGTGTTCGGCGACGACGGGCAGTCCGACGCCTTCCTCGACGCCGTGCAGACCGACGCCGCGATCAACCCCGGCAACTCGGGCGGCGCGCTCGTCGACGCGGGCGGACGGCTGGTCGGGATCAACTCCGCGGCCGCGCTCGGCACGCCGAACGGCACCGGCGGCACCACCCCGACCAGCGGCATCGGCTACGCGATCCCGATCGACTACGCCCGCGAGATCGCGCTGGAGCTGATCAAGAACGGGAAGGCGGAGCACGGGTCGCTCAACGCGCAGGGCCGCACCGCCGAGGCGGGCTTGCAGGCGGGCGCCTACCTCGAGCAGGTCGAGCCGAAGGGTGCGGCCGCGAAGGCCGGGCTGCGCAACGGCGACGTGATCATCGTGGCCGACGACAAGCCGATCCTCAGCTACGACGAGCTCGTCGTGATCGTCCAGGAGCACAAGCCGGGCGACAAGATCAACGTGACGTATTACCGAGGTGCGGCCAAGCGCACCGCGACCATCACCCTCGGCTCGGCGTAGCCTCGAAGGCATGTTCAACGTCGGGCCCATGGAGTTCGTGGTCCTCGCGCTCGTCGCAGTCATCGTTCTCGGACCCGACCGGCTGCCGCAGTTCGCGCGTGACGCGGCGAACCTGCTGCGCACCCTGCGCGAGCTGGCCACCGGAGCCCGCACCCAGCTGCGCGACGAGCTGGGCCCCGAATTCGCCGACATGGATCTGCGGAACCTGAACCCGCGTACCGCGATCCAGCGCGCGATCCTCGGCGACGAGGAGAACGGGCTTCGTGGCGAGTTGCGCAAGTACGACCCGCGCCAAGATCTGCGCGACATGGACCCGCGCCACGCCTCGTCCTACTACGAGCCCGAGCCCGAGAAGCCGGTGTCGATGCACAAGCCGGAGCAGCGTCCCCTCGGCCGCGGCGAACCCGCCCCCTACGACAGCGACGCCACCTGAGCTTCGCCGGCGATGGGTGGCGTTGATCAGGTTTGCCTCCAGAAAGTTCGGTTCGGGACCCTGAAACCGAACATTTCAGAGGAAAAGGCGATCGTTCGGCACCCTCTCACCGGGCCAAGCAGGAGACCCGCAACCACTCGCGGGGACGTGCGGACGGTCAGCCGTGGGCGGTCGGGGTGAGGCCGAGCGAGCGGCCGACGAGGCTGCTCTGGCGCTTGGCGAGCCGGTCTGCGACGGCCGAGAGCGCCTGCGCCGCCGCCGACGACGGATGGCTGAGCACGACCGGGCTACCGTCGTCGCCGCCCTCGCGCACCTGCTGGTCGATCGGGATCTGGCCGAGCAGCGGCACCGCGGTACCCGTCGAGATCGACAGCGAGTCAGCCACCGCCTGACCGCCGCCGGAGCCGAACAGGTCCATGCGCGAGCCGTCCGGCATGTCCAGCCAGCTCATGTTCTCGACCACGCCCACGATCTGCTGATGGGTCTGCAGCGCGATCGACCCTGCGCGCTCGGCCACCTCGCGGGCGGCGATCTGCGGTGTGGTTACGACGAGCAGTTCCGCGGACGGGACGAGCTGAGCCACCGAGATCGCGATGTCGCCGGTGCCGGGCGGCAGGTCCATCAGCAGCACGTCCAGCTCGCCCCAGAACACGTCCGCGAGGAACTGCTGCAGCGCCCGGTGCAGCATCGGCCCGCGCCACACCACCGCGGTGTTGCCGGGCGTGAACATCCCGATCGAAATGACCTTCACGTCGTGCGCCACCGGCGGCATGATCATCTGCTCGACCTGGGTCGGCTTGCCGCTGACGCCGAGCATGCGCGGCACCGAGAAGCCGTAGATGTCCGCGTCGAGCACGCCCACCGACAGCCCCCGCGCCGCCAACGACGCGGCCAGGTTGACGGTGACCGACGACTTGCCGACCCCGCCCTTGCCGGACGCCACCGCGTAGACCCGGGTGCGCGAGCCTGGCTGCGCGAACGGGATCTCGTTGACCGGGGCGTCACCGCGCAGCTGTTGACGCAGGGCGGTGCGCTGCTCGTCGCTCATCACGCCCAGCGTCACGTCGACGGACGAGACGCCGTCCACCCGCGACACCGCGTCACTGACCCGGCGGGTGAGCTCGGCCTTCATCGGGCAGCCGGCCACGGTCAGCAGCACGCCGACCGACACCGCGCCGCCTGCCGAGATCGCGACGGACGAGACCATGTTGAGCTCGGTGATCGGCTTGCGGATTTCCGGGTCGTCGACGGTGGCCAGTGCGGTTCGGATTGCAGATTCGTCGGGAACGCCCACGAGGCCGATGGTACGGACCGCCCGAACACCTACGATCTGACTGCATGGAGGGAGTGACGCCGGCGACGCCTGCACCCGATCCCGGCGACTGGCGGGTTGCGGTCTGGCGCAGCTTCCTGCGCGCGCACGCCGTCGTGCTCGGCGAACTCGAGCGCGAGCTCGACCGCGACGCCTCGATGCCGCTGGCCTGGTACGACGTGCTGCTCACCCTGGCCCAGGCCCCCGACCGGCGGCTGCGGATGGCCGAACTGGCAAATCGGGTCCTGCTGTCCCGCTCGGGGCTCACCCGGCTGGTGGACCGCATAGAGAAGGCCGGCCTGGTCTCGCGCGAGCCGTCGCCGGACGACGCGCGGGGTACGTACACGGTGCTGCAGCCCGCCGGTCTGCGCCGGCTGCGTGAGGCCGTCCCGGTGCACCTCGCGGGCATCCAGCGGCATTGGCTGGCGCACTTCGACGACGCCGAACTGCAGACCCTGGACGGGCTGCTGCAGCGCCTCGACATCCCCGACGAGTGAGCGCGCCCACCCGCCGCTCCGTCGTCCGCAACTGCGTGGGTGTCGGCGTTGCCGTCGGCACGTACGGAGCCGCGTTCGGCGCGGCCTCCGTCGCCGCCGGGCTGTCGACGGTGCAGACCTGCCTGCTCTCGCTGCTCGCGTTCACGGGCGGCACCCAGTTCGCCGTCGTCGGCGTGATCGCGGGCGGGGGCGGCATGGTTGCGGCGTTGGGCAGCGGCCTACTGCTCGGCAGCCGCAATGCGCTGTACGCCATGCGGCTCGCCCCGCTGCTGCGGCCGCGTGGGCTGCGCCGCCTGCTCGCCGCGCACGGCACGATCGACGAGTCGACGGCGATGGCGATCGGGCAGGACGACCCGGCGCTGGGCCGGGTCGCGTTCTGGTGGACGTTCGGCTCGGTGTTCGCGGTCTGGAATCTCGCCACGTTCCTCGGCGCGGCCGGGGCGAGTGCGTTCGGTGACCCCGCCCGGTTCGGCCTCGACGCGGTTGTTCCGGCGGCGTTCCTCGCGCTGCTGGCACCGCGGCTGCGGGACGGACGGACCGAGCGCCGGGTGGCCGTCGGCGGTGCGGTGATCGCCGCGGCGCTGATCCCGATCACCCCGCCCGGCGTGCCGGTGCTCGCCGCCACCGCGGCGCTCCTCCTGGCGAGGCGGTTCTAGTTGGCGATCTGGTGGATCGTTATCGGGACGGTCGTCGGCTGCTACCTGCTCAAGCTGGCGGGCTACCTCGTCCCCGCGCGTCTGCTCGACCACGGACCGACCCGCCGCGCGGTCGAGCTGCTACCGGTCGCGCTGCTCGCTGCGCTCGTGGTCGTCGAGTTGATCGCGAACGGTCGGCACTACGACCTCGACGGACCGCGGCTGGCCGGGTTCGCAGTGGGCGCGATCGCGGTGTGGCGCAGGGCGCCGTTCCTCGTGATCGTCGTCGCCGCCGCGGCCACTGCAGCGGTGCTGCGATTGATCTTCTGACCGATACGGCAGACTCTGCCGTTGTGGAGGATCGCAGGCGCCTCGTCCTGGGCAGCGCGCTCATGCTTTTCATCGAGCTGTGCTTGATCCGATGGCTGGGCGCAAACCTCGTTCATCTCGCGTATTTCTCCAACTTCGTGCTGCTCGGCTCATTCCTGGGCGTCGGTCTCGGCTTCCTGCGCGCGGCGCGTCCCAACCTGCCCGACCGGCCGCAGCCGTACTACTCGCTGGTCGTGCTGCTCGGCCTGATCGGCTTCGTCAGCGCGTACCCGGTCACGGTCGACCGCGAATCGACGCAGGTCGTGTTCTTCACCAACATCGGTACGTCCGGCCCGCCGATCTGGGTCGTGCTGCCAGGGGTGTTCCTTGCGACCGCCGCAGTCACTGCCGGCCCCGCCGAGATCGTCGGCGGCTGCTTCCGCAAACTGCCCCGCCTGGTCTCGTACCGCTTCGATCTGCTCGGCAGCCTGCTGGGGATCGTCTCGTTCACGTTGCTGTCGATGATCGGCTCGCCGCCGTTGGTGTGGTTCGGCATCGTCGCAGTGCTGTTCATCGTGCTGCTCGGTCGCAAGGCGATCGGCGTGACGCTGACCGTGGCGGTCGCGCTGACGGTGCTGTTCCTGTACCCGCTGCGGCACGACAAGGGCACCTTCTGGTCGCCGTACTACGAGGTGACGACCTCGGCGTCGGACGACGGCCGCGGCGGCATCGAGTACTCGGTCTCGGTCAACGGCGTGCCGCACCAGCGGCTGACGTCCGTGGCGACCCGCGAGGCCGAAGAGCAGTACTACCTGCAGCCGTACAAGGTGATCAACCGCAAGCCGGGCAACGTGCTGATCGTCGGTGCGGGGACGGGGACGGACGTCGCGATCGCGCTCGCGCAGGGCGCCACGCACGTCGACGCCGTCGAGATCGACCCGACGCTGCAACGCTTCGGCGCGCAGCACGATCCCGATCACGCCTACCAGGACCCGCGGGTCAGCGTGCACATCAACGACGGACGCGCGTTCCTGCAGCAGACGGACCGGAAGTACGACCTGATCCTGTTCGCGCTGCCCGACTCGCTGACGCTGGTGTCCGGCGCGAGTTCGCTTCGGCTCGAGAGCTACCTGTTCACGCTGCAGGCGGCGCAGACCGCGCGCGATCACCTCGCTCCCGACGGCGCGTTCGCGATGTACAACTACTACCGCGAGCAGTGGATCGTCGACCGTCTCGCCGGCACGCTCGACGACGCGTTCGGGCACCCGCCGTGCGTGTACGCCGTGCCGCAGGTGACTGCGCTGGCGGTGCTGGCCGTCGGACTCACCCCGGCGGATCAGCACTGCGGTGACACCACGTGGAAGCGGCCGGCGGACACGCCCGCACCGGCGACCGACGACCGGCCGTTCGTGTACCTACGAAACCCGGGGATTCCGGGGCTGTACCGCAGCACCCTGCTGATGATCATCGCCGTCAGCATCGTGGCGATCGCACTGGTCCTGGTGATGAACGCGACGTCGCAGGGCGCGGGCGCAGGTGCCCGGCTGCGCGCACAAGCAAGACAGATGTGGAGCTACCGCGATCTGTTCCTGCTCGGGGTCGCGTTCCTGCTGCTCGAGACGAAGAGCGTGACGGGGTTCGCGCTGTTGTTCGGCACCACCTGGCTGGTCAACGCGTTCGTCTTCGCGGGCGTGTTGATAGCAGTTCTCGCCGCGGTCGAACTGACCGCGCGGTTCCCCACTCCGCCCGTCCCGGTCATGTACGGCGTGCTGCTCGGCGGACTACTGCTGTCATGGGCGGTGCCACCGAGCTTCCTGCTCGGCCTGGACGTGTGGTTGCGCCTGATCGTGGCCGTCGGGATCGCGGTACTACCGATCTTCGCAGCGAACGTGATCTTCGCGAAACGCTTCGCCGACACCGCGGATGCGCCGTTGGCATTCGGCACGAACCTGCTCGGCGCGATCCTCGGCGGCTGCCTCGAATACTTCTCGCTCGTGTTCGGTTACCGCGCGTTGCTCGTGATCGCGGCGATCATCTACGTACTGGCCTTCATCGTCGCGCCGCGGACCCGGAAGGACCCGTTCATCGAGGAACTCAGCGGTACTTCTGCTCGAGTTCTGCGAAGACGCCCGATGACAGCCGGTCGAAGTCGTCACGCGACAGAGTGATCCGGTCGCCGACCTTCAGCCCGACCACGGTCTTCTCGGCGGCGTACTTGACGACGTTGTTGCCGCGCAGCACGCCGTCGTTGTTCATCAGCGACTCGACCAGCAACTCGAGTTCGTTGAGCGGAGTGCCGTCCTTGCCGGTGACACCGCGCAACCGGTGCACATAGCGCCGGTCGAGGCCGAGCGCGAGATCGTTGAAGTAGCCGCCCTGCTGCAGGGTCGACTGTGCGGTCTTGGGAAGCGTGTCCAGCGTGTCCAGCGCTCGCTTGACCGCGCGCTTGCCGGCGTCGATTTCGTCCTGGGTGAAGTCCTTGCGCCCGAGCATGTTTGCTCCTTGATCGTCGTTGCGTCGTCACCCCTATGACCGGCGATGGTGCGCGGATGTGACGGCGATGATCAGTGCGCCTCGCGCGGCACGCTCAGGCGGGGCACGCCACCCAGGCCCAGGTTGTAGCGCACGTGGCCCTTGTACTCGGCGAGCTTGTCCCACAGCGCTGAATGCGCCGGCCACGGGATCGGTTCGTCGCCGTCGAGCCAGCGCTCGCCGAAGGTGACCCAGACCAGAGTCCACTCGACGGCGTCGAGCCACCGGCCCTGGCTCCACTCGATCAGCGAGCGGCGGATCTGGAAGGCGAGTCGCTCGGGGTCGGGGAAGGTCGTGACCGCGCTGACGACCCATACCCGGAAGTCGTGCGACATGAGGTCGAGTTCGAAGTCGTCGAGCACGGCGGGATCGACGAGCACTGTCGCCACGTTCTCGTGGCCCCGTGGCCTCATGATCGCAATTATCTACCACCGCACCGACATCAGGTCGAGCGCTGCGGGGCGCGGTTCAGTCGTCCGCCCGCTCCCGGACCTGGTCGATCCTGGACAATTCGGAACGCAGGAAGTCGCGGGTGGCGACCTCTCCGAGCGCCATCCGGATCGCCGCGAGCTCGCGGGCCAGGTACTCCAGGTCAGCCTTGGACTGGCGGGCCTCGTCGCGGTCGGCCTCCAGGTTGACGCGGTCACGGTCGTCCTGGCGGTTCTGCGCGAGCAGGATCAGCGGCGCCGAATACGCCGCCTGCAACGAGAGGATCAACGTCAGGAACAGGAACGCGTACGGGTCGAAATGCGGCAGTCCGGGAATGGTGTTGTCCGCGACCCAGACGATGATGAACACGGTCTGGATGATCAGATACCGACCGGTGCCGAGGAACCGTGCGACGCGCTCGGTAAGTTGGCCGAAGGCCTCGGCGTCGAATTTCAGGCGCGGGCCACGCTCGATCTTCGGCTGGTCAAGGCGGCTTCGGCGGTCAGCCATTGACCGTCGTCCGGTCCGAATCGCGCCAACCCTCGGGCAGCAGATGGTCGAGCACGTCGTCGACCGACACCGCGCCGAGCAGTCGATCGTTGTCGTCGACGACAGGTGCCGCCACGAGGTTGTACGTGGCGAGGTGGCGCGTCACGTCGCCGATGGGCACGTCGGGACGAAGTGCGCCGGTGTCCTTCTCACAAACTCCGCTGACGAGCGCGGACGGCGGCTCGCGCAGCAGCCGCTGCAGGTGAGCGATGCCGAGGAACCTGCCCGTGGGGGTTCCTTGCGGCGGACGCACGACGAACACCTGCGCAGCGAGCGCGGGGGACAGCTCGGGGTTGCGGACGAGCGCCAGCGCCTCGGCGACCGTGGCATCAGGCAGCAGGATCACCGGCTCTGAGGTCATCATGCCGCCGGCCGTGGTGTCGCCGTAGGTCATGAGCCGACGGACCGGCTCGGCCTCCTCGGGTTCCATGAGCTCGAGCAGGCGCTGCTGGTCTGCCGCGGACATCTCGCCGAGCAGGTCGGCGGCGTCGTCGTCCTCCATCGCCTCGAGCACGTCGGCGGCACGCTCGTCCTCCAGCGCGCTCAGAAGGACGACCTGGTCGTCCTCCTCCATCTCCTGCAGGACGTCGGCCAGCCGTTCGTCGTCGAGTGCGCGCACGACTTCCATCCGTCGTTTGTCGGGCAGGTCGCGCAGCGCTTGCGCCACGTCGGCCGCGCGCATGTCTGACAGCGTCGAGAGCAGGGCGTCGGTGCCCTGGTCGGCCTCGGGGACGGCGAGGCCGTCCACCTCGTTCCACTCGACCTGGCTGAGCTGGCCGCGGCGGCGCCGGCCGAGCCGCGTCGTCACGGTGCGCACGGCGAGCCGGGAGAGCACCCAGTCGCGCACGCGGTCCTGTTCCATCGCGAGGTCGACGATCACGACCTGTTGCCCGTCGTCGCGCAACGTGACCGTGCGGTCGAGCAGTTCGGCCAGCACCAAGGTCTCGTTCGGGCGCCGCTCGAAACGCTTCATGTTGACGGTGCCCGAGGTCAGCACGACCTGGTCCGGCTCGATTCGTGTGACGCGTCCCATCGGCACGAAGATGCGATGGCGCTGCTGCACCTCGATTACGACGCCGATCACCCGCGGTGGCTGTCGGTCGACGCGCAGCGTGGTCACTGCGTCACGCACCCGGCCGATCTGGTCGCCGCTCGGGTCGTAGACGCCGATCCCGGCCAGCCGGGCGACGAACACGCGGGTCCCGGTGCTCATCGCCCGCTCCGGTTCGACACCACGACTGAAGATTAGCGGCCCCCGACGCGGCGGCCCGTCGTGTGAGCCCACCGACACGGGGTTGGCGTCCCGGGTCGCCCCTGGGCATGCTTCGGGAATGAGTGAAACTCTGCGTCCCCGTCGTTCCTGCCTCGCTGTCCCCGGAAGCAACCCACGCTTCCTGGAGAAGGCGAAGGGGCTCGACGCCGACCAGGTGTTCCTCGACCTCGAGGACGCTTGCGCCCCGCTGATGAAGCCCGAGGCGCGCAAGAACATCGTCGCCGCCTTGAACGAAGGCGGCTGGGGCGACAAGATCCGCGTCGTTCGGGTCAACGACTGGACGACGCACTGGACCTACCGCGACGTGATCGAGGTCGTCGAGGGCGCCGGCGCGAACCTCGACTGCATCATGCTGCCGAAGGTGCAGAGCGCCGAACAGGTGGTGGCGCTGGACATCCTGCTCACCCAGATCGAGAAGACGAACGACCTCGAGGTCGGACGCATCGGCATCGAGGCGCAGATCGAGAACGCGCAGGGCCTGATCGCGGTCGACGCAATTGCCAAGGCGTCGCCGCGGGTCGAGACGATCATCTTCGGCCCTGCGGACTTCATGGCCTCGATCAACATGAGGTCGCTCGTCGTCGGTGAGCAGCCGCCCGGGTATGACGTCGGCGATGCGTACCACCACATCTTGATGTCGATCCTGATGGCCGCACGGGCGAACAACAAGCAGGCGATCGACGGGCCGTACCTGCAGATCCGCGACGCCGAGGGCTTCCGGCGGGTCGCCTCGCGCAGCGCGGCGCTGGGCTTCGACGGCAAGTGGGTGCTGCACCCGGACCAGGTCGGCATCGCGAACGAGGTCTATGCCCCGTCGCAGGACGACTACGACCACGCCGAGCTGATCCTCGACGCGTACGAGTACTACACGTCCGAAGCGGGCGGGAAGAAGGGCTCGGCGATGCTCGGCGACGAGATGATCGACGAGGCCTCGCGCAAGATGGCACTCGTGATCTCGGGGAAGGGACGCGCTGCGGGAATGCAGCGCACGTCCAAGTTCGAGCCCCCGGAGAGCTGATCCGGAGAGCTGACCCGGGCCGCGCGCACCGACAGTGGTCAGTTGGAGCGGACAGTGGTCAGTTGCAACTGACCACTGTGGCCCGGACTGACCACTGTCGCGCGCGCCGAATAGCGGTTGCGTTGTCGGACGCCAGGTGTATCGTTCTACTTGAACGATTTAGTAGATCGATACATCAGGAGGTGAGCCGTGGGTGCCGGACCAAGTTTGAAGTCGGTCGCGCGGGCGGCCGGTGTGTCGGTCTCGTCGGTCTCGAACGCCTACAACAAGCCCGAGCAGCTGTCCGAGACGGTGCGGACCCGCATCCTCGACGTGGCACGCGAGCAGGGCTACGCCGGCCCGGACGCGGCCGCGCGGTCGCTGCGCAGCCGCCGGGCGGGAGCGATCGGCATGCTGTTCACCGAGCAGCTCAGCTACGCCTTCTCCGACCCGTACTCGGTCGGCCTGCTGGCCGGGCTCGCAGAGGTCGCCGAGCAGAGCCGCACCGGCCTGCTGCTGATCCCGGTCGCGCCGGTCGACAGCACCGATCCCGACGCCGTCGACACGTCCGTCCAGGCCGTGCGGCAAGCCGTCATCGACGGCATCGTCGCCTACTGCGTCGATCCCGAGCATCCGGCCCACGAGGTCATCCGGAGCCGCGGCCTGCCGGTGGTCGCGACCAACGACGTGCCCGGTCTGACGCATTACGTCCTCATCGACGAGGTCGGGTCCACGCGCAAGGTCGGGCAGCACCTGCGCAAACTCGGCCACCGGCAGGTCGGCGTCGTGCTCACCAGTCACTCGCACGGCGACGAACTCAGCGTCATCGAGGCCGACGAGTCGCACCTGCTGGACTTCGAACAGAAGCGCCTGCGCGGGTTTCGCGAGGGTCTCGGCAGTGGCGCCGAGATCGTGGCTGTGACCGGCGGCCACAACTCGATCGAGTCCGGACGGGCCGCGGCCGGTGAGTTGCTCGACCGCGTCGACCGGCCGACGGCGATCATGGCGACCAGTGACGTGATGGCGCTCGGTGTGCTGCAGGCGCTGGACGAGCGCCGGCTCGTGCCCGGCAAGGACGTGTCGGTCACCGGATTCGACAACATTCCCGAAGCGGCCGCGGCCGGGCTCACCACCGTGAGCCAACCGATCGCGGAACGGGGGCGGCTGATGGGCCGCATGCTGCTCGACCCCGACTTCGCCGAGACCCGCGTAGTACTGCCGACCAAGCTGATCGTTCGCGCGAGCACAGGGCCTGCGCGGGGCTGATCCGACGACTTCGAAAGGAAATCACCGATGTACGACTACTTCTCCTACGCGAACGGTGTGCGGCAGAGCCACGAGCTCTCGCGTTCCGCGCTTCCTGACGCGCCCGTCGTCGACGACCAGGTCGCGGCGAGCGCACCGATGCGATTCATGCGCAGCTGGAGCGCGGCGCGGCTGCGGACGATGGCCCGGGGTACCGACCACCTGGCCAACCGCGTCGACCCGGCGTGCGCCTAACCGACCTCGCGGGAGTTCTCCCGGAACCGCGGTGATTCGGCGTCGGCCGGAACGACGCAGAACTCGAGCCCGGCCGGATCACGCAGGATCACCCACGAGTGCGGACGGGCGACGACCTGTGCGCCGAGGTCGGTGAGCCTCTCCACTTCGGCTGCCAGGTCGTCCGTCTCGATGTCGAGGTGGACGCCCGGTGCGCCCGAGTCGAGACGCTGCAGGCCGAACCGCATCGGCGTCGCGCCGCCGACGAGTTGGGTGAACTCGTCGTGACCGGGGAACGGGCGGGCTTCGGCCTGGACGGCGGCCGTCCAGAACTCGCGGGTCGCGTCGAGCGCGTCGGACGGGACGTCGATCACGGCCTCGGTCAGCATGATCCGGTGCGTCATGCCCTTGTTCCTATCGCACCGCGTACAGATCCCGGGCCAGGCCGACGTCGGCGCCGTGCCCGATCACTTCCAGGTCGGCCAATCGACAGTGGTCAGTTGCGACGCACAGTGGTCAGTTGCAACTGACCACTGTGCGCGCAACTGACCGCTGTCAAACCAAGCGCGTCCCCGAACGACCCAGTCAGGGAAGGAGCGGGATCTCGACCGCGGACGAACGCAGTTTCACCTGGTACACGCCACCGACCAGATTCGCCAACGCCGGCAAGGTCGGCGCGAGATGCGGGGTGTCCGCCGTCGACAGCGTGACCCGGATCCGATGTCCTGCCGCGATCGTCGCGTAGGTCGGGAACACCTCGAGGTCGTAGGTCGTCATCTTGCCCGGCACCACCGGATGCGCATCGCGCTTCGCGTACGTGTGATTCGGCAGCAGATAGTGCCCGTCCGGCGCGCGCCACGACCCGCGCGCCCGGACGTGGCGCAGCGAGCCGAGCAGCGCTCCCTCGGTCAACGGCGTCGACGTGCCGTCGGGCGCAACGTCCTCGATCTCGGCCACCCACTGGGTGTCCGCAGTCGTAGCAGTCGCGTTGACCGTCACGTCGATCGGCCCGGCGATGGTCTCGTGACGAGTCAGCGGCGCGGTCGTGAAGGTCGTCCGGTCCGGACCTTGCTGGCCACCGGTGTCGTCGCCGTCGACGCACGGCATGCCTGCGTGCACGTAACCCGTCGCCAGCGACGGTGCGCCTGCCGACCACTGATCGCTGGGACGTCCGCACGGGTTGCCCACCGGTGACCAGTACAACGTCGTCGACGCGTTCGTCGTCGGACGGGAACGCACGAGCGACTTGTTCGGCCCGAACCAGAACCGCGTCGGTCGTGCGGACGGGAACGGGTAGCGCGCGTGCTCGGTGTAGCGGTTGGTGCCGAGATCGAAGTAGTGCAGCGGAGTCCTGGTCTGCGCCATCCCGGTGTCGCGACCCTTGAGCCAGGTGTCGAACCACTCGAGCATCAACGGGTTCAGCGCAGCCGTTGCTCCGGACAGATGCGTGAACGGCCCGTCCACGAGCTGGTACCGACCCGTCATCGGCTGGTGAGGCGACATTGGCGCGGTGACGGGTCGTCCGGCCCAGGCGTTCTGCAACCCCGCGAAGTCGAGCGGCTCGCCACGCTGGAACAGGTCGTACTCGCCGCCCACCAGGTACGCCGGGATGCCGTTGGCAACGATCTTCTTGAGCACGTTCACCGGGTTGCGCGCATGCCAATACGCGCCGTCATACGCGCCGGCCCCGCCCGACAGCGTCTGCGCGGTGAACTTCGCGTCGAAGTTCGCGAGGTCCTGCAGGTGGTCGACCTCGGCCGGCAGCAGCGACGTCAACACCGACGGGTTCTGCAATCCCTGCACGAGCGGACCGACCGTGTTCAGTCCGCCCGTCAGTGCGAGGTAGAACGCGTCGAACTCGATGTCGATCAGGCCACCCATCGTGGCGGTGTCCTTGTACAGGTCGTTGCCCTGCACCACCGGGAAGATCGCCTTGAGCGGGCTGCCCTTCGGCAATGCCGCTGCGGTGAGCAGTTGGTCGATGCCGAGGTAGGACGCGCCGTACATCCCGACCTTGCCGTTCGAGTTCGCCCGCCGCGCGGCCCAGTTCACCAGCGCCGCGCCGTCACGGTCCTGGCGTGGGTCGAACAGACCGAACTGCCCTTCCGAATCGCCCGTGCCGCGCACGTCCGCCACGACGTCGATGAAGCCGCGCTGGACGAGGTACTGGCTTGGTCCGGTCTGGGAACTGCTCGACGTTCCGAGGACGCCCTTGCCGTACGGCGTCAGCGTGAGCACGACGGGGAACGGGCCCTCCGCGCGCTTACCGCCGAGCGTGGGGTAGTACACGTCGGCCCGCAGGGTCTTGCCGTCGCTCATCTTGACCGGCTCGTCGGCGATCTTGCCGACGCCGAAGCGAGCGCGATCGGGCCGCCAGTGATGCCCCGGCGCCGCACTAGCGCGCAGCACGCTCGCCGGGATCGGCGAGCCCGTCCCCGTCTGCGAGGTCGCACCCGACGGAACATTCGGGACGAGCGCGGCCGCGCCGATCGCCAGCGTGGCCAGGACTCCCAGGCGTACGGATCGCATACCCGGGACAACGAGTCGAGCCCAGATGAGTTGCTCGTCACGCACGTGACCTGTCCCGCTGCGCAAGCCGGTCGCGGCGAAATCGGGGGATACTGCCCGGTAACCGACCGCTGGAGGACACCTCATGGCCCGCCTTGCCCAGACCGCCGGACTCACCGATGTCCAGACCGAGATCCTGTCGGCGGTGAAGTCCTTCGTGGACAAGGAGATCCTGCCGTACGCCACCGAACTCGAGCACAAGGACGAGTTCCCCGAGGCGATCGTCGAGGGCATGAAGGAGATGGGCCTGTTCGGACTCACGATCAGCGAGGAGTACGGCGGGTTGGGGGAGTCGCTGCTGACCTACGCGCTGGTCGTGGAGCAGATCGCCCGCGGCTGGATGTCGGTGTCCGGCGTGATCAACACCCACTTCATCGTCGCGTACATGATCAGTCAGCACGGCACGGACGAGCAGAAGCAGCACTTCCTGCCGAAGATGGCCACCGGTGAGATCCGCGGCGCGTTCTCGATGAGCGAACCCGAGTGCGGCTCGGACGTGAGCGCGATCAAGACCCGCGCCACCAAGGACGGCGACGACTATGTCCTCAACGGCCAGAAGATGTGGCTGACCAACGGTGCCCGCGCCGGCGTCGTGGCCACTCTGGTCAAGGAGGATCTCGGCGCGGACTCGGTCTACAAGAACATGACGACCTTCCTCGTCGAGAAACAGCCGGGCTTCGGGGAGACCCGTCCCGGTCTGACGATCCCCGGCAAGATCGACAAGATGGGCTACAAGGGGGTCGAGACCACCGAGATGGTGCTCGACGGCGTGCACGTGCCGGCGTCCTCGGTGCTCGGGGGCGACGACGGACACGGGCGCGGCTTCTACCAGATGATGGACGGCGTCGAGGTGGGCCGCGTGAACGTGGCCGCACGCGGGTGCGGTATCTCGATCCGTGCGTTCGAACTGGCCGTGCAGTACGCGCAGCAGCGCAAGACGTTCGGCAAGCAGATCGCCGATCACCAGGCGGTGGCGTTCAAACTCGCCGAGATGGCCACCAAAGTTGAGGCCGCGCACCTGATGATGGTCAACGCGGCGCGTCTGAAGGACGCCGGTGAACGCAACGACGTCGAGGCGGGCATGGCGAAACTGCTCGCGTCCGAGTATTGCGCCGAGGTCACCCAGGATGCGTTTCGCATCCACGGCGGCTACGGCTACTCCAAGGAGTACGAGATCGAGCGGCTCATGCGCGAGGCGCCGTTCCTGCTGATCGGCGAAGGCACGTCCGAGATCCAGAAGACGATCATCAGCCGTGGCCTGCTGAAGGAGTACCGCGCACAGTAACGCGCAGCAAGCGGTCTCAGTGCCGTGTGTCGATCACCAGACGCGCGGGCGCGCTCAAGGTGAACACGCGCATGCACGAGTTGCGGTGTACCCCGAGCCCCCAGCTGTTCACTGCCTCGAAGTCGCCGGTCTGGCGGGCCTCGCGCAGCTGTGGGAAGCGCGGCTTGAAGTCACGCGGTCCGTGGTAGCTGCCGAAGGCCCGCGCGCGCTTGAGTTCGACCTTGATCCCGGCGTGCCCGAGCAGGGTCACCGGTCGGCCGCTCGCGTCGAGGACGAAACGCGAGGTGCGCTGCCGGGAGACGTCGAAGACGGGCACCCGGTGCTCGCGGAACTGTACGACGAAGCGGTCGAAGGTGGCGTGCTGCGCCATGCGCACGTCGGTTACGTGGCCGATGAAGCCGCGGGCCCCGCCGGAGCGGTCGGTGCAGCTGAACCCGGTTGCCGCGCTCGCTGGGGTGACCGCACCGACCAGGGCGGTGACGGAGAGGATCGCGACCGTAAGCAGCCGCACGAGAACACGAGGCATGAGGTACCTCCTGACGACGATCCCGGCGCGCAAATGATGCTCCGCAGGGATCGCTGTGCGCCAGGGGCTATAGGTCTCGGCAGCGGCTCAGATCAGCGCGTCGTGAGAGCCGTACCAGATGCCGGGGATGCCCTGATCTAGACTTCCGCGCGATGCCCCCGAACTCGACGTTGTCGGAACCGCACTCCGGCGACTGGGGATCGACGACCGTCCACGGCCGTCGGACCGCAGTCGCGGAGCAGCCCGAGCGACCCCGCGAGCGTAAGCATCTGGCCTACGCGCCGGGGCTCGACGGCGTACGCGCGCTGGCGGTGACCGCGGTCGTGGTGTTCCACCTCGGCGCGACCTGGCTGTCGGGTGGCTTTCTCGGCGTCGATGTGTTCTTCACCCTGTCCGGGTTCCTCATCACGTCGATCTTGCTGACCGAGTTCTTCGGCAGCAGCCGGATCGACATCAAGAACTTCTACCTGCGGCGCGCCCGCCGGCTGCTGCCCGCGCTGTTCACGATGCTCGCCGCGGTCACGCTGATCACGTGGCTGTTCGCGCGTGCCGAACTGCACCGGCTGCGCGGCGACGTGATCGCGGCCTTGACCTACTGCACCAACTGGACGCAGATCGTCTGGGGCCGCTCGTACTTCGACCAGCTCGAACGCCCTTCCCTGCTGCAGCACCTGTGGTCGCTCGCGGTGGAGGAGCAGTTCTACCTCCTGTGGCCGCTGGTGTTGGTGGCTTGCCTGGCCGCGCGCCGCCGCTGGATCGTGCTTGCCGTGCCGGCCGCACTCACGGCGCTCTCGCTCGTCCTCATGGGGTCGATGTTCCACACCGGCCAGGACCCGGCACGCATCTACTACGGCAGCGACACGCACATCTCGCCGATGCTGATCGGTGCGTTCGTCGCGATCGTGGTCGCCTTGCGCCGGCAGGCCGGGTTTTCCCGCGATTCGAGGGTCGGACGCGTGGTGGCCGACGTCCTTGCGGTGGTCGGGCTTGCCGGGCTTGCATGGGCGTGCGTCGAGATCACCTACTACTCCGCAGGCCTGTACCGCGGTGGATACCTGCTGGTCGGGCTCGGCTCGGCGGCATTGATCTACGCCGCCGGACGGGCGGGCACGCTCACCGCCCGCGCGCTGAGCTGGGAGCCGCTGGTCTGGATCGGGCAGCGCTCGTACGCGATCTACCTGTGGCACTGGCCGATCTTGATGCTGTCGCGTCCCGGCGTCGACGTGAAGTGGCCGACCTGGACCGTGATCACCCTGCAGGTAGCGGCGACCCTGATCGCGTCGGATCTGTCGTACCGCTACATCGAGCGGCCGATCCGTTCGCGCGGATTCATGGCGTTCCTGCGTGGTCACCGTCGGCACAGCACGTCCGAACGCCGTCCGGTCACGATCGGGACTTCGCTCGTCGGCGTGCTCGCCATCGTGGCGGCGACGCTGGCGACCGCGCCGCCGGCTCCGGCGGGCATCCAGGTCGACCACAGCAAGAACATCACGCTGCACCTTCCCGGTCCGACCAGGCCTACGCACAGCGCGTCGCCGTCGAAGCACGCGCGCGGTAGCTCGTCCGCGTCCCATACGTCGAGCAAGCCGGCGCCGCCGGCGCAACCGCCGTTCCCGCGTCCGGTCCGGGTGTCGTTCTTCGGTGACTCGCAGGGCATGACCCTGCTGCTCAACAAGCCCGGCGGCCTCGACCACCTGATCACGACGAGCGACGACACGGTCGAGGGCTGCGGGATGACGACCGGCGTCATCCACAGCCGCGTCGGGTACGTGCGCGACCTCGGTGCCGATTGCGGCAACTGGCCCACGCTGTGGCAACAGAAGGCCGCGGCCAGCAACCCGCAGATCGCGGTAATCGAAATCGGCGCCTGGGACGTCTTCGACGAGACGGTCAATGGCAAGACGCTCAGCTTCGGCTCGCCGGCGTGGGACGCGTACTTCACCAAGACGCTGCACAAGGGCATTCACCTCCTGCTCGGCACGGGCGCGCAGGTGGCGCTGATGGGAGTGCCCTGCTATCGGCCGATCGCGGCGGGCGGACTGCCGCTGCTGCCCGAGCGCGGCGACGACTCGCGCACCCGGCACCTGAACGTGCTGCTGAAGGACGCGTTGTCGATGGACCCGCAGCGGGTGTTCATGATCCATCCGCCGTCCGCGTTCTGTAACAACCCGAGGATCGCCAACGACGTGAACTACAGGTGGGACGGCACGCACTACTACAAGCCGGGTGCCGCACTCGTGTTCCGTGTCATCACCCCCCAGTTACTGGCCATCCCCCAGCCCCCACCGCGCTGACTTATTCGCCGTAGATCGATTTCGATCTGGCCCGCTCACTTCGCTCGGGGCCGTCTCGAAATCGAATCGCAAGCTCGCTTCGCTCGCGCGATCGGCGGGGGCGGACCGAAGCCGTCGTCGCTGGTCGGCTTGATCCGCCCGATGAGTGGCGCGGTTTGTGTGTGAGTGGCGCGAAATTTCGCGCCACTCACGCCGATAACGCGCCACTCATCTGAGAAGGGACTTGGAGTCGTCGTCTCTGGGTTGTTCGGGACTCTCATGGGTACAGTTAGTTTGGCTAACGTATCTATGACCTGAGGACGGTATGTCGAGTACGACCTGGCGGAAATTCACCGTCGACCGCGAACACTCCGGTTACAAGTGGGTCGCGCTGTCGAACACGACGCTCGGCGTACTCATGGCCACCGTCAACGCATCGATCGTGATCATCTCGCTGCCCGCGATCTTCCGCGGCATCAAGCTCGATCCGCTCGCGCCCGGCAACGTCGGCTACCTGCTCTGGACGCTGATGGGCTTCCTGGTCGTGACAGCCGTCCTCGTCGTCACGCTGGGCCGCCTGGGCGACATGTACGGACGGGTGCGGATCTACAACGCAGGCTTCGTCGTGTTCACCGTCGGCTCGATCGCGCTGGCGTTCGATCCGTTGCACGGCGGGGACGGCGCGCTGTGGCTGATCATCTGGCGGCTCGTGCAAGGCATCGGTGCCGCGATGCTGTTCGCCAATTCCACCGCCATCCTCACCGACGCGTTCCCCGTCGAGCGGCGCGGCATGGCGCTCGGCATCAACCAGGTCGCGGCAATCGCCGGATCGTTCATCGGGCTGATCCTGGGCGGGCTGCTCGCGGAATGGGACTGGCGCGCGGTCTTCTTCGTCTCCGTCCCGATCGGCATCGTCGGCACGGTCTGGTCATATCTGAGCCTGCACGAGCTCAGCGAGCGGCACCACGCGCGCATCGACTGGTGGGGCAACATCCTGTTCGCGGTCGGACTCACCGCCCTGCTGGCGGGCATCACCTACGGGATCCAGCCCTACGGCGGTCACACTATGGGCTGGACGAATCCCTGGGTGCTTGCCGGCCTGATCGGCGGCACCGTGCTGCTGATCGCGTTCTGCGTGGTCGAGACCAAGGTGCCGCAGCCGATGTTCGCGATGTCGCTGTTCCGCATCCGTGCGTTCTGGGCGGGCAACCTCGCCGGACTGCTCGCCTCGGTGGCGCGTGGCGGGCTGCAGTTCATGCTGATCATCTGGCTGCAGGGGATCTGGCTGCCGCTGCACGGCTACGACTTCGAACGCACCCCGCTGTGGGCCGGCATCTACCTGCTCCCGCTGACGGTCGCATTCCTGGTCGCCGGACCGGTGTCGGGTGCGTTGTCCGACCGGTTCGGGGCCCGGACGTTCGCCACCGGCGGGCTGCTGATGGTCGCCGCCAGCTTCGTCGGCCTGATGCTGTTGCCGGTCGACTTCAGCTACTGGGCCTTCGCCGGCCTGCTCGTGGTCAACGGCATCGGCTCGGGCCTGTTCTCCGCGCCGAACACGACAGCGATCATGAACAGCGTCCCGGCCCGGCAGCGCGGCGCCGCCTCCGGCATGCGCGGCACGTTCTTCAACGCCGGATCGTCACTCTCGATCGGGATCTTCTTCTCACTCATGATCGCAGGGCTGGCCGCCAGCCTGCCGTCCACGCTCTACAACGGTCTGACCGCACACCATGTCAGCCCCGCGGTGGCCCACACGGTCGCGAACGCGCCGCCCGTCGGCAGCCTGTTCGCCGCCTTCCTCGGCTACAACCCGGTGCAGACGCTGGTCGGCGCCAATGCGCTGCACAGCCTTCCGGCCGGCGACCGCGCCACGCTCACCGGCCGCGAGTTCTTCCCCGACCTCATCTCGCAGCCGTTCCACCACGGCCTGGTGATCGTCTTCGGTGCCGCGGTCGCCATGTCGGTCATCGGCGCGGCTGCGTCGTTGCTGCGCGGGTCGCGCTACGTGCACGCCGACCCGGTGGCCGCGCCCCAGCCCGTCCCCTCACCGGTCCGCTGAGACGAACGGCGTAACCACCAGCTCGCGCCGCACGGCCGCAGCCACCCGCCGACCGGAGACGATCGCGCCCTGGATCGACGCGGTGTCGCGGTGGTCCCCGGCGAGATACACGCCGTCGCCGAGCGAGACCGACTGCCGGATCGGGGTGCCCGGCGGCGTGTCGGGCAACGCGTCCACGATCGGGTACGTCGCAACGTGCTCCCAGCGCGACGTGTCGCTGCCGTAGAGGACGCCCGCGTGCCGGCGCACGGCGTGTTCCATCTCGGCGGACGGGTCGGCGCCGAGGACGGTGGACGACACCAGCACCCGATCCGGTGCGTAGCTCGGCGCGATGTCGGTCAGCACCGCACTGTTGACGAGCGGACCGCGGCGATCGGCGTCCAGATGCACCATCCGGTGCTGCGCGGGCGACTCGGGCGCGAGGTGATAGAAGGTCGTCAGCGCACGGGTGTGCGGCGCAGACGCCTGCAACAACTCAGCGGCGGCCCGGGCGTCGGTGGCGATCACGACCGCCCGCGCGTTGAACACCCCCGCCGTCGTGTGCACCGTCGTACCATCCAGGCCGATGGCCACGGTCGACGGGTGCAGCACGCTCTCCGGCAGCAGCGCTGCGAGTTGGTCCGGAACGGCCTGCATCCCGTTCTCGGGCAGGGTCGGCATGCCGCGTACGAACGAGCGCACGAGCAGCTCGGCCAGCCGCCGTGAGGTACCCAGCTCGTCCTCGCCGAGCACCCCGGCCAGGAACGTGCGCACCACGCCGTCCGCGAGCGCCCCGTCGATCCCGCGACGGCGCAACTCCTCGGCCAGGCTGGAGTCGTCGCGGCGCTTGATCCGGTCGGCGGGGCCGTACCCGACCTGCGCCGCCCACCAGGCGAACGCCAGCTTCTCGCGCAGCGACCCGAGCGGAAGCCGAATCGCGCCAAGTGCCTCGCGTGGCATCCGGACGGGATCGGCGACGACATGTCGCCGGTTGCCGTGTGCGACGACGGCGCCCGGGTCGAAAGCACGCAGCCGCAGCGCGCGCAGATTGAAGGTGCGCGTCGCCTGCGGGTACTTGGGGTTGAGCAATTGGAAGCCGCGGTCGAGCAGCATGCCGTCGACCCGGTCGGTGCGGATCCGTCCGCCCGGCGCGTCCGCGGCGTCGAGCAGCGCCACGTCGAGACCGGCGCCGAGGAGTACGCGCGCCGTGACCAGTCCCGAGAGGCCGGCGCCGATGATCACCACGTCGCACGCTTCGGCCATGTCCCGAACGTACCGCGGAGCCGCGCGATGTCCTGATCCGCCAGATCGGGACTACTTGTGCAGCAGGTCCGCGTATTCGTCGTGCCGGGTGATGTACTCCGCGATGAACGGGCAGCGCGCGACGACCGACTTGCCGCTGGCGCGCACGTCGTCGAGCGCACCACGAGCCAGGGCACTGCCGACGCCATGGCCCTCGTAGTCGGGATCGATCACGGTGTGGAGGAGCACCCGCGAGCCGTCACGGTCGACGTACATCGAGTATCCGGCGAGGTCGCCGTCGACGAAGATCTCGTACCGCGACCGGTCCGGGTTGTCCTGGACGGTCAGGCTCGGCTCAGTCATCGTCTGCACCTTTCGACGCTTGCCTGGCGAAACTACCGTGGACGGGTGTCCGAACCCGGCGTCGCCTACAAGTCCGCGCAGGGTCGATGGGTCATTCTCGCCACCGTGCTCGGGAGCGGCATGGCCCAGCTGGACGGAACGATCGTCAATGTTGCGTTGCCACGCATCGGCGCCGACCTCGGCGCCGGGCTGACCAGCCTGCAGTGGACGCTCAACGCCTACACGCTGACCTTGAGCGGACTGCTGCTGCTGGGCGGCAGTCTCGGCGACCGGCTCGGCCGTCGGCGCATCTTCATCCTGGGCACGGTGTGGTTCGCGCTCGCCTCGGCCGGATGCGCGCTCGCGCCGACCGCCGACGTGCTCATCGCGACGCGGGCGCTGCAGGGTGTCGGAGCAGCACTGCTGACGCCGGGATCTCTGGCGATACTCGAGGCGGTGTTCAGACCGGCCGAGCGCGCCGAGGCGGTCGGCGCCTGGTCCGGGCTGGGCGGCGTCGCGGCCGCGCTCGGCCCGGTGCTGGGCGGGGTGCTCGTCGGCATTGCGTCCTGGGGCTGGCGGCTCGCCTTCTTGATCAATCTGCCGATTGCGCTCGCGGTGGTGATGGTTGCCGCGCGGCACGTCCCGGAGACCCGGGACGAGCAGGCGCACGGCAGGCTCGACCTCTCCGGGGCCGTGAGCGCCGCCGCCGGGCTCGCGCTGCTGATCTATGCCTTGACCGAAGGGCCGGCCCAGGGCTGGCCGGCACCATTGATCGTCAGTCTGCTCGCAGCAATCGTGGTGCTCATCGGCTTCGTGCTGCACGAGGCACGCACGCCCGACCCGATGCTGCCGCTGTCGCTGTTCCGGTCGCGCCAGTTCGCCGGCGCCAATGTCGTCACGCTCGTCGTCTATGCGGCGCTGAGCGGCGCGCTGTTCCTGCTCCCGGTGCAGTTGCAGCGGGTGTCCGGCTTCTCACCTGTCGCGGCCGGCAGCGCGCTGCTTCCCGTCACGTTCATGATGCTGCTGCTGTCGGCGCGAATGGGCCGGCTTGCGCAGCGCATCGGACCGCGGCGGCCGATGACGATCGGGCCGATCGTCGCTGCCGTCGGCATGGCGCTGCTTGCGCGGATCGGCGAGTCCTCAAATTACCTGACGACCGTGCTCCCGGCCGTCCTCATCTTCGGTCTGGGCCTGGCTACGACGGTCGCGCCACTGACGGCAACCGTGCTGGCCGCGGCGCCGCAGCACCAGGTCGGTGTGGCGTCGGCCGTGAACAACGATGTGGCGCGCACGGGCGGGCTGCTTGCCGTGGCCGTGCTGCCGGCACTGGCCGGAATCAGTCAGGCCGCCTACGCGAATCCGGCCCTGCTGTCGGCCGGCTTCCACCGCGCGGTATTGATCGCGGCAGCTCTGTGCGCGGCCGGCGGTGTGCTCTCGTGGTTCGTGATCGACGACGCAGTGCTCGAGAAGAAGCCGCTGGTCAATGCGGGAACCCACTGCGAGCCGTGCGCTCCGGCACTGCGCCGGGGCTGATCCCGGTTACGAACGGCGGTTGAGTCGATAGCGGTGCTCGGGACGGCCGGTGCCGTAGCGCAATTCGAGTTTGAGCTCGCCGCTCTGGACGAGGTCGGTCAGGTAGCGCTGCGCAGTCGCGCGGCTGATCCCGATCGCTTGCGCCACTTCGGCGGCGGACAGGTCGGCGTCGCTTTCGGCCACGGCGGTGCGCACCCGCTCGAGGGTGGGCGCGGACGGGCGCTGATGCGTCGAACCAGCCGCACGCAGCATGCCGAAGAGCTGGTCGACCTCGGCCTGGGTCGGGTCGCCGCCCTGCAACCCCGACAGCCGCGCACGCAACCGGCGGTAAGCGGCGAGCCGCTCGGCCAGCGCGTCGAAACCGAACGGCTTGACGAGGTAACTCACCGCGCCGAGCTGCATGGCGGCCTGCACCGCGGCGAGGTCCCGCGCAGCCGAGATCACGATGATGGCCGGTGGTTCGGGCTCGCCGAGCAGGGTGAGGGCCACGTCGAGCCCGTTGCCGTCGGGCAGGTAGAGATCCAGCAGCACGAGGTCCGGGCGCAGCGACCGCGCGAGCTCGACGGCCTCGGCCGCGGTATGGGCCTCGCCGGCGACCTGGTACCCGGGCACCCGTTCGGCGAAGCCGGCGTGCACGGCAGACACCCGGTAGTCGTCGTCGACCACCAGCACCGACAGCGGGACGGCTGTCATTTCGCAGTCGTCCCGCCCGTCTTCGTCGCTGCCGCGAACGTGGCTTCGGTAGGCAGCGAAACCTCGAACCGAGCGCCGGGGCCTTCGCTGACGGTGATCGTGCCGTGCAACCGGCGGACGAGGCGATCGACCAGCGGCAGGCCGAGCCCGCGCGGCCGCTGCCCGGATGACGGGTTGGTCGTGTAGGACTCGGTGAAGATCATTTCAGCGGTGCCGGTTTCGATGCCGGGGCCGTTGTCGCACACCGTGATCGTGAGTCGGGTCGTCGTCTCGATGACCGACACGACAACCCGGCGCGGCGCCGGAACCCGTCCGACCGCGTCGAAGGCGTTGTCGATCAGGTTGCCGAGAATGGTCGTCAGTGCCTGCATCTTTCCCGGTGCCGCGCCGAGCGTCGTTTCTGGCGCGATGACCAGCTCGACGCCGCGCTCGCTGGCCTCGGCCGCCTTGCCCAACAGGAGCCCGACGACCTGCGGCGCCTCGATGCGCGTGCGCAGGGTTGCGTCGAACTCGGCTTCGGTGCCGCGGATCTCGACGAGATAGTTCAGTGCGTCGTCTGCGCGACCGAGTTCGAGCAGTCCTGCGAGGGCGTGCATCCGGTTCGAGAACTCGTGCTGCTGAGCGCGCAGCGAGTCGGTGAGGCTGCGTACGCCGTCCAGCTCGCGAAGAAGTCCGGCGACCTCGGTGCGGTCCCGCAGGGTGACGGCGTTGCCGTGCGGACGCCCGTTCAACATGACGGGCATCCGGTTGATCACGAGGAAATGGTCGTCGGTCAGCACAAGGTCGTCCTTGATCGCATCGGAACCGGAGAGGACGTCGCGCAGCGGCCCCGGCGGGAGCAGCTCCTCCAACTGCCGCCCGGCCGCGGTCAGCGGCAGGCCGAGCAGGCGTTGCGCCTCGTCGTTGAGCACGCTGATGCGGCCGGTCGTGTCGACGGCGACCACACCTTCGCGGATGCCGTGCAGGGTCGCTTCGCGCTCCTGGAGCAGGGTGGCGATCTCGTCGAGTTCCAGGCCGAACGTGCGGCGGCGCAGCCGACGAGCCAGAACCCAGGACGCGAACGCGCCGATGGCCAAAGCCAGCGCGAACCACACCGCGTACGACGGCAGCGCGCGCCATAGTGCGCTCCACACCGAACTCTCGCGGATGCCGACCGAGACCTCGCCGACCATGCGCCCGTGCGGGCCGTACAGGGGTGCGAGCGCGTTGGCAGACAAGCCGGTGCTGCCGTTGTCGGTACGCAAATGGACATGGCCGTCGATCGTCTCGATCGGCTCGTCGACCTGCTGTCCGACGAGGTCCGGGTCCGGGTGGGTGTGCCGGACACGATTCATGTCGATCAGCACGACGTACGACGCGTCGGTCGCGCGCTCGGTCGCTGTCGCGAAGTCCTGCAGCGGTCGGGCACACGATGCATCGAGCGTCGCCATGCAGGACTTCACCTGCGCGACGCTGGCAACGGTCTGCGCTATCGAGGCAGCGCGGTTCTCGAAGTACTTGTCCAGGTGCTGCCGCTCGGCCTGCGCCACCAGAAGGAAGCCGATCGTGGTCGAAGCGATCAGGATGGCCAGTTGGGCAAGGAAGATCTGCGTCGACAGCCGGCGCTTCCTGCGTTGCACCGCCGGGATCGTGGCACACGGAATCAACCTGAGCAAGGCGCCCACAGCTGAGCAAAACGAGCAAAAGCCCGATCAATGCGATCAACATTCTTAGCGCGCACAAGCGTGACCCGCTCGAAACCCCTGCCTAACGTCGTGCCGCACACGCCGAGGACAGGGAGCACGCACCATGCGCACGGCGCAACAAGCAGGGGCGGCGAGCATCGAGATCGCCGGGCTCACCAAGCGATTCCTGACGCCCAAGGGCGAACCGTTCACCGCCGTCAAGGACGTGTCGTTCACCGTCGAGCCGGGCCAGTTCTGCGCGATCGTCGGTCCGACCGGATGTGGCAAGTCGACCACGCTCGCCCAGGTTGCCGGGCTGGACCGGCCGAGTGCCGGCACCGTCAAGGTCGGCGGCCGCCAGGTCGACGGAGTCACCGACGGTGTGAGCTTCATGTTCCAGACCGACGCGCTCTTCCCGTGGAAGACGGTTCTGGGCAACGTCACGGTCGGTCCGACGCTGCGGGGCATGCCGAAGAAGATCGCGATCGCGCTGGCCCGCGATTGGCTGCGCCGGGTCGGTCTCAGCGGGTTCGAGGACCGCTACCCGCATCAGCTCTCGGGCGGGATGCGCAAGCGCGTGGGCATGGCCGCGGCCCTGATCAACGAGCCGAAGATCCTGCTGATGGACGAGCCGTTCGGTGCGCTCGATGTGCAGACCAAGGCGATCATGCAGACGGAGCTGCTCGCGCTGTGGGAGCAGCTGCGGCCGTCGGTTCTGTTCATCACCCATGACCTCGACGAAGCCGTCGCGCTCGCCGACCGCGTGCTGATCATGACCAGCAGTCCGGGGTCGATCAAGAGCAGCTTCGACATCGACCTGCCGCGCCCGCGCGGCGAAGTGCAGGAGATCCGCCACGACGCACGGTTCATCGAGCTGCAGCACCAGATCTGGACGACGTTGAAGGACGAGGTCGAACGGGCCTACGCGCGCACGGCAGGTGTGGCCGCGTGACCGCCACAGTGCGCACGTCGTCCGCCGCGGTGCCGGCGTCCGAACCCGACGTCTATGCCGCCGCTCGCAAAGCGCGCCGCCGGCGGCGGAATTTGATCTGGGTCGGCCGGATCGTGCTCCCGTTGATCATGATCGGCGGCTGGCAGTGGTTCACCACCGAGGGCTGGGTCGACAAGTTCTTCTTCGGCCAGCCGTCCGGCGTGTGGCACAGCCTCGTGCATCTCGTGCAGCACGGCACCGCGTTCGGGTCGATCTGGCTCAACTTGTGGGTGACGATCAAGGAGGCGTTGTACGGCTTCCTGCTCGGCACCGGGGCCGGGGTCGTCGTCGGCCTGCTGCTCGGCCAGGTCCGCTTCCTCGCCGAAGTGGTCGGGCCCTACATCAAGGTGGCGAACTCGATCCCACGGATCATCCTCGGCTCGATCTTCATCGTCGCTTTCGGGTTGGGGACCTTTCCCAAGGTGCTGCTTGCGGCCGTCCTCGTGTTCTTCATCGTCTTCTTCAACGCCTTCCAGGGCGTTCGCGAGGTCGACCAGAACCTTGTCGCCAACGTGAAGGTTCTCGGCGCCTCACCGTTGCAGGTGGCGCGGCACGTCACCGTCCCTTCTGCGCTGACCTGGATCATCGCCAGCCTGCACACGGCCTTCGGGTTCGCGATCATCGGCGCGCTCGTCGCCGAGGTGCTCGGCGCCCAACACGGCATCGGTCTGATCATCAGCGAGGCGCAGGGAAACTTCGACCCGAACACCGTCTTCGCATGCATGACGATCATGGCCGTCTTCACGCTGATCGCCGAGTTCGTGATCACGCTGCTCGAGAAGCGCGTACTCGCCTGGCGACCACCGAACCGCTCCGAAACCCAAGTCGTCTGACCTCAGAACCCCCGGGATCCACCCCACGAAAGGAAATACCCCATGCGCAAGAAAATCGTCTGCGGCGCTGCAGTCCTTGCAGTCGCCCTAGGTGGTGCGGCGTGCTCGAGCAGCGGCGGCTCCAGTGGATCGAACGCCGCTGCGTCCGGCACGCCGACCGTGTCGATCATGGTCGGCGGCATCGACAAGCAGATCTACCTGCCCTACCAGCTCGCCCAGAACCTAGGCTTCTACAAGAAGTACGGCGTCAACGTGCAGCTGTCGACCGAGACATCGGGTGGTGTCGGCGCCGAAGAGGCGATGGCGTCGGGACAGGTCAACTTCGCCGGTGCCTGGTACATCCACACCATCGACTTCCAGTCCAAGGGCAAGGACGTAACGAACGTCGTGCAGCTGTCGGGAGCGCCCGGCGAGCGCGAGATGTGCGGCACCAACAGCGGGGTGCACTCGGCCGGCGACTTCAAGGGAAAGACGCTCGGTGTGACGGACCTCGGCTCGGGCACCGACGAGCTCACGCAGTTCCTGGCTGCCAAGGGCGGCGTTGCGCACAGTGACTACCACACGCTGGCCGTCGGCGCCGGATCCACGGCGATCGCCGCGATCCAGCGCAACACCGCACAGTGCGTCATGACCACCCAGCCCACGGTGGGTGCGCTCGAGTCGAAGAAGCTCGCCTACTCGGCACTCGACCTCGCCACCACGGCGGGTGCGCAGGCGGCTCTGGGCGGCGCATGGCCGGCCGCGGGTCTGCTCGCGCAGGCCTCGTGGGTGAAGTCGCACGAGGCCGCGACGCAGAGCGTCGTCGATGCGCTGGTGGCGACGATGCATTGGATCCACACGCACTCCGCCGCTGACATCGCGGCCAAGATGCCGCCGGAGTTCGTCTCCAACGCCACGATCACCAAGGCGCAGTACATCGCCGGGCTGACGACCGACAAGGGCCAGTTCCTGCCAGACGGGATCATGCCCGCCGGCGGTCCGAAGACCGTCTACGCCATGGAGAAGCAGCTCGGCGTCGACGTCTCGAAGGTGACCATCGCGAACACGTTCACCAACTCGTACGCGATGAAGGCCAACAAGCTCGAGGGATTCAGCGTCAGCACCACCCCCGCCGGAGCCAACGGCTGATCTCTCGCCGACCTCCGTAACTGTGCCCGGGCCGTCCCATCGGGAGACCCGGGCACAGTCGTAGGTTGTGGCACATGGCAGCCGAGCGGATCGACCCACGGATCGCGTTCGAGATGCAGCGTGCCGGCGATGTGATCGTCGACGTGCGCACGCCGGACGAGTACGCGACCGGACATATCGCAGGAGCGCTCAACGTGCCGATCGGGATGCTGCCCAAGGGGCTGCCGGACGGTCCGGTCATCGCCACCTGCTCGATGGGCGGACGGGGCGGACGGGCGGCGGACCTGCTCGACGCGGCCGGTCGTACCGCCTTCACGATCGAGGGCGGGACGAAGGCCTGGCAGGCGGCCGGCCTGCCGATCGTCCGTGGCCCGTCCCCAGACCGAGCCGTCGGTTAGTCGGCGACGAGGGCTTCGAGACGGTCCATCGACTCGCGCATGCCGCCTTCCATGCCGGTGGCCATGGCCATGTCGAGCGCCTCGACCGACGGGAAAACCGACCGGGTGGTGACCCGGGTGCGCCCGCCGAGATCCTCGTACGTCGCCGCCCCGATGCTGACCTGGTTCGGTGCGCCTTCCCACTCGAAGGTCTGGATCGTCAGTTCGTTCTCGATCACCTGGTGGTACACGCCGCGGAAGACCTGCTCGGTGCCGTCCGGGGTGATGTGCACGTAGCGGTAGCTGCCGCCCGGACGGATGTCCCAGTTGTCGACGCGCATCTTGTTGCGGCTCGGGCCGAGCCACTGCACGACGAGTTCGGGATCGACCGAGGCATGCCACACCCGCGAGGGCGGTGCGTCGAACTCGCGCACCATCTCGAGGAACGGCGTGCCGGGCTGGGCGGTGATGGTCGTGGGGTTGGTTGTAGCGCTCATTGCTGTTCCTCCATCGAGTCGAGCACGGTGTCGAGGCGGCGGTACTGCGCCTCGGCCTGCAACCGGTACTTGTCGATCCAGCTGGTCAATTCCTCCAGCACCGCGGCGTCGAGATGGCACGGACGTTGCTGGGCGTTGCGGCTGCGGGTGATGAGCCCTGCCGTCTCGAGCACCTGGACGTGCCGCGAGATGGCCTGCAGCGTGATCCCGAACGGCTCGGCCAGTTCGTTCACCGTCGCAGGCCCGCGGGAGAGGCGCGCGATCAGTGCCCGCCGCACCGGGTCGCCCAGCGCATGGAACGCCCGGTCCAGACGCTCCTCGGCATACATCATAATCAACCAATCCGTTTATCAACGATTCAGTTGTATAAGGTCGAGCCCGCGTTGTCAAGGGCTGATGTCGGACATCGGTCCTAACGTCGCGGACATGACCACCGAACTCGCCGACCGGTTCCGCGCGCTGCACGTGCCGGGAGAGCCGTTGTTACTGCCGAATCCGTGGGACCTCGGCTCGGCCCGCGTGCTCGCCACGCTCGGCTTCTCGGCCCTCGCCACCACGAGCAGCGGCTTCGCGGCCACCCTCGGCCGGCTCGACGGCACCGTGACGCGCGAGGAGGCCCTCGCCCACGGCGCCCAGATCGCGGCCGGCGTCGACCTGCCCGTCTCGGCCGACCTCGAGAACGGCTTCGCCGACGAACCCGCGGGAGTGGCCGAGACCGTCCGCGCGGCCGTCATGGCAGGTCTGGCCGGCTGCAGCGTCGAGGACTTCACCGGCAGCGCGATCTACGAAGCCACGCTGGCCACCGAGCGGGTGGCCGCAGCGGTCGAAGCTGCTGCCGGACGGATCGTGATCACGGCCCGGGCCGAGAACTACCTGCACGAGCGCGTCGACCTCGCCGACACGATCGCCCGGCTGCAGAGTTTCGCCGCCGCCGGCGCGGACGTGGTCTACGCGCCGGGCGTGCTCGCGCCCGACGAGATCGCGACGCTGGTGACCGAGGTCGGCCGCCCGGTCAATGTGCTCGCCCTGCCGTCCGCACCGTCGGTCGCCGAACTCGCCGATCTGGGGGTGGCACGCATCTCGGTCGGCGGGGCCTTCGCCTTCGCGGCGCTCGGCGCGCTCGCCGAAGCCGGTCGCGAGTTGCTCGACCAAGGCAGCTACGGCTTCTGGGCGCGTGCCGCTGTCGGCGACCAGGTCGCCGAAACCGCCTTCGGCGAGTAGTCGGGGTGAATGGTCAGGCGTGGTCGGGCAGGCGGATCGTCACGACGTCGTCGGCCAACCTCGCACCCACCCAGAACCGGCGCCGCTGCAGTTCCTCGCGGATCGCGCGCGCGTTCTGGTCCGGCACCTTGCCCAGCCGTTCCCGGCCCACGCATACGGCGGCGACGTCGGTGCGCGGGTCGATGGCGAGCCACACGTTGAAGCTGCGCACCCCGTCGGCGTCCGCGGCGAGGTCCGCAGTGAGCCGGTCGAGCGTGCCCGGCACCTGGATCTCGACCGCGACGTCGACCGGGCGCTGGTCGCTACGCAGATTGAACGCGGCGATGTTGTCGGGCAGGTCGATCCACGACGGCCTGGCAGTCTGCAGGCTCGTCCACAACGACTTCACCCCGGCGCTGCCCTTGGTCACCGCGGTCGAGGCGGCTTCCTTGGCCGACATCGTCACGGCATCGGTCATCGTCGCGAGTTCCTTGTCGGACAGGTCGGTGACGCCCTGCTTGGCGGCCTGCGCGATGAGCGCGTCGCGGGCCTGCGCCGCCGAATGCGGCTTGCTGCGCCGCACGGCGTGGATCGTCGATGCGATCACCTTCTGGCGCGGCGCGCTCTCCTTGGCACGCTTCCAGACCTTCGACAGCGGGGACTCGCGTTCGCTCACCAGTCCAGGGTGCCTGATCAGCGCGCTCCGGTCGCTGCCAGGTCACGTTCCTGGGCGAGTTGCAGCGCGATGTCGATGAGCATGTCCTCCTGCCCGCCGACGTAGCCAGCCTCGCCGGCGCGTTGCAGAATCTCGTGCGCGGGCACGCCGTACCGCTCCGCCGCGTGCTCGGCATGCAGCAAGAAGCTCGAGTACACGCCCGCCCAGCCCTGCACGATGGCGGTGCGGTCGGCTTTCGGCCATCTCGGTAGATAGGGACGGACGACCTCTTCGGCCGCGTCGAGCACGCCGCCCACGTCGACACCGGTCGGCACGCCGAGGTGGTCGAAGGCCGCGGCGAGCACCTCGGTGGGGGAGTTGCCCGCCCCCGCGCCGAGCGCGCACAGCGACCCGTCGATCTGCCGCGCGCCGGTCTGGAACGCGAGGACGGAGTTGGCGACGCCCAGCGACAGATTCTGGTGGCCGTGGAAGCCGACCTGTGCCTCCTGTCCGACCTCGGCGTGCAGGGCCGCGATGCGCTGCTTCGCCTCGTCCATCACCAGGGCGCCGGCCGAGTCGACCGCATAAACGCATTCCGCGCCCGCGTCGACCATGAACCGGGCCTGGCGGGCGAGTTCCTCGGGGGACGTGCGGTGGCTCATCATCAGGAACCCGACCGTCTCCATCCCGAGCGAGCGGGCCAGTCCGAAGTGCTGCACCGACACGTCCGCCTCGGTGCAGTGCGTCGCGATCCTGGCGACGGAGGCGCCGGCCTCGCGGGCGTTGCGCAGGTCGTCCATCGTGCCGATGCCCGGCACGAGCAGGATCGCGATCTTCGCCTGGATCGCCTCCTCGTGGGCGGCGCGGATCAGCGTCATCTCGTCGGTGCGCGAAAAGCCGTAGTTGAACGACGAGCCGCCGATACCGTCGCCGTGGCTGCACTCGATCACTTCCACGCCGGCGCCGTCGAGTGCGTGCACGGTCGCCCGGACCTGGTCTTCGGTGAACTGGTGCGACATGGCGTGCGAGCCGTCGCGCAGGGTCGTGTCGGTGATCCGCACCGGCCGCTCGGTCCCGGGCATCAGGCACCGACCTTGGTTGCGGACAGCAGCTCGCCGACCCGGGCGGCGGCCGCGGTCATGATGTCGAGGTTGCCCGCGTACTCGGGCAGATAGTCGCCGGCGCCGCGCACTTCGAGGAAGACGACGACGCGCCCGTTGCCGTCCCACGATTCGCGCGGGTCGTCGTACTGCGGGTCGGCGCGCAGGGTGTATCCCGGGACGTACTGCTGCACCTCCTTCACCCGCCGCTCGATCGAGCCGGTGATCGCATCGCGGTCGGCGTCGGCCGGAATGGCGCAGAAGACGGTGTCACGCATGATCATCGGCGGCTCGACCGGATTCAGCACGATGATCGCCTTGCCGCGTGGTGCCCCGCCGAGCTCGCGCACGGCCCGCGACGTGGTGTGGGTGAACTCGTCGATGTTGGCGCGGGTTCCCGGACCCGCGGACTTAGACGCCACCGATGCGACGATCTCGGCGTAGGGCACCTCGACCACCGAGGACACCGCGTGGACGATCGGGACGGTGGCCTGCGCGCCGCAGCTGATCATGTTCACGTTCGGGGCATCGACGTGCTCGCCGAAGTTGACCGGTGGGCACACCAGCGGACCGACCGCCGCCGGCGTGAGGTCGACGGCCGTGATGCCGGCTTCGGCCAGCCGGGGCGCGGCGGCGCGATGGGCCTTGGCCGAGGTGGCGTCGAAGACCAGCTCGGGGAGCGGCTCCTGCGAGAGCAACCAGTCCAGCCCGTCCGCCGACCCGGCGATGCCGAGCTCGCGAGCCCGGCGCAGCCCGTCCGACTCGACGACACCGACGACGTAGCCGACGTCGATGGTTTCGCTGCGCCGCAGTTTCGCCAGCAGGTCGGTGCCGATGTTGCCGGGGCCCAGGATTGCGGCCAGAGTCATCCCTGTCTCCCGTCCAGAACTAGAACGTGTTTCAATTCTTGCACGGTCCGGAGTCGAGGAGGAAGTCGTGTCCGTCACCGACATCGAGGGCAAGGCCCGGGCACTGTTCGAGGCACGCCGCGACCGCAAGCCGATCGAGCCGTTCACCGATGCCGACCCGACGCTCGGCATGGCCGACGGATACGCAGTGCAGGCCGCGCTGACCCGCTTGCTGCTCGAGGAGGGCGACACGATCGTCGGCTACAAGGTCGGGCTGACCTCGGTCGCGATGCAGAAGATGATCGGCATCGACAGTCCGGACTACGGCCCGGTGCTCGGGTCGACCGTCTACCGCGACGGCGACACGATCCCGCTCGATGCGTTCATCGCGCCGAAGGTCGAGGCCGAGATCGTCTACGTCATGTGCGATCGTCTCGCCGGCCCCGGCGTCACGCTCGAAGCGGCGCAGGCCGCGGTCGAGGGGATCGCGGCGTCGGTCGAGATCGTCGACTCGCGCTTTGTCGACTGGCGGATCAAGCTCGCGGACACAGTGGCCGATCTGGCCAGCAACGGCGCGGTCGCGGTGTCGCCGCAGGTCGTTCCGCTCGACGACATCGACGCACGTGAGATCGCGATGACGCTGTCCCGCAACGGCGAGCAGATCGACAGCGGACGTGGCTCGGCTGCGCTGGGCAATCCGCTCGCGGTCGTTGCTTGGCTCGCCGACGTGCTCGGCGAGAACGACATCGCGCTCGAACCCGGTCACCTGGTGATGACCGGCGCGCTGCACGCCGCCGTCCCGATGAAATCCGGCGACGAGTTCCGGGCCGAGTTCGACCAGTTGGGTGCAGTCACCGTCCACGTCGACTGAGATTGGCCGGCGCGCTCATGCCCGGCCAAGATCCGCCGATGATCACCGTGACGGGTCTTGACCCGTGGAACTAACACGGATATTATCTGTCTCGGAAGGGATCATCCGTCGCTCGCGGGGTACGAACGTGGGCGGAACCTCTCTTACCACTGCGGGGCAGATAGCAGCGGGGGAACCGTGCTGTTGGGCGTCAACCAGGGGTATGCAGCGTAACGAGAGGGATCATGATCAGCTCCCCGTCAGAGTTCACCACCAGGCGCATCTTCGCCTGGGAATGGCAGCTGGACGCTGCCTGCGCCGGTGAGGACACTTCGATCTTCTACCAGGCCGACAACGAGCGCGGCGCGTCTGTACGCCGCCGCGAACAGAAGGCCAAAGCGATCTGCTCGCGCTGCCCCGTGCTCGAGGAGTGCCTCAAAGCCGCCCTGCAAAGCCACGAGCCCTACGGCGTCTGGGGCGGCATGTCCGCCGACGAACGGTTCCGTATGCAAGCCGACCTGGGCGCCTGAACCTTCACGACCCGGCCCCGGCCACCTCATGGTGGCCGGGGCCGCGTGCTGATTCGACGACCGGCGTGGCATCGTCGGGCCAATTCCAATCGGTCATCAGTGCCCTCCAGCGAGTTCGAACGTAGAGCACGCGAGCGGCCACGTAGTGAGGCTGGTGGGTCCGCTGTGGCGTGAGGTGCGGGCTCCGGTGCGGGTTGTCCACAAGATCAGATGTTCGACTGGTGGCTTCTGCCGAATCGGGCTTACGCTGCCCGCGGGACGGGACAATTCGGGCATTGCGCGGCGGGGGAGGGCTGGATGTCGACGGCGCGGACGATCTTGGAGGGCGAGGTCCGCGAGCTCGTACGCCGTCGGGCGCTCGACCCGGTCGCCGAACCCGCCGCCGTCGCGACATTGATCGACGAAGCCATCGGGGATTACCTCGATCGCGCCACGATCTCGCAGTTGCCGCCGTTGGGCGACCGCGGCGCGGTGGCCCGCACGATCCACGACGCGATCGCCGGGTTCGGTGCGCTGCAGCCGCTGCTCGATGACGCCACGGTCGAAGAGATCTGGATCAATGAACCCGGCCGGGTGTTCGTCGCGCGGCGCGGCCGGTCGGAGCTGACCACGATCATCCTGACCAAGGACGAGGTTGCCGAACTGGTCGAGCGCATGCTGCGCACCACCGGCCGCCGCATCGACTTGAGTACTCCGTTCGTCGACGCGATGTTGCCTGACGGTTCCCGTTTGCACGTGGTGATCCCGTCCATCACCCGTCGGCACATGGCGGTGAAGCTGCGCAAGTACAAGACGAGGACGGAACTGAACCCGTTGTCTCATAGCGGATTCGGGCCAGGCCGTCGATCCTCGGCGGGGTGATCGTCAGTTGCAATACTGCGAGGGTTGGTCCGCTGGCGGTTGTTCCATTAGGCCTGGCGGACCAGGTCGTCGGCGGTTACGTTGGCTGACTTTTGGGCGCCGCGCCGGCTGGCGGTGGGCTGCGGTTTGGTGGATCAACTACTACGGAGGGTTCTACCGCACCGTGTTGAAATCGATCATCATGCGCAGCGACGCCTACCTCGTGCGGTGGGCGATGAACAAATACAATCGGCTGCGATCTAGTCCTTAGGACGTGGGCGGTCGCGTCATGGTGTCGTGGTGTCCTCTGGTTCGTCCGGCCCGGCTTGGGTTTCGTCGGCCCACGCGGGGTGCTGGGCCCTGGCCCAGTTCGCCGAGACGCGGCCGGTTCTCATGCCGCGGCGGGATTCGCGATCTCGGATCGCGTAGCTGATGTGGCCAAGTACCAGGAGGCCGAGTCCAAGGGCGAACCAGTCGTGCACGAAGGTTGCCCCCGTGCGCCAGGTCAGCCGGGTGAGATCGGGGAAGTACATGATGATTCCGGTGCCGAGCAGGACGAGGATGGATCCGGCGGTCACCGACGCGTTCAGTTTCTGTCCTGCGTTGAACTTGCCGACCCGGATGGTGCCGTCTCGGCGCCGTCGGGAGCGCAACCACTGCCAGTCCGACGGGGTGAATCGGGCCAACCTGTGCAGGTCTACGCGGTAGGCGAGAGAAGTCAGGCCGAGCAGCATCGGCACCGGCAGCGCAAAGCCGGAGTAGACGTGGACGAGTTCGACGAGGTGACGGTGCCCGACGCGGATGGACAGCGACCCGTTGTAGAGAACTGCCGCGGTGAGGATGCAGATGCTCATCAGGACCGCGAGGGTCCAGTGCACGGCGCGTTCGACCCGGTTGAAACGGTGCAGCGTCGATGGAGGTGTCGTTCGGGCGGGTGGGTTGGTCACCGGACTTCCTTCTATTGCCGAATGCTGCCGTCGAGGGGGTAGCCGCGGGTCTCCCAATAGCCCGGCACTTCGCCGTGGGTGAGTTCGATGCCGGACAGCCATTTGGTGCTCTTGTAGCCGTACATCCCCGCCGCGTACACGCGGACCGGGCCCCCGTGGTCGTGACTGACCGGCCCACCGAGCATCTGCAGCGCCACGATCACGTCGGGTCGGCGGGCTTGGTCCAGCGGCAGGCTTTCGGTGTAGGTGCCGTCAAAGGAGTGGAACCGCACGGCGGTAGCGCCCGCCGAGGGCCCGGCCCGATCCAGCAGCACCGACAGCGCGACTCCTTGCCAGTGGACCTGCGGGACGCGCCACCCCGTCACGCACTGGAAGTCGCGTACCAGCTTCGTCTGCGGAAGGGCCTGTAGATCGGCCAGTGAGTAAGACCGAGTGTGGCTTCCCAGACCGGACACGTGGAGGCGATAGGAGCTCGCACTGGGCGTCGGCACGGTTCCGGTGATTGAGTAGAACCGGAAGGTGTCACCGAGCGGGATGAGCGCTGTCAGCCCGGTCGGATCATGTTGCTGAATCGGACCCAGGACGCGCGCCAGACCGTCTTGCAGCGAGTGTCCACCCAGGACGCCGGCCGCCCCGAGTCCCAGCAGACCCAATATGGTCCGGCGTCCCACCGGCGTACCGGCAGCCTCAGCAGGGTCCTCACCGGCATCCTCATCCATGGCGCGCCTCACCGGTCACCGCACGTATGTCAACGGACACGGCCTCGGACGCCGACGGTCGCCACCGCCAGACCGATGAGAATGATGACCGGGCCTGCGACAGTCCAGAACGTCGTCCCGCTCATCGCACCGCCCTTGATCACCCCGGTGCCCTGCAGCGTGAACAGCACACCCAGCAAGGCGACGACTATGCCCGCGACGATGAATTTCGGCTTCCTCATTTGGCCTACTTCCGCAACTGTCGAGCTTGGCACGACGTGATCGGAGCGGGTTCGTCGTGATGCACTTGGGCGACCTGTCTGTCGCCGACTGCGACAGCCGGATGCTCTCGCCACTGTTGAACACGCGCAGGACCGGAATTGTGTTCACGCTGGGGGCACCGATGAGCCCCTTGTCACTCCCGCGCAGCGGTCGAAGGTGATCGTCGAAGTCCAGCGCGGCGATCCTGACGAAGCTCGGAGCGCAAGCAGAAATCTAAGATCAAGAGATCTGCCAGGCCGGGGATTTCTGACTGGGGATCGCAACCGTCACCTGGTCTAGTGCCGCCCTGGCGCCCAGGCAGATGTCTTGGGTGAGCACGGCCGAAACCGCTTATCGCCACGCGTGGGTGTGCGACGTGACTGCGAGCAGTCGGCGCGTCCCGGCGGAGCGCGAGCGAGACTTCCTCACCGACTTCGGCTGCCAAAGCAGCATCACCGTCAGGGCGAATCCGAACGCGACGGCGGAATACTCGACGACTTCAGCGAGTATCTCTGACGAGCCGGTCGGTGTCTCTTTCACGCCGAACAGCCCGCGCACGACTGAGATCGCAGAATGCGACGACGGTCGCTGCTCCGAATCCGGCGGCGGCAAGGGCCGGTAGCCAGTGGCGCCAGACGAGCACCCCCACGCCGATGATCATTCCGGCGATGAAGTCGATCAGGACTGGGTCGCGGCCGAGTGGGCGTGGGCCTGGCCGATGAACCGACGCATTCTCTACAACCGCGCCTCGGCCGACCCGGCCGGCAAGCCGTGGAGCGACCGGAAGGCCTACGTGTGGTGGGATGAGGAGAAGGGCCTCTGGACCGGCCACGACGTGCCGGACTTCGAGGCGGACAAGCGTCCGGACTACCGACCGCCGAAAGACGCTATCGCTCAAGCGGCCTTGTCAGGTATTGATCCGTTCATCATGCAGGCCGACGGCAAGGCTTGGTTGTTCGCTCCGGCTGGCTTGCTGGACGGACCGTTGCCCGCGCACTACGAGCCGCAGGAGTCACCGTTCGACAACTTCCTGTATCCGCAGCGGGCCAATCCGACGCGGGAGGTCTTCCCCCGCAAGGACAACGCCTACCACCGGACGGGAACCGACCCAGGCAGCGAGGTCTTTCCGTACATCTTCACCACCTACCGGCTCACCGAACACCACACGGCCGGCGGCATGAGCCGCTGGCTTCCGTACCTGTCCGAGTTGCAGCCCGCGATGTTCTGCGAGATCAGCCCGGAACTCGCCCGCGAGCGCGGCCTGCAGCATTTGGGCTGGGCCACCATCGTCACCGCGCGCTCAGCGATCGAGGCGCGGGTGTTGGTGACGGACCGCATAACGCCGTTGCGCGTGCAGGGCCGGACCATGCATCAGATCGGGCTGCCGTATCACTGGGGCCCGAACGGCATCAGCCGCGGCGATGCCGCCAACGAACTGAGTCCAATCGTGCTGGACCCGAATGTGCACATCCAGGAATCCAAGGCGGCGACATGCGACATCCGTCCGGGCCGCCGTCCGCGCGGGCCGGCGCTCCTGGAGTTCCTCGACGAATACCGTCAGCGCGGCCGGGTGGAAGATTCCGGCGAGCAGCGCGAGAACGCGGGCTGACCGGCGCTGCTCGGTGCAATGACGGCCGGGGGAGGGATCGCGGTGTGCGTGCGCACCCGACAGCCAACGCGGACTATTCCACGAAGATCAATTGCTGCAACTTGAACTGTTCGCGGGCCTGACAATGGTCGATCCCCGGTGCTGCTCGGGAGGGAGGTGAGCAGCGCCGGGGATCAACTGCCAAACTTAGCGCTTGCTGCCTGAACCGAGCGTGAAAATCCTCTCGAAGGCGCTCAGCGGGGCGTCAGCCACTTCGCATGACGCGTCGCCGAGATCCTCGCGACCTCGGAGTCGCAGATCTAGGCGGCTCGTTCGGAAGCGGCCAGTGGCGAGTCGAACGCACAGTGCTCGATGTAGCTCATCGCGGAGATGTGCCGGGAGACCGAGGACGTGGATCGACGCCCACCCGTCCACCGAAGGCGACGACGAAGAGCAGTCATGACCTACGCGCCGCGCCTCCGCCCCCGCTCGGACGTACAACGTCGACCGCCCGGGCGTCGCTGCAACCCTCCCGTGTGCGCGTCTGTCCGGCGGTCGACGTCTACCGCAAAGGATCGTCCCCAGCGTTTTTCATCGCAGGGGACTTTGGTCCCGATACCGAGCGGCAAACCGCACCTCCCGGCGGCGGTCGTGCCGAATCTCCGCTACGGGATGGGCCCGTCCGGCGTGCCGCCGCAGAGCTGACATGCGGCCCTTCCTCCCAAATCGTCCAAACGGAGGTTGCTGGTCACCAGCCACGGCCAGAACATTTCGGGTGGCTGCCGGGCCGACGCGCATACCCTCTCCTTGTGCGATCGTGCCCGGTAGTCCCGTTGTGGCAGCCGCCGAGTCGTCACCGGAACCGCCTACGCTAGCCAACATGCGAACCGTCCGGACCGGCGACTCTCCGAGACCGTTGAGGTGTACGACAAGAAGAAGTGCCCCGACTGCAGCGCGCTCCTAGTCTCCCCGCACGTCCAGCTCTCCTCGGTCGGCTGCCCGGAGCACGGGCACCACCGCACCATCCGCTGCCTCGACTGCGGCCACGTCATGCTCGAACCGCGCCGCGACGCTGAGCAGGGCGGAATCGGCAGCCTTTACGACCCGGACAACCGGCCTGCTCACTGAGCGAAGTTCTGGGTGCCCCCTGAGCTCGGCGTTCTCGATTTGCTGTCGACGGGGCGCGCACGACGATGAATCCATGCCGACCCTTGCTCCCGCCGGTGATCAACCCGGCAGGCATCGTCGAACATGTCCGCAAACACGGCAGCCTCGCCTATCCGCTCGATGCGTTGCCGCACGATTTCGCGAACTGGCGGCTGCAGCTTCGCCGGCACGCACGGGCGAGGGGAGTGCCGATCAGGGTCACGCGGGGTTCCGATCAGGTGTTTGTCCTCGCCCGGTCCACGCACCGATACCGGCACAGCTGCGGGCAGTCGTGGAAGCGATCGCATCGGCGCTGATCGACGACCCCGCCGAGCAGATCGACTACGACCAGGCGCTCGAAAAGCAGCGGCGACAGAGTCTGAGAATCGTCGGCGGTAAGGCCGACTAGCGGGCAAGCTCATGGCCGGAGCGTGCGCACCAGCCGACGCCGTCAGTGTCTTCCCGCAACATCTCGACGACCCCGCCCGAGCGGCACTCCGATGTCGGATAGCGCCGCTGCGCGCCATGTTGGTGGGTCTAGCGGCTCGACGTTTTCGCGGTCGTCCCGCAGTTCGAGCAGGCCCCTCGGTAGAAGCGCGCGGTGATGGCCCGATTCGCGCATCGTCGGCGGCAAGAGCGTGCATTCAGCGTCGGCCTCGGTGGGTGGGTCGGCGCCCTGGGTCGTCGATCGCTGGAGTCGTCGGTTGTTGACCGGTGTCAGTGTCGCTGGCAGTCGGCCATCTTCACGCCGGCATAGAGGCCGGGGCCGCCGGACTGGCATTGGAAGTCGATTTCGGTGCGGGCGCCGTTTGGTGTCTCGGCGGTGTAGGCGACCTGGGCCCCTCCGGTTGCGTCGATTTTCACGTCATTGGTGTCGGCGAGGTCGCGGTTGTCGTCGCTGAGGCAGAAGATCCCCAGCGTGCAGATGTCGCCGACGTGCACCGGGTCGGAGCGCAGCTGGACGGGGGTGAATGTGGCGGTCGCCGAGGTGAGGTCCAGCGATTGTGCGAGGTAGAGGTACCACGGCGCAGATGCCGGCATTTCGCACGGCTTGCCGATGAAGCGGACACCCTTGCCGCCTGGATCGCTGGTCTCCGGCCGGCAGTTCGGCTTGCTCGGGTCCGAGCCGTCGTAGGTGAGCTTGTTCTGTGGCGTGGAGACGACGTTGCGGACCGGGCTGGCCAGGTAGATCACGTCGACCCGCCCGCGGTCGCCGGCGACGATGCGCGCGAAGTAGTTCGTGTGCGTGCTCGGCCCGTTGACCTTGACTGGGTTCGCGAAGTTGAGACGGTCCGCGGCACCGGCGGGCGAGGAGTATGCGGCGTACACGTCGTACTCACCGTTCAGGTAGGCCGGGAAGGCGATGTAGACGTCGCCGCTGCGGGCCACCGAGATCGACCCGAAGATCTCGCTCATGTCCGAGGGGGTGGCCGCCGTGACGTCCGGCCCGGCGAGGGCCAGGCTGTCGGTCCAGGTGCGGCCGCCGTCCTTGCTCACCGCTACCCAGAACTGGTTGAACACTGCGCCCTGGGTGTAGTTGCAGCCGGTGGCGGCGTTCGACAGCGCGTTGGAGCCGGCGGTCCAGCCCACATAGATCCAGCCGTTGCGCGGGTCGACCGCCGTTCCGGCCGGGACCGTGTCGCACGCGCTGGCGTTCTGCGCCGCCGGGTCGTTGATCACGTTGACCGGCTGGCTCCACGTCTGGCCGCCGTCGTGAGAGGCGTTGACCCAGATCGTGTTGATCGAGAAGTCGTGGTAGCTGAGGTATACATCGGACGAGCTCGCGCCGGCGCCCGGCGGTGCGTAGGCCGCCAGCCATTCCCGGTCCACGCTGGCCGGCTGATGTGCGGCGCATTCGCCGGTGTAGTGCGCGAACCGGTCGTCGCTGCGTCCCACGATCGGTTCGATGCCTGTGTCGGCGCCGTTGCCGCCGCTGTTGGTGGTCACCTGCAGGTCGGCAAGATATACCCGGCCGGTCGGATCGGCGGTCAGGTCCACGTCGCCGATGTCGCTGTGCGACTGGCACGAGGTCGGGTCGATGTTGCGGCTGAGCAGGTCCTGCCCGCCGACGTGCGTCCAGCTCCGGCCGCCGTCGCGGGTGTAGGACAGTTGGCTGCCCAGTTGGTTGGCCACGTACCTGCTGCCATCGGCGGCGACCACCGTCGCGGGCTCGCTGGCGTAGGTGCCGGTGCCCGAGATCGACGGGTCGTCGGCACGGCTGGGCGCATGAAACCGCGGCGCGCCGCTGCCGGCCGGCGACCCGTATGCGGGGCCGGTGCTGGCAAGGACGGCGCAGGTGGTGGCGAGCAGCAGCAGCGAGCGGCGGTGCGACATGGTGGCTCTCCACATCTGGCAAACCGGACCGATCCCGCGCTTGTACCCGTCCGGCGGGTCCGGCAAACCCCTCCAGGGACGATTACAGGTTTCGACTGCTGCTGCGGATGTTCGGGCGGATGTTCGGGCGGCCTGTCCAGCACACGGTCGATTCCCGCCCGAGCTTGCATACGTGGATCGCAAAGTTCGGGCTCGACGTGCTCGGCATCCGCCCCTGGGTGAGCCCACCGGATGAGGCACCCAGCTTCGCTGACCTCGTCGGCACCAACACGGCAGCGTTCGAGTCGAGCCGCCCCGGCCTACCGGCTGCGTGATCACCAAGCCCGGCGACGGCGACCCAGCACCGCGCCGAGACCCGGTCCGCCACCGCCCAGCGACCTGTCCGCACCGCCGGGCCGGTTGCTGCTGCACTGTGGCACCCCCGCAGCTCGTCACTCACTTCTTTCTCGCGTGAGCCTGCCGCGCAAGAACGAACGTTCATCGGTGGCCGATCCGTTCGATTGATCATGTGACGGTCCGGCAGATCTGGTCGCTTCTCGCCGCGCCGAAGGTGTCGCTTGATTTGATCTGAACCAACGGCGCACAGTTTTCAGTGAGGGGTCATCGGCGCTCACGCCGTCCAACCATCCATCGGGTGTGGAGTCCGTCGGTGTTCCCGCCCTCGGTCCGTGCCAACCTTTCTTGGCGCGGACTTGGAGGGAGTCGGGGTCGACGGGTAGCGGGAGCAACGTCGGCCCCGGCGCTCGGCGTGGTGAAGGACGTGGTTGGACGGCGACCGGCCTGAAATGCCGAACCGTGCCGATGCCGCGAGATGATCACCGCACCCTTCCTTGGTGATCTCCCCATCCAGTACCGCAAATGCGGGTCGCGGGGCTCGCGACTTCGTCACCTGCGGATTCGGCTGTGCATCAGCGCATCTCGGCACAGCTAGGGACGTAAGCCCCTGGGGTCGGATCGCTGCTCAAGACGAAACTTCCGCGTGAATCGAAACAGCTGATTCACCAGGCCACACCCGACCCCCCGTAGCCACGACGGCCAGGTGCACCATGACGCGCATTGACGATCTCGCCGAGCAACTCGTGCGAGAGGGTTACATCGACAACGAGGCGGACGCCCGCCTCGCGGCCATCAAGATCATTCTGGCCGCCGAGCAACATGATGGGTTGGTGCCGGTAAGCAATCGAGGCGACGGCCACGAGGAGCGTTGACGCCCGCCAGGATCAGACGGCTGCTGTGTCACGTGGGGCGACACTCCTGGGAGCCGCAGCACCATCCGCTCGACGGTCGAGACGTGGTGTATCTCCGGTGCCGTCGGTGCGGGAAGGAAACGTCGGGTCAGGGTCCGCCGTCGAGCGGGCATGCGATCGGCAAGGTCTAAACAACCGTCAAGCGTTCAACCGAAGCCAAAATCGTGATCATCGCGCGGTCGGTCGATCGGATTGTGCGAGCGAGTCACAGTTGTAGGTGCCCCGGATTGACCGCGCGCATGATCCCGTCGTCCTGATCGGGGGTGCCTCCTACGTGCGATCCTTCCGCAGCGCTCCCGACCGGTGCCGCGGATGCGGCTACTGCGCGCAGGAAGACAACCTGCGCCACGGCGATGTCCACATGGTGTCGTCCAACGAAGCACGGCACACTCTGCTCCTGCAGTGTCCGCGTTGCGGCTGGCTGTATGCGGCAACCGCCGCACGACCAGAACTTGCCGAACCTATCAGCGAGGCAAGAGCCCGCGAGCTATTCCCTAGCACCTGGTAACACGCACCGTCTGCGGCATGCGCGTGCGCCGCACGTTCGAGCAGCCACGCCGTCAACAACCGCTCGGGTCTCACGAGATCTGGTCGAGGTAGGACCCTAGGTCACAGATCAAAAAGAGTTTCTTGATCCGGTTGTCGTAGTTGATCACGCGGACTGTCGGCGTTGGATTGATGTCGTCGCAGATGGCCGTGATGGTGTTGGGCAGGGCAGAGTCCGCCCATGTGACATCGGCGAGGTCGATCGTCACAGCGTCCGCGGACGGATTGGTGAGCAGCGTTATTGCGGCGGCGTAGAGCACAGGGGCGCTTGCCATGTCCACCTCGCCGTGCAGCCAGACGGTGCGGGTGTTTGGGTCGACCTCGATGCCGTATCCCGGTATCCGCACGTCAGGTGACGATGACGAGCCAGTCACGCCGAGTATCCGCCTCGTTGTCCAGATAGCCCTCGCGGATCAACCGCTCGGCTAGTTCCGCAACACTGACCGTCCTCATCCGGCCACCTACCCTGATAGGGGTGTCCCGGCCATCGGCCAATGAACAGGACCGGGCCGTTTTCTCCAAGCCCAGATGGACGCCAGTATGCGCTTATTCGGTCAGCGCCGCCCGGAGGCAGTACGTACTAAGAAGTGCCGTCGACAGCCAAGGCAGGCGCGACAGTGTGCCGCGACCTCGGCAGCGCTGGTCGACCCCGGCCAGTGGTGTCAGTCGAGAGAGTGAGGAACGCGATCTCTTGGTCGAGCCCGCGCAAAATGGCGTCGATGTCGGTGGTCTCCACTTCCGCGTTGATGCGGGCCTGGTCCGCGAGTGCTTGTCGGCGTTTGGTGTGCTTGGAGTCGCCGTTCAGCGCGAGTGCGTCCAGCGTCGCAGCGATCTTCTCCTGGATCTTCCTGACCGACTCCGCACTCTGAATCAACTTCGCGCGAAGGTCAGCGAGGCTGTCCACGTAGCGCACGGTACCCCCGGCGAGTGCCCATGCGAGCTGCTCGCGGTTACAAGACGGCCACGCGCTCATCGCCAAGGTCCGGTTGTTCCCCGGAGCGTTTACACGCTGAGGAAGCGGTTGTGTGGTCAGGCGATCAGGTGAAGGATCGGGTCAGAGGTCCTGGAGGCCAGGCTGTCTAGCGCAGACCCTGCTCCAGTCACCGCCTAACGGCGATCCGCCAGGCCCCCCTCGGTGCAACCAACACCGAGGCTCTGCGCCGGATGGATCACCATGGCGAGCACCGACCGAACCCTCGAACAAAGTCCCCCAGAAGGCCCGACCCCAGGCAGCCCTGAGGCGATCGAGGATGGCTGCTCCTGCTCGGCCAAGCAGAACAACCGCGGCAAGAACCCTCCATTCCCGATTGGTAGCCACATCGGCGGCGCAACCGGTGGCTGGCTCATCGCGAAAGCTTGCACACTGCATGTGACCTCGGCGTACCGAGGTGCGCTCGTCATTTCCTAATCGAGCGTCCGCAGGCACCGGTGTTACAGGCACCGGTGTTATCAGGCCGGGCCACAAGCCAGTCAAGGGGTCTGGACACCGCGATCCCGTGGTCGAGCCCGCGCCAACCGAGCAATGACGAGCGTGCTCAAATTCTGCCTATCCGGTCGTTTGATCTAGAGCGTTTACACGCCCTTGCCTGCTGGCACGAGAGTTGCGTCCCTGGACGTGGTGTTTGATCTTCGCCGCTGAGCGTGGCGTCGTGATGTGAGACGGCCACGGCGTGACAGCGGTAGATCCGGCTGCGTTTCGAGTCGGCCAGGGCTATGTCCAGTGGCCAACCAAGATGAGGGCGCAGCCGAGCTTGGGACGGCTAGGGCGTGTCTCCCTATTGTTCGGGGTGGTTGACGCGAGGCTGGGCGGGTGACGCGTTCCGCTGAACTCAGTGATGCTGTTTGGTCGCGGGTCGAGCCGTTGTTGCCGAGTTCGGATGGCTTACGCGGTAGGCCTT
>DASXJR010000109.1:0-21184 GCA_036497285.1 Jatrophihabitans sp.
GCGATCAAGGCGCTGGCCTCGGCGCTGTGCATCGGGGGCGGCGGCTCGGTGGGCCGCGAAGGCCCGATCGTTCAGATCGGCTCTGCGCTCGGCTCCACCATCGGTTCCGTGACCAAGGTCCCTGAGGGACGGATGCGGGTGCTGGTTGCCTGCGGCGCGGCCGGCGGCATCGCCGCAACCTTCAATGCGCCGCTGGCCGGAGTGTTCTTCGCGATGGAGCTGATCCTGCGCGACTTCGCCGCGCAGTCCTTCGGCATGGTCGTGCTGTCGTCGGTGACCGCGAGCGTGATCGGCCGCGCCGCGTTCGGCAACACGGCCTTCTTGAAGCTCCCGTCGTTCACCGTCACCCACCCGATCGAGTACGCGTTGTTCGCGGGCCTGGGCCTGCTCGCCGGCGGTATCGGTGTCGCGTTCACCCGGGCGCTCTATTTCATCGAGGACCTCTGTGACCGGGTGTGGCGCTGGCCGGAATGGGCCCGCCCGGCAGCCGGCGGCGTCGTGCTCGGGCTGCTGCTGTTCGTGCTGCCGCAGATGTACGGGGTCGGTTACCCGGTGCTCGGTGCGGGCGCGGCCGGCCGGTACACGCTGGTGTTCCTGCTCGCGCTGCTGGTCGGGAAGATGGTCGCGACCAGCCTCACCATCGGGATCGGCGGCTCCGGCGGGGTATTCGCGCCGAGCCTGTTCATCGGCGCCATGTTCGGTGCCATCTACGGCGGGCTGGCCGACCACGTCATGCCGGGGCTGGCCGGCCCGGTCGGCGCCTATGCGTTGATCGGCATGGGGGCGGTCTTCGCCGGCGCGGCCCGGGCCCCGATCACGGCAGTGATCATCTTGTTCGAGCTGACCGGCGAGTACTCGATCATCCTGCCGCTGATGGCAGCCATCGTGCTCGCCACCGGCGTGAGCCACCTGCTCTCGCACGACACGATCTACACGCTGAAACTGCGCCGGCGCGGCATCGACCTGGACGAGCACCCCAGCTCGACGCTGCTGGCCGCGGTGCGCGTCGGCGACGTGATGGACACCCTCGGCAACACGGCCGACACCGGCGGCGACACGACCGGCACCGAGTGCACGGTGCCGGTGCACGCGAGCCTGCTCGACGCCGCCGACGTGCTTTCCCGCCAGCGCTACGGGCAGGTTGCAGTCGTCGACACCGGCGGCGCATACCTCGGCGTGGTCACCGCCCGCGACGTGACCGACACGCTGGCCGACGGCGAGCACGACCGCGCCGAGGTCGCGTCGCTGATACGCAGACCGGCTGCGGTCCGCGCCGACCAGCCGCTGGAGGACACCCTCGACCCGCTCGAGTCCGAAGCCATCCCCGCGCTGCCGGTGCTCGATCCGCATGCCGGCATGGTCGTCGGCTGGCTGACGCACCGTCAGGTGCTCGGCGCGCTGCACCGCGTCCTACCCGCACAGGAGGGCGAGCGCCGTGCGTGATGTGACGGGCGCAGTGTCGAGCGCCCCGACGACGGGACGCCACGTCGGTAGGTTGGCGCAGCGCTATCGTGACCGGCCCACCCACCTACGCCGCACAGCAGGACAACACGACGGCAGGACAGGAGGTTCGATCGTGGCCACCGCCCGCGAGAAGAGCAAGGCCCGCCGGGCGCGCGACGACGGCGTCGATGAGTTAGTCACCGCCGTGCTGACCGCTTCCCGGGTGCTCGTCGGGGTGTCGGCGGCGTCGCTGGCCGAGGTCGAGGACACCGTCACCCTCACCCAGTTCCGCACCCTGGTCGTGCTGCACACCCGCGGCGAGGTGAACCTCAACGGCCTGGCCGACGAACTCGCCGTCAACGCGTCGACCGCGATGCGGATGATCGACAAACTGCTGGCAGCCGGGCTGGTCACCCGCCAGGACAACCCCGCCAACCGCCGCGAAGTCCAACTCCGCCTCACCGACGAAGGCGCACATCTGGTCCGCACGGTCACCACCCGCCGCCGCGCACGGATCGCCCGCATCGTCACCGCCATGCCCGACGCCGACCGCACCGGGCTCATCCAGGCACTGACCGCGTTCGGCGACGCGGCCGGCGAACCGACCGCGAGCAGCGCCACCCTGGGCTGGTGACACCGTGATGATCGCTTTCGGCTCGAGCTGCGCGCGCGGCGCGCCAGATCGCCGATCATCGGGAGGGCACCCGGTCGTCCCTGCCCAGGACTGATACGACGACCGCACGGTCGTGGCGATTGGCGCCGTCCGATCTTCGGCGTTGATCGAAAAGTCGTTGTTTCTCTGTATCGAGTGAGCCAGAGACGCCCCTAAACCTGGAGTCGGCTCCAGCGTTCCAGGCGCCGCCCACCGATCCAATGCCAGGATCTGACCGATGAGGTCCACAAGCGTTGGGGTTGCGAGTGCGTGCTCGCGGCACGTCGTGAGCACGCCTCGATAGGCGCTGTCGTTGTCCATTTGTTTCCCGCGGCGCACTTGGCAGCGGGGCGGGTTGATCGAGAATTGCTGCGGGCCCCGAAATGCGGAACCTGCGGCTGGTGCCCCCGGCAGGATTCGAACCTGCGCTCCCGCCTCCGGAGGGCGGCCCGTGCCCGTTTGCTGAGGCTGGCTGCATCGGACTAAGCCGAGTTTCCTGGGCCACGCCGTTAGTTTGCGCTGGCCCGATGTGGGCGCGGCTGAACATGTTGCGGACCAAGTGCGGACCGCAGTGGGTCATCTCGCTGTCGCTGCCGCGGTCGGGGCGGCGACCGCGAGATGCTTCCTGCTCCGTGCTTGCGAATGCACCAGCGGCCTACCCCAGGAGGTCGAGGAGATGTTCATCGGCCGTGCCGGCGAGATCGGCACGAACGACGCTGATGGTCTGGCTCTTGCGCTCGGCGTAGCTCTTGCCGTCGTGACGATGCCGTTTGCGCGCGAGGTCACCAGGCCGGTTGACGTGATCGGGCCGCCGAATGGAGGCAGTCGGCAGTGTGACGACCGATGCCGGCATCTGCCGAAGCTCACGCCCAACCTGTGGCATGTAGGCAAGCAGCTGACCGTAAAGGATCACCGTGTCTGGCTCGCCGCGCTTCCATGTGATCAAGCCGAGTTTGGTTAGCTGCAGCACGATCATCTCGACGTCCTCATCGAGCTGGTTCACGTCACTCGTTATTACGGCGTCGAACCCACCCGATTTGGCGAGGAGGTACATCTTCCAGTCCGGTGTCGACACGCGAGCGTAGGCCGGAAACGCGGTGTTGAAATGCTCGAGCCGGACGCTCTTGTCGAGGCGATCGAACCTCATGCCGCTTGGTTGAAGGGGGAAGTTCTGGTCGAGCATGAGGCGGAGCGGCTCTGTGTTCTGAGAGGCCGCGCTCATGCGGCAACCCGCAGGTTCCTCTCCATCTCGATCGCGTCGTCGACATCCGAGACCGCGAGCGAGGGATAAAGCTCGACGAGGTCGCGCGAGCCCAAGCCACGGTTCATGTGAAGCGCATGAAGGGTGGCCGTCGAGATCCGAGAGTTCGATACGACCGGTTCGCCCGACATGACCCAGGGCGACATTGTGGTTCGACGTGAGGGCCGTACGAGATTGACGCCCCGAAGATGCGTTTCATGCAGCTTGCGGCCGGGCCGTATGTCGATCGGCGCCATCAGGTCGAAGTGCCCTGCGATCTCGGCCATGACCTCGAATGCCCCTTGTCCCGACAGCTCGTCGAAGTCCATCGTCGGCCCGATCGCATACCCACCTTCGGCCGCGGAGATGTTGGTTTCGATCTGATCCGCATCCGGCCCTGCGAAGTCGCGTCGGAAGCGACGAGCGAGGGCGGCGGCATCGCCGAGGTCAACGCGGTGCTGGCGGAGGAATGCAACGAGACGGAGGAGTACAAGATCGCGGTAGGACCAGGACCGCGGGCGGCCGTCCATGTGGTCCGGCACGAGCACATCATGCGTCGCCCAGTAGTAGATCGTTCGCTCGGGTACGCCGCTGAGCTGAGAGGCCCTGGTTGCGCTGTAGTTTCCGCGTGCGGTGGCGAGTGCCGCGAGCACCAGGCGTCGGTCAACCGTCGTGAGGTGGTCGACCGCCTCTCGCTCTGGGGCATCGCCGTGCACACCGCGCAGCGTAGACGTCGGGACCGATCATGGTCAGCATCTGCAAGCGACCAGAATCCTCATTGTTATTGAACTTGAGTCAATAAACAGGTACCATGAGGTTGCTCGGAAGACGTGTGCCCGACGATGGCCCTGCCCGAGCACCCCAAAACTGATCAGGCCGGCCCGATGTCGGCCTGTCAGACGCCACCGAGGTGGCGGTACATCACCTAGCCCGGCCCGCATCCCGCGGTGCCGGGCTTTTCTGTTTCCCCAACCGGAAGGAGCATTGATGCTCTGCTGTCTCGCCGGCCTCGCCCGCAAGGTGGATGAGGTCATCACCCGGACTGTTCGCCGGGTCGCCTGTGCGGCCCGGCGGCTGTGGCGCGGCCATGTCGATCGGGCCGCGACCAACGCCGCCTATGCCGCCGCAGCCGCGGCAGTGATCGGTGGTCTGCTCGGGTTCGTCCCGGCCCGCGACGTGATCGCCGCGATCCTCACCGCCGTATTCGGGATCTACATCAACGGCGCCCGACCCGCCGGCGGGCTTGCCCGCGCCGTCGATCCGTGGGACCTCGACTGACCGAGATCCCGCTCGGCCGACTCGATGTCAGCCACCCGCAACACCAGCCCCTGGCCATCCGGCCAGGGGCTTTCTTTGTTTCCGGAAGGAGAACCACGGCAATGTCCAGAGAAACCCTGCAACACCTCAACACCAACACGCTCATCGGCAACACCGACCAGCGCGGCACCGCCTGGCACTACCGCGCCGACCTGCAGGCCGACCAGCCGAACCACTACCCCGGCCCGATCCCCATCGAGGACGCGCGCCGGCGACTGTTCGGCTGGCACGCCGAATCGCGCCGCATCGCCCAAGAGGTCCCCGCCGACGTGGACTCGATGACCCACCTGTCCGAGGACGGGCTGCCGATGCGCTGGCTGGTGATCCCCGACAGGCAGGCCATCAGTCGCTCGGACAACAACCACGCGATGGGCATCTTCGCCGACGGCTACGAACGCCACCAGTACGACGAGTGGCTGCTCACCACGGTGGCCAACATCCTCGACGACGACCTGTGCATCTCGTCCGCCGGCCTACTGCGGGAGGGCGCGATCGCCTGGGTCGAGGTGTCCGTGCCGGAGTCGATCACCACCCCGGAGGGGGTGACGTTCCGGCCGAACCTGCTGGCCACCACCAGCTTCGACGGGTCGATCGCCACCACGTTCAAGCGCACGATCACCGACACGGTCTGCGACAACACCCGCGAGTGCGCGCTCGCAGAGAAGGGGCAGGCATACAAGGTCAAGCACTCCCGGCACAGCCGGCTACGGCTGGCCGACGCCCGCGCCGCCTTGCAGATGATCCACACCCTCGCCAACGAGTTCGCCGCCGAGATCGCCCAACTCTGCGCCACGCCGGTCACGGATCTGCAGTTCCGGCAGTTCCTGAACTTCGCCGTCCCCATGACGGACGAGAAGGGTGCGGCATTGACCGGCCGGTCGTTGACCACGGCGCAGAACAAACGTGCCGCGATCAACAAGCTGTACCGCTACGACATTCGGTGCGCCCCGTGGGTCGGCACCGCGCACGGCGTCATCCAGGCGATCAACACCTACGAGCACCACGAGAGCACCGTCCGCGGGGCGACCAGGGCTGACCGGAACATGCTGCGGGCGGTCACCGGCGAGTTCGGCAACCTCGACCGCGGCACCTGGACCCAGCTCAACGACGTGCTGGCGGTGACCACCAATGCCTGACACCACGCAGCCGGACACCAACGAGCCGGTGTACCGCAGCCTGTTCATCGTCGAGGTCTTCACCGTCGGCCCGTTCGAGCCGTACGCCGAGATGGATCACTACGACGGCGAGGAGGCACACACCGCCGAGGGCAGGGACCTGAGCGAGATCCTCTCCGACACCTACGAGCACGGCATCCCCACCCGCTACTACCAGATCGCCGCGCATCCGGTCCCGGACAGCATCGGCGAATGGGCAGAGATGACCCGCGAGCAGGCGAACGTCGTCGAAATGGGCTACGGCTACCGCGACGGCGTCCCGTACGGCCTCAGCGGCGAGGAGCCGATCGAGTGGGTCGCCGGCGTCGTCGACATCGCCGACCTGTGGCGGTACCGCAGCAACATCCAAGGCGGCCCGCTACAGACATGTAGCTGCGGCTACCCGATAACGCTGGTCGACGGCCGGTGGGAGCACCTGTTCAACATGGCGGTGATTACCGACCGGCCCGCAGCGCACGATGCCGATCCGGGCGACTGACTGAATGCTGGCGGGGGTCTGGGTCCTCCATACCCCCACCAGCACAAAAGGACCGGGCCGATCATGTCGGCCCAGGGTCAGATCGTCACCGAATAAGAGCTGTCACTGTCCGCGCTGGTCACGACGGAGGCCGCCGTCGAGGCCAAGATCGGCGGTCACGCTAGAGGTGCGACGCGTGCGCTGGCACTCGCAAGTGTCTCCCTGCCGCAACCATCCGCTGCAGGATCGCGTAACCGTCGGCGCGCGTGACAAACGCACAGGCGATCGCTTCACCGATTAGATCAGCGGTCTCCCGCGAGGTGATCCCCTTGAAATGCGCGTAGTCGAGTGCGTCCTGATCATCTGTGATCCACCAGGAGCCCGCGAACTCCGCCCATTCGGTGATCACGAAGCACGTCTGCGCCTCGCCGAGGTGCTTCTTCGGCTCGTCGCTCCGCCCGCCGAGCGCCGCACGGCGCTGGCTTTCAACGAGCTCGATGTCCCTGAGCTCGGCAATCTGGATTGGCTCGCCCATCCATCCGTCGGCCGCAACTTTGCGGAGTTCCGGGTAATACGCCGCGGACGCTTCAGCCTCGGCGGCTACCGCCTCAACCCAGCGGCCCCGTCCATCGAGTACAGCACTGAGAAGGGGAAGTCGGTCGACAGCCGCAAAGTTGCACAAGACCGTGTTGTCAGGAAACCAGCAGGTGGTCATGGCTCAAAGGTCGCCCCCGGGTCCTCCGTGTGGCCGGAGGACGGCGCGTGCTCTTGCAGCGATGCACGGAGAGTAGCCGTGTCGGTTCTCAGCAAGTTGGCGAGCGGGCGGAGTGTCGACAGCCCCGCGAAGTACGCCGACATGCAGTCAGCAACGAGGGTCTGCGGCACCCGTTCCGTACGGCTGGCCGCAATCCACGAGGCGAACACGTCAGTTTGTTTCGCATGACGAGCGCACCCTGCTGCCGTGTAGGCGTGGAGGGTGTCTGCATCGTCTCTCGAGATCAGGCCGAGATTTGTCATTCGGTACGCCAAAGCGCTCGGCGATACCCCGAACTGCATCACCATCTCGCAGAACAACTGCTCTGACGCGTCGTGACCTTGCTTCATCGCTTGCTTGACGCGGTCTGCCGGCATGAGGAAGGCGGCTGCGAATGCATTCGCACGCTGCTCCGCGGGTAGGCGCCGGAGGCTAGGGTCACTGACGTTCTGATCGACTTGGAGTCCGTGATCTCCGTCCCGCGCAAGAGCGTGACCAAGTTCGTGGGCGATTGTGAACCGCTGCCGCGTCGGTGTATTGCTGGTGGCAACAACGATGACCTGGTATCCACTTTGCGGATCACGCCACGTGAGCCCGTCACATCCGACAGGAAGATCGCACACCGCAACGTCTATGCCGAACACCCGTTCGACCATGTCGGCGAGATCGCCGGCACCAGAGGCGCCCGCCGCATGAGCATCCATCGCGTTGACCGCCTCGTCTGCCAGGGATTCACCTTGGTCGACGGACGTGCCGTGCCGCGGCAGGCGAATCTCGGCCGCTGCGCGAGGCTTGAATCCGAGTTTGGCAAGATTCGCTCTGATCTCTGCAAAGTCGCGCGCGCGGTCTGCGCCGACGAGGATCGCGTCGGCGTCAGCGACTGTCGCACGCGCCGCTATGGCAGGAGTCGGGCTGTCGACTCCCAGGAGATAGTCGACAGACACTCCGCCGACATCTGCGATGTTTGCAAGATCTAACGAGGTGAACCTTCGAGTTCCAGCCAACGACTTTGACATCTTCGCGGCGTCGAGCCCCGCTTTCACCGCAAAATCCCCTTGAGTGAGGCCGGTTGCGGCGACTACTTCGCGGACGCGCGCGATCGTTGTTTGTGCGTCCATAGCGCGAGGGTAGATGTCGAGTTGCGAAAATCGCAAGTTGTCAAGCCAAGGTTCACAGCATCGTTACATGTGAACAGTGCCGCAGTGAGCCCGACGGCGTCGTATGCCTACCCGGATTGGGTACGCGCAGCCCTTGGAGCCAAGGCAAAAACACAGTCCGGGCACAAGTAACGTCGCCTGTACGTCATCGCTCGGCCCGACGAATCCCGCTCGGCCGAGTGCCGCCACAACCACCACACCAGACCGCGTTCGAGTTCCGCGGCATCCGACAAGTCGCGGGCGTCGTTCGACTCGCGTCGAACAAGGTTGGCGAAGTGGTTTTGCGCATTTCCGATCCTGAAGACTGTCGAACAGAGGGCGCACGGCGCGCAGTTGAGCTTCTCAAGGAGCTGCAATCGAAACTGCATGATCGGATCATTCAGCGGCGCGCTCATGACCTCCTTTACCCGATTCGCAGCCGAGATCTTCAGTACCCCGACTCGCAACTGAGTGGCGATCACCAGCTGGTCATTGGTGATCTCATTCGCCTTGACCGCGATGTAGCAGCGGTCGGCCATCACTGAATATCCGTGCGCCTGCCCCGCAGACTTGGCGAACGAGGCAGTACCTGTCTTGACCTCAAAGGCCACGACCTCCGAGCGTGACGCGAGGTCGCCACCGCCAACATCACGAACCCCAGCAACATCTACACGGCCGATCCTCGGACCTGAGTCGATGGCCGTCTCCCAGCAGCCGAACGCATCCCGCGCCCATCGCTCAACGACGGGATACAGCTGAGCTTCAGGCCCACTGGTTCGTGCCATGGAATGGATCTTGACCGATCACCGCCCAGCCCACAAACGAACGGTATCTGGGAGACCACCACTCGACCGGCTTGATCCCGCCGATCAGCCCGATCAACGGGATCTGATCCTCCCGAATCAGTTCCGCAATCACCGTCCCGCAATCGGTTCCGGTTGCGGGACTTCGTCATGCCCGTCACCACGGGCACCACCACGAAGGAGAACACCGTCATGCACCTCATCGGCTACGCCAGGGTCTCCACGCCCGACCAGACGCTCGACCGACAGCTCGACGAACTACGTGCCCACGGCTGCCACCGCGTCTTCGCCGAAGCCGCCTCCGGCAAGAGGGGCGCTTACCGCCCCGAGTGGGACGCCTGCCTCGGCCACCTCCGTGCCGGCGACACCCTCGTCGTCGTCGAGCTGTCCCGGCTCGGCCGGAATGTCGGCGACCTGGGCCGGCTACTCGACCACCTGGACGAGCACAAGGTCGCGCTGCGCATTCTCAACCTCGGGATCGACACCAGCACCCCGGCTGGGCGCCTGATCTTCACGATCGTCGGCGCCGTCGCCGCGATGGAACGCGAACTGCTGATCGAACGCACCCAATCCGGGCTGGCCGCGGCCCGCGCCCGCGGCCGGGTCGGCGGGCGCCGCCGCAGCTTCACCGAGACCCAAGCCCGCGAGGCCCAGCGGCTGTACAACCTCGGCCAGCTCACCGTCGATCAGATCGCCCGCGCGATCGGGTCGAGCAGCTCGACCGTCTACCGGTACCTCGAAGTGGATCACGTCCGAACTCGACAAACATGACGAATCGAGCCTCTGCCGGCCTTCGGGCCGGCGGGGGCTCTTTATGCGTCTCGAGTGGGGCGAGAAGCAGAACAGCAGCCCGCGCGACCTTGATCAACCGACCGGATCGGCCGATGTGCGCGCACAGAAGCTCCAGGGAAGAAGACGACGTCTGTCAGGGTATCCTGACAGTATGGGCAAGGGCAAAAGCCCGTGGCAGGACGGTCGACGCGCCTGGGAACGCCTCAACGGCTGGCACCAGGACAAGGCGACAGCCGTGCCCGGACATCCGGATGACGGCGATTTAGCACTCGATGCGCTGGCTGATGTTGGTGTGGTGCGCCGGCTGCTCGATCAGGCCGAGATGGTCGCGGTTCGCACCGCGCGCTCGCACGGGAAATCCTGGACTGAGGTTGCGACGCGACTCGGGGTCACGCGTCAATCAGCGTGGGAACGCTGGCGCGACCTGGACGACACCGCCGGGGCAGCTGAGTCAACGACCGTCGGCGACGACCCGGCAAGGGGCAAGCCAGTAGCGGGAATTCGTGCGACGGTCGTGGTCCCCGATGTAGTTGGGATGACTTGTGACGAGGCAATCCATCGCCTGTTCGAGTTCGGCCTCGTCGCAGTCGGCCCCGACCCGGACGGGCCGCCGCTGACTGCGCTGGCCAAGTCAGGTGCTGTCGTGATTGAGCAAAGTCCTCGACCAGGCACGAAAGTGCCACCCGAGTCCCCGGTCACGCTGTTGATCGAACGACGCGGTGGGGGCACCGGGGTGCGAGAACCACGACGACCGCGACCCGATCCCAAAGCTGGGTACGCACCAGTTGCTCAACCAAGTGGCGAAGCCGTCAACTGACGGAAACCACGCGCCGGCCGCGCAGCGGCACCGACCGCATCTGCCGCGGTGCGTGCCGCACGGATCTGCCGCCCAGCGGCACCTTTCGCATCTGCCGGGTGGAGGACTGTCGCAGCATTTCGCCAGGCTCTCTTGATCGAAAACAGGCTCTGAGGTTGCTTGACTGCCCAGATGGCCCTATTCAGGCGGCGCCGAACGCCGGTCGAGCCGCCGCCGGCGAACGTGCAGCCTTCGCCCAGTACGAGGTCGTCGTCTACGTGCTGGCCTACTGCGGGCTGCGCTGGGGTGAACTCGCAGCTCTCAGAGTGTCCAGTGTGGACCTTCTTCGGGGCCGCCTCGAGATCGCTGAATCCGTTGTCGAGGACGACGGACGGCTGCTCTGGGGGGTCCCGAAGACGCACGAGCGCCGGTCCGTTCCGCTGCCCGAGTTCGTTGCCGACATGTTGGACAAGCACATCGTCGGGATGGGACCGAACGACATCCTGTTCACCGGAATCCGCAGCGGCGGAGTCCTGCGGAACAGGATCTTTCGGCGCAGCACGTTCGACCGGGCGGCACGGGAAGTTGGTCAGGTTGGGCTGGTACCGAAAGACCTCCGGCACACAGCCGCGAGCCTGGCCATCTCGGCTGGGGCGAATGTGAAGGCGGTGCAACGGATGCTCGGCCACGCATCTGCAGCCATGACCCTCGACACGTACGCCGATCTGTTCGACGACGATCTCGATGCGGTAGCCAACCGCTTGCACCTCGCGGCGGCCACGGCTCGTGAGGTAGTTGCGGACCAGATGCGGACCAGGCCGCGGTCCGATGCGGTGGTGGTGGATCTGCAGGATGCTGCAGGCCAGTAAATCCGGGCCTTCGATGGTGTGCCCCCGGCAGGATTCGAACCTGCGCTCCCGCCTCCGGAGGGCGGTGCTCTATCCCCTGAGCTACGGGGGCGACAAACCCGATCAGCCTAGCGCAGTCGCTAGCCGTTGAACGGGTGGCCCGGGGAGCTTTGGTCGGCCTTGAACGCCGGGTCGGAGCAGCTGGCTGACGGCTCCGGCGTCACCGTGTTCGGCTTGAACCGGACCGCGTCGATGAACTGGCTGATCCGCGGGTCCTTCGCCGACTGCACGAACAACTGGTAGCCCCACGCCTGCAGCGAGATCGGCGTCTTCAGTCCCTTGTACGGCGTCATTGCCATCCGGTCGATGCCGTCGACAAAATGCGTCTTCAGGTACTGCACGTCGCTGGGGTTGAGCGTCTGTGGGTTGTAGGCGATCCACACCGCGCCGTGCTCGAGCATGTGCACGGCGTTCTCGTTGGCGAGCTGGTGGGTGTAGGTCACGCCGTTGCACGAGGCCCAGAACTGGCTGTGATTGCCCCCGATCGGCGGGTTCATGTCGTACTTGACCGTCCCCAGCACGTGGGTGTGCTGCGGCTCGACGTGATGAATGATCCCCTGGATCTTCGCCGCGGCGGCCGTCTCGGGGTACCTGTACGGGTTCTGCGGACTGTCCTTGTGCCGCGTCACTGCGTAGGCCACGATCGCGCCGGCGAACAGCACCAAAACCGCGACCGTCGCGATCAGCGACCACGGCGTCTGCCGCTGGTTGACGATCGACTTTCCGGGCTTGCCGGTCGGAGGACGCCCGGCCGGCCCCCGCGCCGACGCCGGCCGGTTCGGGCCGGACTTGGCCCCGCTCGGCGCGGTCGACCGCGCGCCGGGCTTGCCGGCGGCCTTCTTGCTGGGCGGGCTCGGGAGCTTTCGCTGGGCCATGAGGGTGTGCAATCTCGCTGACGTTGGTGATCCGGACGGGGGCGGCGCGGACAGACTCCACGTCAGTCTAAGTGGCGGAACTGTGACGTGCCTCTGTGACGCCGGTCGGGCCCCGGAATCCGGGGCGTCGGGACCTCTACGATTGACCGGTGACTCCGGAGGACCTCGCCGCTGCTATCACCCGGGCGGTGTCCGCCTGCGTCGAATCCGGCGATTTCACCGGCACGACCCCGGAGAACGTGGTCGTCGAGCGACCCAAGAATCCCGATCACGGCGACTACGCGACCAACGTGGCGCTGCGCCTGGCAAAGCCCGCCGGCAAGCCGGCCCGCGAGGTGGCCGAAGCGATCGCGGCGAGGCTGCGCACCGCTGACGGCATCGCGTCGGTCGAGGTTGCCGGCCCGGGCTTCCTCAACATCACGTTGGGCGCCGGCTCGCTCGGCGCGGTCGCCAAAGAGATCGTGACGGCCGGCGGCTCGTACGGGCGCAGCAAGGACCTCGCCGGGCAGCGGATCAACCTCGAGTTCGTCTCAGCCAACCCGACCGGTCCGGTGCATCTCGGACACACCCGGTGGGCCGCACTCGGCGACAGCCTGCACAGGTTGCTCGAGGCGGCCGGTGCCGACGTGGTGGCCGAGCACTACATCAACGACTTCGGCTCACAGCTGACCAAGTTCGGCGCGTCCCTGCACGCGAGTGCGCACGGGCAGTCCGTCCCGGAGGACGGGTACCACGGCGGCTATGTCGACGACGTCGCCAAGCAACTGGTCGCGGCCGACCCCGGACTGCTCGATCTCACCGCTGACGAAGCGATCGTCGCGTTCAGCGAGGCCGGCTATGAGCAGATGCTCGAGTTGATCCGCACCAGCCTCGAGCGGTTCCGCGTCGACTTCGACGTGTGGTTCTCCGAGCGCAAGATGCACGAGAGCGGCGAGGTCGACCAGGCGCTGGCCACGTTGCGCGAACAGGGCCACGTCTACGACAAGGACGGCGCGGTCTGGCTGCGCACGACCGACTTCGGCGACGACAAAGACCGCGTCCTGGTCCGCAGCACCGGGGACAAGACGTACTTCGCCGCGGACGCCGCGTACTACCTCGACAAGCGCAGCCGGGGCTTCGATCGGTGCGTGTACATGCTCGGAGCCGACCACCACGGCTACGTGGGGCGACTGCGTACCATCGCCTACTGCGCCGGTGACGACGCCACCCAGACTCTCGAGGTCTTGATCGGGCAGCTCGTCAAGCTCATCCAGAACGGCGAGGAACTGCGGCTGTCCAAACGCGCCGGCACGATCGTCACGCTCGACGACTTCGTCGATCTCGTCGGCGTGGACGCAGGCCGCTACTCGCTGGCGCGGTGGTCGGCCGACACGCCGTTGACGCTCGACATCGCCGAGATCACCCGCAAGTCGAACGACAACCCGGTCTACTACGTTCAGTACGCCCATGCCCGTACCAGCAATGCCGCACGCAACGCCGAGTCGTTCGGCATCGGGCTGGACGTGTTCGAGCCCGACCTGCTCACCAGTCCCTACGAGTCGGCGCTGCTGACCGCCTTGGGCGAGTTCCCGCGGGTGGTTTCGACGGCAGCCGAACTGCGTGCGCCGCACCGCGTCGCCCGCTACCTCGAGGATCTCGCTGCCGACTACCACCGCTGGTACGACCACTGCCGGATCGTCCCGCAGGGTGACGGCGAGATCACTGCCGTCAACCGCACCCGGGCCTGGGTGAACGAGGCGACGCGGGTCGTGCTCGCCAACGGTCTCGAACTGCTCGGCGTCACAGCCCCCGATCGGATGTAGCCGCGATGTCTCGATCGGCTCACCCCGCCGGGCCGCGGCATGCGGACGTGCTGCCCGAAGCGCATCCTTCGAGGGCGCCGTCCGACGTCAACGCGCTCGACCCGGCGATCTGGCCGGCCAGTGCCGAACGGCGTGACGGGGTCGTGCATCTGGGCAGCCGCTCGGTCGTCGACCTCGTTCGCGAGTACGGCACGCCGGCGCTGTTCCTCGACGAGGACGACCTGCGCGGCCGCGCCCGTGCGTATCGCAGCTCTTTTGCCGAGCTGGATGTGTATTACGCGGGCAAGGCATTCCTGTGCACCTCGGTCGCACGGTGGATCGACGAAGAAGGCCTCGGCCTCGACGTGTGCTCCGGCGGCGAGCTCGCGGTCGCGCTCGCCGCGCGCTTTCCGGCCGACCGGATCGCGTTGCACGGCAACAACAAGTCGCCGGCCGAACTGCGTCGCAGTGTCGGGGCCGGCGTCGGGCACGTCATCGTCGACTCCTTCGCCGAGATCGAGCGGCTGGCCGCGATCGCGGCGGAGCTCGACGTGGTGCAATCCGTCTTGGTCCGGGTGACCGTCGGCGTCGAGGCGCACACCCACGAATTCATCGCCACGGCCCACGAGGACCAGAAGTTCGGTTTCTCGTTGCGCGACGGCGCAGCGGCCGAGGCGGTGGCTGCGGTGCTCGCCGCGCCGTCGCTGCGATTGGCCGGGCTGCACTCGCACATCGGCTCGCAGATCTTCGAGACGGCCGGGTTCGAGGTGGCGGCGCACCGCGTAGTGGCGCTCGCTGCCGAGATCCGCGACACGCACGGCGTCGAGCTCGATGAGATCAACCTGGGCGGTGGGCTCGGCATCGCCTACGTGTCCGGCGACGACCCTGAGACCCCGAAGCAGACCGTCGACCGGCTCGTCGCGATCGTGGAACGTGAGTGTGCTGCATACGGCCTGCGTCGGCCGCGGTTGTCACTCGAGCCCGGACGCGCCATTGTCGGGCCGAGCGCGATCACGGTGTACGAGGTCGGCACGGTCAAGCAGGTGACTCTGGACGGAGGGGTGGTGCGTACCTACGTGTCTGTCGACGGCGGGATGAGCGACAACATCCGCACTGCGCTCTACGACGCGGATTACACCTGCACGCTGGCCAATCGCGCGTCGACGGTGACCCCGGTGTTGGTGCGTGTGGTCGGAAAGCACTGTGAGAGCGGCGACATCGTTGTTCGTGACGCGTGGCTGCCGGGCGATGTCAGCGCGGGCGATCTCGTCGCGGTCGCAGCCACCGGCGCGTACTGCCGCAGCATGGCCAGCAACTACAACTACGTGCCACGTTCGCCGGTGGTGGCGGTGCGCGACGGCCAGGCGCAGGTGCTGGTGCGCCGCGAGACCGAGGCCGACCTGCTTCTGCTCGACGCGGGTGTGGCTCGATGAGCGACGCTTGCGGAGCGAACCAGATGCTTCGATCGCGCCGCGAGGCGCGATTGGCGGCACCGACCGGCCCGAACGCAGTGAGTGGCCACGGGGTGACGGCATGAGCGATGCATTGAGGGTTGCGCTGCTGGGCTGCGGGGTCGTGGGGTCGCAGGTGGTGCGGCTGCTCGACGAGCAGGCTGACGACCTCGCCGCCCGGGTGGGTGCGCCGCTCGAACTGGCCGGCATCGCCGTGCGCCGTCCCGCCAGGCACGCCGACCTGCCGACGGAGCTGGTGACCACCGACGCCGCCGAACTCGTGACCCGCGACGACGTCGACCTCATCGTCGAGGTGGTCGGCGGGATCGAGCCCGTCCGTTCACTGCTGTTGTCCGCGCTGTCGAGCGGCAAGAGTGTTGTCAGTGCGAACAAGGCTTTGCTGGCCGAGGACGGCGCGACCCTGCACGACGCGGCGGCCAAGGCCGGCGTCGACCTCTACTACGAGGCTGCGGTTGCCGGCGCGATCCCGCTGTTGCGGCCGCTGCGCGAGTCGCTCGCGGGCGACCGGATCACCCGGGTGATGGGCATCGTCAACGGCACGACGAACTTCATCCTTTCGCGGATGGACAGCACCGGCGCAGGGTTCGACGAAGCGCTGGCCGAAGCGACCGCCCTCGGCTACGCCGAAGCCGACCCGACCGCCGACGTCGACGGCTACGACGCCGCCGCGAAGGCGGCGATCCTCGCCGGGCTCGCCTTCCACACCCGCGTCACGCTCTCGGACGTGTACCGCGAGGGCATCAGTGAGGTCACCGCCGCGGACATGGCGGGCGCGCAGGCGATGGACTGCACGATCAAGCTGCTCGCGATCTGCGAACGCACCGACGTCGACGGTGTCGAGAGTGTGTCGGTGCGGGTCCATCCGGTGATGCTGCCGCGCGCACATCCGCTTGCCGGCGTGGGTGATGCGTTCAACGCGGTCTTCGTCGAGGCGGAGGCCGCCGGCTCGTTGATGTTCTACGGACGTGGTGCCGGCGGCGCACCCACGGCCAGCGCTGTGTTGGGCGATCTCGTCGCGGTGGCGCGCAACCGGGTCAGCGGTAGTCGCGGCGCGGGGGAGAGCGCGTACGCCGAACTGCCGCTGCTGCCGATGGGGCAGACCCGTACCCGTTATCACGTTGCGCTCGACGTCGAGGATCAGCCGGGCGTTCTCGCCGCGGTGGCCGGGGCGTTCGCCGAGCGTGGGGTCAGCATCCAGACCGTGCGCCAGGAAGGCCGCGGCGACGCGGCAACGCTCGTGATCGTCACCCACACCGCGGCCGATTCGGCGTTGGCCGAGACGGTGCAGCAGTTGGCCGACATGCCGTTCGTGCGCCGGGCGGCAAGCGTGTTGCGCGTCGAGGGGATGGCGGCGGAGTGACGCATGCCGGTTACCGGCCATGGCCCGGACTCATCGATGTCTACCGCGACCGGCTGCCCGTCACGGCCAACACACCGAACGTCACGCTGTGCGAGGGCGGCACGCCGCTGGTCCCGGCCCGGGAGCTGTCGGCGCGCACCGGCTGCGACGTCTACCTCAAGGTCGAGGGGGCGAACCCGACCGGCTCGTTCAAGGACCGCGGCATGACCATGGCCATCTCGAAGGCAGCCGAGGAGGGCGCGAAGGCGGTCATCTGCGCGTCGACGGGCAACACCTCGGCCAGCGCAGCTGCGTACGCGGTGCGTGCGGGCATGACCTGTGCCGTGCTCGTCCCGCAGGGCAAGATCGCACTCGGCAAGATGGCCCAGGCGCTGGTGCACGGCGCGAAGCTGCTGCAGGTCGACGGAAACTTCGACGACTGCCTGGAACTGGCGCGCAAACTCGCCGTCGACTACCCGGTCGCGCTGGTCAACTCGGTCAATCCGTTCCGCATCGAGGGGCAGAAGACCGCGGCTTTCGAGATCTGCGACGTACTCGGCCGCGCTCCGGACGTGCACTGCATCCCGGTCGGCAACGCGGGCAACATCACCGCCTACTGGAAGGGCTACCGCGAGTACTGCGCGGACGGTGTCGTCGACAGCGCACCGCGCATGTTCGGCTTCCAGGCCGCCGGCGCCGCGCCGATCGTCAAGGGCGCGCCGGTGCTGTCGCCGGTCACCATCGCTACGGCTATCCGCATCGGCAACCCGGCGTCGTGGACGTCCGCCGAGCGGGCCCGCGACGAATCGCACGGGCTCGTCGAGGCCGTGACGGACAAGCAGATCCTCGAGGCCTACCGGATCGTCGCCCGTACCGAGGCGGTGTTCGTCGAGCCGGCTTCGGCCGCCAGCGTCGCCGGGGTGTTGATGACCGCTGCGGACGGACGGCTGCCCGCCGGTTCGACCGTGGTCTGCACGGTGACCGGCAACGGGTTGAAGGACCCGGAATGGGCGATCACCGGCGCACCGAAGCCGATCACCGTCCCGGTCGACGGCCACGCCGCGGCGGTCAGCCTCGGACTGGCGTGAATCACCCGATGGACACTCGATGAAGCTGGCCTTTCGCGCCGGCTCGGTGCACGTCCAGGTGCCGGCGACCAGCGCGAACCTCGGTCCCGGTTACGACTGCCTCGGAGTGGCCCTGAGCCTGCACGACGACCTGGTCGCCCGGGTCGTCGACGACGGCGTCAGCATCGACATCGCGGGGGAGGGGGCACATCTCAACCGCGACGAGAAGCATCTAGTACTGCGCGCGATGCGCGCCGGCTTCGACGCGATGGGTGGTCAGCCGCGCGGGGTGCAACTGTCGTGTGCGAACCGGATACCGCACGGGCGCGGGCTGGGCTCGTCGGCGGCAGCCATCGTCGCCGGCGTGGTCCTGGCGCGCGCGCTGGTCGCGGGTGGCGAGCAACTGCTGCCCGACCCCGCCGCATTCGCGCTCGCCGCCGATCTCGAAGGACACCCGGACAATGTCGCGGCGTGTTTCTACGGAGGCCTGACGATTGCATGGACGGACGGCGCGAACGCTCGTGCGACGCGTGCCGGCGTGGACCCCGCGATCCGCCCGGTGCTGTTGGTGCCGCCGTTCGAGTCGTCGACCGCCGGCGCCCGCGGACTGCTGCCGGCGACGGTGCCGCACGCCGACGCCGTGTTCGGCGTCGGTCGTAGCGCGCTGCTCGTCGCGGTGCTCACCGGCGCTGCGCCGGCCGAGCACCTGCTCGCAGCGACCGAGGATCGGCTGCACCAGACGTATCGCGCCTCCGCCACGCCGGAAACCGCCGCGCTCGTCGCCGAATTGCGGGCTGCCGGGCACGCTGCGGTGGTGTCCGGAGCCGGTCCGACCGTGCTGGTTCTGGCTCGAGGTGACGTCGAGGTCGAGCAAATCTCGGCCGCTGTGCCGGACGCCTGGCGCTGTCTTGCGCTGGCAGTCGACGGGCGCGGGGCCTGCGTGGTTCCCGTCACCGGATTGTGATCCACTGCGGAATAACCGGCGACGGGGTGCTGTTGCCGCTCATGAACAGAGCGTCTAGGCTCTGAGGATCGGCCCGGGCGCCGTCCGAAAAATGGCCCGCGCTACTCCCATCACCGCAACGCGAAATTTCGCGAGTGCCCGAGGGAGCTGGACTGATTACCACCCCGCCGGTTCTGCGCATGACGGCGCAGCCCCGGCAGACCAGGCGAGTTCGCCATTACGAGCCCACCTGAAGCACCCCCGGCCCGTCGTCGAGAAAGATCGAGACGCAGCCACTTCGGAAGGATCCGACACCACCGTGACCGACATCTCGGAGCAGCTTCCTGCCACTGCAGAGTCCGCCAAGGACGCCGCAAGCACGCCTAATGGAGCTGCCACCCCGACGCGCGCGAAGCGCGCGTCCCTGAACACCATGCTGCTGTCCGAACTGCAGCAGCTCGCGGGCGGGATGGGTATCTCGACCGCCAAGCTCAAGAAGAGCGATCTGATCGCTGCGATCAAGGCCGCGCGGGCCGGCGACTCGGCCCCCGCGACGGCGCCCAAGCAGGCCCGCAAGGAGCCCAAGGCTGCCTCCCAGGAAGCGCGGCAGGAGCAGCTCACGGCCGACGTCCCTGCGAAGGACGCGCCCAAGCAGGACGCGCCCAAGCAGGACGCCTCGAAGCAGGACGACACCGCGACCCGCGACCGCGCCGAGCGTCGCAATGACCGCCAGAACGACCGCCAGAACGACCGCCAGAACGACCAGAACCGCGACCGCAACCAAGGTGGCGGCCAAGACCGTAACCAAGGCGGCGGCAACAACCAGCAGAACAGCAACAATCAACAGAACAGCAACAATCAACAGAGCAACAACCAGAACAGCAACGACCGCGACGACGACTACGAGGGCGGCCGGCGCCGGGGTCGGCGCTACCGCGATCGCCGGGGCCGCAACCGCGAGCGCAGCGGCAGTACACAGGGTGGCGGGAACGCCGACGTCGAACCCACGGTCTCCGAGGACGACGTCCTGATCCCGATCGCGGGCATTCTCGACGAGATCCCGGACAAGAACACCTGGTTCGTGCGCACCGGGGGCTACTACGCCAGCCCTGAGGACGTCTACGTCGCAAACTCCTACGTCCGCAGGTTCAACCTGCGTCGTGGCGATGCAGTGACGGGCGCGATCAAGCAGCCGCGTGAGGGTGACCGACGCGAGAAGTACAACCCGCTCGTCCGGCTCGACACCGTCAACGGCCGCAACCCGGACGAGCTGAAGAACCGGGTCGAGTTCACCCGGCTGACCCCGCTGTACCCGCAGGAGCGGTTGCGCCTCGAGACCGAGCCGCACATTCTCACCACGCGCGTGATCGACCTCGTGATGCCGATCGGCAAGGGCCAGCGCGCGCTCATCGTCTCGCCGCCCAAGGCCGGTAAGACCATGGTGCTGCAGTCGATCGCCAATGCGATCGCGACGAACAACCCCGAGGTGCACCTCATGGTGGTGCTCATCGACGAGCGTCCCGAAGAAGTCACCGACATGCAGCGGTCGGTGAAGGGCGAGGTCATCGCCTCCACCTTCGACCGACGCCCGCAGGACCACATCACCGTCGCCGAACTGTCGATCGAGCGGGCCAAGCGCCTGGTCGAGATGGGCCACGACGTCGTCGTGCTGCTCGACTCGATCACCCGGCTCGGCCGCGCCTACAACCTCGGTGCGCCGGCCAGCGGCCGCATCCTGTCCGGTGGTGTTGACTCGACCGCGCTGTATCCACCGAAGCGGTTCCTCGGCGCAGCCCGCAACATCGAGAACGGCGGCTCGCTGACGATCCTCGCGACCGCCCTGGTCGAGACCGGGTCGGCCGGGGACACGGTGATCTTCGAGGAGTTCAAGGGCACCGGCAACGCCGAGCTCAAGCTCGACCGCAAGATTGCCGACAAGCGCGTCTTCCCGGCCGTGGACGTCGACCAGTCGTCGACGCGTAAGGAAGAGATCCTGCTCTCGCCGGACGAGCTGGCGGTCACGATCAAGCTGCGTCGGGTGCTGCACGCGCTCGAATCCCAGCAGGCGATCGATCTGTTGCTCGACAGGCTGAAGAAGACCCGCACGAACATCGAGTTCCTGATGCAGATCGCGAAGACCAGCCCCGGCCAGGAGTGACCGACGTAGCAGGGCTGGCCGACGTCCTCTCCGACGAGGGCTGGCCCTACGCGTCGTCGTTGCCGGCGGCGCCCGG
>DASXJR010000110.1:0-11435 GCA_036497285.1 Jatrophihabitans sp.
CGGGCACGGCTACCCCATCCCCGCCGACATCGCCAAGACGTGGCTCGACCCCGAAGCCCGCGCCATCCTCGTCCTGCTCTCCAAAACGAAGGGCATCGAGGCCTACTCCTCCACCCAACGGCTGTTCACCGAACACCAACGCCTGGCCATGGCAGCCCGCGACCGCGGCTGCTCCTACTGCGGCTGTGATTCACCGCCGACCCGGGCCCAGGCACACCACGTCACCGACTACCACAAGACCAAACGCACCCGCGTCGACGACGGAGCACTGGCCTGCACCGGCAACCACGCAACCGTCGAAGCCATGGGCTGGACCTCGACCATGATCAACGGGCAGCCCTACTGGATGCCGCCAAATTGGATCGACCCGAACCAAGTCCCACGCCGCAACAAACTCCACGACCACTGAGGTTGCCGGGCACCGCGGGCGACACGGTCTCGCACTCGCCGCTCGCCGCGAAGCGCGATGCCAGAACAACACGCAGCACTGACACGATCGCGTTCGCGAACACCCGCCGCCTCCGCGGTCATGTGCCCCGCCACCGGCGCAACGATCTCAACCGCGGACCCATCGCCGGATCACGCAAGATCGACCGCACGCCGCCCAAGATCAAGAAGATCAGTACCGTGCTCCTGCCAACGGGCCTGCAACGCTTCGCTGCCATGCACCCGGCACCAAGCAAGCTCGGTCGACGTCGCCGGGACGAGTTGGAGAACCGACACCGGTCCGGGCGACGAATCGATCGCAGCGACAGGCGATTCGCGCACCAACGCGCCCGTACAAGCCGAACCGGTAGCCAGCGGTTGGCTCAGGTCGACGGTCATCCCGACCCGGTACACCACACCCTCCACCGCCGGCGCGGCCGCCAACACGGCAAGGTGCCGCCACACGTCCGAGTACTCGTCCCGCTCGTCGCGCACGTGCAGCATCAGCTCAGCGAACGGGCCGTCCGCCGTCACGACGGGAGCGTCGGCCCCCGACATCGGACGTCGCGACATGCCCAGAGACACATACGCACGCTCACCCGGGATCGGCTCGAACCGCTGCACCTCGATCGGATCCACCCCGACGAACGAAACCGACGCGCGGAGGGGACGCTGCGCGAAGTGCGCCTCGAGCGCGGCGCCCACAGCGTCGAGCGGCGCAGGCAGGTCCATGGCGCATCACGCTAGTCAACCGCTGGTCCGTCAGCGGAACGACGCGGTGACCTGCGCCTCGACGTCGGCGTACGCCACCCCGGCGCGGGCGAGCAACTGCCCGATCCCGTCGAGCGCCTCGGACATCCCGCGCGCATGCGCATCGAACTGGTCGTAGAGCGCGGCGAACTGGGCCGACGCCGAGCCGGCCCAGTCGGAGCCGAACAGTGGGCTGAGCTGTGCGCGCAGGTGCTGGTGCTGGGCGCGCACGTCACCCGAGACACGGCCGACTGTGGCGCCCATCGACTCGAGTTGGTCGGGGGTTACACGGAATGCAGACATGGACTTTCCCTTCGCATCGACATCAGGTGCGGCGAAGCTAACCCCGGCGACAGACGCCGAGAACCGGCGCAGGAGGTCGCTGTGGACAACGTCGCCGAGCGCGGTAGCAGCTTCCACAGGCGGCAGCGGTTCGCGAATCTTGTCGGAGCCCGCTCGCAGACTTGCCCGCCATGCGAACCGATCTGACGGTGCACTGCTCGCGTGGCGACACGATCGACGTCGCCGTCGAAGCACCCGCGGGAACGACATGGGCGCAGGTGAGTGATGCGTTCACCGACGCCGTTCCCGGCGCACGTCCGCGCTGGTGCGGGCGACGCACACTCGACCCGCACCTGGTGCTGGGCCGGCCCCCGCTCGTCCACGGTGCGATGCTCGGCGAAGTCCCGTCCGCCCGTCCGGCGCCTGCCCGAGCCCGGCTCGAGGTCGTCGGCGGACCGGCAGCCGGCACCAGCCTCGCACTGACCGCGCCTGCCGCCACGATCGGCCGTGCTCTGCCGTGTGAGCTCGTTCTGGACGATGCACGCGTCTCGCGCCGCCACGCGGTGGTGACCGCCACCCGCGCCGGCATCACCGTGCGCGATCTGCGCTCGACGCACGGCACCTGGGTCGACGGAGGCCGCGTCGAGGTCGCGAACCTGTCGGTAGACAGCGCGGTGCGGGTGGGCGACAGCTACCTCGCGCTGCCGAGCACACCCGGTGCGCCGCTGGTCGTCACAGCCGACAACTCAGGGCACCTGACGATCTCTGCGCGCGCCACCCTCGCGCTCGCACCGGCGGCACCGAAACCGATCCAGCTCCCGCCCGCGCCGACCATCACCGAGCCCACGCGCTCGCCCGTCCTCGCCGCCGTGTTGCCCGCCCTGCTCGGTGTCGGGCTCGCCCTCGTGGTCGGGTCATGGGAGTTTCTCGCGTTCGCGCTGCTCGCTCCCGTCACGGCGCTCGGCACCTGGCTCGGCGAGAAGCGCCGCACACGACGCCGGTTCCGGCACCAGACTGCGGCGCACCAGAGAGCCATCGCGGCGACCGAGGCCGAAATAGCGACCGGACTGGCCTTAGAGGCGACGCAGCGGCGGTCGGCCTGGCCTGGGCCACCGACGGTTCTGCGGATCGCGGCCACACCGACCGACCGGCTCTGGGCGACCGACGACGCGCTGCGACTACGGATCGGGCTGGGCACCGCGCAGTCTCGGCTGCGGGTGGAGCGCGACGGCGACCGCGCAGTTGCGGGTTCGCTGTCCGACGTCCCGATCACCGTCGACCTCGCAGCCGGTTGGCTCGGGATCGCCGGCCCGCGGCACGAGCGCGTCGGGCTGGCCCGCTGGCTCGTCGGCCAGCTCGTCGTGCGCGGCTCGCCTCTCGAACTGCACGTGCGCCTGGACGTCGACGAGCCGGACGCGTGGCGCTGGGCGCGATGGTTGCCGCACCTGGATGCCGATACGCGAGCTGGGGTCGTTTTGATCGCGGACGCCGACCGCGCTCCCGTCAACGCCCCGGACGAGACGTGCGCCATCGTCCTCGGCTCCGGGCTCGGGGACCTGCCATCGCGGTGCGTCCAACGCATCGAGCTGATCGGCGGGCGCGCGTACCTGCGCGGCGATGCCGTGCAGGAGTCCATTCCCGATGCCGTCACCGCGCGCTGGGCCGAACAACTTGCTCGCGCGCTCGCACCACTGCGGCCGGCGGCCGTCGCGACAGCTCAGGGTATGCCGCAACGCGGCCGGCTGCTCGACCTGGTCGGCGGCAAGCCGAGCGCGCAGACCGTCCGGGCCCGATGGTCGGCGAGCGCCGGCGCGGCCACGACGGTGCTCGGCGTCGGCACCAACGGACCGCTCGCCATCGACCTCGACCGTGACGGGCCGCACGCGCTCGTCGCCGGCAGCACCGGCTCGGGCAAGTCGCGATTGCTGCAGTGCCTCGTCGCGGGACTTGCGTTGGCCCATCCGCCCGCAGAGCTGTCGTTACTGCTTGTCGACTACAAGGGTGGGGCCGCGTTCGCCGAATGCGCGCAGTTGCCGCACACCGTCGGCCTGGTCACCGACCTCGACGAGCACCTCACGGCGCGGGTGCTCACGGCGCTCGAGAGCGAGGTACGGCGGCGGGAGCGACTGCTCGCCGCCGCGGGCGTGCCCGATCTGCTGGCCTATCGGAACCAGACGGGCGCGAATCCTCTTGCCCGGCTGGTGATCGTCGTCGACGAGTTCGCCGCGCTGGCCGAAGAGCTCGGCGGGTTCGTGCCGGGCCTGGTCGGTATCGCGCGGCGAGGCCGCTCGCTCGGGCTGCACCTGGTGCTCGCCACCCAGCGTCCGGCCGGTGTCGTCTCTCCGGAGATCAGGGCCAACACCGCGTTGCGGATCTGTTTGCGGGTCACCACCGCGGCCGAGTCATCCGACGTCGTGGACCTACCCGTCGCCGCGGCGATCGACCCGGCGTTGCCCGGCCGTGGCTTCGCGCGGCTGGGCAGCGGCGTGCACGAGTTCCAGACCGCTGACGTCGCCGAGCGCGACGTCGGGACGGGCGGACGAATCCGGGTCAGCGTGCTCGACCCGTGGCGGCGCCTACCCGGCGGGCCGGAGCCGGCGGGCGACAGCGATCTGATGCAAATCGTGTCGGCAGCCCGGGCAGCGGCAGCCCTGTCGCCTGCATCGCTAGCCCCACATCGGCCGTGGCTGCCGCCGTTGCCCGCAACCCTGCGCTTCGACCGGATAGCACGCGTCGCGGCGCAGGTGCCGATCGGTCTGGTCGACCTGCCCGCTGAGCAGCGCCAGCCGGCGTTGACGATCGATCCCACCCGCGGCGGCATCGTCGTGATCGCCGGGCGACCCCGATCCGGGCGCTCGTGCGCACTGCGCACGATCGCGCTCGCGGTAGCGACTCGGCACTCCGTCCACGAACTCGAGATCCACGCCCTCGATGCGACCGGCGGAGGTCTGGGTGAACTGCGCGCCGTGCCGCACGTCGGCACCGTGGCGACGGTCGCCGACGGTTTCGACCTCGCCGCCCGCCTGGTCGAGCGGCTCACGACGCGCGACGCCCGGACGCTGCTGCTCGTCGACGGCTGGGATCAGCTGGTCGCGGCGGCCGAAGACCACGATGCCGGCCGGACGATCGAACGGCTGCTGACTCTCGCCCAGCGGGCGGCACCGCCGATCACGACCGTTGTCACCGGGGGCCGAGCGGCGCTGTCGCCACGTCTGACCGCGCTGGCTACGACGCGGTTCGTGCTCGGGTTGGCAGATCCCGGCGAGTACGCGGTGGCCGGCATCCCTGCCGCGGCGATCCCGCATGATCCGCCGCCCGGGCGCGGGATCCGCATCGGCGACCATGCCGAGGTTCAGTTCGCGCTGGCACCCGATCCGCCCACCGGCTCCCGGGGCGTCGCGTTGCAGCTGCGCCCACTTCCCGCTCGGGTGGAGCGATCGTTTCTGCCGGCCGAACCCGGGCGGATCACGCTCGGGGTCTGCAGCGACGAGGTGGTGCCGGTGCGCGTCGACCCTCGCAGCGTGCGGATGTTGGTGCTCGGTCCGGCCCGCTCCGGACGCAGCACGCTGCTGCGGACAGTCCTGTCACAGGCTTCGATTGCGACCACCGCCGTGGTCGCGCCGCCGCGCTCGCCGCTCGCCGCCGAACCGGCCCTGCCTGACGCCGGACTGCTGCTGGTCGATGACGCCGACCTGCTGGCGGACACGAGCACCGGCGACGCGATCGACGCCTGGCTCGCTGCCGAGATCCCCGGCCGCGCGATCATCGCCACCGCGCGGGCCGATGCCGTCGCCACGTCCTACCGCGGCCTGCTGGCACGACTGCGAGGCGCGCGGGGCGGCATCCTGTTGCATCCCGGACCGGCCGACGGCGATCTGTTCGGTGTCACGGTGCCGCGCCGACGCGCACCGCAACCACCCGGCCGCGGCGTTCTCGTCCCCGACCCGGCGTGGGGGCTGGGCGCCGAGCCGGTCCCGATCCAGGTGGCGTTGCCGTGACCGGCGGGTCAGCCCATGTGCGGGTACGTGTGGTCGGTGGGCGGCACGAACGTCTCCTTCAGCGCCCGCGGGGAGAGCCAGCGCATGAGGTTCCATGCCGAGCCGGCCTTGTCGTTGGTGCCCGACGACCGGGCGCCGCCGAACGGCTGCTGCCCGACGACGGCTCCGGTCGGCTTGTCGTTGACGTAGAAGTTGCCGGCGGCGAACCGCAGCACCTGCTCCGCCTCGACCACCGCCGCACGGTCGCGGGCGAACACGGCGCCCGTGAGCGCGTACGGCGACACCGCCTCGAGCTGAACCAACGTGTCGTGCCAGCCGCCGGCCGTCGAGTCGTCATAGACGTGCACGCCGAGCATCGGGCCGAAGAACTCCCGGGTGAACAGTTCGTCGGTGGGGTCGGCGCAGACCGCAACGGTGGGCCGCACGAAGTAGCCGACGCTGTCGTCCGCCTTGCCGCCGGCCAGCACGCTGATGCCGTCCGTTGCGTTCACCCGGTCGATGACCGCCGAAAGCCGGTCGAACGCGCGCCGGTCGATCACCGCGCCGCCGAAGTTGGAGAAGTCGGCGACATCGCCGTAACTCAGCGACTCGGTTGTCGCTGCGAGTGCGTCACGCACTCCGGCGTCCCACAGCGACCGCGGCACGTAGGCGCGCGAGGCCGCCGAGCACTTCTGGCCCTGGTACTCGAAGGCGCCGCGCACGAGGCCGGTCACCAGCGAGTCGGGATCCGCGGACGGGTGGGCGACGACGAAGTCCTTGCCGCCCGTCTCCCCGACCAGCCGCGGGTAGCTGGCATAGGTGTCGATCGACGCGCCGACGGTGCGCCAAAGGTGCTGGAAGGTCGCAGTCGAACCGGTGAAATGGATTCCGGCGAGCGCCGGGTGCGGCAGCGCCACCGAACTGACCGCGGCACCGTCGCCGGTGACCATGTTGATCACGCCCTGGGGCAGGCCGGCGGCCTCGAACAACCGCATCGTGTGGTGCGCGGCGAGCTGCTGGGTCGGCGACGGCTTCCACACCACGACGTTGCCCAGCAGCGCGGGAGTGGCGGGCAGGTTGCCGGCGATCGCGGTGAAGTTGAACGGCGTGATCGCCAGCACGAATCCCTCGAGCGGGCGGTACTCCATCCGGTTCCACACCCCCGGCGAGCTCACTGGCTGCTGCTCGAGCAGTTGCCGCGCGAAGTGCACGTTGAACCGCAGGAAGTCAGCCAACTCGCATGCGGCGTCGATCTCGGCCTGCTGCACGGTCTTGGACTGTCCGAGCATCGTCGCGGCATTGAGCCGGTCGCGCCACGTGCTCGACAGCAGATCGGCCGCGCGCAGGAACACCGCCGCACGCTCGTCGAAGGACAGCTCGCGCCAAGCCGGCGCAGCGGTCAGCGCCGCGCCGACGGCGGCCTCGACATCGGCGTCAGTGGCCCGCGCGCCCTGCCCGAGCACGAGCGCATGCCGGTGCGGGGCGACGACGTCGAACCGAGCGCCGGCGCCCATCCGCTGTGCTGCGCCGACCGTCATCGTGAGCTCGGCGGGCGAGCCGGCGAGGTCGGCGACCGCGCGCGCGAGGTTGTCGCGCTCAGGGGTGCCCGGTGCGTAGCTGCGCACCGGTTCGTTGACCGGATCGGGGGGATTGGTCACGGCGTCGAAGGCGGGCATGCCCCGATGGTGCCACGAGCCGGAACCGCCGGGTTACAGCGCCGCAAGCAGGTCCGCGATCTCCTGGCTCGCGTACCAGGACAGGTCGAATCCTTCCGCGTCATCGACGCGCTCCTGGGCGCTCTCATCGCCGAGATCGGCCGCCGTGATCGCCTGCGCCGCCGCGGTGACGGCCCCGCCGGCCTCGGCGTCGTCGACGTGCACCGAGGCGACCGCAGCCAGCGGCAGCACCTCGCCCAGCCGCACCACGCCCCGATCGAGGTCGTCACGGATCTCCACGGCCGCATCCGGCGCATCGATCGCGATCACGACCCGCCGACGGGCGGCTTCGGCATTGGCGTCGAGCAGCCGCAGCGAGGCACGCGCGGCCTCGAGCAGCGCTGCGTACTCCAGCTCCTCGATGTCGTCGTCGACGTACCACTCCCGCAGCGCCGGGGTGACCGCGAAGGCAGTCTGCCCAGGGGCCAGCTCCCGGGCGTCCAGCAACTGGCGCAGCACCGTCGAGGTGGCCGGCAGGTAGACCCTCATTGCGCCACCCGCGTGAGCGTCACGACTGCGGCTCGTGGCGACGCCTGCGGCGCCGGCCGGGTTCGATGTCGGCCGGACGGCACGCCGCCATCAGCTCGGCGAGCGCGACGGCGAGCAGGTTCCCGACCTCGTCGACGTCGGGCACCGCGTTGCGGTCGGCGTTGACGCCGAAGCACACCCGTCCGTCGTAGGACGTCAGCCCGATCGACAGGGCGTGCCCGTCGGTGAGCGGCATGATCGGGAACATCTCGGCCAGCTGCGCACCCGCCGCGTACAGCGGCAACTGCGGCCCCGGCACGTTCGTCACGGCGATGTCGTACATGCGCCGGGTCAGCCCGTGCGCCGCACGCGCACTGAGCGAATGCAGCGTCGGCGGTGCGAATCCGCTCAGCCCGACCAGGGCGTCGGCGCCGACCGGTTCGGACGCACTGTGCGCCGCCATCGCGTACTGCACACGGGTCAGTCGGCGCACCGGGTCGGGTTCGCCCACCGGCAGGTCGATCAGCAGCGCAGCCACCCGGCTCGACCGCGTCCAGCCCGCGCGGTCGGGGCCGTGCACGCCGACCGGGACCATCGCCCGCACCGTCGTGGTCGGAGCCAGCGGCTCGCCTCGTGCAGCCAGCCACGCACGCAAGGCGCCGGCCACGACCGCCAGGATCGCGTCGTGCACGGTGCCGGAGCGCCACGCGCGGATCTGCCGGAAGTCGTCGAGACCGGCCCGTGCGATCGCGATACGCCGGTGCTGTCCGAGCTCGGCACGAAGCGGCGAACGGCGCGACGGGCGGTTCGAGCGGTTGACGGTGCCGACGAGCGCCTCGGCCAGTCCGCCCACGGACGCGGTCAGCCACCCATTGGTCGACCGGGCCTCACGCGTCGTCAACCGCACCGTGTCGGCCAGCGTGCGCGGCGACCGCAGCAGCCCGCAGCCGGCCTCGGCGACCAGCCGCACCGACGACGGCGCACGCCGCGGACGCCACTGCGCCGCCACTGTGCGCCGCGGCTCCGGCGACTCGTCGAAAAGCACCTCGGTGATGTCGACGCCGCCGTCGGCGCCCGTCCCGTCGACCATCGACGGATGGGTCTTGGTCACGATGGCGACCCGCCCGCCGGCAAGCCCCTCGACGAGGTACATCTCCCACAACGGACGCGACCGGTCGAGCCCGCGGGACTGGATCCGTCCGCAGAACTCCAGCAGCTCGGCCTCGGTGCCCGGACGGGGCAACGCCGACCGGCGCACGTGATAGTTCAGGTCGAAGTCTGCGTCGTCGACCCACACCGGGTTGGCCAGGTTGCCCGGCACCGGGCGCAGCTTCTGCCGGTACCGGGGCGCGAGCGCGATGCGTTCGTCGATGAGCCGGACCAGTCGGTCGTAGTCGAAGCCCGCAGGCGCGGTGAACACCGCGAGACCGCCCACATGCTGGGGCGTGGTGGGGCCTTCGAGATAGAGGAACGCGACATCAGCCGCGCTGAGCCGGTCGGACACCGGTCACCTCCCCTGCGATCGACTTCCGAGTCTCCCAGACCGGCGGCGCGGCCCACGCTCGGCCGCCTGCGCGTCGGGGTGGTCGGCGCCCCCGGCGCCTGCCAGCCGGGCCGCCAGATTCCCGATCGCCTTGCGCAGCGGGCTGGACGGACGCGCCTCCCCCAGCGACCGACCGGTGGCAAGCGCCGCGTCGAGCGAGTCCCGGTCGTAGGGCAGCAAGAGCGCCGGCCTGACGCCGGAGAACAGCTCGAGCGCGGCGACCAGTTCGGACTGCGGATCACCGGGCACCACGCCGCGGCGCACCTTGTTCAGCACCACCTGCGGCTCTGTGGTCACCTCCGCGTCGCGCAGCTCGGCCAGTCCGCGCACCAGCCGCTGCATCCCGATCGGGTCCGCGGCGCCCACCACGTACACCGCATCCGCATCGTCGAGCACGGCCAGGGTGGCGCCGTTGCGCCGCGGCGCCAACGAGTCGTAGGACAGCTCCTCGTCGGTCTCGAGGCAGAAGCCGCAGTCGACGACGGTGAAGTCGGCGAGACCGCGCGCCGCGGCGAGCACGGTGCTGAGCGCACTGGGGCGCAGCTCGGGCCATCGGGATGCGATCGGCAGGCCGGTGAGCACCCGCAGCTGCGGGCCGAGCTGCCAGCACAGCGCGGCCAGCGCGGCCGCCTCGAGCCGCTCGCCGCCGGCCTGCCGGCACGCGGCGGCGAGCCCGGGCGATTCGTCGAGCAGGCCGAGGACGGCCGCGACGGTGCCGCCGTAGACGTCGGCATCGACAAGCAGTGCGGCTGCGTCCAGCCGGGCGAGCTCGTCGGCGAGCGTGACCGCGACGGTCGTGCGTCCGGGCGCGCCGGTCGGGCCCCAGATCGCCAGGACCGACCCGCGCCGCGCGGGCTCCTCGACGGACACCGGCGCGCCGGCGCCGGGCGGGATCGCCATCGACGTCGACGGATCGGCGAAGGACAGATCGGCGCGGCGCGACCGCACGGCTTCGGTCTCGTCCGGCTGCTCGAACGAGCGGCGCGCCTCGGTGATGACCGCGGCCGCGACAGCCGGGTCGGAGTCGTCGGGCAGCAGGTGCGTGACGCCGATCGCGCGCAACCGGTCCTCGACTTCCGGGCAACCGCGCGGCACCACCCCGACCGCCACCACCGCCGCGGCCCGCAGCCGGTCCACCGCGTCGGCGTCGAAGCGGCGCACCGATGCGGCCACCAGCGCGACCAGGCCCTGCCCGGACGCGGCCACCGCGAGCAGATCCACGACGTCGACGCAGCGCCGCACGATCGCCACCCCGTGCGTTCCGCGCTCGAACGACGAAAGGAGCCGTTCCTCCCATCGCGCACCGTCGGCGACGGAGAGGACCGGAAGTTTCATCGTGCGCCGGAGGGCTGGGCACACCGGGTCAGGTCCGGCAGCGGAGCCGGCGGTTCGGATGCAGGAGCCGGGTCCGTGCCGGCCAGGATGCCGGCGCGCAGCCGCACGTCGGCGATGGCGAGCGCGGCCACAACCCGGTCGGCAAGCGCGCGATCGATGCTGATCACGACATCCTGCCCGCCGGTGCCAGTGCTGAACGCGCCACCGCTGTCGACGTGAACCGTCTGCACAGTGACGTCGGGGAGCAGCACTGTCGACGCGCAGTTCGGGGTGGACACCCACACCTCGATCCGCTGGCCGGCGCGAAGATCGGGGGCGGCGCCCGGGTCGAGCGGCACGGTCAGCGTGGTGCCAGCGGGTGCGGCGCGGATGGCCGCGACCGGCAACAACTCACCCTGGGACACGGCGCGGGTCAGCTCGCGGTGTACTGCGCCGCCCACCGTCGCGACGTACGCGCCACGCCCGTCGCCGGGCAGCTGCACCTGTCTGATCGCCAGGTCGTCCGCGGTGAGCACCGTGCCGGCAGCCAGGTCGCGAGTGACGATCACCGCCGAGTGCGTGTCGCGGGCGCGCGAAACCACGACAGCGCCGACCGCGATCGACGTGAGGACGAGGACCGCGCCGAGCACGAGCCGCAGGTCGAGCCAACTCGGGGTGCTGATCCGCCGCGGCTGGGGCGACGAAGCGGTCACTTTGGGCATCGTGCCGGACCGTGCGCATCACGTCGGCCGATGCTGGACGGCTGTGGACAACCGACTCGCGGCGCCGGCGACCTGTCAAACTCAGCACGTGCCACCGACCCGGACGGAGTCCGCCGACCCGGCCGACGGCCCGCGCTTCCTCAGCATCCCGGACGTCGCGGACGTGCTGAACGTGTCGGTGTCCCAGGTCTACGCACTCGTCCGCAACAAGCAGATCAAGACGATCCGGATCGGCGGC
>DASXJR010000111.1:0-53566 GCA_036497285.1 Jatrophihabitans sp.
GCGACCTCGGCCTCGTTCGTCTCGTCGATCAACCGGCAGAACGCGTTCTCGATCTGCGAGAAGTCCTGCCCGGTGAACGAGTTGACGGTGAACACGATGGTGCGCACGGCCGGGTTGACGCCGTCGAGGTGCACCCGGATCGACTCGTCGTCGCCTTCCCCTTCGCCGGTCAGGTTGTCGCCGGTGTGCTGCACTGAGCCGTCTCGGCTGGTCAGCTGCTGGAACCACACCTGGTCGACGAGTTGCTTCGAATTGTCGAACAGCAGCGCGGACGCGTCCAGGTCGATGGACTGGCTGCGCGACCCGAACAGGCCACGCTTCTTGACCGCGTCCCAGCCGAGGCCCATACGCACCTGGCTGAGACCGCCACCGCCGGACTTGACCAGCGAGACGCTCTGACCCTTGCTCAGACTGACACCCACAGGGCACTCCTCACTTGCGGCCGGCGGCCCACTGCATGCCCCAGCCATAGGCCTGGTCCAGAGCACGTTGTCCGCCGTTGATGTAGTTGATCTCGCGGCGCACCTGCAGCGCACCACCGCGTGTCTCGAGCATCGCGATCGCGCAGATGCGGGCGCCGTCACGGGGGTCGTCGAGCCGAATCGTGACCGACGGCCCGTTCACCGGGAACAACGTCGCCACGCCGTCGGCGGCCGCCCAGTTGGCGGCGCCCTCGTAGATCAGCGCGAACACCAGGATCCGCTTGATCTTGTCGACGTGCGCGAGGTCGATGAGCAGGTTCTCGCCACCGGCGACACTGCCGGAGCGGTCGTCGCCGTCGAGCCGGATGATCGGCGCACGGGACATCCGGTCGCTCGCGACGAAGGCCCTGCCCAGCGCCTGCACCACGCCTTTGGAGCCGTCCACGAACTCGTACAGGCAGCCCAGGTCGAGGTCGAGGCTGGGATCGGCCTTCCGGAAGAACCCGCGGGGTTCGGTGGGGCGGGCGTTCCAGTTCAGGTTGACCCGCAGCATGCCGCCGGAGGACTTCGCCAACGACACCGACGGCGCGGCCTTGGTCAGCACCACCGGCGCCGATGGTCCGGCCGGCGCAGGCTGCGGGGCCTGCGCGGGCGGTTCCGGCTGGTTGGGACGCTTCGTGTAATCGATGGGCATCAGTGCTTCGCCGCCTCCAACTCGACCTCGACCGGTTCGCGTTCGGCCAGCTTGCGGTTGCGGTAGACCGACGATGCGAGCGCGGCCGCGATGAAGCCGACGCCGATCAGGCCGGTGACGACCTCGGGCACTTCGTACTTGATCGTGATCAGCAAGAGCACCGCCAGCGCACCGATCGCCCACAGCGCGCCGTGCTCGAGGTAGACGTACTCGCTCAGCGTGCCCTTGCGCACGAGGAACACTGTCAGCGAGCGGATGAACATCGCACCGACGCCGAGGCCGATGGCGATGATGATGGGGTCCGAGGTGATCGCGAACGCCCCGATGACACCGTCGAAGCTGAACGACGCGTCCAGGACCTCCAGGTAGAGGAACAAGAAGAACGCGGCCTTCCCCGCGGCACCGGCGGCGCGGGCCACCCCGTTGCCAGCGCGCTGTGCAGCAGCCTGTTCGGCTTCTTCTGCTTCTTCGTCTTCTTCTGCTTCTTCCTCGACGTTGAAGAACTCCCCTAGGCCGTTGACCAGCAGGTAGGTCGTCACGCCCAGCACTCCCGACACCATCACGGTCGACACCTTGTTGTCCGGCGCCAGCGTGTAGGCGACCACGACCAGCGCCACCAGCGCGGTGACCACAGACAGTTGGTCGAGCTTGCCGATCTTGGCCAAGACCTTCTCGATCGGCGTGAGCCAGGTGATCTCGCGCTCCTCGAACACGAAGTCGAGGAACAGCAGCAGCAGGAACATCCCGCCGAACGCGGCGATCGCCGGATGGGCCTCACGCAGCAGATACCCGTATGTGCCCGGCGTGTTCGGGTCGCCCTTCTCGAGCGCGAGCCGAACCGCCTCCACCGGGCTGAGCTTGGCGGTGATCCCGACGATGAGCAGCGGGAAGATCAGCCGCATACCGAAGACGGCGATGGCCACGCCGACGGTGAGGAAGATCTTCTGCCAGAACGGGTTCAGCCGGACGAGCACCGTCGCGTTGACGACCGCGTTGTCGAACGACAGCGACACCTCGAGCACGGCGAGGATCGCCACCAGGGCAAGCCCGGTGCCACCGCCGTAGAGCACCCCGAGGATGAGGCCGAGGACGGCGACGCCGATCGAGGCACCGAAGGTCTTGAAGAACACAGGTAGGCCGCGCGTCAGCCTACGTTGACGCCGAAGTCGCGAGCGATGCCGGACAGGCCATTGCTGTAGCCCTGGCCGACCGCGCGGAACTTCCACTCCGCGTTGTTGCGGTACACCTCGCCGAAGATCATCGCCGTCTCTGTGGAGGCGTCCTCGGACAGGTCGTAGCGCGCGATCTCCGACCCACCGGCCTGGTTGACGACCCGGATGAAGGCGTTACGCACCTGGCCGAAGCTCTGGCCCCGGCTTTCCGCGTCATAGATCGACACCGCGAAGACGATCTTGGCCGCCTCCTGCGGGACGGATTGGAGGTTGACCTTGATCATTTCGTCGTCGCCCTCACCCTCGCCGGTGAGGTTGTCACCGGTGTGCTCGACCGACCCGTCCGGGCTGGTGAGGTTGTTGAAGAAGATGAAGTACTGGTCGGAGAGGATCCGGTTGTTGGTATCGACCAGCAGGGCACTGGCGTCGAGGTCGAAATCTGTCCCGCTGGTGGTCCGCGCGTCCCAGCCGAGGCCGACGTTGACCGCAGCCAGTCCCGGAGCCTCTTTGGACAGCGAAACGTTGCCGCCCTTGCTCAGGCTGACACTCATATCCTGTTCCTCCTCAGTGTTGCCGCCATTACAGCGACCCTAGTGTGGAAACGTCCCGGTTTTCTGGGTGGTTCCCGTAAGCGGTCTTAGAGCGCGACGCCGTAATCGCGGGCAATCCCGGCGAGGCCGGAGCTGTAGCCCTGCCCGACCGCCCGGAACTTCCAGTCCGCCCCGTTTCGGTAGACCTCACCGAAAACCATGGCCGTCTCGGTGGACGCGTCCTCGGACAGGTCGTAGCGCGCGATCTCGGCGTTGTCGGCCTGATTGACGATCCGGATGAACGCGTTACGCACCTGGCCGAAGCTCTGGCTGCGGGTGTCCGCGTCGTAGATCGAGACCGGAAAGACGATCTTGTCCAGGTCGGCCGGAAGCGCTGCCAGGTTGACCCGGATCTGCTCGTCGTCACCTGCGCCCTCGCCGGTCAGGTTGTCCCCGGTGTGCTGGATCCCGCCGTCCGGGCTCTGCAGGTTGTTGAAGAACACGAAGTGCTGCGGCGAGTACACCGTCCCGCCCGCGTTGCACGCGATGGCGCTCGAGTCCAGATCGAACTGCTGACCGTCGGTGGTCCGGGCGTCCCACCCGAGCCCTACGACGACGGCGCTCAGACCCGGCGCCTCCTTGGTCAGGGAGATGTTGCCGCCCTTGGTCAGGCTGATGCTCATTGTGTCCTCACCTTTGTGCGAACCTCGCTTCGCTGCAAATGTCGTGCGGGCGAGCCTAGCGGGCCTGACCACCCTTTCGCGTGGTCGCAAGATCGCCCGGTTAGGCCGATTCGGCCGGTGGGTACCGCGTCCGCGTGACCATCGTCCAACCCGTCGTCCTCGACGGGCGCTACGTGCTCGGAGACGTGCTGGGCCGGGGCGGCATGGCCCAGGTCTTCCGCGCGCGCGACACCGTGCTCGATCGCGCGGTAGCGATCAAGGTCTTCCATCAGGACGGTGTGCTGCCCGACGGCGATGTGCGCCGCGGCGGCGAGGTGCGTTTGCTTGCAGCCCTGCACCATCCCGGCCTGGTGATGGTCTTCGACGCCGGCCGCGACGAATCGAATCCACTCTCGCCGTTCGCGTACTTGGTGATGGAACTCGTCGAGGGCGCGACGCTTGCTCGCCTGCTCGACTCCGGTCCGCTGCCCACGCAGCGCGCGGCCGCGGTCGGGGCGCAAATGGCGGGAGCCCTGGCCTACGTGCACGCCCGCGGGGTCGTGCACCGCGACATCAAACCGGCCAACGTTCTGATCAGCGGCGAGGTCGCGAAGCTGACAGACTTCGGCGTCGCCCGCCTCGTCGACAGCACCCGACTGACCCTCGACGGCACCACGCTCGGAACGGCCAACTACCTCAGTCCCGAGCAGGCCACCGGTGCCGACGTAGGAGCGCCCAGCGACATCTACTCGCTGGGCCTGGTCCTCCTCGAGTGCCTGACCGGTGACGTCGCCTACCCGGGAACGGGAGTGGCCGCCGCGGTGGCCCGGCTGCATCGACAGCCCACGGTCCCCGCCTGGCTGGACCCGGCCTGGCGGGACCTCATCACCGCGATGACGGCCTACGACCCGGCCGACCGTCCGGACGCGACCGCGGTGGCGGCGCGGCTGCAACTGCTCGCCATGCCTACCCGGCCGGACCACGAACCCACCGTCGCCTTCACCCCGCTGGCGAAGTCCACACGGTCACGGACCGCCCGGCGCCGGCTGTTGCCCTGGGTCGCGGCCGCGCTTGCCGCCGCGCTGGCCGGCGGCGGTATCGCAGTCGCGACGACCAGCGGCAGTGCCGGGCCGGCCCCCGCGGCGTATCAGTACCCGGCCGTGACCGGCCAACTCGGCAAGGATCTGCACACGCTGGAACGCGTTGCCCCGGACGAGCTGGCCGATGACGTTCTCGCGGTCGCGCGCCGGTGCGTGGTCAGCGACTACCGAGGCGCCCAGCGGGCGCTCTCCACCCTGCTCGACGACCTGGCCGCCCTGCACCGCCACAACACGATCGACGGCAGCCGCGACGCCGCGATCGCCAACGCCCTCGGACGGGTCTCCGCCGACGTGATCCGTGGCCAGCAGGCCGTCGCGTCGGCGAGCAGCGCAGCGCTGGCCCGAGCGGCAGCAGCGAGCAAATCGGCCGCCGCGGCCAAACTTGCGGTCAAACGTGCGGCCCAGCGGGCGCGGGCCGAGGCGGAGGCCGAGGCACGGGCCAAAGCGCGGGCGGCAGCGCAGGCCGAGGCTCGGCGGGCAGCAGCCCGGGCAGCGGCCCGGGAGGCAGCTCGGGCTCGGCACCACCACGAGTGGTCGCACGGACACGGCCACGGCCACGGCGACGACGACGGCGGCGACTGAGGCTCAGCTCCCCCGCGCGATCCATTCGTCCAGATGCGGCGCTTCGGCGCCGATCGTGGTGTCGTCGCCATGGCCGGTGTGCACGACGGTCTCGGCGGGCAGGGTCAGCAGGCGCGTGCGAATCGACTCGATGATCGTCCCGAAGTCCGAGTAGGAGCGTCCGGTCGCGCCCGGGCCACCCTGGAACAAGGTGTCGCCGCTGAACAGGACGCCGAGGTCGGGCGCGTAGAAGCAAACCGCGCCGGGGGCGTGTCCGGGCGTGTGCAGCACCTCAAGCGTGCTTGCGGCGATCTCGATCCGTTCCCGGTCCGTGAGGTAGCCGTCCGGCTCGCGTTCGGGGTGGGTCAGATCCCACAGCACCCGGTCGGCGACGTTGATCAGGATCGGCGCGCCCGTCACCTCGGCCACCGCGGGCGCGGCGTTGACATGGTCGTCGTGCGCATGGGTGCACAGGATCGCGCGCAGGCGGCGTCCGTCCACCGCCCGCAGGATCGCGTCGGCGTCGTGGGCGGCGTCGATCACGACGCACTCGTCGTCGTCGCCGACGATCCACACATTGTTGTCGACGTCCCAGGTGCCGCCGTCGAGGCTGAACGTTCCTGATGTGACGAGGTGATCGATGCGCGCACTCACACCTGCAATCCTGGCAGTATGACCGAGCGTGACGAACCGGGCCGACTGATGATCGCCGAGATCGGCGAGCAACCCGAGGTGCTGGCCCGCTTGCTCGACCACCGCGATGAGATCGCCGCCGTGCGGGCGCGCCTGGCACAGCACGAGCCCCGCTTCGTCCTGTTCGCAGCACGCGGCACGTCCGATCACGCCGCGCTGTACGGCAAGTACCTCGTCGAAGTCGACCTCGCGAAACCGGCCGGGCTCGTCTCCCCCTCGACGTTGACGGTGTACGGGTCGCGCCCCGATCTTTCAGGCGTCCTGATGATTGCCGTGAGCCAGTCCGGCGGATCTCCCGACCTGGTCGACTCACTGACCGCGGCACGCTCGTGCGGCGCGCTCACGGTCGCGGTCACCAACGCGCCGTCCTCACCGCTGGCGACGGCGGCGGAGCTGCACGTCGACATCCACGCCGGTGCCGAGCGCGCCGTCGCGGCGACGAAGAGCTACACCGCGCAGCTGCTGGCGCTGCATCTGCTGCTGGTCGGCGACGACGGAACCGAGCTGCTGCCCGAGCGGGCTGCGGCGACCCTGGCCGGCTCTGCTGCGGTGCAGCTCGCCGGGCGGTACCGCTTCGCCGAGCGGCTGATCACGACCGCCCGTGGGTACTCGTATCCCACTGCGCGCGAGGCGGCGCTGAAGCTGATGGAGACGAGCTACCTGTCGGCGCAGGCGTTCTCGGCGGCCGACCTGCTGCACGGTCCGCTCGCGATGATCGATTCCGGGGTACCGGTGATCGCGGTGGTGTCGCCGGGGCGGGGCGGTCGTGCCATGACCCAGGCGCTCGATCGGCTGTCGGCCACCGGCGCCGACATCGCGCGGATCGGTCCGGCCGACGGCGTCCCGGTGGTGTCGGACGACGTGCCGGAGCGGTTGCTGCCGGTCCTCGAGATCCTGCCGCTGCAGCAGCTGGCGTGGCGCCTCGCGCTCGACCGCGGCACCGACCCGGACCGTCCACGCGGCTTGCGCAAGGTGACCTCGACGTGGTGAGCAACGTGGTCGGGATCGACGTCGGCGGGACGACGGTCAAGGGCGCTCGGGTGACGTTGGCCGACCGCGCGGTCGTCGCGTCATCGGCGGTCGCGACGCCGCAGACCTCGGACGCGCTCACGGCCGCCGTGGTCTCGCTTGCGCAGTCGCTGCGCGACCAGGACACCGCGGCGGTCGGCGTGACGAGCCCGGGCTTCGTGCGCGGCGACGTCGTGCGCTACTCGGCCAACCTGCCGTGGCGCGACGAACCGGTGCGCTCGCGCGTGGCGTCCGCACTCGGGCTGCCCGTCGCTCTGCTGCACGACACGCTCGCGGCTGCACTCGCCGAGGCCGACCGTGCCGGTCACACGGACATGTTGTTCGTCGGCATCGGGACGGGTATCGCCGGCGTGCATGTCCGAAACGGCGTGGCGCACCGCGGCGCGACCGGGCAGGCGGGCGAGATCGGGCACACGCCGGTGCGTCGGGTCGGTGACGTGTGCAGTTGTGGGCAGCGCGGATGCCTGGAGACCTACGCCTCGGCCGCAGCGATCGCGCGACGGTACGCGGCGCGGACCGGTCGCACGGTCGGCACCGATGTGATCGCTGCTTCCGTGGACTCGGATGCCGACGCGGCAGCGGTGTGGCAGGAGGCGATCGACGCGCTCGCGCTGGCGCTCACGACGGACGTGCTGGTCGCCGATCCGGGCGTGATCGTGCTCGGCGGCGGACTGGCCGCCGCCGGCGACACGCTGCTTGCACCGCTACGGGAGGCGCTGGCAGCGCGGTTGAGCTTCCGCGCGCCACCACCGGTGAGCGCAACGCTGGTCGGCCCTGCGGCGGGCATGCTGGGCGCTGCGCGCACGGCGGCCGCGCTGATCGCTCAGGAGACCTGATCACGGGGATCAGGACATCGGTTGTTCCAGGCGCACGGCGCACTTGCGGCAGAAACCGGGGTACTCGGTGTCCGGCTCGTGCCCGCCGGTGCGCCGACACCACGCGGTCAGGTCCTCCAATTGCCGATGCACCTCGCTGGCCATTCGCATGACCTCGCTCTCGACGACGTCGTACCCGTCCCCGTCCCTCGCCCAGAGACCCGCAGTGCACAGTTCGACTGCGTCGACCGAGGTGGCAGCCGCGACGGCGTCCAGGTACTCGTCGGTAACCCGCCCCGGGCAGCCGGCTTCAATGCTGGCGAGCACCGCGTAGACGTGCAGTCGCAAGGCTTGGCGCGAAACCACCGTTTCCCCGGACGACGCGGATGCACCGCCGAAGCGGACGAACACGGGGTACGCGGCATCGTCGCCACGGCGACCGTCCCTCCGATGGCCCATCCGTCGAGTGTGGCCCTCAGGGCCGCCGTCCCGCTAGCGCACGGGGGCAGCCGGTGCCGACTCGGCACGTCGGAGATCGTTCCCATCTGACGAGTCGTGGGTAGGGTGAATTTCGTGGGCGGGCGCAGAGCGGTGCTGGGCTGGCCGGTGGTGCGTCAGATCGCCGGTGCCGATCGTCTGGGACGCGGTGCCGCGGTGGAGTCCGCGGCCACGGCGGCGAAGGTGGCGCGCACCGAGACGGCCGATCGCGTCGTCAAGAGCATCTGCCCCTACTGCGCGGTAGGTTGCGGTCAGCGGGTGTACGTCAAGGACGAGCGCGTGGTCCAGATCGAGGGGGACCCCGATTCGCCGGTCTCCCGCGGTCGGTTGTGTCCGAAGGGCGCGGCGAGCGAGCAACTGGTCAACTTCTCCGGCCGGCAGACCCACGTGCTGTACCGCCGTCCGTACGGCAGGAACTGGGAGCCGCTGGATCTCGACACCGCCACGGACATGATCGCCGATCGCGTGCTCGAAGCGCGGCGCAACCACTGGCAGGACAAGGACGAGCAGGGTCGGTTCCTGCGCCGCACGATGGGCCTCGCGGCGTTGGGCGGCGCCACGCTCGACAACGAAGAAAACTATCTGATCAAGAAGCTGTTCACAGCGCTCGGCGCGATCCAGGTCGAGAATCAGGCGCGTATTTGACACAGCGCCACCGTTCCCAGTCTGGGGACTTCTTTCGGTCGTGGCGGCGCCACCACCTTCCTGCAGGATCTGCAGAACTCCGACTGCATCGTCATCCAGGGCTCGAACATGGCCGAGTGCCATCCGGTCGGGTTCCAATGGGTGATGGAGGCGAAGAAGCGCGGCGCAAAGGTCATCCACATCGATCCGCGGTTCACCCGCACCTCCGCGGTTGCCGACATGCACGTGCCGCTTCGCGCCGGCAGTGACATCGCTTTCCTCGGCGGCATCGTCAACTACATCCTCGAGACCGAGAAGTACTTCCACGAGTACGTGCTCGCCTACACCAACGCCGCCACGATCCTGCGCGAGGATTTTGCGGACACCGAGGATCTCGACGGCGTGTTCTCCGGCTACGACCCGGAGACAGGAAGCTACGACACGTCCACCTGGCAGTACGAGGGCATCGACGAGGCCGCGCCGTCGGGCGAGGAGACCAAGGGCGAGCACGACCAGTCCCGGCAGTCGCGAGGCGCCGGGCACGAGATGGGCGGGCACGGCGCGTCGCTGAATGCGTCAGACGTGCGCCGTGACGAGACGTTGACCGATCCGCACTGCGTGTTCCAGGTGCTCAAGCGGCACTACCGGCGCTACACGCCTGAGATGGTCTCGAAGACGTGCGGCGTGCCGGTCGATGCGTTCCTCAAGGTGTGCGAGGCGGTCACTGCGAACAGCGGCCGCGACCGCACCACCTCGTGGGTCTACTCGGTCGGTTGGACGCATCACTCGGTGGGTGTGCAGTACATTCGCGGCTCGGCGATCATCCAGTTGTTGCTCGGCAACATGGGGCGTCCCGGCGGCGGCATCATGGCGCTGCGCGGGCACGCCAGTATCCAGGGCTCGACCGACATCCCGACGCTGTACAACCTGTTGCCGGGTTACCTGCCGATGCCGAAGGCCGGCGAGCACGACAACCTCGACGACTACGTCGCGACCATCACCAGCCCGTCCCAGAAGGGTTTCTGGGCCGACGCGCGCAAGTTCACGGTGAGTCTGCTCAAGTCGTACTGGGGCGATGCGGCGACCGCCGAGAACGACTTCGCCTTCGACTACCTGCCACGGTTGACGGGTGATCACGGCACCTACGCGACCGTGATGTCCATGCTCGAGGACGAAGTCGAGGGGTACTTCCTCCTCGGTCAGAATCCGGCCGTCGGCTCGGCCCACGGCAAGATGCAACGGCTCGGCATGGCGCACCTGAAGTGGCTGGTGGTGCGCGACCTCAACATGATCGAGTCGGCGACCTTCTGGAAGGACGGCCCGGAGATCGAGACGGGCGAGCTCGCGACCACCGACATCGCGACGGAGGTGTTCTTCTTCCCCGCCGCCGCGCACGTCGAGAAGGACGGCAGTTTCACGCAGACGCAGCGCATGCTGCAGTGGCACCACAAGGCCGTTGAACCACCGGGGCAATGCCAGAGCGACCTGCAGTTCTTCTACCTCCTGGGCAAGAAGGTGCGCGAGCGGCTGGCCGGCTCCACCGACGACCGCGACCGTCCCGTCCTCGATCTGACGTGGAACTACCCGGTCACCGACGATGGCGAGATCGACGCGGAGGCCGTGCTGGCGGAGATCAACGGCGGGCACCTCACCGGTGACAAGGCCGGGCAGCCGCTCACTTCGTATTTGGAAATGGCCGACGACGGGTCGACCAACGGTGGTTGTTGGATCTACACCGGCGTCTACGCCGACGGGGTGAACCAGGCGGCCCGTCGCAAGCCGGGCAGCGAGCAGTCGTGGGTGGCGCCCGAGTGGGGCTGGGCCTGGCCCGCCAACCGGCGAATCCTCTACAACCGCGCGTCCGCCGATCCCGACGGCAAGCCGTGGAGCGACCGAAAGTCGTACGTGTGGTGGGACGAGCAGAACCAGAAGTGGACCGGTCACGACATCGCGGACTTCGAGCCGACCAAACCGCCGAACTACCGTCCGGATCCCGATGCCGGTGGTATCGCGGCGCTGTCCGGTGACGACCCGTTCATCATGCAGGCCGATGGCAAGGGCTGGCTGTTCGCGCCCGCCGGTCTGCTCGACGGTCCGTTGCCGGCGCATTACGAGCCGAGCGAGTCGCCGGTGCGCAACCCGCTCTACAGACAGCAGGCCAGCCCTGCCCGCGAGGTGTTCCCGCGCAAGGACAATCTGCAGAACCCGTCGCCGCCCGAGGCCAACTCTGACGTGTTCCCGTATGTGTTCACGACCTACCGGCTGACCGAGCACCACACGGCGGGTGGCATGAGCAGATGGGTGCCGTACCTGTCGGAGTTGCAGCCGGAGTTCTTCTGTGAGGTGTCGCCGGAACTGGCTCGTGAGCGCAATCTCACCCATCTCGACTACGCCACGATCGTCACTGCGCGCACGGCGATCGAGGCCCGCGTGCTGGTCACCGATCGCATGACGCCGTTGTTCGTCGGCGACCGCACCGTTCATCAAGTCGGTCTGCCGTACCACTGGGGGGTGGGCAGTTCCGCCCTGGTAACCGGAGACTCGGCGAACGACCTGTTCGGCGTGACTCTGGACCCGAACGTGCACATCCAGGAGTCGAAGGTGGCCTCGTGCGACATCCGTCCCGGGCGCCGACCGACCGGGCCGGCCCTGTTGCGTTTCGTCGAGGAGTACCGCAGCCGGGCCGGCATCACGGTCGAGACCGGCAACCGGCAACGGACCCCGGAGGACTGAATGGGACAACTGAGCGGACCGGATCCGCACGTGGCGTCCAACGCAGGATGGGCCGAAACGCCGTCCCGCAAAGGCTTCTTCACCGACACATCGGTCTGCATCGGGTGCAAGGCATGCGAGGTCGCGTGCAAGGAGTGGAACGCGATTCCCGACGACGGGTTCAACCTGCTCGGCTCGTCCTACGACAACACCGGCGCACTCGGTGCCTCCACCTGGCGGCATGTCGCGTTCATCGAGCAGCCGCGGCGCTTCGGTGAGCAGCAGACGTTCTTCGACCAGGCGCCGACCGATTCGCGCGGTGACTTCCGGTGGCTGATGTCCTCCGACGTGTGCAAGCACTGCACCCATGCGGCCTGCTTGGACGTGTGCCCGACCGGGTCGCTGTTCCGCACCGAGTTCGGCACGGTGGTCGTGCAGGACGACATCTGCAACGGCTGCGGATACTGCGTGCCGGCCTGCCCGTTCGGCGTGATCGAGCGGCGCACCGGTCCGGCCGAGACGAAGAACGTCGGCATCGCCCAGAAGTGCACGCTGTGCTACGACCGGCTCGACGCGGGACACATGCCGGCGTGCGCGCAGGCCTGCCCGACCGAGTCGATCCAGTTCGGCGATCTCGATGAACTGCGTGTCCGAGCCGCGGCGCGTGTCGAGACGCTGCACGAGGAGGGCGTGAGTGACGCTCGGCTGTACGGCGAGGATCCCGGCGACGGGATCGGCGGTGCCGGCGCGATGTTCCTCCTCCTGGACGAACCCGAGACCTACGGACTGCCGCCCGATCCGGTCGTGAGTACGCGTGATCTGCCGCAGATGTGGAAGCAGGCCGGCCTGGCGGCTTTGACGTTGCTCGCCGGAGCGGCGTCCGCCTTCATCGGACGGCGGAAGTGAAGCGGCGGTCTTCCGACGGTGCTCCCGTCGTTCCTGACGCGACGTTCACGTCGTACTACGGACGTCCGGTGGTCAAGCCCTCGCCATGGGAGAAGGACATCCCGGCATACCTGTTCCTCGGCGGCATGGCCGCAGGCTCGTCACTGCTCGCGGCAGGTGCCGACGGCACCGACCGTCCGTCATTGCGGCGGGCAGGACGACTCAGCGCGCTGTTCAGCATCGCGCTCGGTTTCATCGCGCTGGTGCACGACCTCGGCAAGCCGTCCCGGTTCGTGAACATGCTGCGCGTGGCCAAACCGACCTCGCCGATGTCCGTAGGCACGTGGATCCTGTCGGTGTACGGGCCGGCCGCGGGCCTTGCCGGGGCTGCAGAACTGCCGTTCCTGCCACAGTTTCTCCGACGGCTGCTGGGTCCGTTCGTCCGTCCCGCCGGCATTGCCGCTGCCGCGACCGCGCCGGCGGTCGCGTCGTACACCGCGGTACTGCTCGCCGACACCGCGACGCCGGCATGGAACTCGGCGCGTCGTGAGTTGCCGTTCGTGTTCGTCGGTTCCGCGGCATCTGCCGCGGGTGGCATGGGCATGGTCCTCGCGTCGACTTCTGACGCCGGACCGGCGCGTCGCCTCGCGGTCGCCGGCGCTTGCGTCGAACTCGCCGCCGAAGCGCGGATGGAGCAGTCGATGGGACTGCCCGCCGAGACCCTGCGCAACGGACGCGCGGGACAACTGATGCGGGCCGCCCGCGCGTTGACGATCGCCGGCGCGGCCGGAGCCCTCATGGGCACGCGCAGCCGGGTGCTGTCCGCCCTGGCCGGCAAGGCATTGGTGGCGGGGTCGGTGTGTACGCGGTTCGCGATCTTCGAAGCGGGACAGGAATCGGCGCGCGACCCCAAGTACACCGTGGTTCCGCAGCGCGAACGTCTCGACCGGCGGTGAGCTGACCAGCGCCGGTCGGGTCTGACGGGAGGGAGGACCCGTGGTTGTCACGCTTGGCGTGATCGTCGCTGTCGTGTTGCTCGCCGCCGGATTGATCGCCGGACGCTTCGTTGCGGCCCGCGCTCGTCGCATCGCGGGCTCGGATGCGCCTACACCTGAGCGGGGGACCGGTTGCAACGACTGTCGTTGATCGTGCTGGGCTGTTACTTCCTCGGCTTCTTCATCGTCGGCGCGGCGGTCGTGGCCGGGGCCGGTCGTGACGACCGTGCAGCTTGGGCGGTCGCGATCGGTGCGGCCGGGTTCGCGGGGCTGATAGCCGGAATGGTGTTGAGCAGCCGTGCGATCCGCCGGGCCGTGATTGCCGTTCGAAATACGAAATTGAGGTCGTCGGGACGCCGTCGACAGGCCGCCGCGGGCGTCGCCGTCAGGCTCAGCTGGGGCTTCTTCGTCGTGATCGGCATATCGAGCAAGCCGTTGACGGGCTCGGACCGTGATCGACTGGTACGCCAGGCGGAGAGCGCGGGCGTGAAGGTGCGCGGATTCCGGATCCTCGATACGCGCGGGCAGAAGATCGCGAACGCTGCACAGATGGGCACGATCCCGGGGTTCCGCTACGTGTTGTTGACCGACTACTCGCTCGACAATCTGCCGCCGCAGCAGGTCGATGCTGTAGTTGCACACGAGCTCGGCCACGCTCGTCGACACCACATATTGATCAAGCTCGGTGCGGTGCTGATCGTGTGGGCGGTGCTCGAGGGATTGGCGGCTGCGGTGAGCTCGTCCGGCCACGGGTTCGGCGGGGTCTTGGCCGTCCCGATCTTCATCGCGATCCCGGTGGGAATGTGGCTGCCCCAAGGCTTGGTCGGAGTTCGTCTCGAGGAGGCCGCCGACGATCACGCCGCGGCTCTCGTCGGAGCGGATGAGCTGGCGGCCGCCCTCGAGCTCGTCGGCGACTTGAACGACACGAAGCGCAACACCGGACGTGGGTGGGCGTTGATCACGCAACATCCTGGGCTGGACGCGCGGCTGCGGCGGCTGCGCGATTCGGCTGAGAAGACGCCTGCTGCGTGAGGACTGGCCAACGGAGAAGGTCCGATCAACCCGCTGCAAGCACGACTGCGCTGGCGATACCGGCCACCGCGGTGAGGCACTACGGCGGTGAGGCACTACGGCGGTGAGGCACTACGTACCGGCGGGCGATTGCGGGACTCACCTTGGCGGGTGACCCAGCGCGACGGGACCACGGCTTCTTCGGGCCGTGGGAACGAAGTTCCCACCGGGGAGGCAGAGCCGCGGCACAGACGACCCATCGGTAGCGGCTCTATACCTTCGATGCAGATCTGGTCCGGCGCGAAACCACAGCGGAAACCGGCCACCGCAGTGAGCACCCACGCGCCGCCGGCGTGACCCCGGGCTCGAGTTGACCGATGACCCAGCGCGACGGAACCACGGCTTCTTCGGGCCGGTGGGAACGAAGTCCCACCGGGGAGGCAGTGCGCTGGAACCGCGGCACAGACGACCCATCAGTGCGGCTCTATACCTTCGATGCAGATCTGATCCGGCGCGAAACCACAGCGGAAACCGGCCACCGCAGTGAGCACCGACGCGCCGCCGGCGTGACCCCGGGCTCGAGTTGACCGATGACCCAGCGCGACGGGACCACGGCTTCTTCGGGCCGGGGGAACGAAGTTCCCACCGGGGAGGCAGTGCGCTGGGTCTGCAGCGTCTACGAAAAGAAGTGCCCGAAATTGTTTTTGGAATTGTTCGTCGAAACCCCGGAAACTGTCGTACCCCGGTTCTAGTTTCGAGGTATGGCACAGGTCGGGTTCGCCGGAGCGGTCGAGGCGCTGCGCGACGCTGTCGACGGACTGCTGGACGCAGCGGACCTCGAACTGCTGCCCGCGGCCGAGCTGCCCGGGCTGTTCGCCAAGTTCGAAACCCAGCGGCGCCGTTTGGAGGCGGTCGATCACAATTTGCTCGTTGCCCTGGACCAGCGCGGGCTGGCCGGCGAGTACGGACGTACCTCCACCGCGGACCTGGTCAACGAACTCTCCCGGGTCGCGCCGGGTGAGGCCAAGGCCCGGATGCGGGCCGCCCGCGATCTCGGACCCCGCCGCGAGGTCAGCGGTGCGCTGTTGGCGCCGCTGTTCGCCCGGGTCGCCGACGCCCAACGTGACGGCGAGTTGTCCCGCGAGCATGCCAGGGTGATCACCACGACGGTCGCCGCGATCCCGGCCGAGCTGACCTTCGAGCTGGCCGGGCCGGTGGAACAGTTCCTCGTCGACCAAGCCAAACATCTGGACCCGAAACAGCTCGCCGCCGCCGCGCACCGGCTGATCGCCACCATCGACCCCGACGGCGCCGCCCCGCGCGAGGAAGACCAGCAGCGCCGCCGCGGGTTCGAGCTGGCCCATGACCGCGGCGGCTGGGTGCAGGTCCGCAACGGCGTCACCGAGGAATACCACGCGGTCTGGACCGCGATCCTGGACAGCCTGGCCGCGCCCCAACCCGGTGTGGACGGGATGCCTGATGACCGCACGCCCAGCCAGCGCCGCCACGACGCGATGATCGAGGCCGGCCGCAGGTTGCTGCGCTCGGGCACCCTGCCCGACTGCGGCGGCACCGAAACCACCATCACCCTCGCGCTGCGCGCCGAAGACCTCGACCAGCAGACCGGGGTGGCCGTGACCGAGTCCGGGACCACCATCGGCTGGACCACCGCAATGCGGCTCGCCGACCAGTGCGAACTGTTCACCACCATGTTCGACCGCCACGGCGCCGTGCTGTGTGCCGGCCGGTCGATTCGCACCGCCAACCGCGCCCAACGCCGCGCGCTCGCGGCTCGTGACGGCGGCTGCTGTTTCCCCGGCTGTACCCGCCCCGCCTCGTGGTGCCAGGCACATCACGTGATCGCCTGGATCGACGGCGGACCGACCGACATCGACAACCTGGCGCTGGTCTGCGGATTCCACCACCGCGAGTTCGAACGGCAAGGTTGGCTCGTGCGCATCGCCAACGGCGTGCCGGAATGGCTCCCGCCGCCCTGGATCGACGCCCAGCAGACACCCCGCCGCAACGCCGCCCACCACCTGCCCGAATTCGACTTCCGAACCACCACCGGATCCGACGCGCGCGGACCGTGACCACGCCGAACGGCGGTGGTGAGAAATGCACGACGCGGGTCACCGGCACGTCCGACATCAGCACGTCCGACATCAGCACGTCCGACATCAGCACGTCCGGCATCAGCACGTCCGGCATCAGCACGTCCGGCATCAGCACGTCCGACACCGGCACGTCCGGCACCAAAACGCAGTCAGTCGAGCGCAGCGGCTAGACGGTCGAGCAGTTCGACCTGTCCTTTCACCAGCTTCGGACGCGCTGACTCGAGGTCGAACCAGGCGGCGCGGTCGACCTCGGGAAACGACTGCACGCGGCCCGACCGGGGCGGCCACTCGAGGTCGAATGTGTTGCTGACGATCGCAGCAGCGTCGAGATCCCCCTCCACCGCCCAGGCGGTGACAACCTTGCCGTTCGCTTGCCGCACCGAGCCGAGCGGCACGAGCTGGGTCGACGGCGCCGGCGAGCCGAGTTCCTCGGCGAACTCTCTGAGCGCTGCGGCGAAAGCGTCCTCGTCCGGGCCGTACTCACCCTTCGGGATCGACCACGCGCCGTCGTCCTTGCGCGCGAAGAACGGCCCACCCATGTGAGCGAGCAACACCTCCAGCGACGGCACCCGCCGATACAGCAGGATGCCGGCACTCGTTCGCGCCGCCGCCATGAAGACACTGTCGCACCACCAGGCGACAATGCGACTCATGACTTGGATCGCACCATCCGTCGACCGCAGCGAACCACGCACCGTCAACGGCGACGAACGCGCCGCACTGCAAGAGTGGCTGGACTACCACCGCCAGACCCTCGCCTACAAATGCGCGGGCCTCAACGGCGAGCAGCTGTGCCAGCGCGCCGTCGCACCGTCAACGCTGACCCTGCTCGGGCTCGTACGGCACATGCGTGAGGTCGAGCGCAGCTGGTTCCTGCACGGTTTCGCACGCCTCGACCGTCCGCCGATCTATTACTCCCCCGAGAACCGGGACGGCGACTTCGACGACGTCGCTCCGCAGCACGCCGAGGCCGACTACACCGCCTACCTCGCCGAATGCGCGGAAGCAGACGCCGCCGTCGCCGGGAGAAGCCTCGACGACACGATGACGACGCGCCGCGGCCAGATCACCGACCTGCGCTGGATCTACCTGCACATGATCGAGGAGTACGCCCGCCACAACGGTCACGCCGACCTGCTGCGCGAGCGCATCGACGGCGTCACCGGCGACTGATGCGCGCCGTCGTCTACGACCGCTTCGGCGCGCCACCGGTCGTCACCGACATCGACGAGCCGCGGTGCCCGCCGCACAGCGCGGTGATCAAGGTCGAGGCAACGGGGGTCTGCCGCAGCGATTGGCACGGCTGGCGCGGCCACGATCCTGACATCACGCTCCCGCACGTCCCGGGGGCACGAATTCGCCGGCACTGTCGCTGAAATCGGCGCGGACGTCCGCACGTTCGCACCAGGCACCCGCGTCACCGCGGCGTTCGTCTGTGGCTGCGGCACATGCGCCACGTGTCGCACCGGTGACCACCAGGTCTGCCCCAACCAGACTCAACCCGGATTCACGCACGCCGGCTCGTTCGCCGAGTACGTCGTCGTGCACCACGCGGACGTGAACCTCGTGCCGCTGCCCGACGACGTCGATGCGATCACTGCGGCCGGGCTGGGTTGCCGGTTCGCCACGGCCTACCGCGCGGTCGTCGCGCACGGCCGCGTCAAAGACGCCGACTGGGTCGCCGTGCACGGGTGCGGCGGCGTCGGCCTGGCCGCTGTGATGATCGCGGCCGCGCACGGCGCGCAGGTCGTCGCGGTCGACGTCAGCCCGGGCGCCTTGGGGCTCGCCCGCGAGTTCGGCGCGGTACACACCCTCACGCCACCAGCCGCCATCGAGATAGTCGAACGCACCGGCGGGGTGCACGTCTCGATCGACGCGCTCGGCCGCGCAGCCACGTTCGCCGACGCGGTGGCCGGCCTGCGCCGCCGAGGTCGGCACGTGCAGGTCGGCTTGTTGGTCGGCGATGACGCACGTCCACAAGTCGACATGTCTGCAGTGATCGGGCACGAACTCGAGATCGTCGGCAGCCACGGCATGGCGGCCCACGACTACCCGGCGATGCTCGCCGAAATCGCACAAAGCCGGCTCGACCCACGCCGGCTCGTCAAGAACGTGATCAGCCTGGACGAAGCGCCGGCCGCACTCGCCGCGATGTCGCAAGCAAGCAGCCCCGGCGTGACCGTGGTCGACCTCACGGTGAAGTGAACGCGGCGAGCAACCGACCGTGGGCCGTCGCGATTGCCATGATCATCCGCCGCGCGTACAGCGCCGACAGCGCGTAGGCGCCCGCCCCGACCAGCGCCAGGATCACGCTCACCGTGGTCGAGAAGGCCGCCGCGACGATGACCACGATCACGAACAAGGTCGAGATCATGTACCACGTCCACCACCAGCCGGCGAGGCGGCGCTCGCGGTCGGCGCGCGGGAACGCGTCCGCCGCCACTTGATACGGGAACCAGAAGTTGACGATCGGGACGAAGAACCCGAGTGCTGCCCACACCGGATCGCGCCGGGCCGGCAGTCCTGCGTTGCGGGCGAACTTCGCGGCGCGATACAGCCAGATCATCACGAAGATCTCCGCGACGAATACGCCGATCCCGATCAGCTCCGTGGCGATGACACCGGCCGGCATCTGCGGTGTGGTCACCGTTGCGTTCGCATCCCCGGCGAGATCGACCGACTTGTGGAAGTAGCCGCCGAACGCCACGGCCGCGATCACCTCGTTCACCGCGCCGATCAGTGCGGCCAGCACAACGGCGATGCACGCGCGACCGGCGGCAACGTGCTCATCGTCGAGGTCCGTGTGCGGATCCGGCCGGTAGAAGCCGGGAGCGATCGGTGCCGTGTGCGCTGTCCAGGTCCGCCCGTCCCACCAGCGCAAGCCGTTCGAGAACGGGTCGGGATACCAGCCAGGATCCATGCGGGCAGTGTGCCGGAAGTCAACGTACGGTGATCATCGCCGCGCCGCGCGGCACGATCTCGCCGATCACCGGGGCACCCGGAATCTCGCCCGCGACGAGCAGTCCGCCGCTGGTCTGTGCGTCGGCGAGCAGCAGCAGTTCGGTCTCGTCGACGTTCGCCTCGAGCCCGCCGCGCACCCACTCGAGGTTGCGGCGGGTGCCGCCGCTGATGTAGCCCTCGGACGCCGACGCCCGCGCGCCGTCCAGATATGGGACAGCGGACGCGTCGAGCACGGCCGACACACCCGAGGCACGCATCATCTTGTACAGGTGGCCGAGCAGCCCGAATCCGGTCACGTCGGTCGCCGCGCGCACTCCCGCTTCGACCGCGGCCGCGGCGGCATCGGCGTTCAGTGAAGCCATGGTCTCGACCGCCTGGGCGAACACCTCCCCGGTCGCCTTGTGCCGGTTGTTCAGCACGCCCACACCGAGTGGTTTCGTCAGCGTCAGCGGCAACCCGGCGCGCGCGCTGTCGTTGCGCAGCAATTGGTGCGGCGCGGCCACGCCCGTCACCGCCATGCCGTACTTCGGTTCGGGATCGTCGATGCTGTGCCCTCCGCCGACCGGGCAGCCCGCGAGCGTCGCCACATCGAAGCCGCCGCGCAACACCTCGGTCAGCAGTTCGGCCGACAGCACGTCGCGCGGCCAGCCGACGAGGTTGATCGCGACGATCGGAGCGCCGCCCATCGCGTACACGTCCGACAGCGCGTTCGCCGCTGCGATCCGTCCCCAGTCGTACGGGTCGTCGACCACCGGGGTGAAGAAGTCCGCGGTACTGATCACCGCGGTGTCCGGGCCGATGCTGACCACCGCGCCGTCGTCGCCGTCGTCGAGACCGACCAGCAGATCGGCGTTGTGCTGCCCGCCGAGACCGGCGACCAGCGCCTCGAGCTCACCCGGAGGGATCTTGCAGGCGCAGCCGCCGCCGTGCGCGTACTGGGTCAACCGAACGGTCACAGCCCAACGGTACGGTGATCAGCGGAGGCGTAAGGGTGCCTGGTGGCCCTCCCGGTCTTCAAAACCGGAGAAGCCGAGCAACTCGGTTTGGCGGGTTCGATTCCCGTCCGCCTCCGCGCTCGCCGCGAGGTAGGGAGGCCGCGTGTCCGACCCGCGTCGCCTTGTGCCCCGAACCGACGCCGTCCTTGCCGATCCGCGGATCGTCGAGGCGATCCGACGATTCGGACGAGCACGGGTCAAACACGCGGTCAGCGCCGGCCTGCAACTCGTCCGCGACGGCCGGGTCGCACCGGACGACATCGTCGACGAGGTGCTCGCCGCGCTGGGGAACCCGGCATCCGCGCTGCGCTCGGTCATCAACGCGACCGGGGTGGTCTTGCATACGAATCTCGGTCGCGCCCCGCTCGGTCCCGCTGCCCGCGATGCGATCTTGGCGGCCGCCGGTTACGTCGATGTCGAGTACGACCTGGGGACGGGCCGCCGCGCCCGGCGCGGCCGCAGTGTGCTGGCCGCGCTCACCCGGGCCGTTCCGGGCGCCGACGACGCGCTGGCGGTGAACAACGGCGCCGCCGCGCTGGTGCTCGCGACCACCGCGCTCGCCGCCGGTCGCGAGGTCGTGATCAGTCGCGGCGAGCTCGTCGAGATCGGCGACGGGTTCCGGCTGCCCGACCTGATCACGTCGACCGGGGCCCGGCTGCGCGAGGTCGGCACCACGAACCGGGTCACCCTTGCCGACTACGCGGCCGCGGTCGGTCCGGACACCGGCTGTGTGCTGAAGGTGCACCCGAGCAACTTCCGGATCGAGGGGTTCACCAGCTCGGTGGTCGTGCGCGATCTCGCCGGGCTGGGCGTGCCGGTCGTGGTCGACACCGGCAGCGGCCTACTGACGCCGCATCCGCTGTTGCCGGGCGAACCCGACGTCGCGTCGGCGGTCGCGGCCGGTGCTGCGCTGGTGACGGCCAGCGGCGACAAGCTGCTCGGCGGTCCGCAGGCCGGGCTCGTGTTCGGCGCCGCCGAGTACGTCGAGCGACTGCGCCGCCATCCGTTGGCGCGGGCGCTGCGCGTCGACAAGCTCACCCTTGCCGCGCTCGAGGCCACCCTCGGCGCCGAATCCACGCCCACCTGGGATGCCCTCGACGCCGACCCCGACGCGCTGCGCGCCCGGTGTGTGGCACTCGCCGATGCGGTCGGAGGCAAGGTCGTCACAAGCGTCGGCGCGGTCGGCGGCGGCGGCGCGCCCGGGCTGGAGCTACCGGGCTGGGCGGTGGCGCTGCCGCCCGAGTACGCCGACACGCTGCGCGCCGGCGATCCGCCCGTCATCGCCCGCGTCGACCACGAGCGGTGCCTGCTCGATCTGCGGTGTGTGGCCGAATCCGACGACGCCGTACTGGGGGCCGCGGTGCAAGCCGCGATCCGAGCGTGATGCACGTCCTCGCCACGGCCGGACACGTCGACCACGGCAAGTCCGCGCTCGTCCAGGCACTCACCGGTATGCAACCCGACCGGTGGCAGGAGGAACGGCGCCGCGGGCTCACCATCGACCTCGGCTACGTGTGGACGATCCTGCCGGGCGCAACGGAGCTTGCCTTCGTCGACGTCCCCGGGCACGAGCGGTTCATCGCGAACACGCTGGCGGGACTCGGTCCGGTCCCGGCGGTGCTGTTCGTCGTAGCGGCGGACGAGGGCTGGTCGGCGCAGTCGACCGAGCACCTGGCCGCGATCGACGCCCTCGGGCTACGGCACGGCCTGCTCGCGGTGACCCGCAGCGACCTCGCCGACCCGGAGGCGACCCGGGCGGAGTCGCTCGAGCACGTCGCCCGATCGAGCCTCGGTGACGTCGCGTCGGTTGCGGTCTCGGTCGTCACCGGCGCTGGGCTGGACGAGCTCCGGATCGCGCTCGGCGGGCTGGTCGAGCGGCTGCCCACACCCGATCCGCGGGCCCGGGTCCGCCTGTGGGTCGATCGCGCGTTCTCGGTGCGCGGCAGCGGCACGGTCGTGACCGGGACCCTGGGCGCCGGCACGATCCGACGCGGCGACACGGTGCGCCTCGGCGATCGTGCGGTCGTGGTTCGGGGACTGCAAAGCCTCGATTCCGAGCGCGATCACGTGTCCGGCGTGGCCCGGGTGGCGTTGAACCTGCGCGGTGTCGCGGCGCACGAGATCGCCCGTGGTGACGTCCTGCTCGGGCCGGGCGCCTGGCACACCACTCGTACGCTCGACGTCCGTCTCAACGTCATGTCGAGCGTGGATCACGTTCCGGCGCGGGCGGTGCTGCACGTCGGGACGCTCGCCGCTCCGGTGCACATACGCCCGCTCGGACCGGACACCGCGCGGCTGACCCTGCCACGCGAACTGCCGCTGCTCGCCGGCGACCGCGCCGTGCTGCGCGACCCGGGCCGGCACGTGGTCGCGGCAGGCGTCGAGGTGCTCGACGCCGACCCGCCCGAGCTGCGCCGCCGCGGTGCCGCACGCGAACGCGCCGCAGAGCTCACCGGCGGCCGCCCCGACGCGTTGAGCGAGATCAGCCGACGCCGGGCGGTCACTCGCGAGCACCTGGCCGCGCTCGGCATCGCCGTACCCGACACCGCGGGCTTGCACGAGCACGCGGGCTGGGTGATCACCGACGGCACGTGGCAGGGCTGGGTCGCAGCTGCGCCGGATCTCGTGGTGCAGTGGGCGGCGCAGCACCCGCTCGACCCGGCGATGCCCCGCGCGGCGCTCGCCCGACGGCTGGACCTGCCGGACGAAGCGCTGCTCGGGCCGGTCCTCACCGCCGCCGGGCTGGCTGAGGGCGGCGGACGGGTCGCCGCGACGCTCGCGGTGACCCTAGGGCCCGCGGAAAACTCCGTGCGCACGCTCGAATCGCGCCTGTTCGAGCGGCCGTTCGACGCGCCCGACCGCGACGAACTGCGCGCCTTGGAACTGGGTCGTCGCGAGCTGGCGGCCGCCGAGAAGGCGCAACGCCTGCTGCGGATCGACACCGACATCGTAGTGTTGCCGGACGCGCCGAACATCGCCATCGACCGGTTGCGGACCCTGCCACAGCCGTTCACGACCAGCCAGGCGCGGCAGGCTCTCGAGACCACCAGGCGGGTGGCGATCCCACTGCTCGAATTCCTGGACGCGCTCGGCCGCACCCGGCGCGACGTCGACGGGCTGCGCGAAGTTGTCGAGCCGGTCAGTCCGAGCCCGACCCGCTGAGTGACCGCACCGCTCCCAACGCCGAGCTGATCGACGAGTAGGCCGAACCGGACAGCCCACCGCTGGTGTGCAGGTCGGCAAGCCTGCGCGCGAAGTCGTCCAACTTGCTGGTCAGGTCCGGGGCACCGCCACCCGGGTCCTTCTGGCCGTCCCCCTTACCTTTGCCCTTTCCGTTCTTGGGTCCGTGGCCGCCGCCCGAGCCTGAACCGGTCAGCGCAGCCGTCATCTCGCCGATTCGGTGCTGCAGATCCTGCGCGTCCTTCGGGTCAAGCGCGCCGCTGGCTGCGGCGCCGCTCACCGCCCTGCGCAATGCAGCCAGCGCGCCGACCAGAGTGGTCGGCGCCGGCGAACTGGATCGCGCGGAGGACGTGCGGCTGGGCTTCGGGTGCGGCGAGGTGGAGCTCGCGGCCGACGTCGACGGGGGCTTCGAACCCGATGCGGCGGGGCCGGCCGCGCTCCGTCCCGGGGTGTCGTTCCCGGCAGTGGCGATCGCGAGCACCGCCGCCAGCACGGCGAGCGCGAGCACGACGCAGACAGTGATCAGGCCCGCGCGCGAGCGGCGGCCCGCGGGCGGCGGCGTGACGACCTGTGTGGGTGTCGCGGCGACCGCCGGCATGGCAACCGTGGGCGCGGGATCAACATCCAGCGATCCGCTCAGCCGGCTGACGACGTCGGCCGCGGTCGGGCGCTGCGCGGGATCCTTCGCGAGCAAGGCCGGCACCAGCCCGTCCAGCCCCGGCGGTACGTCCGGGCGCAGCGTCGACGGCCGCGGCACCGGCGCGTGGACGTGCTGGGCCATCGCCGCCATGATGTCCTCGCCCTGGAACGGTGGACGGGCGGTCAGCAGTGCGAACAGCACGCCACCAAGGGCGTACAGGTCCGCCGGAGGTTCGGGTGCTCCCCCGGTGATGACCTCCGGAGCCAGGTAGGGCACGGTGCCGAGAACGGTGCCCGTGCGAGTCAGCGCGGGCTGCGTCGTCGCGGCGCCGTCCAGCCGGGCAATGCCGAGGTCGAGCAGCTTGCAGGTCCCGTCCGCGGCGAGCATCAGGTTGGCCGGCTTGACGTCGCGATGCGTGATTCCGGCGGCGTGCGCCGCCGCCAGTGCCGCGGCGCACTCGCGCCCGTACCGCACGGCCTCGGCGATCGCCAGCGGGCCGCGCTCGTTGACCAGGTCCTGCAGCGTGGGCCCGGCCAGCAGCTCCATCACCAGCCAGGCGCGGGTGTCGTCGGTGCCGAAGTCGAACACCGTGACGACGTTCGGGTGCGAGAGCCCGGCGAGGAACTGCGCCTCGCGCCGGAACCGCTCCCGTGCCACCTCTGGCGCGCCCGCGACCTCGAGCAGCTTCACCGCGACGTCGCGGTCGAGCAGTCGGTCGTGCGCCCGGCGCACGGTTCCCATGCCGCCGCGGCCGAGCACGGGGCCCAGGCGGAACCGCCCGGCGAGCAACTCGTCCATTGCCGCAATTCTTCCGTATTTCCCAGTGCGCACAGGTCCGGTTCACACCGCGCTCAGGGTCCGGATGAGAAGCCCCCGCATACCACCGAATCCCCGCCGGCGGTCGGCAACACACCGAGGGGTTGTATATCCCTGAGTCTTGTGTGACGGTTGATGCTTCTGTGACGGAAGTAAGTGGCGTGAAGGGCGAGATATGAGTCGCAATCGTGGGGACTTGTCGGCCTTCTTCGCCGAATGGACCGACACCAACGAGGCCACTCCCCGGCCGACAAATGTCGACACATCGCTGAATCGATTCAGCGTCATAGGCGGCCGAGTTCTCGCAGCCCGCCGCCGCGTCGTCGCCCTCGCGACGGTCGCGGCGAGCGCGACCGCCGTCGCCATGTTGCTGCCCGGCAACACCGCGACCGCCGACCCGTCGGCGCACACCTGGTACCGGCTGCGGATGTGCGAGTCGAGCAACAACTACTCGACCAACACCGGCAACGGGTACTACGGCGCGTACCAGTTCGACCTCGCGACCTGGCGCAGCGTCGGCGGCTCCGGCTACCCGAACCAGGCCTCCCCCGGCGAGCAGGACGCCCGGGCGCTGATCCTGTACCGCATGCGCGGCTGGCAGCCGTGGACGTGCGCGAGCATTCTCGGCCTACGCGAGGATGCCGACGCCCGCTCCGGCCGGATCAACGACATCCACGTCCCTGGCTCGGGGTCGTCCACACCGCCCGGCTCCGTGCCGTCGTTCCCCGGCTCGCGCTGGTACCACTACGGCGACTGGAACAACGACATCAAGCAGTTCCAGAACCAGATGCACAGCCGCGGCTACTTCCCGGCCGGCACCGGCCAGTACGGCCCGCTCACCCTGACCATGGTCAAGCAACTGCAACGCCTCAACGGGCTGATCCCCAACGGCTACATCGGTCCGAACACCTGGCGGCTGGCCTGGATCGGCAAGTACACCCCGCCGGTCGCGGCCAGGCCGACACCCGCGCCGAAACCGAAGCCCGCGTCCCCGCCACCGTTCCCCGGCAAGCGCTGGTACCACTACGGCGACTCGAACAACGACATCAAGCAGTTCCAGAACCAGATGCACAGCCGCGGCTACTTCCCGGCCGGCACCGGCCAGTACGGCCCGCTCACGCTGGCCATGGTCAAGCAACTGCAACGCCTCAACGGGCTGATCCCCAACGGCTACATCGGCCCGAACACCTGGCGCCTGGCCTGGACCGGTAAGTACACCGCCCCCAGCTCGTCCAAGCCGGCCGACCGCCGCCACCGGCACCCGGCGCGCAGCGCTCGTCTTCCCGCCTTCCCCGGCATCCGGTGGTACCGCTTCGGCGACTGGAGCAACGAGCTGCAGGTGTTCCAGAACGAGATGCACAAGCGGGGCTACTTCCCGGCCGGCACCGGCCAGTACGGCCCGCTCACGCTGGCCATGGTCAAGCAGCTGCAGCGGCTGAACGGGCTGATCCCGAACGGTCTTGTCGGTCCGAAGACGTGGCGGCTGGCCTGGGTCGGCAAGTATCACTCACCCTCAAGGTGAGGTCGAGCCGCTGATTCCGTCCGTGAACATCTCGAACAGGCCGCCGATCTGAAGGATCCGCTGCACCGTGAGCGGTACCGACCGGATCATCAGGGCCTTGCCCTGCGCGGCTGCCTGCGACCGGATCTCGACCCAGCAGCCGAGCCCGGTCGAGTCGAGGAAGTTCAGGTCGGCCAGGTCCAGCACGATGCGGCGGCATTCAGGACGGTCGAGTTCGGCGGTTGCGACTTCACGCAACTCCGGGACAGACGCTATGTCGAGCTCGCCGGACAGGTTCAGAATCGTCGCGTCGCCGTCGCGAGTCACGGACACCGAGAACGTGGCCACGGCAACACTCTGGCACAGCCCGTCGCGTGTTCCTACGCCGCCCGGGGGATCGGCGTCGCGGTCAGCCCACTCCACGGCGGCGCACTGCCAGCACGGTCACGTCGTCCTCGGTCTCGTGCCCGGCTGTGAGTCGGGCGACAAGCTGCTCGACGCAGTCCGCCAACCGACCGGCGAGCAGGGTCGGCGCCAGCTCGACGAGCCGGCCCACGCCTTCGTCGATGATCTCGCCACGCCGCTCAACCAGCCCGTCGGTGAAGCTCATCAGCACGTCGTTCGCACCGAACGGCACCGTGTGGGTGACCCGCTCGTCTCCCCCGGCCCCGAGCGGCAGCCGGGTCGGCGTCGACAGCAGCCTCGGCTCCGCACCGGGCGCGATGACCAGTCCCGGGTAGTGACCGGCATTGCTGAAGCGCAGGGTGCCGGTCGTGACGTCCGCAACGGCGTAGAACAGCGTGACCAGTGAGGTGATCGCGAGCTGGTCGAACATGACGTCCAGCCGCGACATCACCGCCGCCGGGTCGTGGTCGATGCTCAAGTACGCGCGAGTGGCGGAGCGGATCTGCGCCATGGCAGCCGCGGCGCGTAGACCGTGCCCCATGACGTCGCCGACGGCGAAGGCGAGGCTGCCGTCGGCCAGCACCACGGCGTCGTAGAAGTCGCCGCCGACCCCGCCGCGCCCGCCGGGCGCGTAGTGCGCGGCAACCTCCCAACACCGCAGGTCATCGACCGCTTCCGGCAGCACCGCACGCTGCAGTTGCAACGCGACGTCCTGCGACTGCGCGTAGAGCATCGCGTTGTCGATCGCCACACCGGCGCGCCGTCCGACCTCCTCGGCAAGGCTGAGATCGCTGCGCACGAACGCGGGAGCGCTTTCGCTGCGGACCAACGTCAGCGTGCCGCGCGACTGGCTCTGGCCCATGATCGGCACAACCATCGCGCTGCGCAGGTGCAGCTCGCGGGACAGCCGCAGGTGCTCCTCGTCGCGCGCGCTGGCGACCAGCATCTCGTCGGTGATCTCGGGATAGAACTCGCTCACGCCTGTCCGGAACACATTGCCGGCGCCGGTCGGGGCGTCGTGGTTCACCGGGTAGCGCTCCTGCAGCTCGCGGGCCCACTCGGCCTTTTCGGGGTCGACGTGCGCGACCGCGAGCGTGGCGAGCCCGGACTCGGTACCGATGTCGACCGCGCACCAATCCGCCAGCGTTGGAACGCTGAGGTTGGCGATCTGCCGCAGGGTCGACTCGTAATCGAGGCTGCTGGCCAGTTCGAGCGACACCTGGGCGAGGAAGGCCAGCTCCCAGTCGCGCTTGGCGGCCTCGTTCGACGCCTGAATCCGTCGCACAGCCTGGCCGCAGGTCTCCGCGAACACGGTGAGGAACGACATCTCGGTGGGCCCCGGCTGCCACCCGGTGTCGAAGGTGAACGCGATGGCGCCGGCCGAGCCGCCGAGCGGTAGGCAGACCAGTGAACGGCCGACCGGCACCTGCGCGCGCAACACCGGGTAATTCCGCTCGATCTCAGCCGGGCTTCCCATCACGACGGGACGGCCGGTGCGCATGACCTCGCTGGCGGGGGTGTCGTCGTCGAGCCCGAACTCGGCCCACTGCTCGGCACGGCCGACGACGAGTCCGCGCCCTGCAACCATCCGCAACCGGGTGCCTTCGGCCAGCACCAGGGTGCTCACGGCGGCCCCGATCGCGTCGGCCCCGTGGTCGACCGTGGCCTCGATGACGTCCTCGATGGTGGTCGCCGCGCTCAGCTCGGCGCTGACCTGCGCGAGCTGTTCCAGGCGTGCCGAGTTCGGATCGTCCGGCACTCGGAAACCGGGCGAGCAGGGGGGCGCCTCTCGGTCCGGCATCCGCGCAGTCTTGCAGCACGCGCGGCCGGAGGCTACCGGGGTAGGCGAAGCGAGCGGATATCCGGAACGAAAGTGGATCGGTCGGGCTAGGTGCGACTCCAGCGCGCTTCGCACCATCCGAACAGACCGAACATGATGAGGCCGGCCGCCACCCCGAACAGCACGACCTGGCCGAGCGGTGCATCGCGCAGCGTCAGCAACGCGCTGTCGATCCCACGGGCCTTCTTCGGGTCGAACTGCACGGCCGCGACGACCACGAGCACCCCGGCGACGCCGAACACGAGCCCGCGCGAGACCGTCCCGACGACGCCGAGGAACTCGGTCAACTTGCGGGCGCCGGGGCTCATTTCGCCGAGTTTGAAGTGTTTTTCGAACTCCCGCTTGATGCCTTGGTAGACGAGCACCGCGCCGACGACCGCGACGGTGAGTCCGACCACCCCCACCAGCCACCGCCCGGCAATGTCGTGCATAAGGCGCGCTGAATACGACTGCTGCTGCTTGGCCTGGCTCTTGTCGCGGCCTTCGATCAATATGCGGAATGCGCTGATCGCGAGAAAGGTGTAGACGACGCCGCGGACCGCGGACTGGGCGCGCGGCCCCGCTTTGTTCCCTTCCCCGGCCACGCCGAAGGCCGCCTCGCTGAAGCGCCACAGCGCGTAGCCGGCCAGGCCCACGGCGACGACCAGCAGCAGCACGAAGCCGCCGGTCTGCTGCGCGAGTTCCTGCAGCGCGCCGCGCTGATCGGTCTCGCCCTTCTTCTGGCCCACCGCGAGCAGCACGGCAAGCACACCGATGAGCAGATAAATCGTGCCGCGGGAGGCCAACCCGAGGCGGGCGACGGCATCCATGCCCTTGCTGTTGGAGGCGCGGCGCGCCTTGGCCGACGCACTTGCCGTACCGGCGCTCATCGATCCCTCCTGGGTTCGCCCGAGTCCGTCCCGGGCGAATATCCCGGAGCGTCCCCTGATCGTTCGAATCGCTAACGACATCGGCGTATTGGGCCGATATTTAGGCGATTTCGGGGTCGGAATCGAGCCTGGGCGTGTTCTATGGCCAGATGTTCGTCGATCGGTTCGCGCGCATCGCGATCTCACTCGTCCTTGTTGTCGGATCCATCACCTATGCCGGAGTCCGGCTGGGGTGGTACGAGCCGAAGGCCGCAGCGGCGACGACGCCGCCCACCATCACGATTCCGCACAACGCGCAGGTCCGCGGCTACTCTCCGCACACCCTGACGATCCACAAGGGTCAGAACGTGCGCGTGATCAACCGCGACTCGATGCGGCACTCGGTGACCTCAGACGCGAGGAATCGGCACGGGTCGCTGTTCTCGACAGTGCTGTTCAGCGGGCAGCACGCCACGTTGGCCACCTCACACCTGGCGCCGGGCCGGTACAAGTTCCACTGTGTATTCCACCCGCAGATGCACGGCGTCCTCGTGGTGAAGGGTTCCGGCGGCGGCACGACCGGATCGCAGAGCTTCAAGATCCCGCTGTTCATTCCGCCGGTGCGCACAGGCACGAACATCACCATCCCGATCGAGCGGGCGCCGGTGAAGGTGTTCGCGGACGGTCCGAAGACAGTGATGTGGACCTACGGCGGCACCTATCCCGGCCCGACGATCAAGCGAAACGCCGGCGCCCTCACCAAGATCACTTTCATTGACAAGCTGCCCAAGGCGGACGGCTCGTTCTCCGTCCACCTGCACGGTGATCACCACGCGTCCAAGTTCGACGGCCAGCCGACGACGTTCCTGATCGATCCGGGTCACCCGCGGACGTACGTCTACCCGCTGACCGATGCGAAGCATTCGATCCCGGGCGCGTTCTTCTACTACCACGATCACCGCATGCTCGTGACCGGTCGGAACAACTGGCGCGGCTTGCAGGGCGTGTTCCTCGTGCACAACCCGGCGGAGGACAAGTTCAACCTGCCGACCGGCAGGTACGACGTCCCAGTGGTCGTGTCCGATCGGTCGTTCACGTCGACCAACCAGTTGAAGAACCCGTTCCCGAAGCACCCGATGATGGAGATGACCGGGCCCTCGGCACCGCCGAATGACGCGACGGTCGGCAACACGATCCTGGTCAACGGGCGCTACTCGCCGTACTTCAACGTGGCGACGCACCACTACCGGTTACGACTGTTGAACGCGTCGAACTTCCAGTCCTACGACTTCAAGTTGTCCGACGGACGGACGTTCACCCAGGTCGGGTCCGGGGACTCGCTGTTCCCGAAACCAGTGCTGCGTAAGGACATTCTGCTCGGGCCGTCCCAGCGTGCGGATGTCGTCGTGAACTTCGCCGGCGAGTTCGGCAAGCGCATCGTCCTCAAGAGCGTGCCGCGGGTGAACCGGCCCAAGAACGGGATCGGCACACCGTCGGCGTCGCTGATGCAGTTCCGGGTCAGCCGGCACACGACGGCCGGACCGGCCGTCCCCGGCACGCTGTTGACGACCTTGCCGCCGCTGCCGACCCCGACGACCATCGACAAGACGTGGACGATCAACTCGCCCGGCAAGAACACGCACGGGTTCTACTGGCGGATCAACGGCAAGATGTTCAACCCGAAGCGGGTCGACTACACCGTCACCGAAGGCACGACCGAGGTCTGGAAGCTGGTCAATAGCAGCCACGTGACGCACTACTTCCACATTCACGAGGAGCAGTGGCGGACGGTCCGCCGAGACGGCCACGCGCCACCGGCGTGGGAACTCGGGTTGCAGGACACCTGGCGGCTCGACCCGGGTGAGAGCGTCCTGGTCGAGGGCACGTTCAGCGATCACACCGGCAGGTTCATGCTGCACTGCCACATGCTCGACCACGAGGATCACGGCCTGATGGCGCAGTTCAAGGTCGTGCAGTAGCGATCGCCACCGTCGCATCGCGGTCGTCGTCGGTGACCAGGTGTGCGGCCAGCCCGGTGGCCCGCATGAGCGCCAGAGTCACCGGCGCCTGCGGCTCGCTGGTCTCGACCAGCAGGTGACCGCTCGGCGCCAGCCAGCCGGGCGCCTCCGCGATCACACGCCGCTGCACGTCGAGCCCGTCGGCGCCGCCGTCGAGAGCGATCCGGTGCTCGAACTCGCGCGCCTCGCGCGGCATGAACGCGACCGCATCGCTCGGCACGTACGGCGCATTCGCCAGCACGAGGTCGACGCCGTTGTGCAGCCGTGTCGGCAGCGGCGCGTACAGGTCGCCTTCATACACGTGCGCGTCCGGCAGGTTGCGGCTCGCGCAATCCACTGCGGCGGGGTCGAGTTCGACCGCGTGCACCTCGCTCGTCGACACGCTCGCCATGACCGCCGCGGCCAGCGCGCCCGTCCCGCAACAGACATCGACCACCACGGCGCCGCGGCGGGCCAGCGACACGGCGATCTCGACAAGGAACTCCGAGCGGCGCCGCGGCACGAACACACCCGGCTCGACGGCGATGCGTAGCCCGCAGAACTCCGCCCAACCCACGACCTGCTCGATCGGGTCGCCGTTGACCCGGCGCGCGAGCATGGCCTCGAGTTCTGCGTCGGAGCGAGCCGCCTCGTGCAGCAGTGCGGCCTCGTCCTCGGCGAACACGCAACCGGCGGCGCGCAGCCGCTCGATCGTCACTTCTCGATCTCGCACGGCTGCAGCGTAGTGACGACTTCGCGATACTTCGCAGGTGCTGACTTCCGAGCTCATCGCAATCCGCGAGGTATTGGGACGGGCGTACCGCGCCGACCCGCTCACCGAGTGGATCTTTCGTGATCCGGCGACGCGCACCGACGCATGCGCGACCTGGTACGGGCTGTTCGCGGAGGCGTATGCGGCCACCGGTCAGGTCACCTGGCTGCCCGACGAACGCGCGGTGTGCCTGTGGCGTGCGCCGGACGATCCGCCGCTTACGTGGCCGTCCGTCCCGACGCCGGGCGGCCTGCTGATAGCCCTGGTCGGCGAATCGCACGCGACGATCGTGGGTAACGCGCTGCATCCCATCGAGGCGGTCCAGCCGCGCGAGCCGCACGTATACGTCAACTTCCTCGCCGCGGAGATGCCCGGCAGCGGGGCCGGCGCGCGCGCCATCACTGCGGCGCTCGAGGCTGCGCGGACCGCAGGCGTCGGCGTCAGCCTGGAGTCGACCAACCCGCGCAACCTCGCCTTCTACGAACGGCTCGGGTTCACCCGTAGGGCCTCGCTACCGCTCGGCGACGGACCCGCGTTGGTCTCGCTCTGGCACCAGTGAATAGTCGACGGCCAATCGTCGGGTGTCGAACCGATCCCAGGCCGTTCGTCGTATCTATGGCAAGAACCGACTCGAGGAGGCTTCCGTGGAGAACAACATCTGGCCGACGATCCACTCCGAACGCGGCGCTTTGGCGGACGACCTCGCCGATCTGCGCGACGACCAGTGGCAGACCCAGTCGTTGTGCACCGACTGGACCGTGCACGACGTGCTCGCACACCAACTGGCCACCGCAGAGATGACACCGCCCAAATTCATCGGCAAATTCGCCGCAGCGGGCTTCAACTTCGACAGGTTCGCCGCCAAGGAGGTCGCCCGGGAAGGCGCAGGCGGTCCGGCGGCGACGCTGGCCGCGTTCCGCGCGGCGTCCGGCCGCACGAGCGCGCCGCCCGGACCAAAGCCCACCTGGCTGGGCGAGGTGATCGTGCACGGCGAGGACATCCGCCGTCCGCTCGGTATCACGCACACGTACCCGATGGCCGACATCACCAGCGCCCTCAATCTGTACGCCCACAGCAACGCGATCATCGGCGGAAAGCGGCGGGTCACCGGACTGACGTTGACCGCGACGGACACCGACTTCTCGACCGGGTCCGGTCCGGCGGTGCAAGGACCTGCCCTGGCACTTCTGCTCGCGGCATCGGGGCGCAAGTCGGCGTTGGACGAGCTGACCGGGCCCGGCGTGGACGAGCTGCGCAAGCGGCCCTGAGTCAGCTCGCGGCGCGCGCGGCCTGCTCCACCCGCTCGCGGTAGTCGGCCCACCACGCTTCGTCGCCGTCGGCCATATTGCTGTTGCTCGCACGCAAGCCGACCGCGCCGTCGATCGACTCGCGGACAATGTCCATCTGACCGACGTGGCGCGCGGTCTCGTAAGTCATGTGGCACAGGACGCGGTGCAACGTCACCTCGTCACGGCCTTCGGGCCACCACGGCACATGACCGATCGCGTCGAGGTCGAGTGCCTCGACGGTCGCGTCGGCATGCGCCCACGCACGCTGCCACAGGCCGAGAATGTCCGCGCGCGACTCCTCGGCGGGCACCCACATGTCTGCGTTCTGTTCCGCGCCCTCCTCGAACCACGGCAGGGGCTCGCCGAACGGCCGTCCGAACGTCTCACCGAAGTAGCCGGCCGCCACACTCGCGACGTGCTTGACGACGCCGAGCAGATTGGTGCCGGTCGGCGTCATCGGCCGCCGCATGTCGTACTCGGACAACCCGTCCAGCTTCCACAACATCGCGTCGCGGCCTGCCTTGAGGTAGGTGTACAGGTCGTGCTTGTGATCCGCCATCAGCGTCCGGTTCCTTGCGAACATGGCCCCGCGAAGCGCAGGTGAGCGTTTACTCCGGTTGTCATCAGCGGCTCGTTCCGTGCGCACATGGCCCCGCGAAGCGCAGGTGAACGTTTACTCGGGTTGTCATGGGGCCAACCTAACGCCGGATGCCGACACTAGATTCGACGTCGTGGGTCAGCCGCGCTTCGTCGTACAGCACCACATCGCGACGGCCGATCACTACGACCTTCGGCTCGAGATCGGCGGGGTGTTGGTGTCGTGGGCGGTTCCGAAGGGGCCGTCGCTCGACCCGGAGGATCGTCGGTTGGCGCTGCGGACGGATGACCACGGGATGGAGCACGAGACCTTCGAAGGACGGCTGGGCGATCGCCGCAACGGCGGTGTGGTGCAGGTCTGGGACCGGGGCAGCTACCGCAACACGAGCCATGTCGGCGTCCGTCCGGTCGATGCTGCAACGGGGTTGGGCCGAGGGCACCTGTCGTTCTGGCTCGAGGGTCACAAGCTGCGCGGCGGGTTCAGCCTCATTCGCACCCGCAACTACGGCGGGCGCGAGACGTGGCTGCTCAAGAAGAAGGCGGACGAGGAGGCCGAGCCCGGTCACCGTCCGACAACGACCCAGCTCGAGTCCGTTCTGTCGGGGAAGACGATCGAGCAGATCGATGCGGAGGGTGCATGAACAGTGAATGGCCGGACGCCATGCCGACCAGCGTGACGCCGATGCTGGCCACGCTCACCGAGGACCGGTTCAGCGACACGGGGTGGATCTTCGAGCGCAAGTGGGACGGAATCCGTTGCATCGCCTACCGATCGGCAGACGGCGTCGTGCGATTACGTACCCGCAACGACCTGCCACTGGAGCGGACCTATCCGGAGATCGCCGAGGCGCTCGCGGCAAATGCCACCACGTCGTTGGTGCTCGACGGCGAGGTGGTGGCGTTCCGCGGACGCAACACCAGCTTCGAGCGACTGCAAGGCCGTAGTGGCATCAGCGAGCCCGATGCGGCCCGCGCCAGCGGCATCGCCGTCTTCTACTACATCTTCGACGTCTTGTTCGTCGACGGCCACGACGTCCGGAACCTGCCGTTGCGCGAGCGCAAGCGACTGCTGCGGACCTGCGCGCGTTACGCGGACCCGCTGCGGCTCACTGCGCACCGGAACACCCAGGGTGAAGAGGAGTACCGCAAGGCGTGCGAACGCGGCGATGAGGGGGTGATCGCCAAGCGCGCTGACTCGCGGTACCAGGCGGGCCGGTCGCGGGACTGGCTGAAGTTCAAGTGCGTGCGCGATCAGGAGTTCGTCATCGGCGGGTTCACCGCGCCGAAGGGGTCGCGGTCCGACTTCGGCGCCTTGCTCGTCGGCTACTACCGCGGCTCGCAGTTCGTGTACGCGGGAAAGGTCGGCACCGGTTTCACCACGGCTTCGCTGCACGACCTGCACGCCCGCATGCAGGAGCTGACACGTTCATCGAGTCCGTTCACGGTCGGACGGGTGCGCGAGCGCGATGTGCAGTGGATCGAGCCGGCCCTCGTCGCCCAGATCGGCTTCACGGAGTGGACGCGCGACGGAATGTTGCGCCATCCGCGCTTCACCGGGCTGCGAAACGACAAGGACCCGCGCGAGGTCGTCCGGGAAACCTAGCCCCGATCTAACGAACCTGTGACCCATTGCACCACTTGATACACATTTGCCCGAAGTTGGAAGGCTGTAGGCATGCCTGACACTCTGCTGCGCAAGGATTCCTACACCGACCTGGCCCGCGACGCCGGAGCCGCTGTGGCGACGGCCGGGCAGAAGCTCAAGGACGGGGTGTCGAACAACCGCACCGAGATGTACATCCTGCTCGGGACGATCTGCTTTGTCGTGGCCATGACCCTGCTCGGACTGGCGCTGCTCGCCGCAGGCTGACCGGGGCGGCTAACCCCAGCACAGACAGAACGGGTGGCCCGCCGGGTCGGAGTAGACCTGGTAGCCGGATGCGGTGTCGAAGTCGCGGTCTTCGAGCACCCTGGCGCCCTGTCGGATGACCTCGTCATGTGCCGACTGGACATCATCGACGTAGATGTCCAGGTGCATCTGCTGCGGCGTGTTGTTCTTCGGCCAGTCGGGCGCGACATGGTCGGGCGCCAGCTGAACGGCGAGCGCCGGCTTGCCGTCGACAGTCACGGTGTGCCAGTCGTCGTCGGCTTCAACCGTGCCACCCAACAATGCCGCCCAGAAGCTGCTCTCGGCGGCGAGATCCGGAGCGTCGTAGACGAGGATCTGTCGCTTTATCTCCATGCGGGCATGGTCGCAGCGGCCTCTGACAACGCCGCTCGGTTGTCGCCATGACCGACTGCGTTGGTGCCTCGGTGAACGTGCGGGCGGTTGCCGCTAGCTCGGCCGCCGATGCCACGCCGGCCCGGTAACGGCCACACATCCCGGCGGCAGCGCGAGCGGTCCCGTCGGCCACGCTCCCGCGTACCAAGAAGGCCAGCCCGGCGGCGCCGGCCACTGCGTCCGGTCCGCAGGCAGATGCACCCGCGGCACCGGATGCGGTGTCGACCAGTTCGGACGAGTGACCGAGGCGGCCGGCACCCATGCCGCCACTGCGAGCTCCGATGTGGATGAAGCGTCACGCACGGACTGCCGCAGCTGCACGCACGCCCACCATGCATCCGGTGCCCGTCCCCAAGCGACGAGCATCGCGTGGTGCGGCGATCTGTCGAGATAGATCGCCACACCCGGCACGATCGATAATCATACACACGTTCGATCCATCAAGATCGACAGAGGCCGCCACGCGACGCACGACCGCCGCCTGCCACGATCGTCCCGTGCCTGACGACGCCATGATCCGTGTCCGCGGCGCACGCGTGCACAACCTCCGCCAGGTCGACGTCGACTTCCCGCGCGACGCCTTGGTGGTCGTCACCGGTGTATCCGGCTCCGGCAAGTCCTCGCTGGCCTTCGGCACGATCTACGCCGAGGCCCAGGCCCGCTACCTGGAGTCCGTCGCACCCTATGCGCGCCGACTCATCGACCAGGTCGCCGCGCCGGACGTCCACGAAATCACCGGTCTGCCGCCCGCCGTCGCGCTACAACAGGCCCGCGGCGCGCCACAGGCACGTTCGACGGTCGGCACCGTAACCACCCTGTCCAACTCGGTGCGCATGCTGTTCTCGCGTGCCGGCGAGTATCCAGCAGAAGCGCAACGACTCGACTCAGACGCCTTCTCGCCGAACACTCCAGCCGGTGCCTGCCCGAACTGCCACGGACTCGGACGGATCCACGGAGTGACCGAGGCATCGCTCGTGCCCGACCCGAGCCGCTCGATCCGGGACCGCGCGATCGCGGCGTGGCCCGGCGCCTGGCAGGGCAAGAACTACCGCGACATCCTTGCCACCCTCGGCTACGACATCGAGCGTCCGTGGCGCGACCTGCCACAGTCCGATCGCGACTGGATCCTCTTCACCGAGGATCAACCCGTCGTCACCGTGCACGCCGAGCGCGACGCGCACCGCATCCAACGCCCGTACCAGGGCACCTACCAGAGCGCGCGCCGCTACGTGCTGCACACGCTCGCCACCACCCAGAGCGCGACGCTGCGCAAGAAGGCGCTCGAGCATGTCGACGTGCGCCCGTGCCCTGTCTGCGGCGGAGCAGGCCTACGTCCCGAGGCACTGGCTGTCATGTTCGCCGGCGCGACGATCGCCGAACTCACCGCACTACCGCTCACCGCACTCGCCACCCGGTTGGCCGGCGCCGCGACCAGCGACGTCTCCCGCACGATCGTGCCCGATCTGCTCGCCCGCATCGCCGCGCTGACCGAACTGGGTCTGGGCTACCTCGCGATGAACCGCACGACACCGACGCTGTCCTCCGGTGAACTGCAACGACTGCGACTCGCCACCGCGCTGCGATCGAAGCTCTTCGGCGTCGTCTACGTGTTGGACGAGCCCTCGGCCGGCCTGCATCCGGACGACATACATGCCCTGCTCGGCGTTCTCGATCGACTGCGCGACGGCGGCAACTCGCTACTCGTCGTCGAGCACGAGATCGACGTGCTGCAACACGCGCAATGGCTCGTCGACGTCGGGCCCGGCGCCGGCTCAGCGGGTGGACGGGTGCTGTACAGCGGTCCACCCGACGGCCTCGCAGCCGTTCGGGATTCCGCGACGCGTCGTTACCTCACCGACCCTCCACCGCCGGCTGATCATGCCCGCGCGCCCACGTCCCACGTGCGACTGCGCGGCGTCACCCATCACAACCTCGCCGACATCGACGTCGACGTCCCGCTCGGCGTCTTCACCGCGGTCACCGGCGTGTCCGGATCGGGCAAGACGTCATTGATCATCGGCGTGCTCGCTCCCGCTGTGCGCGATCACCTCGGCACCGAGCCCGACGACGACACCGAGCGATCCTTCGGCGCGGCCGACTCGATCACCGGGCTCGACGCCATCGATCGGCTCGTCGAGATCGACCAGCGACCGATCGGCCGCACCCCACGGTCGAACCTCGCCACCTACACCGGACTGTTCGACGGCGTGCGCAAACTGTTCGCCGGGACGGACGAGGCGCAGCACCGCGGTTACAAGGTCGGACGATTCTCTTTCAACGTCGAAGGCGGACGGTGTGACAAGTGCCAGGGCGAAGGATTCGTCGCTGTCGAACTGCTGTTCTTGCCCGGGACGTACTCGCCGTGCCCGGTGTGCCACGGCGCGCGCTACAACCCGGAGACGCTCGGGGTGCGCTTCCGCGGCAAGTCGATCGCCGAAGTGCTCGCGCTGACAGTCGACGCGGCCAGCGAGTTCTTCGCCGACGTCCCATCGATTGCGCGCAGCCTGACCACGCTGCGCGACGTGGGCCTCGGCTACCTGACCCTCGGCCAGCCCGCGACCGAACTGTCCGGCGGCGAGGCGCAACGGATCAAACTCGCCACCGAACTGCAGCGGGCCCGGCGCGGCCACACGCTGTTCGTACTGGACGAACCGACGACTGGACTGCATCCGGCAGATATCGATCTGTTGATGCGGTTGCTGCACTCACTGGTCGATGCCGGCAACTCGGTCGTTGTGATCGAGCACGACATGTCTGTGGTCGCCGGTGCCGACCACGTCATCGATCTCGGGCCGGGCGGCGGTGACCACGGCGGCACGGTCGTCGCAACCGGCCCGCCGGTCGAGGTCGCGCAGGTCGAGGCGAGCCGCACGGCGCCGTACCTGGCCAAGGCTGTCATTCAGTAGGCAGTACCTGATCGATCCCGGACAGCCGGAGCAGGCCGGCGACCTGATCGGGAACATCGCGCAAGTAGACAGACACGCTTTGTTGCTCGGCGAGACGACGAAGCCGCAGCAGACCGCTCAATCCGGACGAATCGATGAACCGCACCCGACGCATGTCGATGACGAGTCGCTCACCTGCCTTCGCCGTGCGCAACAGTTCGTTACCGCGCTCCACCGTCCGGTCCGCCTGGGCCAGGTCGATCTCGCCGGCAAGGGACAACACCAGCGGCCCTGCTGTGCGCGCACGTACCGCATCAGGCACTGAGTTCTCCGCCATGAGGTGAATCCCTTCCACCATCAGGCCTTTCGGTGCTTTCAAGGCGGAGCGAGAACCAGACCGTCTTGCCGGGTCGGCGGTCGGACTGTTCCACGCCCCAGTTGTGGGCGAAGCGTAGGACGAAGTACATCCCCCGTCCACTGGTGTCGCTCGGCCCGGGGTGTTGGACGAGCACAGCTCCCTTGTCGGCGTCCGAACACTCCACACGGATCTGGTTCGCCGAGCGCAGGATGCGCACGGTGAAGTCGCTGCGGGCATGCACGACGCAGTTCGTGGCCAGTTCGGACACGAGCAGCTTCAGCGCATCGCCGGTGCGCTTCGAAACGTCACCGGCAGCACGCAGCGCGAATCGGCGCGCTTCAGCCACTGACCGACTCTGCGGCGGAAGGTTCATTTCGGCGATGAGCTCGATCTCATTGCCGGTCGCCGCCGATCGTCCTGCGGAAACGGACGGGTCGGGAGTACGTCCGACGGCGAGCAACGCGACATCGTCGAGCGTGGGATTGCTGCCGACGAGGCGCCGCATGACATCACGGCACATCTGTTCGGGTGACACGTTCGCGACCGCGTCGCGCAACCGCGCCAAACCGCTATCGATCGCCTCACCGCGCCGCTCGACGAGGCCGTCGGTGTACAAGAGCATCGTGCTGCCCGGGTCCAGCGTGACGTAGGTCGTCGAGTAGTGCGGTTCGTCGACCGCACCGAGCGGCGGACCAGGCAACACCCGCGCGAGCTCTGCTCCGTGCCCGCTCGCTACGACCGGCGGCGGATGCCCGGCCGACGCAATCGCAAACCGCTCGAACGGCGGCTTGGCGACGGCGCACAGCAGCGTCACCATGGTGTCGATCTCGAAATGCAGCAGCTTGCGGTTGGTCATCGTCAGCACGTGAGCTGCGTCGTCGCCACCCAGCAGCGCATACGACCGCACCGCGCTCTTCACCCGGCTGACCATGACCGCCGACGCGAGGCCATGTCCTGCTACGTCCCCGATGAGCACCCACAGCTCGCCCGACGGCAGGACGAACGCGTCGTACCAGTCTCCGCCTATCGAGCGATCCTCGGCGGGCGCATAGCGTGCGGCAAACTCCAAGCCGGCTACCGCCGGCAGGTGGGTCGGCAGCAGCTCACGTTCGAGCATCGCCCCGGCCGCGGACTCGACCGCTATCTGCCGGGTCTGAATCGCTGCCGAGACGCGCTCGCCGGCAATCTGCAGCAGTTCCACGTCATCGGAGTTGAAAGACTGATCTTGCAAGCGTCCGACGTGCAGCACACCCATCACGTCAGTTCCACTGAACAACGGAACGCCGACCATGCGCCGGATGCCCTTTTCCGACAGAATGGGATTGGCGACCGTGGTCGAATCGACCCGATCCAGGATCACCGGCTCCTTGCGGGCGGCAATCGTTCCGGCGAAGCCGGCGCCGATCGGCACACGTACGCCCTGCCTGACCTCCTCCTCCAGCCCGCTCGCTGCCCGCGCGACGAGGTAATCGTCCGTGCCGCGCTCCAGCAGCAGCACCGCCGCTGTGTCGACGTCGAGGATCGCCCTGAGCCGTTCGAGAACCTCGACGAGCAGATCGTCCACGTCCAGGCGCGTGAGCCGGACATCGGTGACCGCGAGCAGATTGGTCAATCGCTCTCTCACGCTTTGCTCGCGCATAGGGCGAGCTTATGACGAGGACTTGCGGCAAGTCCGTGATCGCGATACTTGCCTGCTTTATCCGTTTCGTCCGGCCGAAGAAACCGGACGCGCACGGACTCATGCATGGCCGAGTCGGCACCAACCGTCGCTCCTCACCGCTGCGTGGATCATCCCTACGGCCGCGTGGCGCCGACGTAGTCGGCCATGTCGCTCGATGGATGCACGTAGACAATGCCCAGAGCCGGGTCTGCTGCCGAGACCGCAAGGTCGTTGCCCACGTAGATCTCGACGTGCCCGATCGGTTGGTACAAGAAGATCAGGTCCCCCGGTTGGAGCTGGTCGTAGCTGACGTGCTGTCCGACGTTGTACTGGGCGGACGCCTGGTGTGGCAGCTGCACGCCCGCCTGGGCCCAGGCCATCATCGTCAGCCCCGAGCAGTCGAAGGAGTTCGGACCGGCGGCGGCGAACGAGTACGCCTTGCCGACCTGCGCTTCGGCGTACGCGATGACCTTCTGCACGCCACCGCTCGCCGGAGCCGGCTGGGTCGGCGCCGGTGGTGCCGGCTGTGTCGGCTGTGTCGGAGCCGGCTGTGACGGCGCCGGCGCGGGATTCGAGTTCGCCTGGGCCGCGGCGGCCCGTGCCCGGGCGCGCGCCTGCGCCCGTGCAATGGCTTCCGCCTTCGCCTTCGCCACTGCCCGGGCGCGCGCGTACTCGCGGCGTTGCTGCGCGGTCAGGGCCGCCAGCACCTTCTTGAAGTGCACCGTCTTGGCCACCAGTTCGACCCGCTGCGCATGCACCGCACGCAGCTTCGCCTGCACGCGGGTAAGTGCCACCCGGGCCTGCTGGGCAGCCGCTCGCGAACTCTTCTCGGTGACGACCGCGCGGGTGGCCAGTGTCGCGAATTGTGCGGATAAATAGTCCATTGCGCCGAGATTGTCCAGATATGCCTGGGGATTCTCGCTGGTCAGCAACATCCCGGTTGAGTCGGATGGGCCCGCTTCGTACTGTTGGACCGCCGCTACCTTGAGCCGGTTAGCGGCATCGACCGACGCCGCGGCCGCGGTCCGGGCCTGCCGCGCGGTCCGGTCGGCCACCTTTTGTTGCTTCGCGACGGCTGCGACCGCGCCGTTGTAGCGCTCGTCGAGCATGTCGTTCTGCCGACTGAGCCGGTCGAGCAGTTTCGTGACCTGGGCGATCGTGCTCGGCAGATTCTCCGGACGGGCATGCGCCGTCGCCCCACTCAGCACGAAGGACGCTGCCATCGTCACGGCGAGGCACAGCGCGATGACCACCGGGCGGACAAAGGGCACAGCTGCACGGGGGCAGGACAGCACTTTGCGGAACAACTCCGTTCTTCCTAGACCGCCTACCGAGTTAGCTGTCGGGTTCGGGCTGGAAGCTGCCCTACGGCACGGCTGGTGTGCCGATTCACCCCATCTTTCGGTGGGTCCCCGGTTCGTCCTGCCCGCCGCCGGCAGCGGCGGGCGTGATGACGATTCGGCGGTGCCTTCCCGTTGCGTCAGCAACCAGGAAGGTATTTGCAAGTTACGATTACGTCTGGTCGAAGGCAAGCGCCGCGTCGGCCTGTCGCGCACCATGGCACAAACCCGACGAGTCGTGTGAACGGGTCGAAGCAGTCATTGATTCGCCTGCCACGCCGAGCAATTGTGCACCAACCACCCGCTCGGGTACGGACGGGGGTTTACCCACTCGCTGCCCGGGGGTCACGCTGGCGCGCGGGAGGTGGTGGGCGATGACGAACGCGCTCCGGCGGAACAGGGTGTGGCTGGCGCTCGCGGCCACGGCGACGCTCGGGTTGGTCCCGACGGGCCTGCCGGCAGGATCGCGGCAGGCGCGGGCTGCGGCCACCACGGCACGAACGCCTGCGCCCGCACCAACTGTTCTGGCCTATCCCGGGCCGGGCTGGACGACCGCGTCGCCCCGAACCTCGATCGTTTTCCGTGGTGCGTCGGCTGCCCAATTGCGGCCGGTGCAGGTCACCGGCAGCCGCAGCGGCGCGCATCGCGGCGTACTCGTGGACAGCCGGGTGGGCACCGGCGCAATGTTCACGCCGGCGCATCCGTTCGCCGCCGGCGAGCACGTCCGTGTTACCACGGCCGCGCGGGTTCGCGGCGCGGACTCGACGAACTACACGTTCGGGGTCGCCTTCCCGGTCCGCGCACCGCTCCCCCCGTTCGAGCCGACCGACCCGACGGCGGCTCGGCGCGCGGCGACGAAGGTTGCCGGATCGGGGGTGCGCGACTGCGTTCCGCGCGTATGGCACTACCGCACTCGACCCGGCCTGCGCCCCGTTGCCGACTGCGTGAGTCGGCCCGCGGTCCGCACCGCCCGCGGGTTCATCTTCACGACGCCCAGCCCGACCTCTTTCCACCAGCACGGGCCGACCATCTTCGATCAGCGCGGCAACGTCGTGTGGTACCGCCCGTTGGCGTACAAGCAGATCTACGACCTGTCCGTCGTGACCTACCACAAGCACCGGTTGCTCGCGTTCCACGTGCGGCACCGGAGAGGCAAGGCCGGCTATCGACACGCCTCGGTGCTGCTGTTGAACCGGCACTACCGGCAGGTGGCCCGGGTCACCGCACACCACGGGTACGAGGTGGACGGCCACGAGTTCCAGGTGCGCGGCAACGCCGCCTGGCTGGGCGCATACAACCCGATCAGAGACCCGGCCTCTCGGCGGCGCGTCTACGAATACGTCGTCCAGAAGATCGACATCCGTACCGGCGAGGTGCTCTTCGAGTGGCACTCGTTGCCGCACATCAAGACCAGGTACTCGTATGTGCGGCCACGCGCGGGAAAGATTTGGGACTACTTCCACGGCAACGCCATCGACCCGTTGCCCGGCGGCGGCTTCCTGTTGTCGAGCCGGAACACCTCGGCGGTGTACCGGATCTCGTCGACCGGCAAGGTGCTGTGGACGATGGGCGGCAAGCACGACACGTTCCACATCGCCGCGCGGCACCCGAGCTGGCAGTTCTGCTTCCAGCACGATGTGCGCGCTGTCGGACGCAACCGGCTCACCGTGTTCGACAACGGCGGGCGGGGGCCCGGCTGCCCCGCGCACAAGGCGCGCGTGGAGGAATTCGCCTACCGCCCGTCCACAGGATTCGTGAGACGCGTGACCAAATACTCGTCCTACGCAGCGTCGAGCGACGGGCGCGGCTACAGCGTCGCCGCCCTCGGAAGCGCCCGGTTCCTGCTCAATCGCGATCTCATGGTGAACTGGGGTACGAAGGGCCGGATCACCGAGTTCAGCCCGCGGCACCGCGTCAATTTCGACCTGACCCTCGCCAGGAAGACCTATCGCGCGAACCGATGGCGATGGTTCGGCGACCCCAAGGGTCGGCCCGCGGTGGCGGTCTCACGCGCCGGTGCGCGCGTGGACCTCTACGCGAGCTGGAACGGTTCCACCCGCGTCCGGCGGTGGCGGGCGCTCGCCGGCGCGAATCGTCGGCACCTGCACCCGATCGGGGCCAGGGTGCGCCGCACCGGCTTCGAGACGCGCATACCCGTATCCACGCGCGCGCGGTATGTCGCAGTGCGTGCGATTGCCGCGCGCGGCCGTACTCTCGGTCACTCTGCTGTCATCGCGCCGCGTTAGTGCAGGGCAACGCCGTTCCCGGCGGTCGTGTCGAGCTTCATGCACAGCTTCACCGCGCGCACCGAGGACAGGCCGGCGGCGTGCAGCCCGACCCCGAGGGAGAGCAGCACGAAGCCGATCGGGCGCAATCCCGTGACGCCGAGCAGGCTCACGCCGATCCGGTCGAAGATGAACCCGGGCGTCATCGCGACCGCACTCAGCGCGCTGCTCGTCGCCCACCGGCCGACGGTCTCGCGCGGCGTCGCCTTGCGCTTCTCGACGCCCAGAATGCGGGCCGGAACGGCGACCAGACTCACCAGCATGACCGCGTAGACCGCACCGATCGTCACCGCGTAGGCCCACCGGTTCTCCAGCCGCGGCACTGCTACGCCGGCGACGCCGAGCAACACCCCGACCACCGCTCCCGATGCGACGATCCGCCGCCAGAAGGTCGCGGTGACCCGCCAGGCTGGACCGATCCGCGGGTGCGCGGCCAGGATGGCGAAACCGAAGACCGTGTTGCACCAGAAGGCCGCAATGGTCAAGCCGACGCAGACGAGCAGCAGGCCGAAGGCCGCCCAGAATCCGAAATCCCGGAACGCGGCGCCACGCAGCGCATGCTGCTTGAGGTCATACATCACCAGCCATATCCAGCCCGCAGGCAGGATCTCGACGAGCGTGAGCCGCCAGTTGAGCACCAGCACCTTGATGCCCCGTACGACGAGGACGAGCGCGCCGGCCGCCCAGGCCACCGGCGCAAGATAGCGTCGCGAGTCACCCAGCCGCCGCGCGGCCGACTCGATGGCGAACGAGTCGGCCGCGGCAACTGCCGCGGCCATCGACCGCAACCGCGCCGTGGTGTTCGTCAGCGCGACGCGACGTCGGCGGCGACGGCCTCCCTCCACCGCGCCCACGCTGCCCAGCCGAGGCCGTCGGGTCATCACGCCTGGCGGGTGATCCGGCGGAAACTCCCGGCGCCGAGAAGGGCAACGACTGCGACAGCCGCCCATGCGACGGTCGGCGCTGCCACGTGCGGGCGCAGCCGACGCCTGGCAGCATCAGTGCGTGCTGATGCGGATTGTCCCGATGACCCTCGAGCACGCCGATGCAGTGCTCGCGATCTACCAACTCGGGATCGACGAGGGCAACGCGACGTTCGAGACGGCCGCGCCGGACTGGGCCACGTTCGACCGCAGCAAACTCGCCGAGCACCGGTTCGTCGCGCTCGATCACAGCGGCGCTGTGCTCGGGTGGGTAGCTGCGGTTCCCGTGTCCGATCGCTGCGCCTACACCGGCGTGGTCGAGCATTCGATCTACGTCCACCCTGACACCCGGGGACGAGGAGTGGGACGTGCATTGCTCGACGCATTGGCCGCGTCGACCGAGGCTGCGGGCATCTGGACGATCCAGTCCGGCCTGTTCCCGGAGAACCTTGCCAGCCTCGCCCTGCATCGCGCTGCCGGTTATCGCGACGTCGGACGGCGGGAGCGCATCGGCAAGCACCGCGGCACATGGCGCGACGTCGTGCTCGTCGAAAGGCGCAGCCGTCGCGTCGACTGAACTTCCCACAGGCCCGTGCAGGGTTCTCGAGCCGGGTCAGTGGCTCATCTGCATGGAGTGCCGGCCCGTCCTGTCAGGTCGCCGGCGCTTGCGAACGCCCCACGTCGGGCGGCGTCGAAGCCGACTGCGGAACCAACGCGGCATCGAGCTTGACGAACCGATACCGGCCGTCGTCAGCCTCGGCGGCGCCTTCGACAACGGCGACGCCGTCTGCGTAGGTGCCCGACAGATGGACGAACGTCGTCGTGACGAGCAAGAGCAGGGCGGCTGTGCGCTCGTCCTGGGGCATGGCGACGGTCGGAGTGGTCCCCAGGAGGACGGAGTCCCGTCCGGTGCGGAACCCGGTCACGGGATCGGTGCGACCCCACACCGGCGTCCAGATCGCGACGAACAATTTCGACTCGGAGTCCGGCGTAGCCTGCGACTCGGTCTCGCAGTCGTAGATCGGTGACAGTGCACCCGTGCGCAGATGCTTGTTCGCGTCGAATGCGGACAAGCCCGAATCCGCGAACAGTCCGGCGAACGCGACCAGTGTCGGGTCTTGACTCGTTTCGAACCTCGGCTGGTCATGGTGCGTGGCCAGGGCGGTCAGCCGATCGCGCAACGGGATGTGGTGATCGGACACGTCGAACTCCTGTCAGCACGATTGGACGGTTGCACCACAGGCTCGCACTCTCGCACCTGCGTCGCGCCAGGGAAAAACCCTGGTAATTGCGTCCCGCCCGAAACTGGAATCGCAGGCGCAGCGACCAGGGTGTTTGACGGGCGCGATCCGCCCGTCCGCGCAGGACAGTCGTGAGTGCCCCGAGACACAGGAGGACGCCATGGCCGAAGCAGCCACCCTGGCACCTACAAGCCACCCGGCTCTCGTCGGACAGACCGTCGTCGTGATCGGCGGGAGCTCAGGAATCGGTCTGGCGACCGCCCGGCTCGCCCGCGCCGAGGGTGCGGAGGTGATCCTCACCGCCCGCAACGAGCAGCACCTGCGTGAGGCCGCCGAGGCCGTGGGTGCCATGAGCACGGCTGCGTTCGACGCGAACGATTTCAACACGCTGGACGAGTTCATCGCGTCGTTGCCGGACCAGATCGACCACATCCTGATCAGCGGCAGCGGACCGTATTACGCGCCGCTCGACGAGATCGACTTCGACAAGGCGCGCCGTGACATCAATCAGCACCTCTTTCTGCCGATCGAAGTCGCCCGACGCGCGGCGGGGCGGATGCGGACGCGGGGGTCACTGGTGTTGATCGGCGGCACCGGCGGCCGGCGCGCCGGCGTCGGACTCTCGATGATTTCCACGCTCACCGCCGGATTGCCTGCGCTCACACGCAACCTGGCCTTCGAGATCGCGCCGATCCGCGTGAACCTCGTCGCCGCCGGATTCGTCGATACCCCGCTGTCGGCGACCTTGCTCGGCAAAGCGCTCGACGAACGGCGCGCCGAGCTTCGCGCCACGTTGCCCATCCGTCGCGTTGTCGGTCCGGATGACGTCGCCGCGATGGCCGTACATCTGATGACCAACACGGCACTGACGGGCGGCACGTTCGACGTGGACGGCGGGCAGCAACTCGTCCAGTGAGAGACGGCCAGTCGGATCAACAGAGCGGAGGGGCCACGGTGGAGTACCTCGTCATGATGACGACAAACGTCCCGGCGGGAACACCCGATGAAGCGGTCGAGGACATTCGGACCCGCGAAGCCGCGCGTGCCGGCGAACGCCCAGAAATCGGCTGTCTACAGCGTCTTTGGCGACCGCCGCTGCAGGCTGATGAATGGCGGACGATCGGCCTGTTCAGCGCCGACACCGATACCGAACTCGAGGGCGTGCTCGCGTCGATGCCGCTGACGAGACACCCCCACGACCCGGTGTTCACGACGATCGACGACCTTGCACGCCCGCGGCAGGCGGTTGGGAGCTCACAGCGATGACGACTTCAGGAGGTGTCCGGCTGCCGACGCGTGGCATGGCACCCGCACTCGACGGCGCAACCGGTTGGCTCAATTCGGCCCCGCCGGCACCACGGGAGTTACGTGGCCAGGTCGTGCTCTACGTGTTCTGGACCTACACCTGCATCAACTGGTTGCGGACGCTGCCTTACGTCCGCGCGTGGGAGCACTCGTATCGCGACCTCGGATTCGTGGTGATCGGGGTGCACACGCCGGAGTTCACGTTCGAGAAGGACTTCGACAACGTGGCACGCGCCGCTGCAGAGCAGGACGTCGGGTTCCCGATCGTGCTCGACAGCGACTATCAGATCTGGGATGCGTTCGACAACCACTACTGGCCGGCGCTCTACCTTGCCGACCACCGGGGCGCGCTCCGCTACGAGCACTTCGGTGAGGGCCGCTTCGTGGAGACCGAGCCGGCGATCCAGCAACTGCTGCGTGACACCGGCGCGACCGTCGACCGAACGCTGACCGATCCAGCGTTCCGTGCAGTGGAGGAGCCGGCTGACTGGGAGCAGCTCGAGTCTCCCGAGACGTATCTCGGCTATGCGCGAGGCGACGGCGGCGTATCGCTCTCGGAGCAGTGGACGGCGCACGCCGATCGCGTCTCGGCAGATGGCGCGGACGCAACCCTCTCGATCCGCTTCCACGCCCGCGACCTGCATCTGGTCATGAAGCCCACGAGCACGGCCACCTCGGTCCGGTTCCGGGTGCGGCTCGACGGGCGCGAGCCGGGCGACGCGCACGGCATCGACGTCGACGCATCCGGCGCCGGTCTGCTTGCCGAACCGCGCATGTACCAGCTCGTCCGGCAACACGGGGCGATCAAGCACCGCACCGCAGAGATCTCCTTCCCCGACGGAGGCGCGGACGCCTTCGTCCTCACGTTCGGCTGACCGCTCGGCGGCGCGGGGCCGTCCCCTGAGGTACGACGCCGGTCAGGTCATGCCCTCGGGCGCCGGATCGACGTCCGACTGCATGGCCACGCCCGCTTCCTGGAGCGCGGGCTCCGGGACTTTGGGTGCGTGCGGGACGCCGGCGGCGGCGTAGGCATCGATCTCGTCGAGGGTTTCTTGCTCGAGCAGAGCCGACACCAGTCGGTCGAGTCGGTCGCGGTTGGCTCGCAACGTGCGAAGGGCGTCGTCGTAGCACTCCTCGACGATGCGACGGACTTCGGCATCCACGAGTTCTCGTGTCGCGGGTGCCGTCGGGTCGCCGAACGGTGATTCCCGGCCGGGCGGAGGCAGGACCGTGACCGGCCCGATCTCTTCGGACATGCCCCACCGCCCAGCCATCTGCCGCGCGATGGCCGTGACCTGCTCGAGGTCGTTCTCGGCACCGGTCGTGACCTCGCCGAAGACGAGTTCCTCGGCCGCGCGTCCACCCAGTGCGCCGACAATGCGGCCACGCAGGTACCTGGCCGAGTAGGAGTACCGATCGCGCTCAGGACTCTGGAACGTGACACCCAGAGCCTGCCCGCGGGGAATGATCGAGACCTTCCGCACCGGATCCGCGCCTGGCGTGAGCATGCCCAGCAGCGCATGCCCTGACTCGTGGAATGCGGTGCGCCGTTTGTCCTGCGCAGTCAGCATGATCCCGCGCACCGTTCCCAACGTGATCTTCTCGATGGAGTCGCTGAAGTCCTGGCCGCCGACCTGCTTCTTGCCGCGGCGGGCGGCCGTCAAGGCCGCTTCGTTGACGAGGTTCTTCAGATCGGCACCGACCATCCCGGACGTCGCCGCCGCGATCGCCGCAAGGTCCACGTCGGGCGCGAGGGGCACGTGCCGGGTGTGCACCTCGAGGATCAATCGTCGGCCGTCGGCGTCCGGCGCGCTGACTGCGACACGACGATCGAATCGGCCCGGCCGGAGCAGCGCAGGGTCGAGCACTTCGGGGCGGTTCGTCGCCGCGAGGACGATGACGTTCTCGTTGCCGGTGAATCCGTCCATCTCGGTGAGAATCTGGTTCAGCGTCTGCTCGCGCTCGTCGTTGCCGCCGATCGAGGACGCCGCTCCACGTGATCCGCCGATGGCATCGAGCTCGTCGATGAAGATGATCGCCGGGGCGACCTTCTTGGCCTGCTCGAACAGATCCCGCACCCGGCTCGCACCCACGCCGACAATCAGTTCGACGAACTCCGAGGCTGCCACGGAGAAGAACGGCACGTCGGCCTCGCCGGCGACGGCGCGCGCGAGCAGCGTCTTGCCGGTGCCGGGCGGGCCGGAAAGGAGCACGCCGTGCGGCACCTCCGCGCCGAGGGCCTGGTACTTCTGCGGCTGCCGAAGGAAGTCGACGATTTCGAGAACCTCTTGTTTGACGTCGTCTATGCCGGCCACGTCGGCGAACGTGGTGCGCGCGCCGCCCGCCGGCGGTTGGTACAACTTCGCGCGCGACCGGTTGATCCCGCCCAGCGCGCCGGCTCCTCCCCCGGCCCGACGAGCGACCAAGACGAGTAGCCCCACCAACAACAAGGTCGGTCCGAAGCCGATCAGAAGTTGCTCCCATGCCGGTGCGGACTTGTCCGGGGAATTCGCGTTGATCACGACGCCCTTGGACTCGAGCAGTTGCAGCAGGTGATCATCGGCGAACGTCGGCCGCTCGGTCACGAACCGGGTGACCTCGCTTCGCTTCCCACCTAGCGGCACGTAGGCCGCGCTCTTCTTGAAGTCGCCCTCGATGGAGTCGCCGGTGGACGTAATCGTCTGCACGTTGCCGGCCTGCACCTGATGGGTGAAGAAGGTGTACGGCACACGAGTCCGTGACGCGGGGCCGAGCATCGCGGACGCAATGATCCAGTTCAGCAACAGCAGTCCGGCGAGCACCAGCAGCCAAACCCAGAGGCGAGATCTGCGGCGCGAGCCGCTGTCCGTGGGCTGCGGAGCGCCTTCGGCTCGCCACGGCCGACGATCCGGTTCGCCTGAACTCATGATGTTTTGTCCGTTCCGCGCATGCCTTCCTCCTCGCATTCCAGCTTCGACGCCGGTGACCGTGCTCGCGCCAGTGAATGTCCCGGGTCGCGCCGATTCAGTCGGCCGCCCTCGGCTTCTGGTCGCGGCTGCGGCGGCGCACCCGCAGGCCTACCAGCGGAAAGATGAGAACCGAGATCATGCCGGCGCCGATCAGGGCCGCGGCGGTCGACGATCCGAGCTCGCCGTGGTCGACGCCGATGGCGGTGACCGCCACGATGATCGGCAGCCCGGTGGCACCGAACAGCACGATGGCGAGGCGGTCGGTCCACGAGGATCCCAGCGGTGCCGACAACGTCGCCGGCACGCCGCGGAGCACCAGGAAGAGGACCAGGAAGACCGGGACGAGGGCTAGCGTCGCGGCGCTGCCGAACAACGCGCGCGCATCGAAGGTGACACCGGTCTTGACGAAGAAGATCGGCACCAAGAAGCCGAACCCGACCGCGTCCAACTTCTCGTTGATCAGCGTCCGTGAGCCGGGCTCGACATCGCGCAACAGCAAGCTGATCAGGATGCCTGCTGCGAACGCGCCAAGCAGCATGTCGAGGCCGAACAGCACTGCCAGCCCGACCAGCACGGCAAGCACGAGCATCACCAGGCGGATGCCGAACTGCCCGCTGGAGTGCATGCTGGCCGCAATCAACTGATCGACGCGCCAGTGCTCGTATCGCATCGTCACCAACAAGCTGAGCGCGATGAGGCAGGCGAAGACGACCAGGATGAGTGCGGCGCGAAGTTCACTACGTCCGCTGAGGAACAGCGCGACCGCGATCAGCGGGCCGAACTCGCCCGCGGCGCCGATCGCCAGCATCGCGGCGCCGAAACGTGACTCCAGCTCGCCGGCATCGCGAAGGATGGGCATCAACGTGCCCAGGGTCGTGCTGGTCAGGCAGATGCCGACGATCACGGCCTCGGGCGCGTTGTGGGCGAACAGCAGGGAAAGCACGATGCCGGCCGCGAGCGAGATCAGCCACCCGATCGCGGACAGCCGCAATGGCCTGCCGCGGATCCGGGCGAAATCAACCTCGTAGCCGGCAAGAAGGAACAGCATCGCCAGACCGAGGTCGGCGAGAAACTCGAGAATCGGGCCGGGCCGCACCCAGCCGGCGACCTGCGGGCCGATAAGGATGCCCAGCAGGATCTCGAACACCACGAGCGGGACGGTCACCCACCGACCGATCGCGCTGGCAAGGATCGGCGCCGCCACTGCTGCACCCGGAACGAGCATCAGCGTCGGAACAGAAACACTCACGAGCGGATCGTCGCAATGAAAGCAGCAACGATCGACGTCCGTTGCGGACGATGTTCGGACCCCGGAATTCCACTCCGAATTCGGGACTCAGCCGAGGCGATAGTTCATGATCTACACCGTGATTGCAGCCGAGGTCACCGCCGACGGTCGGGTGCGGTTGGACGGGATCGATTTCGCTCGGGAGTGGGCCTCGGTTTCGGCTTTGACTGAGGACTATCTCAGGTACGAGCGGTTGCCGGCCAGGGCGAAGGAGGCGGACGACATGGCGGCGTGGGAATGCGTGATCGATCTTGTCAGCGCCGAGACATTGCGCGATCCCGTCTAGAAGTCGTGGAGCTTGTTGCGGCGTGGGACTTGGTTCGGGTCGATCCATTTTGGCGGGATCCAGTAGGGCTGCCCGTTGATCATGGTCGAGGTCCAGCCCATGGCTTCGAAGGTTGCGTGGTTGCCGGTGCAGGCGAGTGCTCCGTCGTCGACGCGGGTTCTTCGGGTTTTGTGGTAGTCGGTGACGTGGTGTGCCTGGGCCCGGGTCGGTGGTGAATCGCAGCCCCAGTAGGAGCAGCCGCGGTCGCGGGCTGCCATGGCCAGTCGTTGGTGTTCGGTGAACAGCCGTTGGGTGGAGGAGTAGGCCTCGATGCCCTTCGTTTTGGAGAGCAGGACGAGGATGGCGCGGGCTTCGGGGTCGAGCCACGTCTTGGCGATGTCGGCGGGGATGGGGTAGCCGTGCCCG
>DASXJR010000112.1:0-10460 GCA_036497285.1 Jatrophihabitans sp.
CAGGTCGTCGGCGGCCATGCGGAAGATCGCGAGGTCCGGCTTCATCACGCCGCGTTCGTCCGACAGCACGAGCACCGGCAGGTACTGCTCCACGCCGTAGGCGGCGAGGACCGGACGGGGATCCCAGCCGATGTTGCTCACGACCGCCACCGGCACGCCGTCGTCGTGCAGCCGGCGCAGGATCTCCACCGTGTCCGGGAAGGGACGCCAGGCGGCCGGCCTCACGCCACGGTCGTAGACGAGATCGGCCTGCTCGCGGCTCAACCCTGCGTACCTCCCCAAGCCGGAGTAGGCGGCGCGGTGCGCCTCACGGGAAAGGTCGCGTCGCTCCCACACGTCCTCGAGGTGTCGAGGTAGTTCGGCGGGCCGTCCGCTGCCGTTGATCGCGCCGAGCCGCTCGAGCTCGGGAACGAAGTGGGCGGCGTCGAGGCCGAGCGTCGCCGCCACCGCAGCGGCCGCGCTCTCGACGTGGAACAGCGTGCCGGAGAAGTCGAACAGGACGGCGTCGAATTGCACGGGTCGAGATTACGGTCAGCCGCCGCCTCGCAAATCTCATCCGTCGTGCATGACGGGTATGCCCGATCCACAGGCGATCCTTGAGCGCATGGAGACGGCGCCGCCCGCCGACCGCGATGAAGTGCTCGACGTGGTCATCGGTCTGGGCGCCACCGTCGTCGCGTGCAGCCGGTTCGCGGTGATCGCGGCCCGCCCCGTTGTGGGGCTCGCGCTGCGCCCGCCGTTCGTGCCGTACGCGTACAGCCCGCAGGCCAGTCTCGACGCCGCCGCACGGATCGGACAACGCGTCCGCGCGCAGATGGGCCCGCTGCTGGATCGTGTCGTCCCACCGGTCGCCGCCGCGGTCATCGATCGGGTCGACATCAATGCGGTGGTGGCGCGTACGGATATCGAGGCGGTCGTCACCCAGGTCGACCTCAATGCGATCGCGCATCGGGTGCTCGACGAGCTCGATCTGCCGGACATCATCCGCGAGTCCAGCGGAAGTCTGGCGTCCGAAAGCGTCGTGGGCATAAGGATGCAGGGCATTGCCGCCGATGAGCGGGTCAACCAGATCGTCGACAAGCTCCTGCTTCGCCGCAACGGGCGGAAGCCGACCCCGCGACCGGCGCCCGCAGGCCCCGGATTCGACCATGACGCGCAGTGAAACGAGTGCGACATCGCCGCTGCCCGCGGCCGCGCGGGGCTACCAGGGGCGTCGCGCCGGCGTGGTGACCAGGCTGGTCGCCGACGTGGTCGACGGGCTCGTGGTGCTGGTGATCGTCGCCCTGATCTACGCCTTCGTCACCGGATTCGTGTTCCTGCTGCACCCGCACTCGTTCAGGTTCCCGTCCGGTTTCGGCTGGAGCATCCCGGTGATCGGGTTCGCCGTGGCAGCGCCGTACCTTGCGCTCGGGTGGCACACGACCGGACGCACCTACGGCGATGTGTTGCTGGGGCTTCGAGTCGTCGACAACGCAGGCCGGCGGCTCGGCCTGATCACGTCGTTGTTGCGCGCCGTATTCTGCGTTGCGTTCCCGATCGGCGTGCTGTGGGTAGCCGTCAGCTCGACCAACCGTTCCGTACAGGACGTCGTATTGCGAACGTCGGTCCTCTACGACTGGCGACCGGAAGCGTCGCTGATCGGCTAGTCAGTTCAACAGCTTCGCCTTCGCGGCGGAGAACTCTTGATCGGTCAGCGCGCCCGACGCCTTCAACGAGGCGAGCTTGTCCAATTCCGCGGTGAGGTCGCCGCCGCCCGCGCCGGCCTGCGCCCGGTCGGTCTGGCGCTGCATGCTGTCCAGCTCGGCCTGCGACTCGACACCGGCTTGCTCCTGCTGCGCGGCTTGCGCGTCGTTGGCCGCGGCGCGCCGCTGCATCCGGCCCGAGACCGCGGTCGCAGTCCCGGCCACCACCGCGGTGCGCGCCATCGTGCCGATCAGTCCCGGCCGTCCGAAGCGTCGTGGCATGGTCAGACCTCCTGAGTCTCGTTGTCCGGATCGAGCGCGGCCAGCACTTCGTCGACCACCAGGCCCGGCACCCGGACGTCGGACACCAACTGTCCGCCCGCCTCGGCGATGGCTTGGCTGAGCCCTCTGGCCCATTCGTGTTCGAACACCAGGACCGCGCCGGCATCTCCCGGACGGAGGCCGGCAGCGAGCTCCTGGACGTCGTCGTCGGACAGCAGGTCCACCACGACGTCGCCGATCAGTCCGGCCAGCGGGCCGAGCTCTTCGTCGAGGTCGTCCTGGTCGAGTTCGACGAGCGCGAGGTTGCCGTCGGCGTCCTTGCGCGCCACCAGCCCGTCGACGACGTTGATCACGTTGCGATCCACGAGGTCAGCGACTTCGTTGATGATGCGGCCCTTGAACTGGCTGCCCGGAAAACTGATCACCAGTACTTCGATCGGCCCGAGTTTGGTTGTCATACCGGTCCCTTCCTCGCCTCTCGGTTCGGAAGCTAGGCCAGCGCGGTTGTGTCGCCATCGCACCGGACGGATGAGATTTGCCCGGCCGGGCCCGGCTGGGAGCCGCCGTCGTCCTACGTGTCTTGGGCGGCGAACGGGTCGGCGGCCGCCCCGTGCGGAGCCTCGGCTTCGAGTTCAGCTTTTGCGGTGAGCAACTCGGCGCGCTGCTGCGGGCTGACCGTCGGGTACTGCGGGTCCATCTCGATCAGGGTGTGTGCGAGCACCGCGCTGACGCAGATCCGCGCGAACCACTTGCGATCGGCCGGGACGACGTACCAGGGCGCCCATTCGGTGCTCGTGGCCGACAGCATCTGTGAGAACGCGTGCTGGTACTCGTCCCAGTACTGCCGTTCGCGGGCGTCGGCCGCGGAGAATTTCCAGTTCTTCTCCGGCAGGTCGATCCGCTTCAGGAACCGGGTGCGCTGTTCCTCCTTCGACAGGTTCAGCAGCAGCTTGACCACCTTGAACCCGTTGTCGGTCAGATAGCGCTCCCAGTCGTTGATCTCCCGGTAGCGCCGGTTCCAGACCCCTCTGCCCTTGGCCGAGTCCGGCAGCTTCTGCCGGTCGAGGTTTTGCGGGTGTACGCGCACCACCAGGACTTCCTCGTAGTGCGACCGGTTGAAGATCCCGATCTCGCCGCGACCCGGCAGGTGCGCCGCGTAGCGCCACAGGTAGTCGTGGTCCAACTCCTGGGCCGACGGCACCTTGAAACTGCTCACGTGTACGCCCTGCGGATTCATGCCGCTCATCACGTGGCGGATCGTGCCGTCCTTGCCGCCCGCGTCCAGCGCCTGCAGGCACACCAACACGCCGTAGGTGTCCTGGGCGGCCAGCCGGTCCTGGTACTCCGAAAGCAGTTCGACGCCGGTTCGGAGCAGCTTGGCGCCGTCCTTCTTCTTGACGAAGTCCGCCTTGTAGCGCGGGTCGAAGTCGTTGGTCAGGGACACCCTGGCCCCGGGCTTGACCCGCAGTGGCGCGATGAATTCGGCCAGCCCCTCCGCGGTGTACTCAGGCACTCACCCATCGTGGCCCAGGACGCGGCGTTTTGCATTCAGCAATATCGGGGCGATCGGGACTTCGGTGGTGGCCAGGGGCGGGATCGAACCGCCGACCTACCGCTTTTCAGGCGGTCGCTCGTACCAGCTGAGCTACCTGGCCGCGCCGCGGCGCTGGTGCGCCGCAGAACCCGGCGAAGTCTACCGGACCTGATCCGAGCCCTGACCTGATCGGTTACGGGTAACCGCCGTAACCGCCGCCACCGCTCTTGGCGCCTGAGGACGGGGCCATGGCCGGCTGCCCGCTCACAGTGGCCGGGTGCCACGTGCCGCCCGCGTCGGTGACGCCGTTGCCATTGGTGTCGCCGGCCTTGCCGTCTTGGTAGAACTCGTACAACGGGTGCCCGTCGAAGGTGGCCTGCACCTGCGAGCCGCGCTTGATCGTGCCGAGCGAGCTCGCTGTGACTCCGGCCCCCGCGGTCGGTGTCCCGTAGACCGGCGGCCACAGGGAAAGGCACTGCCCGGTGCAGATGAGGTGGGTGGCCGAGTCGGCCGTGTTCGAGTAGATCGTGTGCGCGTTCGGCCCGACGAGCATGCCGTGCGAGACGGAAATGCGCACCGTGTTCGCGTCAGCGGCCGGGCTGGTCCCGCCACCGCCACCACTCGAGGAACATGCGGTCGCCGCCAAGGCCAGAACCGTTGTGGCTGCTGCGATTCGTAACATCGTGACCTCCTTTTGCCCACGACGTCAGACACGCCTCAGAGCCCGACCCGGTTCACCTCGTCACAGCGCTCCCACACCAGTTCGACCAGCGCGGGATGCACCCCGATGGGCGCCGCTACGACACCCCGTCCCGACATCCGCGCGCGCAGCCCGTCGAGGAAGCCACCCTCGGCCAGCAGGTACGTCGCGATGGCCGGCGCCGGGTCCGGAACGTCCGTTTCCGCGCCGAGCGGCAGCACCGTCACCGGCCGACCCAGCCGCGCCGCCAGCCGCGCGGCAGCGAGGTCCACCTCGCCTTGGGCGGACGGGCGGGACGACGGGACGGCGGCCAGCAGGACCGGTCCGGTGTGCGCCCCTGCTTCGTGCAGGCGCTGCGCCACCGCATCGATCACGACCGGGTCGGGGCCCAGGTGCCGCGCCACCCGCACGTTGGCGCGGCCGGCCGCTACCGCAGGAATGTCGGTCTCGACGTGGTAACCCGCCGACAGCAGCAACGGGACGACGACCACTGCACTGTCGCCGAGCCGGTCGAGGGCCGCCACCAGCGAGGGCTCGGCGACGTCGAGGAAACACAGCGCCACGGGAGTCTCCGGCCGGGCGGCCTGCACGGCAGCGGCCAGCGCGGCGGTCGTCGCCGACCCGACGGCCGACCGCGTGCCGTGCGCGGCGATGAGCAGGGAGGGGCGCACACCTTAAGGGTAGGAAACCCGGCGTCGCGGCCCGGGCGAAGATGTGTTTAGGTAAGGCTGACCTAACCACGACGAACGAGGTGACTGCTCGGTGGATCTGTCGGAGACCCTCCTTCTGGGGTTCATCGCCGGAGCGACGATCGTGATCGGCCTGCCCATCGGCCGGCTGCGCTCCCCGCGCCCGAACCTGCGGCTCATGCTGAACGCGATCGCCATCGGGGTACTGATCTTCCTGGTGTGGGACGTGCTGTCCGCGGCATGGGAGCCCGTCGACAAGGCCTTGGGCGGTCTGCACGAGGGCACCGGCGGCTACGGGCCGGTGTTCGGCTACGGCGTGCTGTTCGCCACAGGCCTGGCCGTCGGACTGCTCGGGCTGGTCGGTTACGACCGCTATCTGCAGCGCCGTAAGACGGCCAGTGGACGGGGCGGCCCGGGCGCCATGTCGATGAAAGAGGTCCCGCCCGCCGCGCGCGGCATCGCCTCGTGGAGTACCGCGCGCCAGACGGCGTTGCTCATCGCCGTGGGGATCGGGCTGCACAACTTCGCCGAGGGCCTGGCCATCGGCCAGTCGGCGGCCAGCAACGACATCGCGCTGGCCACGGTGCTGGTCATCGGCTTCGCGCTGCACAACGCGACCGAGGGGTTCGGCATCGTCGCCCCGCTTGCCGGCGACATCGACGCGGCCGGGCACACCCGCCGGCCGTCCTGGGGCTTCCTGCTCGCGATGGCAGTCATCGGCGGCGGCCCGACCTTCGTGGGCACCTGGGTCGGGCACGGCTTCACCAGCGACGCGGTCAGCGTCGTGTTCCTGACCCTGGCGGCCGGCTCGATCCTCTACGTCGTGTGCCAGCTCGTGGGGGTTGCCTCGCGGGCCAACCGGATGGACCTGCTCGCGCTCGGCCTGCTCATCGGCCTGCTCGCCGGGTTCGCCACGGACGCGATCGTCACAGCCGGCGGGGTGTGACCTCGCCGGTCAACGCACGGCGAACCAGATCAAGCTGGCGATACCGGCCACCAGGCAGTAGATGCCGAACGGGCGCAGCGACCGGTTCGCGAAGTATCGGGTGAGGAACCTGACGGACAGGTACGCCCCGATGCCGGAGAGCACGGAGCCGAACAGCACCTGACCGCGAATCCCGTCTCCGAGCGGCCCGGCCAGGTCGCCGAGTTTCAACGCGCCGGCGGCGAGGATCACCGGTGTGGCGAGCAGGAACGAGAAACGCGCGGCGTCCTCGCGCGACAAGCCGCGCAGCATGCCGGTGACCATCGTGATGCCCGACCGCGAGATGCCCGGAGCGAGCGCGGCGATCTGAGCGGCGCCGACCAACGTCGAGCGCGGCACGCTCATGGTGGACAGCCGTTTGTCCGACTCGGGCCCGGAGATCCGCTCGTCCAGGTAGTCCTCGTTCGCGTCGGCGCCGCGCAGCCGTTCCGCGCCCAGCAGGATCAGACCGTTCACAGCGAGGAAGACCGCCGCGGGGACGGGACGGCCGAGCGTGGTGCGCAACCAGTGCTCGAGCAGCAACCCGACCAGGCCCACCGGGATCGTGGCGATCACGAGCAGCCAGGCCAGCCGCTGGTCGGACGTGCGGACCTCGCGGTGCACGATGCTCGTCACGAGCCCGCCGATGATCCGCACCCAGTCACGCCAGAAGAAGATGATCAGCGCGAGGGCGGTTGCCACGTGCAGCCCGACGATGAAGGCGAGGTAGGGCGATTCGGGGGAGGCGACGTTGAGGTCGTGCTCCCACGAGCCGCCGACCCAGGCCGGGATCAGCACGCTGTGGCCGAGGCTGGAGATGGGAAACAGTTCCGCGATGCCTTGCATCGCGCCGACGACGCCGGCTTCCAGCCAGCTCAGGTGCGCACTCATGATCTGCGCATTTCATCGGGTTTGCGCGCGAACCGCGCTGTCGGGCTCAGCTAGCCCCAATGTCGCTGTGGCGACCCCGACCGGACTTGAACCGGCGACTTCCTCCGTGACAGGGAGGCACTCTAACCAACTGAGCTACGGGGCCTTACATACTACGGGCGGTACAGGTACTGCGTGCCCCCAACGGGATTCGAACCCGTGCTACCGCCTTGAAAGGGCGGCGTCCTGGGCCTCTAGACGATGAGGGCGAACCGCATCACTCTAGCCCGGTCGGTGGACCCGATAAGCATAGGGGACGGCCCTCGAGCGATTCAAAACCGGCTCCGCCGTCCGGCGAACAGCCGCCACGCCAGCAGCAGTACGACGCTGCATGATGAACAGCCCGATGATGTACAAGATCACGGCGCCGGCCGCATCCCGAGCAGCCGTACTCCGTCGTCGTCGCGCAGCACGGCGGTGACCCAGCCTCCGCTGGCGCCGTGCTCGCACAGCGCTTCCGCCGTGACGGGCAGTTCCACCGGCTCGAACAAGCGGTGCTCCCAATCGATACGGGCGTCGTGCCCCGCCTCGGCGAGCTCGTACACCGACTCGTCGTTGGCGAGTTCGTCGCGCGCCTTGGTCAGCCGGGCGATCACGTCGTCCAACGCCGCGACCAGCGCCGGGTTGCCGTCACACCAGGTCGCAACCAGATCGGGACGGGTGCGCGCCACCCGCGACCCGGACCGGTACGAGCCCGCCGCCAGGGACAGCCCCAGCGGTCCGCCCGCCAGCCCCACCAGGGCCAAGGCCTCGGCCAGCACGTGCGGCAGGCCGATGACGCGGGCGACCGCGGCGTCCTGATCGGCAGCCGGGGCCGGGACGGGGCGCGCACCGAGGTCACAGACAAGTTCAGCAACGCGCAACCAATCGGCCAGGTCGGTGTCCGCCTCGATCGTCAACGTCCACGGCGCGTCCCGGAACAGCAGCGGATCGGTGGCCGCCCACCCGCTTTCCTCAGTACCGGCAAGGGGATGGCCACCGACGAAGCTGACATGCGGTGCCAGCTCGCGTACCGCCGCGAGCACCGGCGCCTTGAGCGTGCCCACGTCGGTGAGCAGCGTTCCGGCGGGGACGTGCGGAGCGAGCCAGGCGAGCGCGTCTCGCACCTGCGGCAACGGCATGGCAAGCACAATCAGGTCTGCTCCGTGCACCGCGGTGGCGTCGCTCGGCGCCACCGGGAATCCCGCGGCGCTGGCCTGACCGGCCGTCGCTGGATCGCTGTCGTAGCCGACGACTTCGAGGCCGCCCTGCCGCATCGCGTGCATCAGCGAGCCGCCGATGAGACCGAGACCGAGGACGGCCACACGGTGGAACCGTGCGGTCATCGGACGCAGGGGCGCGGATCGGTCACGTGATCGACGCTAGCGCGGTACCCGTAACGACTTCCCGCAGCCACCGAAGACGTGTCAGGATCGATACCTCATGCAGCGGGATAGGTGGGGACATGGCACAGCGTGGGTTCGCGGTCGCGGCATTCCGCGATGCCGGGCAATGGCGTGCTGAGCCCCTGCCCGTCGCCGTCCTCGAGGAACTGGGTGTGTTGCTGCAGGCGTTGCGCTCGCAGCCGCCGGAGGGTGGCCCGTTCGTGGTGGCCTGCGTCGACGACGAGTTCTTCCTGATTGCGCGACTGGACGGTGCGCGGATCTCGCTCCTGCTCTCCGACCTCACCGCCTCCGTCGAGTACCCATTGGCCGAGCAGGCTCTCGCCCGTCTCGGCGAGGAACCGCCCGACGACGACGAGCTGGACGAGATGTGGCCGGTCGGCGATCTCGACCTGTTCGCCGACCTCGACCTGGCCGAGGACGAGATGGAACAGATCCTCGACGACCTCGACGCCTACCCCGACGAGATGCTCGAGGCGATCATCGAGCGCATCGGTCTGTCCGAGGCGTACTCGCGGGCGACCGAGATGGCTTTGCGATGAGCGCTCGCGCGAAGAGCCAAGGCACATGAGTGCTTTTGCTGCGGTGCTCGCGCGGCGTAGTGGTCGCTGGCGCGCCGCCGAAGTCGATCTGGACGAGTGCGAGAGTGTCGAGGACATCGCCGATGTCGTGCGTGACTTCGCCGGCGATGTTCGCCTTGCGCTGATCGAGCAGGACGACGAGTACGCCGCGATCGTTCGCGTGGACGACGACGAGGACGAACCGCGCGCGTTCCTGTCCGACGGGCATGCGGCCGATGCCTATCCGCTGGCGGCCGCGGTGGCCGAGGATCTTGCCGAGATCGGTGAAGACGAACTCGACGGTGACGAGGACGCTCCGCCCGCGCACGACAGCGCGCCGTTCGGCGATGCCGACATCGTCGACGACCTGGGCACCGGCCCGTCCGATCTGCTCGCGATGTGCTCGCACGAGGGCACGCTGCCGATGGACGTGCTGGTCGCGGTCTGCGAGAAGGCCGGCTGCGGCGACGAGTTCGACGATCTGCGTGCATGAGGACGCGTACGCATCAGTGATGCAGCACGCGCTGGCCGAGGCCCGCGCGGCGCTGATCGACGGCGACGTCCCGATCGGCGCGGTCGTGGTCGACCCGTCCGGCACGGTGATCGCGACAGGACACAACGAACGCGAGGCGCGCTGCGACCCGACCGGGCACGCCGAGATCGTGGCGTTGCGTCGCGCGGGTGCGGTGCTCGGCAACTGGAACCTCGACGGGTGCACGCTCGCGGTGACCCTCGAGCCGTGCACGATGTGCGCCGGCGCGATCGTGCTGGCGCGGGTTGCCCGGCTCGTGTTCGGCGCGTGGGACCCGAAGGCCGGTGCCGTCGGTTCGCTGTGGGACGTCGTGCGTGATCGCCGGCTGAACCACCGTCCCGAGGTCGTCGGCGGTGTCGCGGCCGCGGAGTGCGGTGCGTTGCTCGAGCAGTTCTTCGCCGCGAAACGGTCCTGAGCGTCCTGTTACCCTGTCCGACGGTGGCGTGTCCGAGCGGCCAAAGGAGCACGCCTCGAAAGCGTGTGTGGTTAATAGCCACCGTGGGTTCGAATCCCACCGCCACCGCAGGAGGAGCCGAGCGGAGAGCGAGCCTGCTCGTTCTCCCGAGGCCACGAACTGCGGTTGAGGTAGCTGCGGGCCGCACTCGAGCAGTCCGTGCCCGAGGCGGCGGTGATCCCGGCCGGCTGACCGGCAATCGGACAAGTCTGTCCGATTCGTCCCTTGCCTGGGCTCGGTGAAATCCCTACCGTGAACGTTCTTGACAGCAAGATCAACCGGGGGGCGCGCGGGTATGGCTTTCTCACGCAACCCACGATTCATCCTGACCGGTCTCACGCTGGTCGCGTTGATCGCTGCGACAACCGGCATCACCTACGCGACGACGGCCGGCTCGACCGCGACCGGCGTCGTCTACGCCTGCGCCAACTCAAAGGGCACGTTGCGGTTACTGACGGCTAGCGGGACGTGCGCGAAGGGCTTCCACAAGGTCGCGATCAACCAGCGTGGTCCGGCCGGTCCAATTGGTCGGACTGGTCCGACCGGTCGGAGTGGGCCGTCCGGTCCGAGTGGGCCGTCCGGTCCGACCGGTCCGACCGGTCCGACCGGTCCAACCGGGCCGAGTGGGCCGACCGGTCCAACCGGGCCGAGTGGGCCGTCCGGTCCGAGTGGGCCGAGTGGGCCGAGTGGGCCGTCCGGTCCGTCCGGTCCGAGTGGGCCGAGTGGGCCGTCCGGTCCGAGTGGGCCGAGT
>DASXJR010000113.1:0-22642 GCA_036497285.1 Jatrophihabitans sp.
GGAGAACATCGCCGAGATCCGCCGCGACGAGATGGCGCGGGCCCGGGCCATCCTCGGGGTCGAGCAGCACTGGCTGGGCTTCGTCGATTCCGGCTTGCCTGAGGGCGACCCGTTGCCGCCGCTCCCCGAGGGCTGCTTCGCGCTCGTCCCCCTCGAGCAGGCGGCCGAGCCGCTCGTGCGGGTCGTCCGGGAGTTCCGGCCGCAGGTGATCCTGACCTACGACGAGAACGGCGGGTATCCGCACCCGGACCACATCCGCACCCACGAGGTGTCGGTGGCGGCGTTCGAGGCAGCCTCCGACCCGGATGCATTCCCCGACGACGGCGAGCCGTGGCAGCCGTCGAAGCTGTACTACGACGTCGGGTTCAGCCCGGAGCGGTTCACTGCCATCCACGAGGCGATGATCGCCAAGGGCCTCGAGTCGCCGTACGCCGAGCGGATGCGCGAATGGCGCGAGCGTCGAGAGAACGATCCGCACCCCTGGCGCGCGCCGAAGATAACCACGCGCGTCCCCGTCGCAGACTGGTTCGAGCGCCGGGATGGCGCGCTGCTCGCGCACGCGACCCAGGTCGACCCGGACGGCTGGTTCTTCAAGGTGCCGCTCGCGATCCAGCGTGTCGCCTGGCCCACCGAGGACTTCGAACTGGCCCGCTCGTTGGTCGACTCGCAGATCCCCGAGGACGACCTGTTCGCAGGCATCCGATGATCGCGCTCGAGATCCTGGCCCGGGCCAAGGGCGGCGAGGGCGTCAAGTCCGGACCGATCGGGCTGGCCGTCATCCTGCTGCTCTGCGTAGCGGTCTACTTCCTGTTCAAGTCGATGTCGAAGCACCTGAAGCGCGTGCGCGACGAATTCCCGTCCGACCCGGCTGACCAGGCTCAGCCGCCCCAGCAGGGTGATTCGCCTTCCACCGAAGCCGATTCGGCTCCCGCCGAACCCGATCAGCCTCCGTCCGAGGCCGATCCGGCGCGAAGATCAGATCCCTCGCCGTAGCGGCGCAGCAGTGCGCTCGCACTCTCGACGATGGCCGCGCGCAACTCGTCCGGGGCGAGCACTTCCACGTCGGCGCCCAGTTGCATCAGGGCGTGTTGCGCGTGCGGCACCGACTCGATCGGAATGGTGGTCTCGGCCCAGCCGTCCCCGTCCGGCCGACCCATCGCCTCGTACCCGGCGCGCGCTGCCACCGCCCCGACGAGAAACAGCAGCCGACGTCCGTGCGGGGACAACCGCACCGTCGCGCTGCCACGGAACAACCGCTGCTCGTATTCGCGCTGGTACTGCTGCCAGTGCGGTTCGAGCGCGAAGTCGGACGGCCGCTCGAACGTCTCGTCGGACACCGTCACCGCCTGCATCCGGGACAGCCGGTAGGTGCGCGGTGCACGATCGGGCGGCGCGCCGACGAGATACCAGACCCCGGCCTTGAGCACCAGGCCCAACGGATCGAGCACGCGCTCGACGACCTCGCGATTTGCGCGCTGGTAGATCACCTCGATGCGATGGTCGGTCCACACCGCGTCGGCGATCGCAGCGAGGTAGGGCGGCGAATCGGCCGCGCGTTCCCAACCCGGCGCGTCGAGGTGGAACCGGTCGCGGATTCGCTCGGCCCGGGCGCGCAGTTCCGGCGGCAGCGCGGCCAGCAGCTTGAGCTGGGTAGCGGCGATGACGTTGCCCAGCCCCAGATCAGCCGCGGCGCCGGGCAGCCCGGCGAGGAACACCGCGCCGGCCTCGTCGGGGGTCAACCCGGTCAGCTTGGTGCGATAACCCTCGAGGAGCCGGAACCCGCCGGTGCGCCCACGGGTCGCGTAGACCGGGATCCCGGCGGCCGACAGCGCGTCGACGTCGCGGTAAACCGTGCGCACGGACACCTCGAGTTCGTCGGCGAGTTCCTGTGCGCTGACCTGGCCGCGGGTGTGCAGCATCAGCAGGATCGACAGCAGCCGACTCGCGCGCACGCCGTCCATTCTGCTCGTAATACTTGACGCAAGCTGTCAGGTATCGCTGCGATCGTCGAGGTCATGACAACAGCGACAGTGAAAATCACCGGCAAGACCTGGGACGAATCCCGCGAGGCCGAGGTCGACGCCGAGCACGCGATCGGGCAGGCGAGATTCACCACCGAATGGGCGGGCGACATCTCCGGCAGTTCGATCTGCTGGCTGCTCATCTCCTACATCGGCGGCCAGGCCGACAAGCCCGAGACGTTGACCGGCCCCTACTTAGGGTACGAGCAGGTGCGGGCGACGATCGGCGGGCGATCCGGGACCTTCGTGCTGGCGGCGTCCGGCTCGCACACCGACGCCGTGGCGCGGACAGACGTGCGCATCGTGCCCGGGTCAGGGACGGGTGACTTCGAGGGCATCGGCGGGTCGGGCAGCTATGCAGCCGAAGCGATGGAGTACATCCTGACTCTGGACTACGAGCTGTAAGGGACGGCGCCGATGAAAACAACCCGCGAGCAGGTGATCGCCTACCGCGTCGCAGCGCAGCAACTCGACCGCAGCGGCAAGACCGCGCGCGGGCTCGCGGTGCTGGCCATCGGGGTACAGGAATCGGCCGGCGAGGCGGCCCGGCTCGCTTTCGACGCGCGGCTGCCCAAGCCGCCGGATCCGGACCTGTTCGGCCCGGACTCGTCGCTAGCGCTGGTCTGGTCGCTGCGCGGCGCGCCCTACGTGCACAAGCGCAGCGACCTGGACTCGCTCGCCGCCGCGCTCTATCCGCTGTCCGAGGCGGATGCGACCCAGCGGCTCAACGAGACAGGGCCCTCGATCCAGCGCGCCGGCATCACCGCATTGGATCAGTTCCGGACCGCCGTCGACGCGATGCGCAGCGCGGTCACCAAGCCGACTGACAAGGGCGCGGTCAGCACCGCGGTGTCGAAGGCGATTCCCAAGGTGATGTTGCGCGAGTGCCGCTCGTGCGGCACGAGCCACATCTCCGACTCGGCGATGCGCACGTCGTCGCTCGCCGCCGGACTCGAGCTGCGTCCGGCCACGTCGCCGCCGGTGTTGCTGCGCCGCAAGGCCGCCAAACTCGCCGACAAGCCGCGCCCGGCTGCCTTGGCCACGCTGGCCCGCGCTTACCTGACAGTGCTCGGCCCGGCCACACCTACCCACGTCGCGAGCTACTACGACGTGCGTCGTGCCGATCTCGAATCGGCCTGGCCCGACGATCTCGTCGAGGTGCGGGTGGACAAGACCGCCGCGTGGCTGCCGGCCGAGTGCGTGGACGATTTCGAGAACGCGCCCGAGCCGGAGCTGGTGCGTCTGCTCGGCGGATTCGACCCGTACCTGCAGGCTCGCGACCGCGACCTGATCGTGCCGGACAAGGTCACGCAGAAGGCCCTGTGGCCGGTGCTCGGCCGCCCTGGCGCGGTGTTCGTCGACGGTGAGGTGCTGGGCACCTGGCGGGCGAAGACGTCCGGCAAGAAGCTCACGATCACCCTCGACGAGTTCGCACCCGTCCCGAAGGACCGGATCGAGGCCGAGGCCGAACGGGTCGCCGAGGTGCGCGGGCTGACCCTCGACCGGGTCAAATAGCCACCCCGACCAGTCATTCCTGCGGCGGACGCCGACGATTGGCCTTGAGGTCGCCGCGGCGCCGCTTGGCGTCGACCCGGCGCTGCTTGGCGGCCCGGGACGGACGAGTGGGCCGCCGGGCGGGCGCGGGCGGTTCCAGTGCGTCGGTCAGCAGCGCGGTCAGCCGGGCCCGCGCCGCGACCCGGTTCAGCCACTGCGACCGGTGCTCCGACGCGACGATCGACAACACGCCGTCCTCGACTCGGCGGTCCAGCCGCGAGAGCACCCGATTGCGCTGCATGTCGCTCAGAGCGCCCGACCGGGCGACGTCCCAGCGCAGCTCGACCCGACTGTCGGTCGTGTTCACGCCCTGTCCGCCCGGTCCGGACGAGCGGCTGAAGCGCTCGACGAGTTCGGCGTCGGGGATGATCAATCCGTCCGGCAGGCCGCGTGCGGGGCGCAGGACCAGATCGCTCACATGCCCCACCCTAGGGTGAAGCCATGAGCGAACAGGCCCGACGGATCGAGAGCGTGCAGCAACTGTTGCGGGCCAACGATCTCGACGCCCTGGTGATCACGCCAGGCGCCAACCTGCGCTATCTCGCCGGCTACCACGGCGATCCGGACACCGAGCGGATCACCTGCCTCGTGGTGACGGCGACCGAGGCGCACCTGCTCGCACCGGTGTTGGAAGAACCGCTCGCCCGGGCCAGTCTCGCGGAGGCCGGTACCGACGTTGCGGTGATCGCATGGGCCGAGACCGAGGATTCGATCGCGCGCCTGGTCGGCCTGCTGCCGAGCGACCTGCGTCGGATCGCGGTCGACGAGCGGATGTGGGCCGCCCGCTCGCTCGCACTGCGCGCGACCTTGCCGCAGGTCGAGCAGGTGAACGGTGCATCGATCATGCGCGAGCTGCGGGTGCGCAAGTCCGCCGCCGAAGTCGACTCGTTGCGCCGTGCCGGGGCCGCCATCGACGCCGTGCACGCCCGGATGGCGGACTGGCTGCGGGCCGGGCGCACTGAGCGTGAGATCGGCGCCGACATCGCCGACGCCATCCTGCAGGCGGGCCACCGCCGCGTCGACTTCGTGATCGTGGCGTCCGGGCCCAACGGCGCCAGCCCGCACGCAGAGGTCTCCGATCGGGTCGTGAACGCCGGCGATCCGATCGTTGTCGACATCGGCGGCACCATGCCCGACGGCTACTGCTCGGACTCGACACGCACCTACGTGCTCGGCGAGCCGCCCGCTGAGTTCGCCCGCTCCTACGAAGTGTTGCTGCAGGCGCAGCGCGCGCAGTGTGACGCCGTCCGTCCCGGCATCACCGGCGCCGAACTGGACGCGATCGGCCGCGACATCATCGCCGACGCCGGGTACGGCGAGCTGTTCATCCACCGCACCGGTCACGGCATCGGTCTGGACACGCATGAGGATCCGTACATCGTCGACGGCAACAACGCACCGCTCGAGCCGGGGATGGCGTTCTCGGTCGAGCCGGGCATCTACCACCCGGGTAGCTACGGCGCTCGGATCGAGGACATCGTGGTGTGCCGGGACGAGCGGGGACAACGCCTCAATCAGCGCCCGCGCGAACTCGCGGTACTAGCGTGACCGGCGTCGAATTCCCGGTCCGGTACGCCCAGACCCGCCGGTTCGGCAACGGTGTACCCCGCGGACTGCAGCTGGCCGAGGACGGCAGCAAGGTGCTGTTCGTACGCAGCGCGGGTCCGGACGATCCGGTGCACGCGCTGTGGTGCCTCGATCTGGCGATCGGGCAGGAATCGCTCGTCTGCGATCCGCGCAGTCTCGGCGACGACGGCGACATCCCGCCGGAGGAACGCGCTCGCCGCGAACGTGCGCGCGAGAGCGGCAGCGGCATCGTGGCGTACTCGGCGACCCCGGATCTGGCGACTGTGTGTTTCGCGCTGTTCGGCCGGATGTTCGTGGTGCGGCTCGGTTCGGACGTGGTCGAGTTGCCGATCGCCGCGCCCGTGGTCGATCCGCGCATCGCGCCGGACGGGCGGCACATCGCGTTCGTGCGTGACCGGCGGCTGTGGGTGAGCGACCTCGGGGGCGCGGACACGCAACTGGCGGGCGAGGACATCGAGACCGTCACGTGGGGGCTGGCCGAACACATCGCCGCCGAGGAAATGGACCGCATGCGCGGGTACTGGTGGGCACCCGACTCGCAACACGTGCTCGCTGCGCGGGTCGACGAGGCCGATGTCGAGCTGTGGCACATCGCCGACGCCGACAATCCGGCGGCGCCGCCGTCGACCGTGCGCTATCCGGTTGCCGGATCGGCCAATGCGGACGTGTCGCTCGCGATCGTCAGGTTGGACGGCGCGCAGGTCGCCGTGACCTGGAGCCGCGAAGAATTCCCTTATCTGGCCGCGGTTTCCTACAAACAGGCTGAGCCGCTGCTGCTCGTGCAATCGCGCGATCAACGCACCACGGAGGTGCTGCGGGTCGACGCGGCGTCGGGCAAGTGCACTGCAGTGGCGAGCGAACACGACCCGGTCTGGGTGGAGCTCGTCCCGGGCACGCCGGATCTGACGCCGGACGGCCGCATCGTCACCGTGGGAGCCGATGCGGACACCGACACGTATCGCCTGCGGTACGACGACGAGTACGTCACGCCGCCGGGGCTGCAGGTGCGTGCTGTCCGCGGGTTGACCACGAGCGGCGTGCTCGTCGTGGCCTCGACCGATCCCGCGCAGGCGCACGTCCACCGCGTCGGCTGGGACGGCACCGTGGAACCGATCACCACCGAGGCGGGCGTGCACGATTGCGTCTCGGCAGGCGACGTGGTCGCGACCGTCGCATCGACGATGGCACGCACCGCGCCGACCGTGCGGGTGCTGGCACCGACGCCGGTGGAGCTCGAATCGCGCGCCGAGGAGCCTGATCTGGCGGTGGCGCCGGTGTTTCTGCGTGGCGGCGAACGGGAGCTGGTCACGGCTGTCCTGTATCCGACGGGGCACGTTCCGGGCACATCTTTGCCGCTGATCCTCGATCCCTACGGCGGACCGCACGCGCAGCGGGTGCGAACGACGCGGTCTGCATTTCTGCTTTCGCAATGGATTGCCGACCAGGGCTTCGCGGTGGTCGTCATCGACGGCCGCGGCACGCCGGGGCGAGGTCCGGCGTGGGACCGCGCGGTGCACCTCGATCTGGCGTCGGCACCGCTCGCCGACCAGCTCGACGGACTGGCCGCGGTCGCTGCCGAGCACCCCGACCTCGACCTCGCTCGGGTCGGGATCCGCGGGTGGTCGTTCGGCGGGTACCTCGCCCTGTTGGCAGTGCTGCGCCGTCCGGACGTCGTGCGAGCCGCCGTGGCCGGGGCGCCGGTGACCGAGTGGCGCTGGTACGACACGCACTACACCGAGCGCTACCTGGGCCGGCCCGAGGTCGATGCCGCACCGTACGACCGGTCGTCGGTGCTGACGGACGCGGACGGTCTGCAGGGGGAGCTGCAACTGATCCACGGCCTCAACGACGACAACGTCATCGTCCGGCATTCCCTGGCGATGTCGCACGAACTGCTGGTGCGCCGCAAACTGCACGACTGCCTGCTGCTGCCGGGCATCACGCACATGGCGTCGGATCCCGCGGTGTACTCGGCGCTGCTGCAGCGCGAGATCGACTTCTTCCGGCGCGCCCTCGCCTAGAACTCGGTGCGGCTCGCCTCCGTCTTGCGCATCCAGGCGGTGATCTCGTCGGGATCGCGTGGTAGCTGCGCAGAAAGGTTCACCGCGTCGCCGTCGGTAACGACGATGTCGTCCTCGATGCGCACGCCGATGCCGCGCAGCTCCGGCGGCACGGTGCGGTCGTTGGTCTGGAAGTACAGCCCGGGCTCGACGGTGAGCACGTGCCCGGCCTGCAGCGGACCGCCCTTGTAAAGCTCGTTGCGGGCGTGCGCGCAGTCGTGCACGTCGATGCCGAGCATGTGTGAGGTGCTGTGCAGCGTGTAGCGGCGGTGCAGCCCGGCACCGGGACGGTCGGTGTCCGGATGGCAGGAGACCTCGGCCGGCACGGGCAGCACCCCCCATGACTGCAGGTGGTCTGCGAGCACCCACATCGCCGCTTGGTGGGCGGCGAGGAAGTCGGCGCCCGCCTTCACCTCGGCGATGCCGGCTGCCTGGGCCTCCTGCACGGCGCGATAGACGCGCAACTGGTCCGGCGTCCACTCGCCGGATACGGGCATGGTGCGGGTGACGTCGGCGGTGTAGAGCTCGTCGGTCTCGACGCCCATGTCGGCCAGCAACAGCGTGCCGGGTTCGACGACACCGTGATTGCGCGTCCAGTGCAGCGTCGTCGCGTGCGATCCCGCGCCGACGATGGCCGTGTAGCCGGGCTCGTTGCCCTCGAGCCGGGCCCGCCGCCAGAACGTGCCTTCCAACCAGCGCTCGCCGCGAACGTCGGTGCGTCCGACGACGACGGGCAGCTCGCGCACCACATCGGCGAAGCCGCGCGCGGTCGCGTCGCACGCGTGCCGCAGCCGATTGATCTCCCACTCGTCCTTGATCAGCCGCAGCTCGTCGATCGTCCGCCGCAATTCGGTCGCGGACGGGCTCGGCGCCCCGGAGGCGCGTGCCAGGTCGGCGTCCAGGTCGTGCAGCGGGCGGGTTTCGATGTCGAGCGCGGCGACGGTGTCGGCGACGTCCGGGCTGTTGCCGACCCACAACGCGCCGTGGGTGCGGCTGGCGAAGTACCCGGGCTCGCCGGGCTGCGCGTACACGCCGATGTAGAGCGTCGCTTCGTGCGTGTCGCCCTTCGGCGCCATGACCAGCACGGCGTCGGCGGCCGTCTCGCCGGTGAGCCAGGTGAACACGCTGTCGGCGCGGAAGGCGTAGTCGGTGTCGTTGGCGCGCACCTTGGGCGCGCCGGCCGCGACCACGAGCAGTTGGCCGCGGAACCGCTCGGACAGCGCGGCGCGGCGTCGCGCTGTGTGCGGCGCGATGTCCGGACGGGCGGGGTGCGGCATCGGCGGGGCGGGATCCCAGTCCTGCGCAAGTGCCTGCTTGAGGTAGTCGCTCATCGGGATGTCGTGCGAGACGGACTCCTGCTGCTCACTCATATCCGGCAGTCTATGGCCGCTTCGGGTAGGCGTCGGACGGGTGCGTCAGTAGGGTCGGCAAGCATGGAGCCGAGTGGTGATCAAGGCTCGTCCCGGTGGGCGTCGCAGTCGACCGGTGCGTACCCCCGTCCGGGCTATGCGCCGGCGCCGCCGACGGTTTCGGTGACCAGCGCTCGTCCCTGGCCGATCGGGTTGGTCGCGACGGCGACGATGCTCGTGCTGATACTGGCTGTCGACAACTCGGCGTTGACCGACAGGATCGACAGGCACGCGTTCACATCCAACGGATTCTTCAGCCGGGCGCTCGTCGCGTTGACTGCGTTCCGTTGGGATCTCGGGCAGCTGAGCCCCGACCCACAGCGGGTGTACGTCGGCCAACTGGTCGCCGACATCACGATTCTGGTTCTGGTGCTGCTGCTGGTCGCCGCGGTGGCACGGGGATTCGGTTCGTTCGGCCACGTTTTCATCGCCACGTGGGTCGCGGTCATCGTGGCCTGCCAGGTCGGTACGTACGCGCGTTCGGCGATCGTGCAGTCGGGGCAGATCACGGCCGGCGAGAACGACCGGCCCACGGTGATCTTCTTCTCGGCGTACAGCCCCGGGTCGGTCACGCTGTTCGCAAGCATCGTGTTCGGCGTCGTCGCGGCGCTGGTCGCGGGGTTCGTCGGCGTACGGACGCGGCGCACGGAGGTGCTGGGCGCTCCGGCTGCCGGGAGTGCTGCAGAGGCAGCGGCGGCCGGTGTTGCTGCGGAGGAACCGGGGCGGCGCGAGGCGTGGACGGCGCCCCCGGCCGCACCCGGGCCGGTGTCGAATCCGTCCCCGTGGTCGACGGCCGGGTCGGACGACGACGGCGACGACCGAACCACCCAGCTGCCGCCCGTCGAGCAGCGGCCGCGGCACGCGATCGACGACGGTGAGCAGCACACCGTCCAGTTGCCGCCTGCCGACGACGACCGTCCTCCGCGCTGAATGCCGCTCGCCGGCCGACAGTGGTTAGTTGCGCGGGTCAGTGGTTAGTTGCAACTGACCACTGTTGCCGAAACTGACCACTGTCGGGCCGCGCGTTGCGGGCAGGCCTGCCACTAGCTTTCGAGCACTTCGAAGCGCATGCCTTCGCGCAGGCGGGCCAGCAGCGCGTCGCCCATCGCCTGCACGGGGGTGACTTGGCCCGCGACGTCGGGAACGTCGTCCATGGCCAGCGCGAGCGCCGACTCGCCCAACATCCGGGCCGTTTCGTCATAGCCGGGATCGCCGCCGCTGACGCGCGTGACGACCCGCTTGTCGCCCGACTTACCGACGAAGGTGACGCGGAACCAGCTGCGGGCGCGCTTCTCCTCGGACGGTCCGCTGCCCTGCGGCATGCGCCCGAGTAGCGCGGCGCGTGCCGGCGGGATCTGCGCCAGTCCGACCAGGCCGGCGACGCCGAACGCGGCGCCCGCCGCCGTCCACAGATGCGGCAGGGAAGCGAAGTGCGAGTACCGGAAGGCGGGACCGTAGCGTCCCAGCGCCCGGGCCGAGCGGGCGACGACCTGCGGGTCGATGGTCGGCAGCGGCAGTGCCCAGCCGCCGGTCACGTCGGCGCGGTGCGGGCGTCCGGGCACCGCGCGTGCGGAGCGGTCTTCCTGACGGTGCTCCATCGTCCTGCGTTGCCGGGCTGCTGCGCCGGACTGGCGTAGGCGGGAGAACGCCGTCACTGCCGAGTGGAAGGTGCCGCCCGACGGGGCGCCCGAGGCCTGGACGTAGCCACGCACCGTGATCGGCGAGTCCTCGGGCAACTGCAGCACGGTGAAGTAGGCGCCGAGGTCGTGCGGGATCGAGTCGAAGCCGCAGGCGTGGACGAGCCTGGCGCCGGTTTGCTGCGCCTCCTCGTGATGGCGCACGTACATCGAGTCGACGAACTCGGGCTCGCCGGTCAGGTCGAGGTAGTCGGTGCCTGCTGCCGCGCAGGCTGCGACGAGTGGTTCGCCGTAGGTGACGTACGGACCGACGGTGGTGGCGAGCACGCGGGTCTGCTCGGCTACCGCGCGCAGTGAGGCGGGGTCGGTCGAATCGGCTTCCAGGAGCGGCAGCTCTTCGAGTCTCGGGTCGACGGCGGCGAGCTTCGCCCGTACCGCTTCGAGTTTTGCGCGCGTCCGGCCGGCGAGCGCCCAGCGGCATTCGGGCGGCGCATTGCGGGCCAAGTAACGCGCGGTCAGTTCGCCGGCGAAGCCGGTCGCCCCGAACAGAACGATGTCGTACGCACGATCCGCCATGTCCGCGACCCTAAGGGGCACGCGGTTTGTGGGCTCGTCGGCCGGGGTAAAACCTGTGTTGGCCCAGCCGCTGTCCGCGGCTTCGATCAGGAGGAATCGCCATGCGTATCGGCGGAAGCCTGTTGCTGATCGCGTTCGGCGCGATCCTGAAGTTCGCCATCACTACGCAGGTACGCGGACTTGATATTCACGCGGTGGGCGTGATCCTCATGGTCGTGGGCGTGATCGCGTTGGTGATCACAGCGGTCTTGATGTCCACGCGGCGCCGCACAGACGTCATCCAGCACATGAACGGCACGACCTACGTCACGCCCCGGGAGCCGATCGACCCGTTCTGACCGCCCGTCCAGCGCGCCAAATGATCACCTCTTCCTCCAGGATGGTCGGTTAAGGCGGTCCAAACCGAACATCCTGGAGGAAGACCTGATCAACAGCGCCGGTTAGTCCCCGGAGCCGGCGCGAGACGGCTCTAGCTCAGAGTCGAATAGTGCAGCTGCACCGCCAGCGAAGCCACGTCAAGATCGCACGGCGCATCGTGGTTGTCGACAACGATCGAAACGGTGAGCGTCCGACCGGTCCCGACGTGCTGCGCCCCCGAGATCGACCGCAACGGATGCAGTCCCTTGCGACTGCTGCGGATCGTGACGAGCGCGCCGTCGTCCCACGTGCCGCTCGCCGCATTCCGGTAGCTGGCATGCACCCGCGACGGCGCGAACAGCGAGTACCCCACGACTGTCGCCGAGATCTTGTTGTAGCGCGTCGCATTCGGCACCACGAACCGGTACACCGCCGCGACCGTTGACGAGCCCGTGCTTTGGTAGCAGCCGTTCACCAACCACAGCCCGTTTTGATAGTCCGAGTCGCGCCGGTTCGCCTCGCCACACGAGTGATCACTGACGGACGTCGACACGGCATCCGCGCCGTGTTGCGCGAGCGACACGACATGAGTAACCAGCCGGCTCGACGACACGGTTACCGTCGCGACCGGGGTGCGCATCACATTCCCGGCCGCATCGCCCGCCGTGAGGTACCAGCGGTAGGTTCCCCCCGCGACGCGACGAGCACGGCTGTTCAGCCCGTCCCACCGCAACGCGACCCGTCCGGCCCGAAGCGTCCTCGTGATCGTCCGGACGGGACGTCCGCCCGCGGTCTTGACGTGCAGCGTGACAAGCGCACGCTCGGACAATCGCGCAGACGCGGTGAACGTGTCGCGGTAGCCGTCGTGCACCGGATAGAACGCTCCTGTGCCATCGACGTGCCCCAACGCGGGCGCCGTGCCGTCCAGCGTGACGAACTTCGCGGTCTTCCCGTACACCGTCACCCCGTCGGCGTCGCGCGAGGTGGCGAGCACGATGCGGTAGCGGCCGGACGGCGCGACCGCCCCCGCGTCCGTGTTGCCCGACCATGTCCATGAGTGCGTACCGCCGGACTGCATGCCGAGATCGAGCGGGCCGCGCACGACCGCGCCGGCCGCGGAACGCACCGTGATCGAGACATTCTCGGCGTCCTGCAGCCGGTAGCTCAGCACGGCGTGACGATGCCTCGGACTGAACGGGTTCGGCGCGAGCGCGATGATCGTCGGCTGCAGCTCGGCGACCACGTCCACGGTGTCGGCCGGCCCGTCGCACCTCGTCCCGGCGATGGTGCACTGGGTGACGGTGACGGTGTGCGTTCCCGGCGACAGCGCTCGCCCCCGGTAGTGGCCGTCGTAGGGCGGGCCGACGCCGAACGCGAAGCGCATCTTGTGCACGCTGAACTCCAGACCGCCGCCCGGGTTCGTGGCGGTCACGTCGAAGTCGCCGAACACTGGCGCGCCCGAGGTCGGCGCGGTGATCGTCGGGGCGGCATTGGCCAGCGTGACGTCGGTCGACGCGCTCGGCGTGGGTTCACACGTCACGGCGTCGGTGCAGTCGGCAGCTCCGACCTGGTGCGAGGAGTTCGCGTAGCCCCACGAGTCGAAGGCTGTCTGTGCCGACCCGCCGTTGGTGGCCTCGGGAGTGCCGACGACATCACCGTCGAAGTAGAACTGCACGTACGGCGCCGAGGACGTGGCGGTGAACGTGAGCGTCCCCGACGTCCCGCCGACGGTGACATCGCTCGCGGCCACGGCGGCGTGCCCGTCGACAAGCATCGACGCGGCGAGCACGGGCACCAGCAACAAGCGGGGGATCCTCACCGGCGACACGATCCGGCCCGCGCCGACGGAAATCAAGGACCGCGCCCAGCGCGGCGTCACATCCGTGCGCCGAGCCGCCGGCTGAGCTGGTGCGCCGTGCGCAGCACTGCAACGACGAGCGGGTCTGGCATGACGCTGCTCGGGTAGGTCAGCGCCACCGCGGCCACGGGGTGCGCAAGATGGTCGACGACCGCCGCACCGACCGACGAGAAGCCCGCCGTCACCTCGCCGATCTCCTCGCTGTAGCCGCGCCGCCGGGTCTCGACGAGCAGGCGGGTCAGCGACGAGTACGACGTCGGCCCGCGGGAGGTCCGGGTGACGAACGAACCCAGGTCGGGGAACAACGCGCGGACGTGCTCCTTGGGCAGTGCCGCGAGCATCGCCCGTCCGGTCGCGGTGAGGTGCGCCGGTAGCCGCACGCCGACGTCGGTGATCAGCGCGGCGCGCCCCTTCGCGCGTTCCTCGATGACGTAGACGACCTCACGGCCGTGCAGCACAGCGAGGTGGGCGTTGTGCCCGGTGGCGTCGACGAGGGTGGCGAGCGGCACCCGCGCGATCCGCTGCAACGGTGCCTGACGGCTGTAGCCGGTTCCCAGCTCGTACGAGGCCAGCCCGAGCGCGTAGCGGTGGTCCTCGGGAACGTGGACGACGAATCCCTCCTGCACCAGGGTGTCCAGCAGGTGGTAGGTCGTCGACCGGGCGAGGCCGAGCTGGCGGCTGATCGCGGCCGCCGACAGCGGCGCGGCCTGCTGGGCCAGCAGCCGCAGCACCGACAGGGCCCGGGCCGCCGCCGGGACGATCGCCATGCCAGCACCGTACGGCAGAATCTCGGATCCGAGACACAATCGGGTGGGCGGCTGTGGCGGTCCGGGCGTCGCCGGGGTGTTATGGACGTATGGCGCAGATCGACCTGGGGATCGGACCGCTGAGTGCGGCGGACGTGGTGGCCGTCGCCCGCGACGGCGCGACCGTGCACATCGACGACGAAGCGCGCAAGGCGATCCAGGACAGCCGCGAGGTCATCGAGGCGCTCGCCAACGACGTCGAACCGCACTACGGCATCTCGACGGGATTCGGTGCCCTCGCCAACCGGCACATCCCGACCGAACTGCGCACGAGACTGCAGGCCGGCCTGATCCGGTCGCACGCGGCAGGCTCGGGCGCGGAGGTCGAGACCGAGGTCGTGCGTGCGCTGATGCTGCTGCGGCTCTCGACACTCGCGACGGGCCGGACGGGCGTGCGCTGGGACACCGCGTCCGCCTACGCCAACCTGCTCAACGCGAGGATCACCCCGATCGTGCGCGAGTACGGCTCGCTCGGCTGCTCGGGCGATCTCGCACCGCTGGCGCACTGCGCCCTCGCGGTGATGGGCGAGGGTGATGTGCGCGACGCATCTGGCGCGCTCGTCCCCGCTGCCGATGCACTCGCTGCCGCCGGGCTGACCCCGATCGTGTTGGCCGAGAAGGAGGGCCTCGCGCTGATCAACGGCACCGACGGCATGCTCGGCATGCTGGTGCTTGCGCTGCACGACCTCACCCACCTGCTCAAGACCGCCGACATCACCGCAGCCATGAGCGTGGAGGCACAACTCGGCACCGACGCGGTGTTCGCCGCCGACCTGCAGGAACTGCGTCCTCATCCCGGTCAGGGCAACAGCGCCGCGAATCTCCTTGCCCTGCTGCGCGATTCGCAGATCATGGAAAGCCACCGCGGTCCGGACTGCACCCGGGTGCAGGATGCGTACTCGCTGCGCTGTTCGCCGCAGGTGCACGGCGCGGCCCGCGACACGATGACGCACGCCGCACTGGTCGCGTCGCGCGAACTGGCAAGCGCGATCGACAACCCGGTCGTCACCCGCGACGGACGGGTGGAGAGCAACGGCAACTTCCACGGCGCGCCTGTCGCGTACGTGCTCGACTTCCTCGCGATCGTCACCGCCGACGCTGCCTCGATCGCCGAGCGGCGCACTGACCGATTCCTCGACGTCGCACGCAACCGCGGCCTGACCGCATTCCTCGCCGACGACCCCGGCGTCGACTCGGGCCACATGATCGCCCAGTACACCCAGGCGGCGATCGTCTCGGAGCTCAAGCGGCTGGCGGTGCCCGCCAGCGTCGACTCGATCCCGTCGAGCGCGATGCAGGAGGACCACGTCTCGATGGGCTGGTCGTCTGCGCGCAAGCTGCGCCGCGCGGTCGACGGACTCGCGCGGGTGCTCGCCGTCGAACTGCTCACCGCGGCCCGGGCGCTCGACCTGCGCGCGCCACTCACCCCGGCACCGGCCACGGCCGCCGTCCGCGACGCGCTGCGTGTGCACGTCGCGGGACCAGGACCCGACCGCTACCTCGCGCCCGAGATCGAGGCCGCCTACCAACTCGTCCGCAACGGTGGCGCCGTTGCCGCCGCCGAAACGGTCACCGGACCGCTGCACTGAAAGGAACACCATGGAAGGTGCACGACCCGTCCGCGCCGCGCGTGGCACCGAACTGACCGCCCTGTCGTGGCAGACCGAAGCACCATTGCGGATGCTGCAGAACAACCTCGACCCGGAGGTTGCCGAGCGTCCCGACGACTTGGTCGTCTACGGCGGCACCGGACGTGCGGCACGTAGCTGGGCCGCGTACGACGCGATGATCCGCACCCTCACCACGTTGAAGCCGGACGAGACGATGCTGGTGCAGTCCGGCAAGCCGGTCGGCGTCATGCAGACCCACGAGTGGGCGCCGCGGGTGTTGATCGCGAACTCGAACCTCGTCGGCGAGTGGTCGAACTGGTCGGAGTTCCGCCGGCTCGAGCACCTCGGCCTGACCATGTACGGACAGATGACGGCCGGTTCGTGGATCTACATCGGCACCCAGGGCATCCTGCAGGGCACCTATGAGACGTTCGCCGCAGTCGCGGCCAAGCGGTTCAACGGCACGCTTGAGGGCACGATCACGCTGACCGCAGGTCTCGGCGGGATGGGTGGCGCGCAGCCGCTCGCAGTCACCATGAACGGCGGGGTCGCGATCTGCATCGAGTGCGACCCGACGCGCATCAAGCGCCGCATCCAGCACCGCTACCTCGACGTGCACGCCGAGTCGGTGTCGGAAGCGTTGCGGCTGGCGGAGGAAGCCCGCGACGCGCGCAAGCCGCTCTCGATCGGGCTGCTCGGCAACGCCGCCTCGATCGTGCCGCAACTGCTTGCCAATGATGCCCCGATCGACATCGTCACCGACCAGACCTCGGCCCACGATCCGCTGTCATACCTGCCGATCGGCGTCGAGTTCGACGAATGGCGCGAGTACGCCGAGTCGAAGCCGGACGAGTTCATCGGCCGGGCGCGCGCATCGATGGCTCGACACGTCGAGGCGATGGTGAAGTTCCAGGACAAGGGCGCCGAAGTCTTCGACTACGGCAACTCGATCCGCGCCGAGGCGCAGCAGGCCGGTTTCGCGCGCGCCTTCGACTTCCCCGGCTTCGTGCCCGCATACATCCGTCCGCTGTTCTGCGAGGGCAAGGGCCCGTTCCGCTGGGCAGCACTGTCGGGCGATCCGAAGGACATCCACGCCACCGACCGGGCCGTGCTCGACCTGTTCCCGGAGAACGACTCCCTCGCCCGGTGGATCAAGATGGCGCAGGAAAAGGTGCACTTCCAAGGCCTGCCGGCGCGCATCTGCTGGCTCGGCTACGGCGAGCGCGACAAGGCGGGCGAGCGGTTCAATGACATGGTGGCCGGCGGCGAACTGAGCGCACCGGTCGTGATCGGCCGCGACCACCTCGACTGCGGTTCGGTGGCCTCGCCCTACCGGGAGACCGAGTCGATGGCCGACGGCTCGGACGCCATCGCCGACTGGCCCCTGCTCAACGCGATGGTCAACACCGCGTCAGGCGCCTCGTGGGTGTCGATCCACAACGGCGGCGGGGTCGGCATCGGCCGCTCCCTGCACGCCGGACAGGTCACCGTTGCCGACGGCACCGACCTCGCCGGTGAGAAGATCCGTCGCGTGCTGACCAACGACCCGGGCATGGGCGTGATCCGGCACGTCGACGCCGGTTACTCACGCGCCGACGAGATCGCTGCCGAGCGCGGGGTGCGCGTGCCGATGAACGAGGGTTGATGTCCTTCGACGCGCTGTGGTCGACGCTCGCGCCGATCGGACGGGCGGCGTCCGGTGGCTACCGTCGCTTCGCCTGGACGGACGAGGACCTCACCCTGCGGGACTGGTTCGCCGCTGAGTGCGCCGCGCGCGGGCTGGACGTGGTCGCCGACCGTGCCGGTAACCAATGGGCATGGTGGGGCGACCCGGATGCGACACCCGGGGTGGTGACGGGATCGCATCTCGACTCCGTCCCGGACGGCGGCGCGTTCGACGGACCGCTCGGTGTCGTGTCCGCGCTGCTTGCCGTGGATGCCTTGCGCGCCAAGGGATTCCGTCCGTCCCGCCCGATCGGCGTCGTCAACTTCCGCGACGAGGAGGGCGCCCGGTTCGGCGTGGCGTGCGGCGGATCGCGCATCGTCACCGGTGCGCTGTCGGCCGACCGTGCGCTGGCGCTGCGAGACGCGGACGGGACATCCATGGGCGAGGCCATGCGCGCTGCCGGCCACGACGACGACGCCCTCGGTCGAGACGACGAGACGTTGCGCCGGATCGGCACGTTCGTGGAGCTGCACGTCGAGCAGGGCAGAGGCCTGGTCGACCTCGACCGGCCGGTCGCTGTGGCGTCGTCGATCTGGCCGCACGGCCGGTGGCGGCTGGACCTTGCCGGCGAGGCGAACCACGCCGGCACCACCCGGCTCGAGGACCGCCGCGATCCGATGCTAGCCCTGGCCGCCGCGATCACGCGCGCACGCTCGTCCGCCGCCCAACGAGGCTGCGTGGCAACGATCGGCAAGGTACGGGTCGAACCCAACGGCGTGAACGCGATCCCGTCGCAGGTCACCGCATGGCTGGACGCCCGTGGGCCGGTCGAGCAGAACGTGCACGCCGTCGCGGCAGCGGTGGCGGACGCCGTAGGCGTCGATGCCGTAGCGGAGTCTTTTACGGCGACGACGAACTTTCCTGACGATTTGGCGAAGCGACTGGCCGCGCTGCTCGGGGACGCCCCGGTGCTTGCCACCGGCGCTGGTCACGACGCCGGGATCCTCGCCACCGCTGGAGTTCCGAGCGCGATGTTGTTCGTGCGCAACCCGACCGGCGTCTCGCACTCGCCGGCCGAATACGCCGAGACCGCAGACTGCTCGGCCGGGATCGAAGCGCTCACCACCGTTCTCGAGGACCTCGCCCAGTGAGGTATTTCGCGTCGTACGCGCGGCTGCCTGGCGGCATCGCGCGCGACGTCGTGCTCGAGATCGACGACGGCCGGTTCACCTCGATCACCACCGACGCCGATCCCGCAGGTGCGACAAGGCTTCCCGGCATCCTGCTGCCCGGCTTCGCCAACGCACACAGCCATGCGTTTCATCGGGCGCTCCGCGGTCGCACGCACGACGGTGTCGGCACGTTCTGGACCTGGCGCGACCCGATGTATGCCGTTGCCGACCGCCTCGACCCCGACTCGTACCTGGCGCTGGCCCGGGCCACGTACGCGGAGATGGCGTTGGCCGGAGTGACCGCGGTCGGTGAGTTCCACTATCTACATCACGGCCCGAACGGTGCGCGCTACGCCGATCCGAATGCGATGGCCGAGGCACTGCGCCAGGCGGCGCGCGACGCCGGGATCCGGCTGACGCTGCTCGACGCGTGCTACCTGACCGCGAGCATCGGCGACACCGACCTCGCGCCGACGCAACGGCGGTTCAGCGACGGCGGCGCCGACGCCTGGGCCGAGCGGGTCGCCGCACTGCGCCCGTCCGACGGCATGACGATCGGCGCGGCGATCCACTCGGTGCGCGCCGTGCCCGCCGACCAGCTCGGGACGGTGGTCGAAGCCGCGGCGCACCGACCGCTGCACATGCATCTGTCCGAACAACCGGCCGAGAACGAGGCGTGCGTCGCCGCATACGGGCTGACTCCGACTGCTTTGCTGGATCAGGTCGGCGCGCTCACGCCCGACTCGACCGTGGTGCACGCGACACATGTCACCGATGCGGACATCGCCCTGCTGATCTCCTCCGCACCGACCGTGTGCATGTGTCCGACGACCGAACGCGACCTCGCTGACGGTGTAGGTCCGGCTCGGGCGCTGCACAGTCCGCGTCGGACGCTCAGCCTCGGCAGCGACCAGCACGCAGTGATCGACATGTTCGAGGAGGCGCGTGGTCTCGAGCTCGACGACCGGCTGATCTCTTTGCAGCGAGGGAGATTCTCGATGGACGAGCTGCACGCCGCGATGACCGCCCACGAGAGCATCGGGTGGTCAGACGCCGGGCGCCTCGAGGCAGGGGCTCGCGCCGACCTCGTCGCCGTGCGGCTTGACACACCGCGCACTGCCGGCACCGACCCGGCACAGATTGTGATGGCGGCGACGTCCACTGACATCGACACCGTCATCGTCGACGGTGTGCCGGTGGTCGCCGCCGGCCGGCATCGCCTCGGCGACGTCGGCATGCTGCTCGCCGACGCGATCGATCCGCTGTGGATCGCGTCGTGACTGCTGTCGCGATCACCGGCATCGGCGAACTGGTCACCAACGATCCGGCGCTCGGCACGCTCTCCGAGGCGGCGATCGTCGTCGAGGGCGACCGGATCGCCTGGGTCGGCCATCGGTCGGCGCTGCCAGCCGCCGATCGCGCGATCGACCTCGAGGGCCGGGCTGTCGTGCCTGGCTTCGTCGACTCGCACAGCCACCTCGTCTTCGCCGGTGACCGCTCGGCTGAGTTCGCGGCACGCGTGTCCGGTGCACGGTACGACGGTGGCGGCATCAGTGTCACGGTCGATGCCACTCGTAAGGCGTCGGACGACGAGCTGAAAGCCCTGCTGCACAAGCGGATTGTCGAGATGCGACGTCAGGGCACGACCACCGTCGAGGTCAAGAGCGGGTACGGACTCACGGTCGGCGACGAGGCGCGCAGTCTGCGCCTCGCGAGCGGGGTGACCGCCGAAACCACGTTCCTCGGCGCGCATATCGTGCCGTCCGGCATCGACCGCGGCGACTACGTCGACCTTGTCGTGGGCCCGATGCTGGCCGAGTGCGCCCCGCTGGCCCGCTGGATCGACGTCTTCTGCGAGCCCGCCAGCGCGCACGCGTTCGATGGTGACGAGGCCCGCACCGTGCTCGAAGCCGGACGAACGCAAGGCCTGCAACTGCGGGTGCACGGCAACCAGCTGTCGCACGGGCCGGGAGTCGCCCTCGCGGTCGGGCTCGACGCGGCGAGCGTCGATCACTGCACCCATCTCGACGACACGGATGTAGCCGCCTTGGCCGGCGGGCAGACCGTCGCCACGCTGCTGCCCGGCGTGGAATTCTCGACCCGTTCGCCCTACCCGGACGCGCGCCGGCTGATCGACGCCGGCGCCACCGTCGCCCTCGCGACTGACTGCAATCCCGGCACGTCGTACACGTCGTCGATGCCGTTGATCATCGCGCTGGCGGTGCGCGAGATGGGCATGACGCCGCAGGAAGCGCTGTGGTCGGCGACGGCCGGTGGTGCGCGGGCGCTGCGCCGTGACGACATCGGCGTGCTGGCGGTCGGCAAACGGGCCGACCTGTGCGTGCTCGACGCCCCCAGCTTCGTCCACCTGGCATACCGGCCGGGCGTCCCTATCGCGCGTGCGCTGGAACTGGATACCGTGCGGTCGTGATCAGTCTCGACGCCGCGGCCGCGCTCGCCGGGAACCTGCCCGAGGTGACCGAGGGGGAACGCCACGGCCACCGGACGTGGTTCGTCGGTGGCAAGGCGTTCGCGTGGGAACGTCAGTTCAGCAAGGCCGACATCAAGCGCTTCGGCGACGACCCGGTTCCGGACGGCCCGATTCTTGCCATCAGCGTGGCCGATCTCGGCGAGAAGGAAGCAGTCCTCGAGGCGAATCCGCAGGCATTCTTCACGATTCCACACTTCGCCGGATATGCGGCGGTGCTCGTCCAACTGCCGAGGGTGACGAAGAAGGCGCTGCGCGAGGCACTCATCGACGGATGGCTCGCCTGCGCCCCCGACACGCTGAGCTCGCAATACACGGTGACCGCGTTACGACGGCTGTGATCGCGAGCTACCGTGAATTCTGTGAGTTGGTCCGCTTACGGTTCGTTCCTCGTCTTCGCAATCGTCCTGGTTTTGATCCCGGGACCGGACTTCGCGGTCGTCTCCCGCAACGCACTACTGGGCGGACGTCGGCGCGGAACGTGGTGCGCGGCCGGGGTCGCGTCGTCCAACGCGGTGCAGGGTGCGGCGGCTGCCGCCGGGCTGGGCGCGGTGATCGTGCGCATCGAGCCGTTGTTCCAGGCCGTCCGCTGGGCGGGCATCGCATACCTGCTCTACCTGGGGGTGCAGGCGTTCCGGTCGGCACGCCGCGGCGAGTACCGCACGCTGGTGTCCGACAGCGCGTCCGATCGCAGGGGATGGCAGCAAGGGTTCCTGTCGAACATCACCAACCCGAAGGTGCTGGTGTTCTATCTTGCGGTACTGCCGCAGTTCGTCGGCCCGCACGCCCCGCTCGCCGTGTTGTTCGTTTTCGCGTTGAGCCACGCGGCGCTGTCGCTGACCTACTTGACCATCTTGGTTCGCGGGCTCGACCGGCTGCGGGCCGTGCTCACCCGCCGCAAGGTGCGACGCGCGATGGACGTCGCGACGGGAACGGCCCTGGTCGCGTTCGGCACGCGCCTGGCCGTCGAGAGCACCTGAGCTCCGCCCGCGCGACTGTGGTTGGTTGAATCAGCCACTTCGGTGACCATCCTCCGAGCTGCAGGTTGAGAGCGCACACCTTCGGTCGATCGGGTGAGCACGACGTGACCGGGACCACGGCTGTTCGGGGCGGTGGAACGAAGCTGCCGTCGGGGAGGCAGTGCGCTGGAACCGCGTCGGTCCAGACCATCGGGCGGCGGGGTGGGTTATGGGTCGCGGGCGTCGTGGTCTGTGCCGGGTTCGAATGTGAATTCGGGTAGGTGGTGGGCGGTGTTGCGGCGGGGTTTCTGTTGTTGATCGAGCCATGGTGGCGGGATCCATTCCGGCACGCCGTCGACGATGCGAACCACCCACCCGGCCTGTTCGAAGCTGCGGTGGTGGAATCCGCAGACCAGCGCCAGGTTGTCGATGTCGGTGGGGCCGCCGTCGTTCCAGGCGATCACGTGATGTGCTTGGCACCAGGAGGCGGGGCGGGTGCAGCCGGGGAAGCTGCAGCCGCCGTCGCGGGCGGCGAGCGCGCGGCGTTGGGCCCGGTTGGCGAGGCGGGCGCTGCGGCCGGCGCACAGGATGGCGCCGTGCCGGTCGAACACGGTGGTGGACAGTTCGCACTGGTTGGCGAGCCGGATCGCGGCGGTGATGCCGATGGTGGCGCCGGACTCGAGGGTGGCGATGCCGGTCTGTTGGTCGAGGTCGTCGGCGCGCACCCCGAGGGTGAGGGTGGCCGGGACGCCGCCGCAGTCGGGCAGGGTGCCCGAGCGCAAGAGCCGCTGGGCGATCTCGATCATCGCGTCGTGGCGGCGCTGGGAGGGGGTGCGGTCATCGGGCAGCCCGTCCTCGGCCGGTGCCGGGGCGCACAGCGGG
>DASXJR010000114.1:0-33357 GCA_036497285.1 Jatrophihabitans sp.
GGGTACATCGCGGTGATCTGCCCGCCCGGCTCCTCGAGGGAATCGAGCACTGCCGTGGACAGCGTGCGGACCCCGGCGTAGTAGGCGCCGAACAGGCCCACCGGCCCGGCCCCGACGATGAGTACATCAACCGATTTCACCGAGGCCTGGGTCACAATCTCAAGACCTTACCGACCCGGCGGCCGGCAGTTACTCGACAGTGACGGATTTCGCGAGGTTGCGGGGCTTGTCGACGTCGTAGCCCCGCGCCTGCGCGATGGTCGCGGCGAGCACCTGCAGCGGCACCGTGGTGACGAACGGCGACAGGAGCGTCGGCACCCGCGGCACCTCGATGAAATCGGCGGCATGGGCCCGGGCCGCGGTGTCGCCGGCCTCCCCGATGACGATGGTGCGGGCGCCACGGGCGTTGATCTCCGAGACGTTGGACAGCATCTTCTGGTGCAGCAAGGGGCGTCCGATCGGCGACGGCATGACGACGACGACGGGGAGGCCCTCCTCGATGAGCGCGATCGGGCCGTGCTTGAGCTCGCCGGCCGGGAAACCCTCGGCGTGCATGTAAGCGAGTTCCTTCAGCTTCAGCGCGCCCTCGAGCGCGACCGGGTAGCCGATGTGGCGGCCGAGGAACAAGATCGTGCGCGACGGCGCGATCTCGCGGGCCAGTTCGCGCACCGGGTCGAGGCCGGCGAGCACCTCGGCGATCGCGGCCGGCATCGCGCACAGGGCGTCGTACTCGCGGGTGATCTCGTCCCCGTACTTCGTGCCGCGGGCCTGGGCCAGGGCCAGGCCGACGAGCTCGACGGCGGCGATCTGGGCCAGGAAGGTCTTGGTCGCGGCGACCCCGATCTCGGGGCCGGCGTGCGTGTAGAGCACAGCATCGGACTCACGCGGGATCTGGGCGCCATTGGTGTTGCAGATCGCGAGCACCTTCGCGCGCTGCGTACGCGCGTGCCGGACCGCTTCCAGGGTGTCCGCGGTCTCCCCCGACTGGCTGATCGCGACGACGAGTGTCTGCTGGTCGAGCACCGGGTCGCGGTAACGGAACTCGGAGGCCATCTCGACCTCGACGGGCACCCGGGTCCAGTGCTCGATGGCCTGCTTGCCGATCAGCCCCGCGTGGTAGGCGGTACCGCAGGCCACGATGAAGACCTTCTCGACGTCGCGCAGTTCCTGGATGGTGATGCGCTGCTCGTCCAACACGATCTCGCCGTCGACGAGGTGACCGCGCAGCGTGTCCGCGACCGCGTCCGGCTGCTCGAGGATCTCCTTCTGCATGAAGAAGTCGTGACCGCCCTTCTCAGCGGCCGAGAGGTCCCAGTCGATGTGGAAGTGGGTGCCGTCGACCGGTGCGCCGAAGAAGTCGGTGATCGTGTAGCCGTCGGCGGTGATCTCGACGACCTGGTCCTGGCCGAGTTCGACGGCTTCGCGGGTGAATTCGATGAACGCGGCGACGTCGCTGCCGAGGAAGTTCTCGCCGTCGCCGACGCCGACGACCAGCGGCGAGTTGCGCCGCGCGGCGACCACCGACTCGGGATGCTCGGCGTCGACGAGGACGAGCGTGAACGCGCCCTGCAGCCGGCGGCAGACCGTCCGCACGGCGTCGGCGAGCGAACTGCCCTCGCGCACGAGCGCGCCGACCAGATGCGCCACGACTTCGGTGTCGGTCTCGCTGGTGAAGTCCACCCCGGCTGCCTCGAGTTCGGCCCGCAGTTCGGCGAAGTTCTCGATGATCCCGTTGTGCACGACGGCGACCCGGCCGTCGGTGTGCGGGTGCGCGTTGCGGTCGTTCGGGGCGCCGTGCGTCGCCCAGCGGGTGTGCCCCATGCCGGTGGTGCCGGTCACGGTACGGGTGGCGAGTTCTTTGTCGAGGTTCTCGATGCGGCCGGCCTTCTTCGCCACCTGCAGCGCGCCGTCCGGGCCGACGACAGCAACGCCTGCCGAGTCGTAGCCTCGGTACTCCAGGCGCCGCAGCCCTTCGACCACGACGTCAAGGCTGGCGCGAGGTCCTACGTAGCCCACGATGCCGCACACACGGCCACCCTACGGGCTGCTCGGTCGCGTCCAATACGGTGCAGGTGTGGATGATCCCGACCGGCATGCGTGGGAACGGCCCGGGGCCCACGAGGTCGCGCCCGGTGTGCACCGGATCCCCCTGCCGCTGCCGGGCGACGCGTTGAAGGCCGTGAACACGTACGCCGTCTCCGACGGCGACGGCATCGTGATGGTCGACGGCGGCTGGGCGATGGCCGACGCCACCGACCTGCTCGAACGGGCGCTCGACTCGATCGGACGACAGCTGTCGGACGTGCGCGAGTTCCTCGTCACCCATATCCACCGCGACCACTACACCCAGGCTGTCGCCGTGCGCCGGATCACTGGGGCCGACGTGTCACTCGGTGCCGGCGAGAAGGCATCGCTGGACGCCATCCGCACGATCAGCGAGCACCCCGACGTCGCGAGCCTCCATCGGGCCGGCGCGTTCGACCTGTCGGCGATGCTCGCGAAGTGGCAGGGCGAGCGCGACCTCGATCTGTGGGAGTACCCCGACCGTTGGCTCGACGACGGCATCGATCTTCGGCTGGAGACCCGCACGCTAAAGGTGATCGCCACGCCGGGGCACACGGCCGGGCACGTCGTGTTCCACGACCCGCAGGCCGGCTCGCTGTTCGCCGGCGATCACGTGCTGCCGCACATCACGCCGTCCATCGGGGTCGAGCTGGTGCGCCCGCACTCCCCGTTGCGTGACTACATGTCGTCGCTACGCCTCGTGCTCGCCATGCCGGATGCCCGGCTGCTGCCCGCACACGGGCCGGTGACCGAATCGACGCACGCGCGGGTGGAGGAATTGCTCGCCCACCACGAGGCGCGGCTGACCGCGACCGCTGACGCCGTCGCCGGGGGTGCGAGCACCGGCTACGAGGTAGCCGGCATTCTCGGCTGGACGCGCCGTAAACGCCGCCTCGACGACCTGGACGTGTTCAACCAGATCCTCGCGATCCACGAGACGGTCGCACATCTGGAGGTCCTGGTCGAGCGCGGCTGGCTGACCCGAACCGTCCAGGACGGCGTCGCCCACTACACCCGCGCCTGACGGGTCAGGCGGCGGCGACGACGATCGCGACGCGCTGCGCGATCTCGTCGGCGTGCTCCTGGGTGGTGGCCTCGACCATGACTCGCACGAGCGGTTCGGTCCCGGACGGGCGGAGCAGGATCCGTCCGTCGTCGCCCAGTTCGAGCTCGGCAGCCGCCACCGCGTCGGCGACCGCGCTGGACGAAGCGACGGCCGCCCGATCGGCCACCCGCACGTTGACAAGGGTCTGCGGCAGCCGCCGCACGATCGAGGCGAGCTCGGCCAACGACGAGCCGGTCGACGCCATCCGCGCCATGACGTGCAGCGCGGTCAGCAGCCCGTCGCCGGTCGTGGCCGAATCGGTGAACACGATGTGCCCGCTCTGCTCGCCACCGAGGTTGAGCCCCTTGGCCCGCAGCATCTCGAGCACGTAGCGGTCACCGACGGCGGTGGTCAGCACCTCGATGCCGGCATCGCGCATCGCGTGGTGGAAGCCGAGGTTGCTCATGACCGTGGCCACCACGGTGTCGTTGCGCAGCGTCGACGCGTCGCGCATCGACAACGCGCACAGCGCCAGGATCTGGTCGCCGTCCACCATCTGCCCGGTCGCATCCACGGCCAGGCAGCGGTCGGCGTCGCCGTCGTGCGCGATCCCGAGCGCGGCGCCGTGTTGCCGGACGGCCTCTGCCAGGCCGTCCATGTGGGTCGAGCCGACACCGTCGTTGATGTTCAGACCGTCCGGGCTGGCTGCGATGCAGGTGACGTGGGCACCGGCGCGCCGGTAGAGCTCGGGAGCGACCGTGGCGGCGGCGCCGTGCGCGCAGTCGACGACCACGTGCAAGCCGTCGAGTCGGGTCGGTACCGCGTCGAGCAGGTGTGCGAGGTAGCGCTCGGCGGCGTCGGTGGCGTCACGCAACCGACCGACCGCGGCGCCGATCGGACGGATCGACGGGCCGTCGACCACCGCCTGCTCGATCTCGACCTCGATGTCGTCGGGCAGCTTGTGACCGCCGCGCGCGAACAGCTTGATCCCGTTGTCCGGCATCGGGTTGTGCGACGCCGAGAGCACGACGCCGAGATCCGCGCCGTAGGAGGCGGTCAGGAACGCGACCGCCGGGGTCGGCAGCACGCCCACCCGCAGCACGTCCGCGCCGGCCGCAGCGAGCCCGGCCGACACCGCGGCTTCGAGCATCTCGCCGCTGGCGCGCGGATCACGTCCGACGACGGCGACAGGACGGTGCGAGGCGTCGTGCGCCACCAGGACACGTGCTGCTGCACTCGCGACCGACAACGCGAGTTCCGGGGTGAGGTCCGCATTGGCCAGACCTCGAACACCGTCGGTCCCGAACAGGCGACCCACAGCGCGCTAGCGCTTGCTGTACTGAGGCGCCTTGCGGGCCTTCTTGAGGCCGTACTTCTTGCGCTCCTTGACGCGGGCGTCGCGGGTGAGGAAGCCCGCCTTCTTCAGCGCCGGACGGTCGTCGGGGTCGATCTCGATCAGGGCCCGGGCGATCGCGAGGCGCAGCGCACCGGCCTGACCGGTGACACCGCCGCCCGCCAGCGAGGCCGTGATGTCGTACTGGCCGTCCTTCTCGAGCGTCACGAGCGGCTCACGGATGAGCTGCTGGTGCACCTTGTTGGGGAAGTAGCTCTCGAGGCTGCGGCCGTTGAGCTTGAACTCGCCGGTGCCCGGGATGAGCCGGACGCGAACGACGGCCTCCTTGCGACGGCCGACGGTGGGTGCGGTGGCGCTCATTTCGGTGACCTCGCAAGATCGCGGAGTGTTCTTTGCGGAGCGATGTTGTGGGATGTAATCACTGGGAAACCTGCTTGATCTCGAACGGCTGGGGCTTCTGAGCGGCGTGCGGGTGCTCCGGACCGGCGTAGACCTTCAGCTTCTTCAGCTGGGCCCGGCCGAGCGTGTTCTTCGGGAGCATGCCGCGCACGGCGAGCTCGACAAGGCGTTCCGGACGGTGGTCGAGCAGATCGCCGACGGTCTGCTTCGACAGACCACCCGGGTAGCCCGAGTGCCGGTAGCGAAGCTCGTCGCGCTTGCGGTTGGCGACCGCGACCTTCGATGCATTGATGATGACGACGAAGTCGCCGGTGTCGATGTGCGGCGCGAACTGCGGCTTGTGCTTGCCGCGCAGTAGCGTCGCGGCCTGGCTCGCCAGGCGACCGAGAACGATGTCGTTCGCGTCGATGACATGCCAGCGGCGCTCGATCTCGCCGGGCTTGGGCGTGTACGTACCCACGGTGGTGCCTTTCGTTCGGTCTTCACGCTGCGGATTGCGGCGCCCCCGCGGTCATGGGTTATGGACCCCGAGGCATGGCCGGTCACTTTCAAACGGCGCAGGACGAGCCGGACGCCAACGATTGAGCCTACCGGCAGCCCCACGATGGCTCCAAATCCGCATCCCGGCGGGCGTCCGATCGTTGTACCGAACATGCCGCAGCGTCCGCTCCCCTACAAGGTCGAGCGACCCCGCCGCGGTCCGGGCCGGATCGCGCTGACCCTCGTCCTGCTCTCGATCGGGTTCATGGCCGCGGCCGCGATCAGCTTCGTCATCTCCCCGAACTGGGGCGGCGGGCTGGGCGCGACCGCCGACAACGGCACGATCCCGAGCGCCAACGGCAAGCGGGTCCCGACCATCGCGCCGCACATGATCGTGATCCCGAAACTGGGCGCCCGGGCACCGATCGTCCGGGTCGGCACCGAGAACCGCGAACTGCAGATCCCGCTCGACCCGCACGTCGTCGGTTGGTGGGACGGCGGCGCGAAGCCGGGCGCGCACCGCGGCACGGCGATCCTCTCCGGACACATCAACTACGCCGGCGTCACCGGAACCCTTGCCAGCATCGGCACACTCCATCCCGGCGACAAGGTCATCGTCACCGGTCGGCACCACGCGAAGAAGGTGCGCCTGCGCTTCTCGGTCACCGGCGTACGCACCTACCGCAAGACGTCCTTGCCGTACAAGCAGATCTTCGATCAGCGCAGTGCCGGCCGGCTCGCGATCGTCACCTGTGGCGGCCCGTTCGACTCGTCCACCGGCAACTACCTCGACAACATCGTCGTGTTCGCCGTCCCCGCCTGACCCAGCCCGCCCTCGTCCCGACAGTGGTCAGTTCGGGGCACAGTGGTCAGTTGCAACTGACCACTGACCGCCGAAACTGACCACTGTCGGGTGACTCAGCCGCTGATGTCGCCGTACGGGAAGACCTGCAGCGTGCGGTGATCCGGGGTGCCACCCAGGCGCAGCTTGCGCAGTGACAGGTTGTTCGAGGTGGACTGCTCGGTCAGCACGTTGTCCGGATTGGCCTGCACCGCGATGTAGTAGATCCCATTCGGCAGGTTGGCGATGCTGAACGACTGCCCGGCCCGCGACTGCAGGTAGGTGTCGCCCGAGCCGGCCGCGAGGTACTCACTTACGGCCAGCGCGTCGACGCCACCACAGGCGGTCGACAGGTCGGTGTTGTCCGGACGCCACTGCGCGCCGGGCAACGTGTAGTCCATCGCGTCGGTGTTCGCCAGGCAGAACGCCTCCTTGTGGCTGCGCTGGACGTTGGTCTTCGAGGCGTCCAGCAGTTCGTACCGGGCGAAGTCCTCGAAGTGCCAGTGATGGTGGCTCGGCCGCGGGTCCCAGATCATGTGCCCGGCCGGCACGTAGTCGGTCTGGTTGCCCTGGGCGTCGTAGAAGTACTGGTAGGCGTCCATCACGGCCTTACCGGGCTCGCGGAAGCCGTCGACGACCAGCGGGCTGTCGCCGGCATTCCACACCGTCGCGGCGAAGTTCAGCAGGTCGCCCTTGCGCGACAGGCTCATGCCCCACGCCGGAGCGGCGACCAGATCAGGTCGCGGACCGGCCGTGGGTGCGCTGGAAAGCTGCGTTCCCGTCAGGTGCGGGGTGGCGACGTGCGAACGTGCGGTCCGGACCGGAGTCCCCACAACTGTTCCGCCGCCGGGTTTGATCGCCTTGACCGTCAGCGCGACCGAGCGGCGGCCGTCGGAGAGCGGGATGCCGAACACGGAGCGGAACAGCGGACTGATCGTGACCCGCATCGTGTAGTGACCGGCCGCGAGCCGGATCGCCCGGTAGCCGAACACCGGGATCTCGGTGGCCCACCCGGCGGCGATCCCCTGGACCGAGCCCTTGGCGAAGCGGTTGTACGGACAGCCGTACGGGTAGGTGGAGTGCGCCGCGCCGTCCGGCACCACCCGGTAGGTCTGGTACCCGTTCAGGCAGACGGTCGGGGTGCGGTGCAGCACGACCTGTCCCGCTGCGTTCTCGATCGAGACGTCCACGAATCGGCTCAACCCGGAGAAGTTGTCCATCAGACCGGTCGGCAGCTGGGTCACGGTCGAACCGTTGTGCCACTCGCTTGTGATCGGCGACTGGTAGTCGGCGCGGTGGGACCAGATTTCGAACGGGTTGCCGACCGCTTCGAGTTCGATGGTCATGCCGTCGTAGACACGGTTCTTGTAGGAGTAAACGGTCTCCGACCTGGGCGCATGCAGGCGCAGCGGAGCCGTCGGTGTGGTTGCGGAACCGATACCGGGACGGGCGACGAAACCGCCCGCGACCAGCGTTGCGGTGGTGATAGCAGCACAGACGCTGCGGCGAATGGACATGAAGACCCGGCCTCCCCGCGAGATGAGTGCGGGCACGCTATCGCCCGCCACCTCACAGACGCGCAAGCCAGGCACTTCGGTTGCACTGTTGCCCGAAAGGGCATTCTGGATTTGCGCAAGCCCGTTCAGCGCACGCGCTGCACCCGGTTCTCGTCGAAGACCGGCTCGTCCGACTCGTACACGGTGCCGTCCGAACCGAACACGAGGAACCGGTCCAAGGACCGCGCGAACCAGCGATCGTGCGTGACCGCGACGACGGTGCCCTCGAAGGAGTCCAGTGCCTCTTCGAGTGCCTCGGCACTGAGCACGTCGAGGTTGTCGGTCGGCTCGTCGAGCAGCAGCAGGGTCGCTCCGGACAGCTCCAGCAGCAGGATCTGGAAGCGCGCCTGCTGGCCGCCGGACAACGTCCCGAACCGCTGATCACCTTGCTGCTCGAGCCCGTACCGACGCAACACCGACATGGCCCGGCCGCGGGCGATACCGGCGCGGTCGTCGGCGCCGTCCCAGAGCAGGTCGACGAGGGTGCGCTCGACCCAGTCCGGATGGCTGTGCGTCTGCGCGAACAGGCCGCCAACCACCCGGGCGCCGAGCTTCCACGCTCCGGAGTGCGGGACGGTCGCGCCGTCCAGCAGCCGGAGGAAGTGCGACTTGCCGGCGCCGTTCGAACCGAGCACCCCGACGCGCTCGCCGTAGAAGATCTCGCAGTCGAACGCGCGCATCAGCCCGGTGAGCTCGAGCGCCTGGCAAGTAACCGCACGCACGCCGGTGCGGCCACCGCGCAACCGCATCGCGACCTTGTGCTCGGTCGGCTTGTCCGGCGGCGGGCCGGCCGCTTCGAATTTCTCCAGCCGCGTGCACATGGCGTGGTACTTCGAAGCCATCGCCTCGCTGATCTTGGCCTGCTGCTGCAGGGTGCGGACGAGGTCCTTGAGCCGCTTGTGCTCCTCGTCCCAACGCCTGCGCAGCTCGGCCATCCGTTCGTGCCTCGCGGCGCGCGTCTCGTGGTAGGAGGCGAACCCGCCGCCGTGCACCCACGCCGTCCCGCCCTCGAGGGTGACCACCCGATCGGCGACAGCCGCGAGCAGCTCACGGTCGTGACTGACGAACAGGACGGTCTTCGGCGTCTGCCGGAGCCGGTCCTCCAGCCACCGTTTGCCCGGGACGTCCAGGTAGTTGTCGGGTTCGTCGAGCAGCAGCACCTCGTCGCGATCGCGGAGCAGCAGTTCGAGGGCGAGCCGCTTCTGCTCGCCGCCGGACAGTGTTGACAGTTCGCGGTATTTGCACCGTTCGTAGGGCACGCCGAGCGCGGCGACGGTGACGGTGTCCCACAGCACCTCGGTGTCGTAGCCGCCGACGTCGCCCCAGTGCGCGAGGGCGTGGGCGTACGCCAGCTGGGTGGGCTCGTCGTCGCGGTCCATCATTGCGAGCTCGCAGCGTTGCAGTTCGTCCCAGGCGGCGAGGACCGCGGGCTGCGCCAGGCGCACGAGGAAGTCCTGCACCGTCGTCTGGTCACGCACCGAGCCGATGAACTGCCGCATCACGCCGAGGCCACCGGCCCGCACGATCGAGCCACGCTGCGCGCTCAGATCACCGGCGATCAGACGCAGCAGCGTCGTCTTGCCTGCTCCGTTCGCACCGACCAGGGCGGTCTTCGAGCCGTCCCCGATCCGCACGTTGACGTCCTCGAGCAACGGGCGTCCGTCAGCCAGGACATGGCCGATCCCGGAGAGGTCGACGTAGCCCATGCAGCCAGTGTCACGGGACGGCGGCGCGGACGCACCCCTATTAGCACCCCGATCCGGGTGCAGAATCGCAGGATGGACGACCTGATCGCGCAACTGCCCGACGGCGCGGTGCTGACCGACCGCGACGTCATCGAGCGCTACCGGCAGGACTGGGCGCGCGACCCCGAAGCCGGCTGGCCGCGCGCGGTCGTCCGGGCCACGTGCACGGCAGACGTGCAGGCCGTGCTGCGCTGGGCGTCTGCAAACCAGGTGCCGGTCGTGCCGCGCGGCGCCGGGTCGGGACTGTCCGGCGGGTCGACCGCGGTCGAGGGCGGCATCGTGCTGTCGCTGGAGAAGATGCGCGACATCCGCATCGATCCCGTCTCGCGCGTCGCGATCACCCAGCCGGGACTGCTGAACGTCGAGGTCAAGAAGGCGGCGGCCGAGAAGGGCCTGTGGTATCCGCCCGACCCGTCCTCGTTCGAGATGTGCTCGATCGGCGGCAACGCGGCCACGAACGCCGGCGGGTTGTGCTGCGTCAAGTACGGCGTCACGACCGACTACGTGCTCGGCATGGAGGTCGTGCTCGCCGACGGCACCGCGCTGCGACTCGGCGGGCCGCGGTTGAAGGACGTCGCCGGGTTGTCGCTGACCAAGCTGTTCGTGGGCTCGGAGGGGTTGCTCGGCGTCATCACCGAGCTCACCCTGCGCCTGGTCCCCGCGCAGCCGCCGGCCTCGACGCTCGTCGCGGTGTTCCCGTCGATCGAGGCGGCGGCCGACGCCGTTCTCGCGATCACCAGCGCGCTGCGTCCGTGCATGCTGGAACTGATGGACCGCACGTCGATCAATGCGGTCGAGGACTTCACCTCGATGGGGCTGGACCGCAACGCCGAGGCGATGCTGATCGCCCGCTCGGACGCTCCCGGTGCGGCCGCCGCGGACGAGATCGCACAGATGGAGCGGCACTGCCAGGCACACGGGGCCAGTGAGGTGTTCACGACCTCCGACCCGGACGAGGGTGAGGCGTTCGCCGCCGCCCGCCGCGCAGCGTTCCCCGCGCTCGAGCGGCTCGGCTCGTTGCTGCTCGAGGACGTCGGCGTCGCGCTGCCGTCGTTGCCGACGCTCGTCCAGGGCATCGAGAAGATCGCCGCGGAGAACGCGGTGACGATTGCGGTCGTGGCGCACGCCGGCGACGGGAACACCCATCCGCTGGTCGTCTACAACGCGGCCGATCCCGACGAGACCCGCCGCGCGTACACCGCGTTCGGGCAGGTCATGGATCTCGCTCTCGAACTGGGCGGCACGATCACCGGTGAGCACGGGGTGGGGCGGCTGAAGAAGGCGTGGTTGCCGACCTATCTCGGCGACGACGTGATGGCACTGACGCGCCGCGTCAAGGACGCGCTCGACCCGCAGGGCATCCTCAACCCGGGTGCGGTGCTCTGAGGCCCGCTCCTACGCTGTGCGCATGCCGCGCCGCCCCACCCGCACCGTGCCGACCGTCGTCATCCCGGGGTGGCGCGGGTCGGGCGAGGGGCACTGGCAGACGTGGCTCGAGGGTGAGCTCGCGAGCGCCGGTCGCGAGACGCGACGGCCCGATTTCGCCGCGCTCGACGTGCCCGAGTTCGACCAGTGGCGCGCGGCGTTGCGGGCCGCGCTCGCCGACCTGGCGCCGGGCGGCTACGACGTGGTCGCCCATTCACTCGGCGCGGTGCTGTGGTTGCACCACGCGATCGACCTCGGCGAATCACCGACCGCCGGACGTGTGCTGCTCGTCGCACCGCCGTCACCGCGGACGGAGATCCCGGGCGCCGAGCGGTTCTTCCCGGCGCCGATGGACGTCGACGCAGTGCGCCACGCGGCCGACGGCACCGTCCTCGTCGGTAGCGACAACGACCCGTACCTTCCCGAAGGCATTGCCGCGGCGTACGGCCGTCCGCTCAAGATGGCCACGACGATCGTGCCCGGAGCCGGACACATCAATCCCGACGCGGGCTACGGGCCGTGGCCGGCGGTCCTGAACTGGTGCGGCCGTGACAATCTCGCGTTCGACTGAGTCGATCTTGCGGCTCTGCACCCGGGAATCTGCTGGCTGATCCCCTAGATTCCGTCCGACCGTGCTGACCGCACACCCCCGGACGGAGTACATGATCCGCACGCGCCTCGGTGCCGCCCTTGCCGTTGTCGTCCTTTCCACCATGGCACTCGCCGGCTTCGCCGAGGCGCGGCCGACCAGCACCGCCGTATCTCCTACCGGCCCGGCCGGGATCTCCGGGACGATCACCGACCAGGCCGGTCACCCGTTGACCGGCGTCCACGTCATCGCGTCGTCGTGGTCCGGCCTCGCCGGCGGGGGCTTCGCCAAGACCGATGCCGGCGGGCATTTCTCCGTCCCCACCGGACCGGGCGACTTCTATCTGAACATCGCTGCGGGCCGGGCGACGGGAGGCATGTCGGACCGCACGGGGTATTACGACCCGGCTCCCTGGCGTCGCATCATCCGCGTGCGGGTCGCCACGATGCACTCCGGAGTCAGGATCCGACTTCACCCGGCCGGTTTGATCGTCGGGCACGTCACCGACGTGCGCGGGCATCCGCTCACCGGCGTCAGGCCGTACCTCCGCCCGGTGATCGAGTACGCCACAGGCTGGTCGTTCAGCGATCCGGACCAGACCAACGCGCCGCGGCGCACCGGACGCGGCTGGTTCCGGATCACCGGTGTCACGCCGGGCGCCTACCAGGTCTGCTTCCACGCCGGCTATCTGCCCGTGGTCGGCGGCGCGACCGACCGAATGGGGTACCAGGGCACCTGCCGCCCCGGAGCGGTCTCGGTGGCGAGCGGGAGCCGCACGCGCGCCGGAACCGTTGGGTTGACGACCTTGTCCGGTGGGGCGATCGCCGGACGGGTCGTCGGGTACGACCACACCCCGCTGCGGGATGTGCAGGTCGTCGTGCATCTGGGTCGATACATCGCGGAAACGACGACCGATTTCGACGGCCGGTACTGGGCGCGTGGACTGCCCGCGGGCTCGCACCGTGTCTGCTTCATGACCGAGGGCATCGCAGGACCTAGCCCGACCGGGTACGCCCCGCGCTGTCTGGCCGACGCGGTCAGTGTCCAGCCCCACCGCGTGCGCCGGCTCGCCACCACCCTGTCGGCGGGTGCGGCCGTGCACGGCGTCATCACCGGCGCGCACGGAAGCCCGCTGTCGGGCGCATTCATGGAGGCGTTCCGGGGCAACGCGTACATCGGGCCCGATGCCGGTACCGGCGACGCAGGACGGTACCGGTTCAGAAACCTGGCACCCGGTCGGTGGGACGTGTGCGCCGGCACCGATTTCAGTACTGCCGCGGGCCTCGATGATCCGACCGGCGGCGTGCCCGAGTGCGTCGCAGACACCGGATCCGAAGTGGGGCTCACGGCGGCCACGACGACGGACGTGGACCTGAAGCTGAAGGCGGCCGGCGGGATCCGTGGCACGGTTCGCGACCGGCAGGGCAGACCGATCGCGGGCGTCGAAGTCGACTTCGAGGGGCCCGACCAGTACGGCAACGAAGGCGAGTTCTACGCCGTGACCGACAGTCGCGGCCGCTACCAGGGCGTCGACCTGCCGCCCGCGGCCAACTATTGGGTGTGCTTCTCCGACGTGTACTTCTGGGAGAAGTGCGACAAGCACATCACGGTCAAGGGCGGGACCTTCCTCGACGGGATCGACGCGACCTTGCCGCGGACAACGCCCCCATCGACCGAGGTGATCGTCACCGACATCCAGGGCCATCGCCTCGCAGGTGTCAACGCCGTCCTGTTCAAGAAGTGCGCGCCGTCGGCGAAGAACTGCGAGCGTGAACCGCTGCTCGGTGCCCGCGCGAGCATCCACCAATCAGACGTGACCGACGCGCGAGGGCACGTAACTCTGATGCCGTACCGCACCGGCACGTACTCCCTGTGTCTGTTCGCCTATTACGGTGCGGCGGCCGGGCGATCCAATGCCACCGGCTACAGCGACATGTGTCTCGACGCACCGGTGACGATCCCGACGCGTGGCACGGGGCGCACCGTGCACGTCCGCCTCAGCCGGGCGGGCGCCGTCAGCGGCCGGGTGACCGGGTCGGACGGGCGACCGCTCGCACATGTTCGCGTGAGCGTCAGCGGGTCGGCCGTGTCGCACCTCAGCGCCGGGGCGAGATCCCTCTACAGCGACATGTCCCCGGTTTTCGACGCGTTCACCGACTCACGCGGCCAGTTCTTCATCCGCGGTGTGACGCCCGGGACCCGTCTGGTGGTCGGTGCGGGACGTGTGGTCGTGCGGGCTCGGCAGATCACGCGTGGGGTGCACGTCAGTCTGAACCGAGCGAAGCAAAGCGCTGTGTTTCTGGACGGCGTTCCCGCGGCTCAGGCTGCCACCCGGGCGGCCCGAACAGATAGCCCAGCCGGTCGCGCCAACTGGTGGCCCGACGGATGTCCGTCCACATCGCCGCGTATTCGTGGTACTGCAGCCGGAACGGATTGGACGTGTCGTAGTTCTTCGTCAGTCCGTAGGTGGGACGGAACGTCTCTGCGGCGTACGTGCCGAACATGCGGTCCCAGATAATCAGAATTCCTGCGTAATTCCGGTCGAGGTATTCCTTGTCGCTCGCATGATGCACGCGGTGGTGGGACGGCGTGTTGAAGACGAGCTCGACCGGCCGCGGCAACAGCCCGATGCGCTCGGTGTGCACGAAGAACTGGAAGATCAGGTTGATCGAGAAGGCGAAGAAGATCATCCACGGCGGGATTCCCAGTAGCGGCAACGGCACCCAGAACAGCAGCTCGAACCAGGGATTCCACTTCTGCCGAACCGCAGTCGTCAGGTTGAAGTACTGACTGTTGTGGTGCGCCTGATGGCCCGCCCACATGACGCGCACGCGATGCGAGGCGCGGTGGTACAGGTACCAGACCAGATCCACCAGCACCAGAACGAACACCCACGTGTACCAACGGTGCGTGTCGAGCCGCAGCGGCGTCACCGCGAACAGCGCGACGTAGCCGACCAGAGCGAGGATGCGCGCGACGGTGTTGACGACCAACGAGCCGAGCCCGGCGACGATGCTCGAGCGGCTGTCGCTGAACTCGATGCCGCGATAGCGGTCGGGTTCGTCGTGTGCGAAGGCCCGCAGGGACACGATCTCGAGCGCCATGAAGGCGACGAAGAAGGGGATCGCGTAGGTCAGCGGATCGTGCAGGGCGTTGGGAATCGTCACGCCCGTCCTCCTAACTGACCTTAGGGTCACTTACCCTAGGGTAAGATCTCCTTCGTGTCCAGTGGCGTGATCGGGACGAAGGGCGTGCCCCGTGCCGAGCGGGAGAGCCAGATCGTCGCCGAGGCCGTCGAGGAGTTCGCCGCGTACGGTTACGCCGGCGCCTCGGTCGCGGACATCGCCGCCCGCGCAGGCATCTCCAAGCCGCTGATCTACCAGTACTTCGGCTCCAAGGACGGGCTCTTTCTCGCCTGCCTCGACCACGTGGCCGCCCCGATGCTCGAGCGACTCGAAGTGGCATGGTCGAGCGAGGACGACAGCGTGCTCTCGCGGGTAGCCACGCTCGGCGCGATCTTCGAGTCGCTCGAACCGCAGCGGGCCGCGTGGAAGATGCTCTTCGACGAGTCGATGCCGGCGACCGGTCCGATCGCCGAGGCCGCATGGGCCTACCGCGGCCGAACGCTGCAGGTGACGGCCAGCGGTTCGGAACGGTTCCTCGCCGCGCGCGGCATCCACGACGACCTCGACACGTCCGCACTGAGCGCGGTCTGGATGGGCCTGGTCAACTCGCTGGTGATGTGGTGGCTCGACCAACCGTCGGTCACCGCGGCGCAGATGACCGAGCGGTGCGACCGCCTGATCCGCGCCGTCCTCGGTTGAGCGGCGACCAGGAAGCTCAGTAGCCGAGGGGCCCGAACAGGTTCCCGGCAACGCGGGACCTGCACTCGAGTTCGTAGTGGTCGACCCCGCACCGGCGGCAGCGCAGATAGAACTCCCCTTCGGGGTTGTGGCACCCGACCCAGCGGTGCAGGCGCAGCCGGCACAGCAGGGGCCGCCGGCGGCGCTCAGGATCGGCGGGCGGGTCGGCGGGCCCGACCAGCAGCGTGGACCCGGCCAGCGCGGCGCGCAGCGCGAGGATCGTGCTGAACACCCCGAGTGCGAACCGCAGTTGCGCACGACGGCTGCACGCGGCCAGCTCCGCGAGGAATTCGTGACGGTATCGTTCTCGCGCGCCACCGGCAGGCAGTACCCGTACTGCTGCACGCACGATCGTCGCGCTCACCGGCCCGGTGCTCATGACGACCCCCCTGCCGGACGCAACGTCTGCCAGGCCGACGTGACCCGGTGGGCGCGCGCCAGCGCTTCGCGAGCGTGTTCGGCACCGGACGAAGTCAGCTGGTAGTAGCGCCGGGCCGGGCGGCCCGCGTCGACCGGATCGACATCCTCCCAGCGCGACTCGACCCACCCGACCCCCTCGAGCCGAGCAAGGATCGGGTGCACGGTGCCGCTACGCAGCCCGGCTGCCTGGCCGATCTCTATCCCGTACAGCTCGCGCCCCGGATCGTCCAACAGCGTGCGAAGCACCAGTTGGGTCGGAATCGTCATCCGGGGCTGACCAGCCATGGCTTAACTCTACCTAGGGGCTAGGTAGAAATCAACCCAGCACGTCGCCAGGTTTGGCCCGACAGCAGGGTCTCGCGCGGCGCGCCGCCCTGCTACGGGGCCAACCCTGTCCGGCGGGCGCGGGTGACTTCGGCGCGAGCGGCGAGCTCGGCATCGGGCGGGTAGCCGACCTCGACGAGCGTGAGTCCCTGCGGCGGCGCCACCGTGATGCGGCTGGACCGCTCGGCGGCTCCGAGCAGGGACGCGGGCCAGTCCGGCGTGTGCCGTCGCTCGCCCACGGCCAACAGGGCGCCTACGAGCGAGCGCACCATCGACTGGCAGAAGGCGTCAGCCCGGATGCTCACCACGATCTCGCCGGTGTCGTCTCGGGCCACGGTGAACTGCTGGACCGTGCGGATCGTCGTGCCGAACTCGGTACGGCGGCAGAACGCCGCGTAGTCGTGCAAGCCGAGCAACTGCTGCGCCGCCTCGGCCATCAGCGCCGAGTCGAGCGGGCGACGGTGGTCGTCGACGAACCACCGCCGCACCGGGTCGACCCCGGTGGGCTCGTCGCTGATCCGGTACTCGTAGCGCCGCCACACGGCCCCGAAGCGGGCGTCGAAGCCCGCTGGAGCAGGCTGGGTCGAGCGCACCCGTACGTCCGGCGGCAGCACCCCGGCCAGGCGGGTGACGACGTTGGGATCCGGCGGCTCGGGCAGATCGGCGTGGGCGACCTGGCCGCGTGCGTGCACGCCGGCGTCCGTCCGTCCGGCCACCGTCAGCGCGACCGACGGCACCCGCAGCACTGTCGCCAGGGCATCCTGCAACACGCCTTGCACGGTCCGGCGGCCGGGCTGCAGGGCCCAACCGGAGAACTGCGTGCCGTCATAGGAAAGGTCGAGGCGGACCCGAACGTGCGGATCCGCCTCGACCATCCTGCAGAAGTGGTGCTTACTTCGACTCGTCGTCGTCAGCCGGCTTCTCGGCCAGCTCGCCGCCCGCCTCGGGCTCGACGCCGGTTTCCGCGGCGGCCTCGGCCGCCTGCTGAGCCTCGCCCTCGGAGAGGCCGAGCGAGGCCAGGCCGCCCTCGTCCGCGCCGCCCTCGAGCGCCGCCTCGTCGGCAGCGGCCTCGGTCGGCTCCTCGGTCGGCTCCTCGGTCGGCTCCTCGGCGGCAGCGACGCCCGCCGCGGTCGCCGACTCGGACGCGGCGTCCTCGGCGATCTCCTTGGTACGGCCCGACGGCGCCTTCTTGGCCGCCGTCTTCGTGCCGCGTGCCTTCTCGGCCTCGGCAACGACCGACCGCATTTCCTCGACGAGCTCGATGATCGCCATCGGCGCGTTGTCGCCCTTGCGCGGGTTGGTCTTCACGATGCGCGTGTAGCCACCCGGACGAGTCGCGAACTTCGGCCCGATCTCGGCGAACAGCTTGTGCACGACGTCCTTGTCCCGGATCACGGTCATGACCTGGCGACGCGCGTGCAGATCACCGCGCTTGGCGAAGGTGATCAGCCGCTCGGCGAGCGGACGCAGCCGCTTCGCCTTGGCCTCGGTCGTGGTGATGCGGTCGTGCTCGAACAGCGACGTCGCGAGGTTTGCGAGCATCAGCCGTTCGTGCGCGGGACCGGCGCCGAGGCGAGGGCCCTTGCTGGGCGTAGGCATTGCGACTCCTTGGGGCAATTGCAGGAACTGAGTGGAGCGGGCGGGAGCCCTTAGAGTTGTTCGGTCTCGGCGAAGTCGGAGTCGCCGTCGAACTCGTCGTCCCCATAGGACTCGACGCCGGGCGAGCCGGGCAGCTCGAATCCGGGCGGGCTGTCCTTGAGCGACAGGCCGAGTCCGGCCAGCTTGATCTTGACCTCGTCGATCGACTTCGACCCGAAGTTGCGGATGTCGAGAAGGTCCGCCTCGCTGCGCCCGACGAGCTCACCCACGGTGTGGATGCCCTCGCGCTTGAGGCAGTTGTACGAGCGGACGGTCAGGTCGAGGTCCTCGATCGGCATCGAGAACGCGGCGATGTCGGCGACCTCGGCCGGCGACGGGCCGACGTCGATACCCTCGGACTCCTCGTTCAGCTCGCGGAACAGACCGAACAGCTCGACCAGGGTGTGTCCGGCCGACGCGACGGCGTCACGCGGGGTGATCGAGCTCTTGGTCTCGACGTCCACCACGAGCCGATCGAAGTCGGTGCGCTGCTCGACACGGGTCGCCTCGACCGCGTAGGTCACCTTGAGCACCGGCGAGTAGATCGAGTCGACCGGGATGCGGCCGATCTCCTGGCCGGGCTGCTTGTTCTGCACCGCGGTGACGTAGCCACGGCCCCGCTCGACGATCAGCTCGATCTCGAGCCGACCCTTCTTGTTGATCGTGGCGATCTTCAGGTCGGGGTTGTGCACGGTGACACCGGCCGGCGGCGCGATGTCCGCAGCGGTGACCTCACCCGGGCCCTGCTTGCGCAGGTACATCACGACGGGCTCGTCACTGTCGGAGCTCACGACGAGCTCCTTCAGGTTCAGGATGATGTCGGTGACGTCTTCCTTGACACCTTCAACGGTCGTGAACTCGTGCAGCACGCCGTCGATGCGGATGCTCGTGACCGCCGCGCCCGGGATGGACGACAGCAGGGTGCGGCGCAGTGAGTTGCCGAGCGTGTAGCCGAAGCCGGGCTCGAGCGGTTCGATGACGAAGCGCGACCGGTTCTCGGCGATCGGCTCCTCGGACAGGGACGGGCGCTGGGAAATCAGCACGGTGATGCTCTCCTTGAGTCGTGGGCCGCCCGCTATATGACGACCCGATCGATCTATTCAGTTATGGGTCGGGCCTACTACTTGGAATAGAGCTCGACGATGAGCTGCTCCTGGACCGGAATGTCGATCTGGGCCCGGACCGGAAGTGAGTGCACGAGCACCCGCAGCGTGTTCGGCACGACCTGCAACCAGGCCGGAACCGGACGCTCGCCGAAGGTCTCCCGGGCGATGATGAACGGCGTCGTCTCGAGCGACTTCGGCTTGACGTCGATGATGTCGTACTGCGAGACACGGAAGCTCGGGATGTCGGTCTTCACGCCGTTGACCAGGAAGTGGCCGTGGCTGACCATCTGCCGGGCCTGGCGGCGCGTGCGCGCGATGCCGGCGCGGTAGATGACGTTGTCCAGACGCGACTCGAGGATCTGCAGCAGGTTGTCACCGGTCTTGCCGAGCATGCCGGTGGCCTCGCGGTAGTAGCGACGGAACTGCTTCTCGAGCACGCCGTAGCTGAACTTGGCCTTCTGCTTCTCCTGCATCTGCAGCAGGTACTCGCTCTGCTTGATGCGCGAGCGGCCGTGCTGACCCGGCGGGTACGGGCGACGGTCGAACGAGGTGTCGCCGCCGACCAGGTCGACGTTGAGGCGACGCGAGATGCGCGTCGCGGGTCCGGTGTAACGAGCCATGATCAAACCCTCCGGCGCTTGGGGGGACGGCAGCCGTTGTGCGGCTGCGGGGTGACGTCGGAGATCGTGCCGACCTCAAGGCCGGTCGCCTGCAGCGAACGGATCGCGGTCTCGCGGCCGGAGCCCGGCCCCTTGACGAAGACGTCGACCTTCTTCAGGCCGTGCTCCTGCGCCTTACGCGCGGCGCTCTCGGCAGCCATCTGCGCGGCGAACGGGGTCGACTTACGCGAACCCTTGAAGCCGACGTGACCGGCGGAGGCCCAGCTGATCACGTTGCCCTGCGGGTCGGTGATCGAGACGATTGTGTTGTTGAACGTGCTCTTGATGTGGGCCTGGCCCACGGCAACGTTCTTCTTCTCCTTGCGACGGACCTTCTTCGCGCCGCCGCGCGCCGTGGACTTACGTGCCTGGGGCGGCATTACTTCTTACCTGCCTTCTTCTTGCCGGCAATGGTCTTCTTCGGACCCTTGCGGGTGCGGGCGTTGGTCTTGGTGCGCTGACCGTGCACGGGCAGGCCCCGGCGGTGCCGGATGCCTTCGTAGCAGCCGATCTCGACCTTGCGGCGGATGTCGGCGGCAACCTCACGACGGAGGTCACCCTCGACGCGGTAGTTCGCGTCGATGTAGTCACGCAGCTTGACCAGGTCGTCGTCGGACAGGTCGCGGGCGCGGAGGTCCGGGCTGACGCCGGTGGCCTCGAGGGTTTCCTTGGCGCGGGTACGACCCACGCCGAAGATGTAGGTGAGCGCGATCTCCATGCGCTTTTCGCGCGGGAGGTCGACGCCGGAAAGACGTGCCATACGGATGAATCTCCGGATCTCTTACGGCGAAGGTTTCGTGGCGTACCCGTCCCGTCCACGTCCGGACGGGCTCCGGCCTTCGCACCGGAGGTGGTCCCCCGCGTTTTCGCGCAGGGTAGGCGTACGCCTGTTTGTGTGTTGTCGCTCGGTCGATCAGCCCTGGCGCTGCTTGTGGCGCAGGTTCTCGCAGATGACCATGACCCGACCGTGGCGACGAATGACCTTGCACTTGTCGCAGATCGGCTTGACGCTCGGCTTGACCTTCACGGTCGATTGCCCCTTCGGGTTTGCTCAGGTGTTCGGTAACTGGATTTGTCGCGGTTGCTCACTTGTAGCGGTAGACGATGCGACCGCGGGTCAGGTCGTACGGCGAGAGTTCCACCACGACCCGGTCCTCGGGCAGGATGCGGATGTAGTTCTGCCGCATCTTGCCGCTGATGTGGGCGAGAACCTTGTGCCCGTTGCTCAGTTCCACCCGGAACATCGCATTCGGCAACGGCTCGACCACGCGGCCTTCGACCTCGATGGCCCCATCCTTCTTGGCCATAGCCTCCACAATCTGCAAGAGCACCAACGAACCGGGAAGAGCCCGGCACCAACCCAGCGCTACCGTGAGGGCCTGTATTCCGCCCGCGGCCAAAGCGGACATGGGAAAACCAGGCGGCTTGCGCCAGTCGTCCAGTCTACCCGGGACGGGTCGCCTTCGCCAAAACGCCCGGACGGGCCAGCACGAGCGGGGCCACGAGCGCCAGCGCCACGAGCACGCAGGCCAGCACCCGTACCGTGCCCTGGCCCGCCGCCAGCGCCGCCGCGGCGAGCAGCGCCACGCACCCCAACCGGGCGAGCGCCCGGGTCGCCGGGGTCCGGACGCGGGCGGCGCAGACCACGAACGCGACCGCGGCGGCGACCAGGAAGACCCGGATCGGGGCCTGGCTGACGAAAATCAGCCTCGTCGATCCGGGGACGTACCGGTCGGGCACGCAGTAGTACTCGTCGGTGTAGCTGCAGTCGCCGTACAGGTAATAGCCCGCGCCGACACGACCGGACCAGACGAAGCCCATCGGCACGAAGCACAGCACCGCAGCCGCCCACAGCCGCACCGGGGTGGGCAGCGTGCGTAGCGCCTGACCGCGGAACCCGCTCACCAGTGCTGTTGCTGCCGCGCCGGACCGGACTCTGCCTCGGCGTCGTCACGCGGGGCGATCCACGCGGCGATGACGCCCGCGGCCACGCCGATCGTCACGAGCAGGGACGTGTTCGACCCGACGCTGGGCAGGGTGAACAGCACCCAGAACAGCACCAGGGCGCCCGCGCCGCAGACCGCGACCTGCCAGGCACGCTGGGTGCCGAGGCCGAAACTGCGGCCGAGCGCCGGCGCCAGGACCGCAACCGCGCCGGCGACGGCCACGCCGCCCCACGCGTTGACGGAGTCCCAGGCGTTGCCGCCGTTCTCGGTTATGGACAGGCCCAGCACGACACCGGCGATCGCGATCAGCCCGAGCAGCAGCACCGCGTTCGAGCCCTTCGGCCTCGGCGGCTTCGGCGGCTGTGGCTGCTGCGGCTGCTGCCCCGGGTTCGGGGGCTGCGGCTGCCGCTGCATCTGCTCCTGGAGCGGACGGGAAATGGCAATCGTGGGGTCGCCGTAACCCTGGGGAGGCTGGCTGGACTGCGGACCTTGCGGTCCCTGGTAGCCGGGCTGCGGTCCTGCGGGAGGCATCGTCATCCTCTGCACCCTAACCGGTGCGGTGTGCAACGCTCGCGCCATGACGACGCTGCCGACCCGGGCGCAGGCGAAGCTGTGGCTGCAGAAGTGGCAGCACTACCAGCGGGCCCGCCTGCCGTGGCAGCGGGCGCAGCTGCACCTCGAGCTCGCCCGCCGGCAGGCGTTCGCGCGCGGGACGCTGCACGGCAACGCGCTGCAGATGCTGCGGGAGGGGCGGCTGACGATCGGGGCGCACACGTTGTTCGAGCCGGGCGTGTGGCTCACGTCCCACACCGGTCGGATCATGATCGGCGCCGGCGCGCTGCTGAACCTCAACGTCATGGTGGCCGCGGTGGAGCACACCGAGATCGGTGACCACTGCATGCTGGCCAACGGCTGTTTGGTGACCGACGGCAACCACCGCTTCGACGACCCGGAGACGCCCGTCCCGTGGCAGGGCTACACGACCAAGGGCCCGACCGTGCTCGAGGACAACGTCTGGCTGGGCGCGAACGTGGTCGTCACCAGTGGAGTGCGGATCGGGCGGCGCAGCGTGATCGGCGCGAACTCGGTGGTCACCGAGGACATCCCGCCGTTCTCGATCGCGGCTGGCGCCCCGGCGACCGTCCTGAAGCGTCTCGCGAGTGGCCACTGATCGCGCGAGTGGTCAGAAATAGGTGACCACTCGGTGCATAAATGGCCACTCACGCGGGTGGAAGTGGGGACTGGCGGCTGGGTCAGGCGGCGGCTGCGGACAGCGGGATGCCGCGCGCCGCCTCGAGTTCGGCACGGCCGCCGTCCTCGGCGGTGAGCACCCACGGGCCGTCCTCGAGGATCGCCACGGTGTGCTCCCAATGCGCAGCCCGCGAGCCGTCGACGGTCGCGACGGTCCAGCCGTCGCCGAGTTCGTGGGTCGCGCGCGAACCCAGCGTGACCATCGGCTCGATCGCGAGGCACGTGCCGGGGTGCAGCCGCGGTCCCTTGCCGGCCTTGCCGTAGTTGAGCACGTGCGGGTCCATGTGCATGCGGGTGCCGATGCCGTGGCCGCCGTAGCCCGCGACGATCCCGAACCGCCCGGAACTGGTGATCGACCGCTCGACGGCGTTGGAGATGTCGCCGAGCCGGCCGTTGGGACGCGCTGCCGCAAGGCCGTCCCACAGTGACCGCTCGCAGGCGTCGGACAGCCCCTTGGACTCCGCGTCGACGTCACCGACCAGCACGGTCACGGCCGCATCGCCGTGCCAGCCGTCGACGATCGCGCCGAAGTCGAGCGAGATGATGTCGCCGTCGCGCAGCAGCTCGGTGGTGGACGGGATGCCGTGCACCACCCGGTCGTTGATCGACGCGCAGATCACCGCGGGGTACGGGCCGTTGCCTATGTCGTAGTCGAGGAACGACGAGCTCGCCCCGGCCTCGCGCAGCACCTCGCGGGCCAGCGCGTCCAGCTCCCCGGTCGAGACACCCGGCGCGGCCGTCTCGGTCATTGCCCGCAACGCGCGCGCGACCACCAGACCGGCCTGGCGCATCATGGCGATCTGGGCGGGCGACTTCAGCTCGATCCGGCCGGGCACGCGGTACATGGGCAGCGGCAGCTCAGGCGTCGGCGAACGTGGTCAGCGCGGAGATGGCCCGTTCGGTGACGTCCTCGACGGTGCCGAGGGCGTCGATCTCGACCAGCTGCCTGCGACCGCGGTAGAACTCGATCAGCGGCTGCGTCTGCTCGGTGTACACCTCGAGGCGGTGCCGCACCGTGTCCGGGCGGTCGTCGTCGCGTTGGTACAGCTGGCCACCGCACTTGTCGCAGACGCCGTCGACCTTGGGCTTGTCGTACTCGATGTGCCAGACGTGACCGCACTTCTTGCAGGTGCGCCGGCCGGACAGCCGCCGCACGACCTCGTTGTTGTCGACGTTGAGGTCGAGTACGACGCCGAGCGAGGTGGTGATGTCGCCGAGGATGCCGTCGAGCTCATATGCCTGCGACACGTTGCGCGGGAATCCGTCCAGCAGGAACCCCAGTTCGGCGTCGGGCTCGCCCAGCCGGTCGCGCACCATGGCGTTGGTGACCTCGTCCGGCACCAGGTCGCCGGCGTCCATGTATTTCTTGGCCAGCCGACCCAGGTCGGTACCGCCGGACACGTTGGCACGGAAGATGTCCCCGGTCGAGATCTTCGGGATGCTGAAGTACTCCGCGATGAACTCGGCCTGGGTGCCCTTCCCGGCTCCAGGCGGACCGACGAGCACGAGCCTCAACGCAGGAAGCCTTCGTAGTTGCGCTGCATCAGTTGACTCTCGATCTGTTTCACCGTGTCAAGGCCGACACCGACCATGATCAGCACCGCCGTACCGCCGAACGGGAAGTTCTGGTTGTTGCCACTGGTGATCGAGAAGAAGAAGTTCGGCAACACCGCGATGATGCCAAGGTACAGCGAACCGGGCAGCGTGATCCGGGAGAGCACGAACTGCAGGTACTCCGCGGTCGGCCGGCCGGGGCGGATACCCGGGATGAAGCCGCCGTACTTCTTCATGTCGTCGGCCCGCTCGACCGGGTCGAAGGTGATGCCGACGTAGAAGTAGGTGAAGAAGATGATCAGCGCGAAGTAGATCGCGATGTAGGTGATGTTGTTCTGCTGGATCAGGTTGTTGTTGACCCAGCGCTCGAACGACGAGTTGCCGTTCCCGGTCAGCTGACTGATCAGCTGCGGGATGTAGAGCAGGGACGAGGCGAAGATCACGGGGATGACGCCGGCCTGGTTCACCTTGAGTGGCAGATAGGTGGACGTGCCGCCGTACTGCCTTCGCCCGATCATCCGTTTCGCGTACTGCACGGGGATCCGGCGTTGCGCCTGCTCGACGAAGATGACGGCGACGATGATCGCCAGGCCCAGGATGCAGATCAGCGTGAAGACGAACGCGCCGCTGTTGTCGAGGATCGTGCGTCCCTCGGACGGGATGCGAGCGGCGATGGAGGTGAACATCAGCACGCTCATGCCGTTGCCGACGCCGCGGTCGGTGACGAGCTCGCCCAGCCACATGATGACCGCGGTGCCCGCGGTCATGCAGATGACCATCGTGCCCAGGGTGAAAATGTCGTCCTTGTACAGGATCGTCTTGCCGTCGCAGGCGTTGCCGAACAGCTGGCCCGACCGTGCGAGCGCGATGAACCCGGTGGACTGCAGCACTGCCAGACCGATGGTCAGATACCGGCTGTACTGGGTCAGCTTCTGCTGGCCGGCCTGGCCTTCCTTCTTCAGCTGCTCGAAGCGCGGGATCACGACCACCAGCAGCTGGATGATGATGCTCGCCGTGATGTACGGCATGATGCCGAGCGCGAACGCGGAGAGCTTGAGCAGCGCTCCGCCGGAGAACAGGTTGATCAACGAATAGATGTTGGCGTTGCCGCCGTTGGACACCTGCTTGATGCAGTCGTTGATGCCCCTGATGTTCGTGTTCGGCGTCGGGATGGACGCACCCAGCCGGTACAGGACCAGCATGGCGAGCGTGAACAGGAGCTTCTTGCGCAGGTCGGGCGTACGGAACGCCGATGCGAATGCGCTGAGCACGGATCCTCCTGCGAAAGGGGCTTACCACCCCGGGGAATTGTGGCGGCGGGCCCGCCCGAAGTTTGTTCGGACGGACCCGCACAGGCTAACAGTCCGGTGTTGAGGCTCCGGAAATGTCAGATCTCGGTGATCGATCCTCCGGCCGCCTCGATCTTCTGCTTGGCGGCACCGGAGAACTTGTTCGCCGTGATCTCGAGCTTCACGCTGCCGAGGTCACCGTCGCCGAGAACCTTGACGGCCTCGCCCTTGCGGACCGCCCCGACGCGGACGAGGTCGGCGATTCCGACCGTCCCGCCGTCCGGGAACAGCTGGGCGAGCCGGTCGAGGTTGACGACCTGGAACTCGGCGCGGAAGCGGTTCTTGAAGCCCTTCAGCTTCGGCAGCCGCATGTGCAGCGGCAGCTGACCACCCTCGAACGAGGCCGGGACCTGGTAGCGGGCCTTCGTACCCTTCGTACCGCGGCCGGCCGTCTTGCCCTTGGACGCGCCACCGCGACCCACTCGGGTCTTCTTGGTGTGCGAGCCCGCGGCCGGGCGCAGGTGGTGCAGCTTGAGCGGACTTTCGCTCATGTCAGTCGACCTCCTCGACCGTCACCAGGTGGGTGACGGTGCGGACCATGCCCCGGATCTCCGGGCGGTCCTCCTTCACCACGACGTCGTGCATCCGCTTCAATCCGAGCGTGCGCAGCGTGTCGCGCTGATTCTGCTTGTATCCGATCCCCGACTTCGTCTGGGTGATCTTCAGCTTGCTCACGCTCACGCTCCCTGACCGGCGCGGGCACGCAGCATGCCGGCCGGCGCCACGTCTTCCACCGGCAGGCCGCGGCGGGCCGCGACCTCCTCCGGACGGACGAGAGCCTTCAGGGCCGCCACCGTGGCGTGCACGATGTTGATCGGGTTGTCCGAGCCGAGGGACTTCGACAGCACGTCGTGGATGCCGGCGCACTCGAGCACCGCACGCACCGGGCCACCGGCGATGACACCGGTACCGGGGCTGGCGGGCTTGAGCAGCACGACACCGGCGGCCTTCTCACCCTGCACGGGGTGCGGGATGGTCGAGGCGATCCGTGGGACCTTGAAGAAGTTCTTCTTGGCCTCCTCGACGCCCTTGGCGATGGCGGCCGGAACTTCCTTGGCCTTGCCGTAGCCGACGCCGACGGTTCCGTCGCCGTCACCCACCACGACAAGAGCAGTGAAGCTGAACCGGCGACCACCCTTGACCACCTTGGCGACACGGTTGATCGTCACGACCCGCTCGAGGTGCGGGCTCTTCTCGGGAGCGTTCTGGCCACGGCCGCCGTCGCGGCGGTCGCGACGCTCGCCGCGCTCACCACCGCTGGAACGTGGACCGCGCTGCTGTCCTGGCATCAGAGCTTCTCCTGCAGTTCGGGGCTCCCCGCCGAGTTTTCGAGCGAAGCGAGAAAAGTTGGTGGGGTCATTAGAATTCCAATCCAGCATCGCGGGCCGCGGCGGCGAACGCCGCGATGCGACCCGTATACGTGTTTCCGCCGCGGTCGAAGACGACCTTGGTCACGCCGGCGGCCTTGGCGGCCTCGGCGAGTGCGGTGCCGGCGGCCTTGGCGCGCTCGGTCTTGTCACCGTCGGACGCCTTGTAGGTCGAGGACGACGCGAGGGTGACGCCCAGGTTGTCGTCGACGATCTGCGCGAACAGGTGACGCGACGAGCGCGTGACCACCAGACGCGGGCGCTCGGCCGATCCGGCGAGCTTCTTGCGCAGCCGGAAGTGCCGGCGGGACTTCGCGACCCGGCGCGCGGCGGAGATACCCGCCGAACGGCGGGCCTGCTTGGCGATGGTTGAGGCACCCATGACTACTTCTTCCCTGCCTTACCGGCCTTACGACGGATGACCTCACCCTGGTAGCGCACGCCCTTGCCCTTGTACGGGTCGGGCTTGCGCAGCTTGCGGATGTTGGCGGCCACTTCGCCGACCTTCTGCTTGTCGATGCCCTCGACCACGAAGCGGGTCGGGGCCTCGACGCGGAACGTGATGCCCTCCGGCGCCTGGATCGGGACGGGGTGCGAGAACCCGAGCGCGAACTCGAGGTCGCTGCCCTTGGCGGTCACGCGGTAACCGGTGCCGACGATCTCGAGCGTCTTGCTGTAGCCCGAGGTCACGCCGGTGACCATGTTCGCGATCAGGGTGCGGGACAGTCCGTGCAGCGCCTTGCTCTCGCGCTCGTCGTCCGGACGCGCGACGGCGATGGTGCCGTCGTCGCCCTTGGCGACGGTGATCGGGGTTGCCACCGTGTGCGACAGGGTGCCCTTCGGGCCCTTGACGGTGACGAGCTGACCGTCGATCGCGACATCCACGCCGGACGGGACGGTGACGGGGAGTTTGCCGATGCGGCTCATGTGCGTTCCCCCTACCAGACGTAGGCGAGGACTTCCCCGCCCACTCCGCGCTTGGCAGCCTGCTTGTCGGTCAGCAGGCCGGATGACGTCGAGATGATCGCGGTGCCCAGGCCACCGAGGACGCGGGGCATGCCGGTGGACTTCGCGTACACCCGCAGGCCCGGCTTGGACACCCGGCGCACGCCGGCGATGCTGCGCTCACGGTTGGGCCCGTACTTCAGGTCCACGGTGAGGACGCGGCCCACCTGGCCCTCGGGGGCGTCAGCCACCGAGAAGCCCGCGATGTAGCCCTCCTGCTTGAGGATCTCGGCGATGTGTCCCTTGAGCTTCGAGTGGGGCATCACCACCTCGTCGTGGAAGGCCGAGTTGGCGTTGCGCAGACGGGTCAGCATGTCTGCGATCGGGTCGGTCATTGTCATAGTGCTACTTCTTTCTCACCGTGGTTCCCTCATCGGGCCTACGGCGAAGGTGGTTTTACCAGGAAGATTTCGTGACACCGGGCAGTTCGCCGGCGTGTGCCATCTCTCGGAGGCAGATCCGGCACAGGCCGAACTTGCGGTACACCGAGTGCGCGCGCCCGCAGCGCTGGCAGCGCGTGTAGCCGCGAACGGCGAACTTCGGCTTGGCCGCGGCCTTGTTCCTCAAAGCGGTTTTAGCCATCAGCGGTTCTCTCCATTCAGCGCTGGCCCCGCGAAGCGCCGGTCAGCGTTTACTCCGGTTGCCATCAGTTGTTCTCCTTGAAGGGGAAGCCGAGTGCCCGGAGCAGCGCGCGTCCCTCGTCGTCGGTCTTGGCGGTGGTCACCACGGTGATGTCCATGCCGCGCGGCCGGTCGATCGAGTCAGGGTCGATCTCGTGGAACATCGACTGCTCGGTCAGGCCGAAGGTGTAGTTGCCGTTGCCGTCGAACTGGCTGTCGGACAGCCCGCGGAAGTCACGGATACGAGGCAGCGCGAGCGAGAGCAGCCGGTCGAGGAACTCCCACATCCGGTCGCCGCGCAGGGTGACCTTGGCGCCGATCGGCATGCCCTCGCGCAGCTTGAACTGCGCGATGGACTTGCGGGCGCGCTGCACCAGCGGCTTCTGCCCGGTGATGAGCGTGAGGTCGCGGACCGCGCCGTCCATCAGCTTGCTGTCCTTGGCCGCCTGGCCGACACCCATGTTGACCACGATCTTCACCAGACCGGGGATCTGCATGGCGTTGCCGAACTCGAACTGCTCCTGCAGTGCAGGCGCGATGTCCTCGCGGTACTTGATCTTCAGCCGCGGAACCGGAACCTCGGTGGTCGCGGTCATCACATGTCCTTTCCGGAACGGCGCGAGACGCGCACGTTCTTACCGCTCTCCTCGTCACGCCGGTAGCCGACGCGCGTGGCCTTTCCTTCGCCGTCGATCACCATCACGTTGCTGGCGCTGATCGGCGCTTCGACGTGCTCGATGCCGCCGGCCTTCGCACCGCGCTGTGTGGCGGTGACCCGGTTGTGCTTGGTGGCACGGTTGACGCCCTCGACGACGACCTTGTTCGTGATCGGGTCGGCCGCGATGACCTTGCCCTTCACGCCGCGGTCCTTGCCGGCGATGACGACGACCTCGTCGCCCTTCTTGACCTTCATTTCGCCGCCTCACAAAAAGCGTTCGCCGGCTCAATGAAGCTTCGAGCCTGCTGCGTTGCCTTGATTCCCTCGCTGCGCTCGGTCATGTCTAAAGCACCTCGGGCGCGAGAGAGATGATCTTCATGAAACGCTTGTCGCGCAGCTCGCGTCCCACGGGGCCGAAGATGCGCGTGCCGCGCGGCTCGCCGTCAGCCTTGATGAGCACGGCAGCGTTCTCGTCGAAGCGGATATAGCTGCCGTCCGGACGACGCCGCTCCTTGGCGGTGCGGACGACGACCGCCTTGACGACGTCACCCTTCTTCACGCCGGCGCCGGGAAGGGCGTCCTTCACGGTCGCGACGATGATGTCGCCGATGCCCGCATAGCGACGTCCCGATCCACCCATCACCCGGATGCACAAGATCTCCTTGGCACCGGTGTTGTCGGCGACGCGAAGTCGCGACTCCTGCTGAATCACTGCCTACTCCAGATTCCTGCTCGGGACTTACTTGGCGCGCTCGAGAACCTCGACCACGCGCCAGCGCTTGGTCGCCGAGGTCGGACGGGTCTCCATGATCAGAACGCGGTCACCCACGCCGACCTGGTTGGTCTCGTCGTGTGCCTTGAGCTTGCTCGTGCGGCGCAGCACCTTGCCGTACAAGGCGTGCTTCACGCGGTCCTCGACGGCGACGACGACGGTCTTGTCCATCTTGTCGCTGACGACCAGACCCTCGCGGGTCTTGCGGTGCGAGTTGCGCGCCGTGCTCGTCTCGGTCGCCTCGGTCATGCCACTTCACCACTCTCGCTCGGAGCGACCGACAGGCCGAGCTCACGCTCGCGCAGGATCGTGTAGATCCGCGCGATGTCGTGCTTCACGGTGCGCAGTCGCCGATTGTTGTCCAGCTGCCCGGTGGCCATCTGGAAGCGCAGGTTGAACAGCTCTTCCTTGGCCTCACGCAGCCGCGTCTCGAGCTCGTCGTCGTGCAGCTCGCGCAACTCGTCGGTCGTTGTACTCATCAGCCTTCACCTGCTTCGCGCGTGACGATGCGGCACTTCATCGGCAGCTTGTGGATGGCACGAGTCAGCGCGTCACGCGCCACCTTCTCGTTCGGGAACGACAGCTCGAACAGCACACGCCCCGGCTTGACGTTCGCGATCCACCACTCCGGCGAACCCTTGCCCGAACCCATCCGGGTCTCGGCCGGCTTCTTGGTGAGCGGACGGTCGGGGTAAACGTTGATCCACACCTTGCCGCCACGGCGGATGTGCCGGTTGATGGCGATACGAGCGGACTCGATCTGGCGGTTCGTGACGTAAGCCGGCTCGAGCGCCTGGATGCCGTACTCGCCGAACGCCACACGGGTACCGCCCGAGGCCATTCCCTTACGGCTCGGGTGGTGCTGCTTGCGGTGCTTGACCCTGCGTGGGATGAGCATGACTCAGCTCTCCGTCTCGGTGGTGCTCGGCGCAGAACTTTCGCCGGCCGCTTCGTCGGTCGGCTGGGCCTCGGCGGCGCCTTCCGGCTTGGTGGCCTCGGCGGAAGCCTCGGCCGGCGCCTCGACAGCAGCCTCGACAGCAGCCTCGACAGCAGCCTCGGCAGCGCCTTCCGGCTGGGTGACCTCGGCGGGAGCCTCGGCGGCGATGTCGGCGTCGGCGTTCGCCTCGGTGCTGAGCACCGATTCCTGGATCTCGGCGTCGGCAACGGGCGCCTCGGCGATCGCGGCCTCGGGCAGGTGCGCCGGGCGGGCGCTCTCACCGGAAGCAGACGAACGTCCGACATCGGTGCTCACGCCGGTGGTGCCCTGCGAGCCGGAGCGGCGCGGCCGGCCGGAGGGCCGGTCACGACGCTGTCGCAGCGCCTCGGCGGCCTGAGCTGCCTCACGCTCGGCGCGCGAGCCGGTCGGGACCTCGCCCTTGTACAGCCACACCTTCACGCCGATGCGGCCGAAGGTGGTGCGGGCCTCGTAGAAGCCGTAGTCGATGTTCGCGCGCAGCGTGTGCAGCGGAACGCGGCCTTCGCGGTAGAACTCCGAGCGCGACATCTCGGCGCCACCCAGGCGGCCCGAGCACTGCACGCGGATGCCCTTCACGCCCGGGCTCTTCAGCGCGGACTGCATGCTCTTGCGCATCGCGCGGCGGAAGCTGACGCGGTTGCTCAGCTGCTCGGCCACACCCTGCGCAACGAGCTGCGCGTCGCCCTCGGGGTTCTTCACCTCGAGGATGTTCAGCTGCACCTGCTTGCCGGTCAGCTTCTCCAGCTCGCCACGGATCCGGTCGGCCTCCGCGCCGCGACGTCCGATCACGATGCCCGGACGGGCGGTGTGGATGTCGACGCGGACCCGGTCGCGGGTGCGCTCGATCTCGACCTTCGCGATGCCGGCGCGCTCCATGCCCTTGGACATGAGCTTGCGGATCGCGACGTCTTCCTTGACGTACTCGGCGTACTGCTTGTCGGCGAACCAGCGACTACGGAAGTCGGTGGAGATGCCCAGCCGGAAGCCGTGCGGATTGACCTTCTGGCCCATTACTTACGACGTCCCTTCTGCGGCGCCGCGAGCTCGACGCTCTCGACCTCGATCGTGATGTGGCTCGTGCGCTTGCGGATGCGGTACGCGCGGCCCTGGGCGCGCGGCCGGAACCGCTTGAGCGTCGGGCCCTCGTCCACGTAGGCGCGCGAGATGATCAGCGTCTCGGGGTCGAGCGAGAAGTTGTTCTCGGCGTTGGCGATGGCACTTGCCAGCACCTTCGCAACCGGCTCGCTGGCCGCCTGCGGCGCGAACTTCAGCATCGCCAGCGAGTCCTGCGCGCCCTTGCCGCGGATCAGGTCCACGATGCGGCGTGCCTTCATCGGCGTCACGCGGACGTAGGTCGCCCGCGCGAACGCGCCGCGGACCTCGTCAGTCTCGGGTGTTGTCATCTAACTCAATCCTTCTCAGCCGCGCCGCGACCGGCGGTCGTCCCGGATGTGGCCCCTGAAGGTCCGCGTCGGGGCGAACTCGCCGAGCTTGTGCCCGACCATGCCCTCGGTGACGAACACCGGGACGTGCTTGCGGCCGTCGTGCACGGCGATCGTGTGCCCGAGCATGTCGGGGATGATCGTCGAGCGGCGCGACCATGTCTTGATCACGTTCTTGCTGCCCTTGTCGTTCTGCACGTCCACCTTCTTGAGCAGGTGGTCGTCGACGAACGGGCCCTTCTTCAGACTGCGTGGCATAGCTTCGATCTCCTTCTGGGCCCTTAGCGCTTCTTCTTCGTCCGACGACGCCGCACGATCAAGCGGTCGCTTTCCTTCACGCGACGGGTGCGGCCTTCGGGCTTGCCGTTCGGGTTCACCGGGTGGCGACCACCGGACGTCTTGCCCTCACCACCACCGTGCGGGTGGTCGACCGGGTTCATGGCCACACCGCGCACGCTGGGGCGCTTGCCCTTCCAGCGCATACGACCGGCCTTGCCCCAGTTGATGTTCGACTGCTCGGCGTTGCCGACCTCGCCGACGGTCGCGCGGCAGCGCACGTCGACGTTGCGGATCTCGCCGGACGGCATGCGCAGCTGGGCGTACACACCCTCCTTGGCGACCAACTGCACGCTGGCGCCGGCCGAGCGGGCGATCTTCGCCCCGCCGCCCGGACGCAGCTCGATCGCGTGCACGACCGTGCCGACCGGGATGTTGCGCAGCGGCAGGGCGTTGCCCGGCTTGATGTCCGCGCTCGGCCCGTTCTCGATCCGGTCGCCCTGCTTGAGCAGCCGCGGCGCGAGGATGTAACGCTTCTCGCCGTCGGCGTAGTGCAGCAGCGCGATGCGGGCGGTGCGGTTCGGGTCGTACTCGATGTGCGCGACCTTGGCCGGGACGCCGTCCTTGTCGTGC
>DASXJR010000115.1:0-29844 GCA_036497285.1 Jatrophihabitans sp.
GGTCGAGGTGGTCGGCGTGGTCGTTCTCTGCGCGGCTGTCCGCGACGCGCTCGTCGGGTTCGAGGGTGTGATCGTGAGACTCAGATCTGGCATGCGTCGCGCCGGTCACCGTGGCGTGGAGAGGCTCAAGAGGGGTTTGCCCTGCTCGAAGTAGCGCTGCCCTCCTCGTCGACCACTTTCGGTGCGAGCAAGGAGGTTGTGCAGGTGGCACGAGTGATTATCGGGATGGACCCGCATAAGCGGTCGGCGACGATCGAGATCATTAACAGCCGGGAGAAAGTGCTCGGTGGTGGCCGGTTCGGCACCGACCGCGACGGTTACGCGTCGATGCTGGCCGCCGGACGTGCGCATCCGGATCGGGTCTGGGCGATCGAGGGCTGCAACGGCATCGGCCGTCACCTTGCGCAGCGGTTGGTCGCTGACGGTGAGCCGGTGGTGGACGTGCCGGCGAAGTTGTCGGCGCGGGCGCGGGTGTTCTCGACCGGGCAGGGTCGCAAGACCGACCCGGTCGACGCGCATTCGGTCGCGCTGGTCGGGCTGCGCACACCAGGGCTGCGTGTCATTGCCGCTGATGATGCGACGGTGGCGGTGCGGCTGTTGGCCGATCGTCGCGACGAACTCGGGGTCGCCCGCACGCAGACGGTGAACCGGATTCACCGGCTGTTGTTGGAGATTCTGCCCGGCGGGGCACCGAAGTTCCTGTCCGCTGCACACGCCAAGACGTTGCTGGCCGGCGTGCGGCCGCGTGATGTCGTCGGCCGCACCCGACGCCGACTGGCCGTCGAGCTGGTCGCCGAGCTCGCCGCGATCGACAAGAAGATCAAGACTGCGGATCGTGAGCTGCTCGAGCTGATCGCCGCCACCGGCAGCAGCCTGCTCCAGCTACACGGTATCGGCCCATCCGGCGCGGCCCGGCTGCTCGGCGACGTCGGTGACATCACCCGGTTCGCCGACCGCGGCCGGTTCGCCTCCTGGAACGGCACCGCACCGATCGACGCCTCCTCCGGTGACCAGAAACGGCACCGTCTGTCCCGGGCCGGCAACCGCCGGATCAATCGTGTCCTGCACATCATGGCCATCAACCAGCTGCGCAGCGACACCGAAGGCCGCCGCTACTTCCGCCGCAAAGTCGCCGCCGGCAAAACCAAGATGGAAGCGATGCGCTGCCTCAAACGACGCCTGTCCGACATCGTCTACACCCAGATGCGCGCCGACGCCCGTCGTCTCGGGGCGAGCCCGGGAGGACACCCGGGGACGGCTCTTCAATCCTGCGTGGCCGACTCACACCCCGACATCGACACTTCGGATCAGTCACTTCCCGGACCCGCCAAACCCAAGCCTAGAACCCCATCCCTCGCTGCGTCTTGACACAGAGGGGAGCCAGATGCGGTCGGTGCCGCTGCGCGGCTACTATGAGTGCCGCTGCCCGGCATGTGCGGATGCTTCGCTTCGATAGCGACACCTCAGGTCGACGCGGCGGCAAGGTGCTCCCCGACACATCGCCGGCGTGGCCGGTCAACAACGGCGGTGGGTGGAGTAGGCGTTCCTGAGGATGTGCCCTGTTCGACACGCAACGGTCACCTACTGCGGTGACCGTGGAGGCATGAACACCACCACAGGGTCGCTGAGCCGCAACGTTAGCGAGCTCTATATCTCAAAGGTCAACAGCTTGGTCGCTGCTGGGCGCGAATCGCTGATCGGGAGCATTCTTGCGGAATACGACCGGGTCGAACAGGCGGAGTCGAAGTCGGTCGAGAAGGCGTCCTGACTCGGTGTGCCCTGTCTCCGGCATCGTCGGATGCTTGGTGCCGACAGCGGCAGATGCGGTCACGCCATGCCGTCATGTCCGCGCGGCATGAGGCACGGCAGCGCCTCGATGCGAGGATCATCGAGGACTCGGCGAGCGATGTCGAGGTTGCTGGCTAGGTAGGTCCAGCCCGCGTCGTAGGGCGTGCTGGCGGCCCAAGTTCGTGTGTGCGGGAACCAGAACGTCGGGATGTGCGCGAGGTTGTGGTCTGAGGTGCGGAGGCGGTTGGCGATAGTCGCGCCGTGGACTGTTCCCGCCCACGGCGGGAAGAAGTAGGTGACGGTGAGCGGAGCTTCCTCGACGTCGAGATCGAGGATGTCGGCGAGGATGCCGCCTTCGGGTTGGGCGATTGGGTTGTCGGCTGCGACTGGCCAGCTTCCGAGGCCGTGGTCGACGATGTGTTGGACCTGGGCCCACGGATCAGCGCCGGGGTCGTTGATCCATTTCACTCGTCCATCCGAGTCGGGGTCTTCCAGACTGTGCAGTATGGCGGTGTAGGCCGGGAAGCTTGGCGGAAGAGCATCGACCGGGTTCGAGATCGTCTCCGGGAAGTCGAGGTAGCCGTACCGGTCGACCCACTCTTGATCTTCCGGTCGGCAGCAGTTTGTCCAACCCGGCTCGTCGGCATCGAACGGTGCGTGGTCCGGCGGTCCCTGATCACCTGGACGTGGCACTGGCCGAGCATGCCAGGTCGCCCGAAGCGTTGCAGGTGATCCGAGCGGTCATCGGCCAGAGCGTGCAGTGACGGCGGCTACTTGTTTGGAGGACCAGGAGCTAGCCTCGCCTCGTGGCTAAGGAAGGCGTGTATGCGGGCGATCTCAGCATCGGCGACATCGTCCGTGTCCAGGCGCAGATCTGGCGAGTCGCCCGCGTCGATCGGTGCGGTCCTGACGAAGTAGAAGTGGCCTTCGTCAAGCCTGATGACAGTGACCAGCTGATCGCGAACCTGCGTCCCGGCGAGGTCATCGAGCGGGTCACCTAACGCTCGATCGGCGGCAAATCCGGTCGTTCGAGACGTTGTTATCCCGGCAAGCGAACGAGAAACAGCCAGGCGTTGACAACGCCACCGACGAGGCTCGCCACAACTGACGGAATCAGCCAGTACAACCCACCACCCGCACCAGCGAGCAGCGTCACTCCGCAGATGCGGACCAACATTGCGGTGATCAAATTTGGAGAGAAGCGTTCGACGTAACGCGCTATGCCGCGCTCACGCGCATGACCGGCACGTCGGTCCAGCGTAAGCAACGTAGCGCCGCCGAGCACTGCTAACGCCACCAGCTCTGCGCCGACAGCCGTCGACGGCTGCGGGGCCACGAGCACGAGGGCGATCAGGACCGATGTCATGAACAAGACGAGCGTCTGCGCCGCGCGGAATCCGAGCGCGGACGATTCGGACAGCGCGCTTCCCTTCACCGACACGGCCACGAACAGGAGACCGGTCAACGCCCCGGCAACAGCCGCAACGGCCCCACCGAAGGTGCCCCACGCTGCAGGCACGTACCCCACCGCAGTCGACCTCCGATCGAGGACGATTCGAGTCGGTCGATTCTGTCAGCCACGCACCACTCCGCGCACATCGGCCGATCCGCGCACTGACGGCGGCATGTCCGGTAGGGCCGCTGCGCGCCATGGTCAGGTCGAGGTTGGCGTGGGCTCGCCTTCATCTGTTGGCTGAGTGGTCGTTGCGTGGGCGTCCGGCGATGAGGCAACGCGCCTCCACATCAGGGCGAACAGGAGAACGATCACGATGCCGACGCTGTTGAGGATCGTGATGGACACCGTGACCAACGGGTCATCAGGAGCATTGGAGCGATGTTGCGTACCGCCGTGGTTATTTCGGTCGCATGCCTGATTCCCACGTCGTTGACTCGGAGACCGGAGACGAGAAGGTAGCCACAGCCGAGGCCGATGAACGGTCCGGCCAGGGCCGCGATATAGCTCTCGGTGCCCCAGGTGCTCACGAAGCGAGTCCAGTACGCAACCAGCGTGAAGTTGAGATTGAAGAGCAGACACAGGATCGCGACTCGGACGACCCACTGTGCCAATTCTGGGGTCAGGTCGGACCACCAGATCCTGAAGCCGCATCCGAGTACCACCGGCAGGAGCAAGAAGAGCAGCAGCGGCCAAGCGATATCCCAGACCGCGGGCTTGAGTGGTGCATCCACCGCGTCGATGGCGAGGGGCAGCCCTACCGGGAGGGCGATGGTGGTCGCGGCAGTCAAGACCACCAACAGCGTGGTGGCAATGCTGGCATCCGCCTTGGCTAACCGGGCGAGGAGGGGAGCGAACGGCATACCCGCACTCAGGGCTGCGACACAGAACCCGATCTTGATTTCTCCAGGAATGGACGAGGCGATCGTTAGCAGGTAGCCGACGAACAGCAGAGGGATGAGGACGAAGTTGATCACCAGCGCCCACACGGCAATCTTCCAATGGGCAACGACCTTGGCCAGGATCTTGCCGATCGGAAGCCTGAGGCCCAAGCCAAAGGAGTTCAAGATCACGAAGAGCACCCCGACCCCGTTGATCAGGACGCTCTGATTGGTCATCCCGTTCCCTTCTCGCGCCGCGACAACTCTCACGAGACACCCGTCCACGATCACTCGAAATCACCCCAGGCGGGCGATCCTGACGAGGAGGTCCGGCATACGGACATCGGCGGCCGATCGGTCGTTTGATCTTCGCCGACGGTCGGATAGAGGTGGAAGCGGTCGACAAGGATTGCCGTGGTTGGTCGGACGGATGACCGTGAGGTCATGGCTACCTCATTTGTCGGCACTGTGCTGCCGCCCGCGCGTCTCGATCCACTCCGCATGGCGGCCGCCGCCTACCTGGCCCGTTTCAAAGGTCTGTCACGTATGCACACCGAGTCTGACCTTCGGGCGTTCCTCACCTGGTGCGTCGAGCGCGGCGTCGACCCGCTGGCCACCTCTCGTCCATATATCGAGTTGTACGTGCGGTGGATGCAGGAACAGCGCCGCCCGGCAGCGTCCACCGTGTCGCGGCGGCTCTCGGTCGTGGCCGGCTTCTACCGCACGTGCGTGATCGACGGCGTTCTGGACCATTCGCCCGCCGAATACGTGCGTCGTCCTTCCGTGCCCCTCAGTCACCGACGCTGGGGCTGAGCCATCTGCAGTTCGAAGAGATGCTCGCTGCTGCCCGTGACTCCGCCAATCCGAACGACTTCGCATTGGTATGCCTACTGGGGCTCCTCGGCTTGCGTGTTCATGAAGCGACCAACCTCGACGTGACCGACCTCGGCGAGGAACACGGCCACCGCGTCGTGCGGGTCATCGTGCCGATGCCACCAGCGGTGTCCCGCGCGATCGACCGCGCCGTCGCTGATCGTGACACTGGGCCGATTCTGCTCAACCGCAATGGCGACCGGATGCATCGCCATGCCGCCACGCGTCGTCTGCAACGGCTGCAGGCAGCCGCGGGAGTCCAGATCGCCCGCATGCACCCACACATGCTTCGCCACACCTTTGTCACCACCATGCTCGACGCCGGTGTGGATCTGCGCGACACCCAGATCTCTGCTAGACATGCCGACCCGCGCACCACGATGCGATACGTCGGGCACGCAACAACCTCGACCGCCACCCCAACTACATCCTCGCCGCGTACATGTCCGCGGGAACTTAGACCGGCATTCTCAACGATCCCCGACGCCTACCCCTCCCGAATGAAAAGGGTCGCGTTTGCACAACGCGACTACGGATTCTCTCGAAGGGACCACGCGATGAACGACGCCGACCTCATCACGATCACCGAAGCGTCCGAGCGGCTGCGCACGCCGGCGGCAACCCTGCGCTACTGGCGGCACCTCGGCACCGGGCCGCAGAGTTTCAAGATCGGGCGGCGCGTGGTCTACCGGCGAGAAGACCTCGAGGCCCGGGTCGAGAACCAGCGGATCACCACAGCCTGCCGGTAAGCGCAGTTGTCCACCGAACGCAGCATCGCATCGCGATGCCGGCGCTCAGCGCACATGATCGACCCGACGAAGGAGGTTCCATGGCAAGCATCGAGAAGCGACTCCGCAACGGGCAGGTTCGTTGGTACGTGCGTTACCGCGATCCCGCGGGCCTGCAGCACACGAGGACGTTCAACCGTAAGGTCGACGCCGAGCGCTACCTGACGACCACCGAGGCCAGCAAACTCGCCGGCACCTACATCGACCCGGCCGCCGCTCGGCTGACGGTCGGTCTCTGGGCCCGACGCTGGCTGGACAATCAGACGCACCTCAAACCGTCGACGCGCGAGCGCTACGCCGGCATCGTCCGCAGCCACATCGAACGACAGTGGGGTTCGACCCGGCTGGCCGATGTGACGCACAGCGCCGTTCAGGCATGGGTCTCAGAGCTTGCTCGCACCCGGTCACTCGGGCACAAGTCCGCGACGATGACGCTCGACCTGTACGGGCACCTGTTCCCCGACCAACTGGACGAGGTCGCCGAGCGTCTCGACCGGGCCGCACGCGATCAGATGGCGCTGCCCACAAGGCTCCCGCGTCACGAGCCTGCGCGAGTCGGGGTCCTGATGTGTACCCGATGTGGATCCGGGCATTTTCAAGATCCACTTCAGTGATCTTGAAAATGAATGAACCCCCCGGAATCCGGGGGGTTCAGCGGTGTAGCCCCGACCGGATTCGAACCGGCGCTACCGCCTTGAGAGGGCGGCGTCCTAGGCCACTAGACGACGGGGCCCTAGAAACTTCCACTTGCCTGCAGACTCGCGCTGCGCTGGGGTACCAGGACTCGAACCTAGACTAACTGAACCAGAATCAGTTGGGCTGCCAATTACCCCATACCCCAATGGCTCGCGGCCGGTCCGATCTGAGTCGGACTCGTCCGGGCCGCTGACAGACTTTACCGGAACGCGTCAGAGCGAGCCAAACGCCCTACTGTCCCGCGCGTGCCTTGTCCGCGCCCGGGGAGGACGCAGCCACCCGCGCTTCGTACGCCTTGCGACCCGCGCTGTTCTGTGAGTCGAGCAACAGGTGGTCCGATCCCGACGCAGTCATGATCTTGTTGCCCAGTGCGCGCGGAATCAGGCCGGTGACCTTCGTGATCCGCCCCATCGAAGCCGGCGCGTAGACCGCGAGCTTCGGCCTCTTCAGCGCCTTGACGATCTCCCCGGCGACGACCTCGGGCTCGATCGAGTTCGACGCGCGGGTGTCCTTCACGCCTGAGGCCAGTTCCGTTTTGACGAGCGACGGGAGCACGTACGACAGGTCGATGCCGGTGCCCCGCAGTTCCCAGTACAGCGACTCGCACAGACCGACCACCGCGTGCTTGCTCGCACTGTAGGTGGCCGCGCCAGGAGTCGGCACCACACCGGCCATCGACGCGAGGTTGACGACGTGCCCGTGGCCGCGCGGCTTCATGCGCTTGATCGCTTCGCGGGTTCCGTGCATCACGGCGAACACGTTGACCGAGAATTGTCGATAAGCCGACTCGAACGAGTCGTCCTCGAAGTTGCCGATCGGCATGATTCCGGCGTTGTTGATCAGGATGTCGATCGGCCCGACCTCGCGTTCGACTTCATCGAGGACGGCGGTGAACCCGGCATGGTCGGTGACGTCGAGGCCGATGGCGAAGACGTCCGTACCCAGTTCCTTGGCGGTCCGCTTCGCGAGGTCCTCGTCCAGATCGCCGATCGCGACCCGCGCCCCCTCGGCGAGCAGTGCCGACGCCGTGGCCCGGCCGATCCCCCGGGCCGCACCGGTGATGAAGACGACCTTGCCGGACAGGGATCGGGTGGTCTTGGCCATTGCGGTTCTCCTCCGCGTCGGACGTCAGAATGAGAACACGTTACAGTTTTGCCGAGGCGTGCGCGAGTCGGATTTTCAGCGCCGGCGCGGGGCGCTGGCGGCGGCGCGACGCTCGTATTCTGCGCGCGCCGGCGAGTTCGCCGCGTCGGACATCAGCCGGTCGGAGCCGCTCGCCCGCAGCATCCATTCGCCGAACCGTCGCGGTAGGACACGCGTCACCCGGTCCACCACGCCGAGGTAGCGCGGCACCCAGACCTCGACCCGTTTGGCCTCGAGCGCGTCGACGATCGCGGCAGCCACGTCGGCCGGCTCGACCTGCGAGCTCAGCCGGGTCTGCGCGAACCCGGCCGACAGTTCCGTCCGCACGATCGTCGGCATCACGCAACTGACCTCGACGCCGGTGCCCCGCAGTTCCTGACGCACCGCCTCGCACAACCCGACCACGGCGAACTTGCTCGCGCAGTAGGTGGCACCGGCCGCGACGCCGACCTTGCCGGCCACCGAAGCGACATTGACGATGTGGCCCGAACGCCGCGGCACCATCCGGCGCACCGCTTCACGGGTGCCGTGGATGACCGCGGCGACGTTGATGTCGAGAATGCGGTAGGTCGTGTCGTCGGCCTCGTCGCGCAACAGCGCCACCGGCATGATTCCGGCGTTGTTGATCAGGATGTCGATCCTGCCGAACTCTCGCTCGACGGTGTCGAGAAACTCCGTGAACCCCGCATGATCGCTGACATCGAGCTGCATGCCGACTGCGCTCGTCCCGACCTCTTTGGCGGCAAGCCGCGAGCCGTCCGCATCGAGATCGCCGATCACCACGCGCGCACCCCGAGCGGCGAGGGCGTGCGCGGTGGCGAGGCCGATGCCCCGCGCTCCCCCGGTGACGACAACGACCTTGTCCCGCAGCGATTCGCGCATCGTCACACCCTACGAGTCAGCGGAACCTGCGTCCGTATCGAAGCTTCAGCACTTTCCGTACGATCGTGTATTGCTCTTCGGTGCGCGGGAAGACCTGCATGTCCTTGCCCATGCTGAACCGCTTGCGTGCGGTGGCTTTGGGACGGGTGAACTCCCGCAGCCCGTCCTCGCCGTGGAATCGTCCGAACCCGCTGTCACCGACGCCGCCGAACGGAAGCGACGGCATGCCGACGAACGTCAGCACCGAGTTGATCGTGGTGCCGCCGGCGCGCAGGCGCGCAGCGATCTCCGGGCCGCGGTCTTCGGAGAAGACGGACGAGCCGAGCCCGAACTTCGTCCCGTTGGCGCGCCGGATCGCGTCGTCGACGTCCCGCACCCCGTTGATCACGATGACGGGGCCGAAGGTCTCCTCCTGCACCGCCGAGCAGTCTTCGGGCACGTCGACCAGCACGATCGGATGCACGTACGGTGGCTTGATCGAGTCCAGTCCGCCGACGAGCGCGGTCGCGCCGGCATCGAGCGCGTCGGTGACATGACGCCGGACGATGTCGATCTGGCCCGGCATCGTCATCGGTCCGTAGTCGACGAGATCGCCGAGGCCCACGGTGATCGCGTCGGCCTTCTGCTTGACCAGCCGGAGGAACTGCTCCTTGACGGCATCGACGACGTACACCCGCTCGACACACACACAGCCCTGGCCGGCGTGCCAGTTGCCGCCCCAGACGACCGCGGTTGCCGCGGCCTCGAGGTCGGCGTCGTCGGCCACGATCGTGGCGTCCTTACCGCCGAGTTCGAGCAGGACGGGCGTGAGGTTCTCCGCGCAGGCGGCCATCACCCGCCGTCCGGTCGGGACGGACCCGGTGAAGGCGATCTTGTCGACGCCGCTGCGGCACAGCGCGGCCCCGGTCTCGCCGAAGCCGGTCACCCAGCCGACCAGGCCCTCGGGGGCGTCCGGGTTGGCCTTGGAGAACGACTCGGCGGCGTAGACGCCGGTCGCCGTGCTGAACTCACTGGGTTTGACCACCGCCGCGTTGCCGGCGGCCAGCGCGTAGGCCAGCCCGCAGTAGACCGTGTAGACCGGGAAGTTCCAGGGCGCGATGACACCCGCGACGCCGAGCGGCTCGTAGGACAGGCGCGCGTCGAAGTTCATCATTGCCAGGCCGGGCGCGACGCGGCGCTCGCCGAGCACCTTCTCGGCGTGCGCCGCGGCCCAGCGCAGGTCCTCGAGGCTTGCCATCAGCTCGAACTGCACATCGCCGCGCGGCTTGCCGGTTTCGCGGTAGCCCAGATCGCAGATCTCGTCGCTGTGCTTGGCGATCCATGAGATCCACCTCGCGATGCGCTTGCGGCGGCCGCCGAACCCGAGGTCGGCCCACCAGTGCTGCGCGGTGCGGGCCGAAGCGACCGCGGCGCGCACATCGTCCTCGGTGTGCACCGGGTAGGTGCCGATCCGCTCGCCGCTGACCGGATGGGTCAGGTCGAAGGTGTTCGCAGTGGTCTTGTCCAGCTGAGCGGTCAACGCGCACCCGTCCTCGTCTTGTCCCGACAGAACGAGAACACGTTACAGTTTTGCGGTCGTCCGCGCGACCCGGCGCCCGCCCCGCGAGTGGTCATTTACAGCACGAGTGGTCTGTTGATCAGGTTTGCCTGCGGAATGGTCGGTTTGGGAGTCGAAAACCGAACATTCTGGAGGAAGAGGTGATCATCTGATCCGCCGCAGGAGGGCCGCGAATGCCGACACCGGTCAGAGGAAGCGGGAGATGATCTCTTTCATGATTTCGTTGGTGCCGCCGTAGATCTTCTGGATACGGGCGTCGGTGTACAGCCGCGAGATCGGGTACTCCTCCATGTAGCCGTAGCCGCCGAAGAACTGCAGGCACTCGTCGGCGACATCGCACTGCATCTGCGTCGTCCACCACTTCGCCATCGAGGCGGTCGGGACATCCAGCGCGCCGGCCAGGTACTTGGCGATGCAGTCGTCGATGAACACCCGGGCGATCTTGGCCGTGGTCGCCACCTCGGCGAGCTTGAACTTCGTGTTCTGGAACTGGAAGACGGGCCTACCGAAGGCCTGCCGGTCCTTCGTATATCTCACCGTGAGGTCGAGGGTGAGCTCGATCGCGGCCACCGCGCCCACGGCAAGCGCCAACCGCTCCTGCGCGAGTTGCTGCATGAGCTGGATGAAGCCCTGCCCCTCGGCCTCGCCCAGCAGGTTCGACACCGGCACCCGGACGCCGTCGAAGAACAACTCGGACGTGTCCTGGCCGTGCTGGCCGATCTTCTTCAGCACCCGTCCGCGCGAGAAACCCGCGGCTTCATCGGCCTCGACGACGAGCAGCGAGATCCCCGCCGCCGCGTTGTGCGGGTCGGTCTTGGCGACCACGATCACCAGGTCGGCCTGCAGCCCGTTCGAGATGAACGTCTTCGATCCGTCGATGACGTACTCGTCGCCGTCACGGATCGCTTTGGTCGTCACGTTCTGCAGGTCCGAGCCGGTGCCGGGCTCGGTCATGGCGATCGCGCCCACGTACTCCCCCGACGCCAGCTTCGGCAGCCAGCGCCGCCTCTGCTCCTCCGTGCCGTAGCCGAGGATGTAGTGCGCCACGATCGTGCTGTGGACGGCCGTCCCGAGGCTGCCGACCATCGCCCGGATCTGCTCCTCGGCCATCACCGCCTCGTGGGCGAAGCTGCCGCCACCCCCGCCGTACTGCTCCGGGACGGACGGGCACAGCAGGCCGAGCTCCCCCGCCTTGCGCCAGATGTCCCGGTCGACGTGCTGCTGCTCGTTCCACCGCGGCTCGTTGGGCGCGCACTCCTTCTCCAGGAAGGTCCGGGCGAGCTCGCGGAACGCTTCGATGTCGTCGTCGGACCAGGCGGGGCGGGCGGCCATGCGACACCTCTCGTCGAGCGGATAGTGCTACTCGACGGTAACTGTAGGTGGAACGTGTTACGAACCCGCCGCGCGGGCGAGCAGATCCGGCACGGCGCTTGCCGCATCTGCCGCGAGGAACGGCACGACCGCTTCGAGCAGCTGATCGGGCGAATCCAACTGCGGGCAGTGTCCGCAACCGGCCAGCATCACGGTGCCTTCGCTCTGCGTGATGCGTCGGGAAGGGACGAGCCGGTCGTGGCGTCCCCACACCTGCAACACGGGCACCGTCAGTCGCGGCAGCAGGCGGCGCAATTGCACCGTCCGCAGTTCCGCGAGCAGGTTCCGCGCGATCACGGACAAGCCGAACAGCCGCGCCCGGTCGACATGACTCGCGCCGTATTCGTGCAGGGTGGACGGGTCGAGGATGCCGGCGCGCGGGCTCGCGGCCCGGGCGTAGATCCAGCCGAAGCCGCGCTGCAACGAGTCGATCGGAACGGGCCGGAGCGCTGTGCGCATCGCGATCGAGGCCGGTCGTCACGCGGCGGCGCGCCAGGCCAGCGGGACTCCGGTCAGCCCGGGCATGCCGATCAGTACGACCGAGTCGACCCGCTCCGGATGGGCCGCCGCAGCACAGCGGCCACGGCCGCGCCCATCGAGTTGCCGATGACGCTCATCCGGTCGTCGATGCCCAGGTTGTCGAGGACTTCGAGAACGAGCGCCGCGTACCCGTTCAGCAGCGGCGCCTCGAACGGACGGGTGGTGGCGCCGTGACCGGGCAGGTCGATGGCCACGACGCGATGCTCGACGGCGAGCGCGGGGACGACCCGCCGCCAGGTCTGCAGGTTGTCCGAGAAGCCGTGCAGCAACACGATCGTGTGCGGGCCGACGCCGGTGACGACGACGTTGCTCCCCCGTCGAGGGTTACCCCACAGTGGACCCGCGATCGGTCGCGGAATCGTTACCCGTCGCGCTGGGCAGCGGCCAGGCGGGCCAACGACCGCTCCCGGCCGAGGATCTCCATCGACTCGAACAGCGGCGGAGACACGGCCGAGCCGGTGACCGCCACCCGCAGCGGACCGTAGGCGTGTCGCGGCTTCAGCCCGAGCCCGTCGACGAGCGTCGCGCTCAGCGCGGCTTCGATCGCGCCGTGCGTCCACTCGTCCAGGCCTTCCAGGGCGGGACGGGCGGCGGCGAGCACCTGCTGCCCCGCCTCGCCGAGCTGCTTGGCGGCCGCGGCCTCGTCGACAGCGAATTCGGGCTCCGCGATGAGAAGGAACCGGATCAGGTCGACGCCCTGCACGAGGGTCTGGCAGCGTTCCTGCACCAGCGGCGCTGCCGCGGCCACCACAGCCGAATCGGCGGCCAGCCCGGCGGCGAGCACATAACGCTCGAGCCGGGCGCGGAAGTCGGCCGGATCCAGCTCGCGGATGTAAACCCCGTTGAGCCAGTTGAGCTTGTCGATGTCGAACACCGGGCCGACGGTGTTGACCCGCGACCACTCGAAGCTGGCGCTGAACTGCTCGAAGGTGAAGACCTCGGACTCGCCGGGCTGCCCGTAGCCGAGCAGGGCGAGGAAGTTCAGCAGCGCCTCGGGCAGGTAGCCCTGCTCGACGAACCAGGTGAGCCGGGCCGCCGGGTTCTTGCGCTTGGAGATCTTGGACTTGTCCTTGTTGCGCAGCAGCGGCATGTGTGCGAACTCCGGCGTCTCGAAGCCGAGCCACCGGTAGAGCAGCAGATGCTTCGGAGTGGACGAGATCCATTCCTCGCCGCGCACCACGTGGGTGATGCGCATCAGGTGATCGTCGACGACGACGGCCAGGTGGTAGGTCGGGAAGCCGTCCGCCTTCAGGATCACCTGGTCGTCGGGTCGGGGTGCGGACACCTCACCGCGGATGACGTCGGTGAAGGTGAGCGACACGTCGTCCGGGATCAGCATCCGCACCACCGGCGTGTCGGTCGTGCCGCCCAGCGCCTTGCGCTCCTCATAGGTCTTGCCGAGACAGAGCCGGTCGTACCCGGTGGGCTTCTTTTCCCTGCGCTGCTGCTCACGCATCTCGGCGAGACGCTCCTGGCTGCACCAGCACGTGTAGGCGTGCCCGTCCGCCAGCAACTGGTCGACGTAGGGCTGATAGGTGTCGAGTCGCTCGGACTGCCGGTACGGCTCGTACGGGCCGCCGATGTCGGGCCCCTCGTCCCAGGTCAATCCGAGCCAGTGCAGCGTCTCGTAGATCTGCGCTTCGCTGTCGGCGCGGAAGCGGGCGCGGTCGGTGTCCTCGATCCGCAGCACGAACTGTCCGCCGTGCCGCCGCGCGAAGGCGAGATTGAACAACGACATGTAAGCGGTGCCGACGTGCGGGTCGCCGGTGGGCGACGGCGCGACGCGCAGGCGCGGGGAACTCATGCGTTGCGCACCGGGTTGGTGAGGGTACCGATGCCCTCGATCTCGACGCTGACGGTGTCGCCGTCCTTGATCGGACCGACGCCGGCGGGGGTTCCGGTGAGGATCACGTCGCCGGGCAGGAGCGTCATCACCCCCGAGATGAACGCGATCTGTGCCGCCACGTCGTGGATCATCTGGCTCGTCCGCCCGTCCTGCACGATCTCGCCGTTCACGCGGGTGGTGAGTCGCAGGTCGGACGGGTCGAGCACGGTCTCGAACCACGGTCCGAGCGGGCAGAACGAGTCGTAGCCCTTGGCGCGGGTGAACTGCACGTCGGCGCGCTGCTGATCGCGCGCCGTGACGTCGTTCGCGCAGGCGTACCCGAGCACGTAGCCCAGCGCGTCGTCACGGCTGATGCTGCGCGCCGGGCGGCCAAGCACGACGGCCAACTCGCCCTCGTAGTGCACCTCGGACGACGACGCCGGCAGCCGGATCGTGTCCGCGTCGCCGATCACCGACGTCGACGGCTTGAGGAAGATCATCGGTGTCTCGGGCGCCTCGCCACCCATCTCCTTGGCGTGGTCTGCGTAGTTCTTGCCGATAGCCACGACCTTGCTGGGCAGGATCGGCGAGAGCAGCCGCACGTCCGGCAGGGCCCACCGGTCGCCGGTGAAGGTGATCGTCTCGAACGGGTGGCCGTTGATGGCCGAAACGGTCAGGGCTTCCGGGGAGGCGTCCACCGGTCCTTCGACGACGCCCCACAGCACACCGGCGGGTGTGGAGGCGGATCCCGGGTGAACGAAGCGGGCGATGCGCACGTTGGTCAAGGCTAGGCGATGGTCGGTAGGTCGTCCGCGTCGGCCATAATCGAGCAGTGAGTTCCCGCTTGGCGCGCGTGCCCGTCCAAGGCCGTCGTCGGCTCGCGGCCACCCTGCTGCTGTTCGCGATGCTGTTCGTCGCTGTCGGCGCGGTCGCCGCGACCGGACGCGGGACGGCGGCGGCGCCGGTGTTCTGCGCGGTGGCGCTGTGTGTGGCGCTGCTGCTCGGGCTGATCGCGTGGGGCGTGCAGCGCAGCATCGCGCTCGACCTCGCCGAGCAGCGTCTCGATGCGGCGATCGACCACACGATGGACGCCCACGGCGGCATGTGCGGCTGCGGGCACGAGCACGATCCGGACGAATTGCACGTCACCGACGCCTGCGCCCATGACGGCTCGGGCGCCACGTGTGAGCACGACTGCGAGACGTGCGTGCTGGCCGGCCTCCGCTCGTCCAACTGATCTGTTTCTACTTGATCGCTTACGGCGTGTTTTCCCCGAGCAGGCCGTAGCGGACGGCGTCGTGCAGCGCCAGCCACGACGCCTCGATGACGTTGCCGTGCACGCCCACAGTCGTCCATTCACGCTCGTGGTCGGAGGTCTCGATCAGCACGCGGGTCACGGCGTCGGTGCCGTGCCGGCCAGGCATGATGCGCACCTTGTAATCGGTCAGTTCGAGCGACGCGAGCCGCGGGTGCGCCTTCGTCAATGCCTTGCGCAACGCACGGTCGAGCGCGTTCACCGGGCCGTTGCCCTCCTCGGTCGAGATAACCCGCTCTCCCCCGGCGATCACCTTGACGGTCGCCTCGCTCACCATCGCGCCGTCCTCACGACGGTCGACGATCACCCGGTACGACTCGACGGTGAAGCTGTCCACAGTCGGCGACAGTTCGTCACGCAGCAACAACTCGAACGACGCGTCCGCCGCTTCGTACGACCATCCGGAAGCCTCGCGCTGCTTGACCCGCTCGACAACCTTGCCGACGACATCGGGACGTGACGACACGTCGACACCCAGCTCACCCGCCTTCAGCTCGACGGACGCGCGGCCGGCCATCTCAGTGACCAGGATCCGCTGCGCATTGCCCACCATCGCCGGGTCGAGATGGTTGTACATCTCCGGCGCGACCTTGATCGCGGACGCGTGCAGGCCGGCCTTGTGCGCGAACGCCGCGGCGCCCACGTACGGTGCGTGCGTGTCCGGCGCGAGGTTCGCGATCTCGGCGATGGCATGCGAGACCCGCTGCATCTCGGCCAGACACCCTTCCGGCAGCACGTCCAGGCCCATCTTGGTGACGAGCCCGCCGATCACGCTGAAGATGTTCGCGTTGCCGGCGCGCTCGCCGTACCCGTTGGCCGTGCCCTGGACGTGTGTCGCGCCGGCATCCACGGCGGCCAGGGTGTTGGCCACCGCACAACCCGTGTCGTCCTGGGTGTGGATGCCGAGCCGGATGCCGGCGCGACGCGACACGTCCGTCACGACGTCGTGGACGCCCATCGGGAGCATGCCGCCGTTCGTGTCACACAGAACCCCGACGTCCGCGCCGGCCGCCGCCGCGACATCGAGGAGCCGTACGCCGTAGTCGGGGTCCAGCCGGTACCCGTCGAAGAAGTGCTCGCAATCGACGAACACGCGGCGTCCCTCGGCACGCAGGAACGCCACGGTGTCGCACACCATGTCGAGGTTTTCCTCCACCGTGGTGTGCAACGCGTCGGTCACGTGCCACACCGACGACTTCGCGACGAGGGTGACGACCGATGCACGCGAGTCGAGCAACGCGCGTACCTGCGGGTCGTCCTGCACTCGCACGCCCGCCTTGCGGGTCGCTCCGAACGCGACGAGCACGGCGTTCTTCAGCGCGAGTTCGCCGTCGGCGGCACGCGCGAAGAACTCGGTGTCCTTGGGCATCGCGCCGGGCCAGCCGCCCTCGATGAAACCGACGCCGAGCTGGTCGAGCAGGCGCGCGACGGCGAGCTTGTCGGCCACCGAGTAGGTGATGCCCTCGCGCTGCGCGCCGTCCCGCAAGGTGGTGTCGAAAACGTGGAAGGCGTCGGTCTGCATGGTGGAATCCCTTTACTGGCGGTGTCCGGGCAAACAAAAAACCCCCCGCCGGGTGGCGTAGGGGTCTGCGCGTCGGAGTGGAACTTGTTCCGACGCGCTACTCGATAATGATCGAGACGAAGTGCTGCACGCCGCGAGTCTACGGTCCGGGAGAGTCAGCCGTCCAGCGCACGGCGAACTCTCCCCGATCGCGTCAGGTGGTGGCGGCCTTGGCGAGCCGCTCACCGATCTCGTCGGTGCTGCCCGGCCGCTCGGGATCGCGGGCGGCGAGATCCGCAGCGACCGCCGCCTCGACCCGCCGGGCCGCGTCGTGCTCGCCGACGTGCTCGAGCAGCATCGCCGCCGACAGCACGGCGGCGGTCGGGTCGGCCTTGCCCTGGCCCGCGATGTCCGGCGCCGACCCGTGCACCGGCTCGAACATGGACGGGTTGGTGCGGCTGACATCGAGGTTTCCGCTGGCAGCCAAGCCGATCCCGCCGGCAATCGCGGCCGCCAGGTCGGTAATGATGTCGCCGAACAGGTTGTCGGTGACGATCACGTCGTAGCGACCAGGATCGGTGACCATGTAGATCGTCGCCGCGTCCACGTGGTTGTACGCCACCTCCACGTCAGGGAAGTCCGCCGCCACCTGCTGAACGGTGCGGAACCACAGATCGCCCGCGTTGGTCAGGACATTGTTCTTGTGCACCAGCGTCAGGTGCTTACGAGGACGCGCGGCGGCCCGGGTGAATGCATCGCGCACCACCCGGTCGACGCCGTACGCGGTGTTGACGCTGACCTCGGTCGCGATCTCGTGCGGCGTGCCCCTGCGCAGCGATCCGCCGTTGCCCGCGTACGGGCCTTCCGTCCCCTCCCGCACCACGACGAAATCGATCGACGGCTCGCCCGCCAACGGCGTGGCCACCCCCGCATAGAGCTTGGCCGGGCGCAGGTTCACGTGGTGGTCGAGCGCGAACCGCAGCTTGAGCAGCAACCCACGTTCGAGCACGCCGGACGGCACGGACGGGTCGCCCACCGCGCCGAGCAGGATCGCGTCGTGCCCGCGCAACTCCTCGAGCACGGAGTCGGGCAGCGTCTCACCGGTGCGGTGCCAGCGCGCGGCGCCCAGGTCATAGCTCGTCGTCTCGACTGAGGGCGCGATCGCCGACAGCACGCGCACCGCCTGCCCGGTTACCTCGATGCCGATTCCGTCGCCGGGGATGACTGCCAGCCGCATGTCGGAAGCCTAGAACACGGTCAGACAGTACTCTCAGCCAGTGAGCCGACCGTCTCATCATCCGGGACGGCGGTGGGGAGCTCACGCATGTGCCGCAGCGGCGAGAAGAACACCGGCAGCAGCGCGACCGTCCCCCCGATCGCGGCGACGAGCAACGTCGCGCGCACGCCGATCGCCGTGCCCAACACACCACCCACGAACGCACCGAGCGGGATCGTCCCCCACACGAAGAACCGCATCGTCGCGTTCATGCGGCCGAGCAGGCGCTCCGGTGTGAGGCCCTGCCGGAAGCTCACCTGGGTGATGTTGTAGACCACCACCGCGGCCCACATGACCAGTTGCGAGACGGCAAGCAGCGCGAGCGTCCAATCGCGATGGACGAACGGCACGACAAAGGCGGACGGGAGGCTCGCTGCGATGCTGATCCAGATCGTGGGCCCTTGCCCGAGCCGCTCCGCGACCCGCGACGCGGCGAGCGAGCCGAGCAACCCACCGATCGCAGCGAACGAGGTGAACAACCCGATCACGCCCGCCGACAGGTGCAACTGGCGCGCCAGCAGGATGAAGTAGACCGGGAATGCGACGTTGCTGAAGAAGTTGGACGACCCGGTGCAGGCCGCGATCGAGCGCAGCAATCTGTTGCCTACAACGAACTTCAGCCCCTCGGCGATCTCGCGACCCAGGTGCCGATCAGGCTTGCGCTCCGGCTTCGGCGGGCGCGAGCGGATCGCCGTGACCCACGCGGCCGACCAGAGAAAGCTCAGCGCGTCGACCAAAATGGCGTAAGGGGCGGAGAGCGCCTGAATGAGCAGGCCACCGAGGGCCGGGCTCGCGATCTGCGACACCGACTCGCTGGCCTGCAGCTTGGAGTTCCCCTCGACCAGCGCCTCACGATCCACGAGCGCGGGCAGGTACGACTGGTAGGCGACATCGAAGAACACCGTCGACAAACCCGTGATAAGGGCGACGGCGTACAACTGGCCGATAGTGAGCGCACCGAACGCGTACGTCAGCGGGATCGAGCCCAGCGCGGCCGCCCGGATGAGGTCGTTGACGATCAGGACGTGCCGGAACCGCATGCGGTCGACCCACGCGCCGGCCGGCAGGCCGATCACGAGGAACGCAAGCATCTCGAGCGTCGCGAGCAAGCCGACTTCAAAGGTCGTGGCATGCACGACCAGGATGGCGATCAGCGGCAGCGCGAGCTGGCTGATGAAGGTGCCGAACTGGCTGACCGTCTCGCCGATCCAGAGCCGCCGGAAGTCGAGGTGGTGCCACAGCCCGCCTCGACGGCGGACGACCTCGACGGGTGTGGGCTGGTCGGTCACGCAACTACTCTGCGACTAGTGATTGGGATTTGTCAATCACTTATGCTGAGCGGGTGACACGACCTGAGTCCGACGGTGGCCGGCGGCCGGCCACCGACGCCGAGGCACGCGCTCTCGCGTCGACCATCCGCCTGCGCATCCTGCGCGCCTGCCTCGGTGAGCCACACACCAACAAGGAGATCGCCGGGGCCCTCGGCAAGGATCCGGCGACGATCCTGCACCACGTGCGAACCCTGGTCGACACCGGTTTTCTCGAGGCACAGGAGGTGCGGCGCGGGACTCGTGGGTCGCGCGAGATTCCCTACCTGGCAACGGGAAAGTCGTGGCAGATGGAGACACCCGCGAAGGACAGCGCGATGCTCAACGCCTTCCTCGAGGAGGTCGCACTCGTCCCCGTCGAGGAGGTCGACACGATGCGTGCCGGGTTGCGGCTCACCGCCGAACGCAGGGAGGAACTGTCCCGGCGGTTCACGGCGCTCGTCGAGGAGTACTTCGAGAACGAAGATCCCGACGGGGAGGCTTGTTCGGTCTTCCTGTCGATCCATCCCGACCCGAACCGGACCTGACCGGCTACCAACTGCCGCGGTGCTCCGGGACGAGCCAGATCAGCGGGACCAGGCAGGCGAGCACGACCGCGAGCACGACGAGCGACCACGCCTGCGCGAGGCCAGGGTCGGCGCTGCGCGCGAGGATGGCCGTGACCACCGCAACGCCGGTGATGCCGCCGCCCTGACGGAACATCCCGCGCAGGCCCGCGATCGCGCCGGTGTCCGCGGGTGCGAGGTGCATGATCGCGTTGTTGGTTGCCGGCACCGACACGCCCATCCCCAGTCCCATGACTCCCGCCGCGATGGCCAGCCACACGTAGGGCGACACACCGGTGGCGGGAATCGCCATGAACACCAGGCCGATCACGCAGAGCACGAACCCGAAGAACATCGGGCGCCGGTATCCGGTGCGGCGCAAGGCGAAGGTCGACAGCCCGGCGACCGCGATCATGCCGACGGCACGGGCCGTGAGCAGCGTGCCCGCGGCAAGAATGTCGATGCCGTACCGGTCCTGGGCGTAGAGCGGCACAAGGGTCGCGAACCCGAGCACGGTGACGCCGAAGAAGAAGTTGATCGTGTTCATCACCGCGAAGCCGCTGCCGCGCAGCAGCCGGAGCGGGATGAACGGGTCGTGTGCGTGGCCGGCGTGCCGCACGAAGGCGATGAAGCCGGCAGCCCCCGCGGCGAGGGCCAACAGGAACTGCGGCGCCAGCACGGACGAGTTCGCGGCACCGAGGTAGCTCACCGCGAACATGACGCCGAGCAGTCCGACACCGAGCATGGCCACGCCGGGGAAGTCGATGCGACCGCGGGCGCGGTGCTCGCTGTGCGGGATGAACGCGACCGCCAGCAGCAGCACCACGATCCCGATCGGCACGTTGACCAGGAAGATGCCTCGCCACGACCAGTAGGTGACGAAGATGCCGCCGAGTATGGGGCCGACGATGCCGCCGATCGGGAAGATCGACGTGAACAATCCGATCGCGCGGTCGCGGTCCGGGCCGAACTGGTCGGCCACGATGCCGGTCGCCGACGGCATGATCGCGCCACCGCCCAGCGCCTGCACCGCACGCAGCGCAACGAGGACGTAGATGTCGTTGGCGAGCCCGCAGCACAGCGAGGCGACGGTGAACAGGACGATTGCGGCGATGAAGACTCGGCGGCGTCCGAACTGGTCACTGATCCGTCCGGCGAGCGGCATCACCATGATCTGGCCGAGCGCGTAGATGGTGATCGTCCAACTGCTCCAGTTGACCTGCGCGTGCAGATCGTGCTGCAGCGTGCTCAGTGCCGTTGCCACGATCGTCTGGTCGACCGAGGCCATGAACAAGGCCACTGCGACGACGGCGAAGACGAGATAGCGCCGTGGTTCTCGTACGAGCTGATCCGCCGGCGTGGTCGCCGGCGCGGTGCGAGTGCGTACAGGGGACACTGTCATCGCGATCCACACTACGCTGCTTGCCGGCAGGCAAGTAAATGGCGAAATCGATGGAACTGATCACACGGAGGTGATGGTGGACGCGGAAGACGCCGTTCGGCTGCGGCGCGCAATTGCACGGCTCGCGCGGCACTTGAACACGTCGGCCACCGGTGAGGGCTTGACCCCCACCCAGGCCTCGGTGCTGGCGCTCATCGTCGGGAACGGTCCGGTCGGCCTGCCCGAGCTGGTGAAGCTGGAGCACATCAACCCGACCATGCTCTCGCGCGTGGTGGGCCGACTCGACGAGCTGAAGCTGATCGACCGCTCCCCCGACCCCGACGACCTGCGCAGCGTCACCGTGTCGGTCACCGAGCAGGGCCGCAGCGTGCACGAACGGATCAAGGCCCAGCGCGCACAGGCCGTCTCGGACGCCGCCGGGCGGCTGTCAACACCGGAGCAGCACGCCCTGATCAAAGCCCTCGATGCGATGGATCACCTCGCCGAGGAGCTCAAATAGGATTGGCCCCGTAGCAGGGCGACACGCCGTCGCGGACCCTGCAGCGAGGCCAAGTCTCACCCTTCGCGGCGCAGCACAGCGATCACACCGACCGCGGTGAGTACGGCCGCGAGCCCGGCGAAGATGCCGAACTCGATCCACTGGAAGGTCCAGAACCGCCCGGCCGGCTGATAGGTCGCGCGGATCGCGTAACCGAGTCGGTGCATGCACTCGTTCATCTCCGGCCGGCTTGTCGCGCTGATGCACTGAGCCGGCGCGGGCATCGGCCCGGACACCACGTGGCCGTACCGGGTTACCTCCGTGCTGATCGCGGAAGCCCCGTTCGGGATGCCGTCGGACTTCGCGAAGCTCAGGATCCTGGTGATCGGTTCCAGGTAGTGCGGACGAGCCCACAGCTCAACGATGAGCCGCACTGCGACGAAGCCACCGATCGTGGTTGCCATCGCCGGCAGCGCCCGTCCCCACAGCACGCCCGCCGCCAGACCCAGGGCCGAAGCGAACAGCGCGTAGCCGATCGGTGCGATGGCCTGGATGTCGAACTGCAGCCCTGCGAAGCGGGTCTCGACGATCGCGTTGTGGGTGTTCGACCACCACGTGACCAGTCCTGTGACGGCGCCGGCGCACAGCAGCGTGAACCCGAACAGCACGCCCAGCTTCGAGATCAGCCACCTGCGCCGGGTGACCGACTGAGTCCAAGCCAGCGTCGCGGTACCGGACTCGAGTTCGCGTCCGATGATCGTCGCTCCCCAGAACACTCCGATCAGCAACGGCACGATGACCGTGAGGTCTACGACGGTGTTGAAGCCTTGGTAGCCCTGGAAGATCCCGCCGCAGGTGGTGCCCGTGCGGCAAGCCTGGAGCAGGTCCGCGAGATGCCGCCCGGTGATCCAGACGGGCACCGCGAACGCTACGACCAGGGCCGCGGCGATCATGACTTGCACGCGATGCTGTCGCCACATGAACCAGGTCATGCCGGTACTCCGTCGACGACGGGTTCGACGCCGTGATCGGCGCCCAGGCCCAGGTAGGCGAGCATGATCTCCTCGAGGCTCAGCTCGGTGACTTCCCAGTGCGGGTCGTGCAGTGCGCCGTTCAGCCGGACCCACATGCTCACCTGACGGTGGGTGCGCTCGATTCGCAGCACGGTGTGGTCGCGTTCGACGCCGGTCGTGTCGCGCCGCGCTCCGGTGAGCAGGCGATGGCTGGCGAGCACCTCGTCGAGTCCGTCCGCGAGCACCGTCCGCGAGTCGGCGAGGACGACAAGGTGATCACACACGCGTTCCAGGTCGGTGACGAGGTGACTGGACAGCATCACGGTGAGGTCGCCGTCGGCGACAGCGTCCGCGAGCGTGCTGAGGAAATTGCGGCGGGCCAGCGGATCCAGCGCGGCGACCGGCTCATCGAGCATGAGGACGCGCGGCCGCTTGGCCAGCGCCATCGCCAGCGCCACCTGCGCGCGCTGCCCGCCGGACAGTGTGCCGACCCGTTGGTCGAGCGGAATGCGCAGCGCGCGCAGCCGATCGTGGGCGGCGCGGTCGTCCCACCGTCGGTTCAGGTGCGCGCCCATGCGCAGGTGATCCGCGACCGACCAGCGTCGGTAGAGCGGGATGTCCTGCGCCAGGTATCCGATCTCGCTCAGGAACTGCGCGCTGTCGTGCGGCGCCTGCCCCGCGACCTCGACCCGGCCGGTGCTCGGCCTGCTCAGCCCGCACAGCAGGCGTAGCAACGTCGTCTTGCCGGCGCCGTTCGCGCCGACGAGCCCGCACACCCGGCCTTCCGGCAAGGCGAAGGTGCAGTCCTGCAAGGCCCACTTGGCGCCGAAGCGCTTGCCCAGGTCGGTGACCGCGATCGCCGTGTTCATGCGATCGCCTCGTCGCTCGAGACGCGCAGCGTGGCCCGCACCATGCTCTCGATGTCGCCATCGCTGAGGCCCGCGTCGCGGGCCTGGTCGACCCAGGTCGTGAGCGAGCGCTCCAGCGCTGCCTGGTCGCCCGGGGACGGTCCGTCCGGGCGGCGCAGCACGAAGGTGCCGACGCCCTGGCGGCCCTCGACCAGGCCCTCGCGCTCGAGGTCGCGGTATGCCTTCAGCACAGTGTTGGGGTTGATCGCGAGGGCGGCGACGACCTCTTTGACCGAGGGCAGTTTGTCGCCCGGCTTGAGCACGCCGCTCAGCAGCGCGTGCCGCACCTGTTCGACGACCTGGGCGTACGGCGGCACGTTGGACCGCGCCGCGAGATGGAACCTGATCACCGGCACACACCTACTTATCTAGATGACTAGATAAGTGAACCAGTGGCCGCCCGTCCGGTCAACGGGCAAAGACAGTTTTGGCGGCAGGCCGTCATATACGACGTCCTGCCGCCAAAAGTGCGAAGACCTCAGCGAGCTGCGGTGCCTTCGGTGTAGTCGTCGTCCGACGCGACCCAGCTCATCAGGCCACGCAGCTTGCGGCCGACATCCTCGATCGGGTGCTGCTCACCCTTCTTACGCAGCTCGGCGAACTCCGGCGCACCGGCGTCCTGGTCGGCGATGAACCGCGCCGCGAACGAGCCGTCCTGGATGTCGCTCAGGACGGCCTTCATGTTCTCCTTCACGCGCGGGTCGATGACGCGCGGACCCGACACGTAGTCGCCGTACTCGGCAGTGTCCGAGATCGACCAGCGCTGCTTGGCGATGCCACCTTCGTACATCAGGTCGACGATCAGCTTCAGCTCGTGCAGGCACTCGAAGTACGCGATCTCGGGCGCGTACCCGGCCTCGGTCAGCACCTCGAAGCCGTACTGGACGAGCTGCGACGTACCGCCGCACAACACCGCCTGCTCGCCGAACAAGTCCGTCTCGGTCTCTTCGGTGAACGTGGTCTTGATCGCGCCGGCGCGCGCGCCGCCGATCGCCTTCGCGTAGGACAGCGCGAGGGCGAACGCGCTACCTGTCGCGTCCTGCTCCACCGCGACCAGCACCGGCACGCCCTTACCGTCCACGAACTGGCGACGGACGAGATGACCCGGACCCTTCGGCGCCACCATCGCGACGTCGACGTTGGCCGGCGGCTTGATGTAGCCGAAGCGGATGTTGAAGCCGTGCCCGAAGAAGATGGCGTCGCCGTCCTCAAGGTTCGGCTCGATCGACTCGGTGTACAGCTTGCGCTGCGCCGGGTCGGGCGCGAGCACCATGATCAGGTCCGCTTCCGCCGATGCCTCGGACGGGGTAAGGACGCGCAGTCCCTCCTCCTCGGCCTTCGCCCGGCTCCTGGATCCCTCGGGCAGTCCGACCCGCACGTCCACGCCGGAGTCGCGCAGTGACAGGGCGTGCGCGTGCCCCTGGCTGCCGTAGCCGAGCACCGCAACCTTGCGGCCCTGGACGATCGACAGATCGGCATCGTCGTCGTAGAAGATCTCTACTGCCATTATGATTCGGTTCCTTGTCTATGCAGTGCGCTCGACCGAGCGCAGGGCGGCTTGGGTCATCGATCGCGGGCCACGCCCGAGCGCGACCATTCCGGACTGCACCATCTCGCGGATGGCGTACGGCTCGAGCATCTTGAGCATCGCGTCGAGTTTGTCAGGTCGTCCCGAGAGCTCGATGGTCAGTGCTTCCGGTCCGACGTCGGCGACCTTCGCACGGAACAATTCGACGATCTGCAGAACGTCACGGCGGGTCGACTCGTCGGCGCGCACCTTGACCAACAGCAGTTCGCGCTGCACCGCGTGCTTCTCTTCGAGCTCGACGATCTTCAGCACGTTGATGAGCTTGTTGAGCTGCTTGGTCACCTGCTCGAGCGCGGATCCCTCGACGTTGACAAGGATCGTGATCCGCGAGATCTCGGGGTACTCGGTCGGACCGACCGCGAGGGACTCGATGTTGAACCCGCGGCGACTGAACAGTCCCGCGACCCGGGCCAGGACACCGGGCTTGTTCTCGACCAACACCGACAGCGTGTGGACGGTCATGATCGTGTTCCTTCCAGGATGAACTCGAGCAATGCGTTGCAGTGGACTTCGGTGGTGTCGATCAGCGGGACGTTCGCATCGCCGTCCTCGAGCAGCAGACCCTGCTCGGTGCAGGCGAGCAGTACGGCCTGCGCACCCCGTGCTGCGAGGTTGTCGATGACGTCGAGGTAGTAGCGGCGGGATTCGGCGCTGACGATGTTGCGGGTCAGTTCGTCGTAGACGATGTCGTGCACGCGTTGCTCTTCGTCCGCGGACGGGGCGAGTACGTCGATGCCGTGCTTGTCGAACGCCTCGGGAAACATGCTGCTGCGCATCGTGAATCCCGTGCCGAGCAGGCCGACCGTCGAGTACTCCGCCGCGGCCTTGACCGTGCTCTCGATCAGGTCGATGAATGCAGCCTCGCCGATGACCGCACGCACCTCGTCGGCGACGAGATGCGTGGTGTTCGCGGCCAGCGCGATGCCCTCACACCCCGCATCGACGAGTCGCTTCGCCGCGTCGCAGAGCACCCGGGCGACGCCCGTCCAGTCGCCGTCGTGCTGCATGCGAGCCATCTCGCCGAACTCGACGGACCACAGCGTGACCGGCGCGCTGTGCGAACCACCGAGCGCCGCCGCCACATCCTCATTGAGCCGGCGGTAATAGTGCTCGCTCGACACCCAACTTGTGCCACCGACCAGGCCTACGCGTCTCATCGCCTATTCGCTATCGAAGACGGGACGGATGTCGCGCGCAGCGAGGATGTCGTCGTTGCTCGTGCCGGCAGCGACCATCGGCCACACCATCGCGTCCTTGCCCACGGTGAAGTCGACGACGACGGGCTGATCGTCAATGGCCATCGCCTTCTCGATCGTCGAGTCGACGTCGGCCTTGCTCTCGCACCGCAGTCCGATGCAACCGAGGGCGTCGGCGAGCTTCACGAAGTCCGGCACCCGGTTGGCCCCCCGACCGGCAGAGGTCATGGAACCATGGGTGCCGAGGTCGGTCTGGCTGTACCGCGCGTCGTAGAACAGCGCCTGCCACTGCCGCACCATGCCGAGGTTGCCGTTGTTGATGACGGCGACCTTGATCGGGAAACCCTCGATCGCGCAGGTGGCCAGCTCCTGGTTGGTCATCTGGAAGCAGCCGTCACCGTCGATCGACCACACCGTCTTGTCGGGGCAGGCGGCCTTTGCGCCCATCGCCGCGGGCACGGAGTAGCCCATCGTCCCGAGCCCGCCCGAGTTCAGCCAGGTGTACGGATGCTCGTACTTGATGAACTGCGCGGCCCACATCTGGTGCTGGCCCACCCCGGCGGCGTAGATCGCGTCCGGCCCGGCGATGGTGCCGAGGCGCTCGATCACGTACTGCGGCGCGAGGGATCCGTCCGCGGGCTCCTCGTAGCCGAGCGGGTAGGTGTCGCGCCAGCCGTCGATCTGCCGCCACCAGCCGGTCAGGTCGGCTCGGTGGTCGGCGTCGAACTCGGCCTTGACCGCGGGTGCGAGTTCGCGCAGCACCTCGCGCACGTCGCCGACGATCGGAACCTCCGCCTCGCGGTTCTTGCCGATCTCGGCCGGGTCGATGTCGGCGTGGATGATCTTGGCCATCGGGGCGAAGCTGTCCAGCCGCCCGGTGACGCGGTCGTCGAAGCGGGCACCGAGGGTGATGAGCAGGTCGGCCTTCTGCAGCGCGGTGACAGCGGCGACGGTGCCGTGCATACCGGGCATGCCCAGGTGCTGGCGGTGGCTGTCCGGGAACGAGCCGCGGGCCATCAGCGTGGTGACGACCGGGATGCCGGTGAGCTCGGCCAGCGCGAGCAACTCCGGCGTGGCGCGGGCCTTGATCACGCCGCCGCCGACGTAGAGCACCGGACGGCGCGATGCAGCGATCAACTTCGCAGCTTCGCGGATCTGCTTGCCGTGCGGGCGGGTCACCGGCTTGTAGCCCGGCAGGTCCAGCTTCGGCGGCCACGAGAAGGTCGTCTGCTCCTGCAGCACGTCCTTCGGCAGGTCGACGAGCACCGGCCCGGGACGACCGGTCGCCGCGATGTGGAACGCCTCGGCGATCGCCTGCGGGATGTTCACCGGGTCCTGCACCAGGAAGTTGTGCTTGGTGATCGGCAGCGTGATCCCGGAGATGTCCGCCTCCTGGAACGCGTCCGTCCCGATCATCGCGCGGCCGACCTGACCGGTGATCGCCACCAGCGGCACCGAATCCATGTAGGCGTCCGCGATCGGGGTGACCAGGTTGGTGGCGCCGGGGCCGGAGGTCGCCATGCAGACCCCGACCTTGCCGGAGGCCTGCGCGTATCCCGTCGCGGCGTGTCCGGCGCCCTGCTCGTGCCGGACGAGGACGTGCCGGACCCGCGTCGAGTCGAACAGCGGGTCGTAGGCGGGCAGGATCGCCCCGCCCGGGATACCGAAGACGACGTCGGCTCCGACCTCCTCCAAGGAGCGGACGAGCGCGGCTGCGCCGGTGAGCGACTCGGTCATCGCTGATGCCTTTCGATCGGGTGGGGCCAACAAAAAACCCTCCGTGCCGACCAGGGCACGAAGGGTGAGCGCGTCTCGAATGCTTCGGGGCGGTCAGGCCCCCGAGACGCGCTGGGAGATAAGTACGAGGTGGATCACGCGCCCGACACTACACAGCCGCGCGCAGACCGGACAACCGGCTCCGCGCAGGACGTGCGTCACCGTGCCGGGCGTCGCCGGATGGGTCCGAAAGGCGTTGAATCCGACTTGAGATTTCCTTGCGCCCCGAGTTGCACTTGTCCCGATTTGGCGTTAGTTTTCTGTTGGGAACGTGAGACGCCTCTCCAATCGCGAGCTGACGTTGAGCAAAGCGGAGAGTTGGGTACACGTTCTCACTCAGGGGATGCGGCTCAGGCCGCAGTTGCACGACCGCGGGGGAAGCGCAATACCCGTCCGTCCACGCTGACCACACAAGGATCCCCCGCCGATGTCTGCCCCCGTTTCCGTAGTCGCTGCTCCCGCCCTGCTCGAGCCGCGCCGCCGCGTCGTCGTCCTGCTGGTGGCGCTGGCCCTCGCACTGGGCGCGTTCCTGGTCCCGCAGGTCCAGCAGGCCGCGCACGCCGCGACCTCGCCACACATCAGTTCGTCCAATGCGCTGTCCTTCGCGCGCAGCATGCTCGGTCTGCTCAACAAGGAGCGGCGCGCGCACGGCCGGCGTCCGATCAAAATGGCGTCGAAGCTGCGTCTGTCGGCGCACCGGCACGACCTGCGCATGGCTGCGGACAACACCATGTCGCACCAGCTTCCGGGCGAGGCCTACTTCGCCACCCGGATCTCGAACACCGGTTACCACTGGCGCGCGGCCGGCGAGAACATCGGCTGGAACAGCGACCTGACCCTGCGCGGGCTGCTCAACCTCGAGCGCGAGATGTACCACGAGGTGCCGCCGAACGACGGCCACCGCGTGAACATCCTCAGCCGCACGTTCACCCAGGTCGGCATCGACGTCTACTACGACAAGAAGCACCACAAGATCTGGTTCACACAGGACTTCGGCGCACCGGCCCGGTAAACACCGGGGAATCCGGCGGCCGCCACAAGACCAACCGTCCGGGGGATACAGAACCTGCCCTTCCGCTCTCCGCAGCGGAAGGGCAGGTTCTTCCACACGTTGTGTCGCCGTCAGGGTCCCGCGTTCCGCGGAACGCGCGCCGTCCGAGCCGGTCAGCCGCAGACCGCGCCCTCGGCTGCGGAGCCGACGAGCTTGGCGTACTTGCCCAGCACGCCGTAGTCGTAGCGCTGCGGCAGCGGCTTCCACTCGGCGCGGCGCCGCTCGATCTCGGCGCCGTCCACGAGCAGGTCCAGGGTGCGGGTCTGCATGTCGAGCCGGATCCGGTCGCCGTCCTGGACGAACGCGACGGGCCCGCCGAAGGCAGCCTCCGGAGCCACGTGCCCGACGCACAACCCCGTCGTGCCGCCGGAGAACCGGCCGTCGGTCAAGAGCAGGACATCCTTACCCAGGCCGGCACCCTTGATCGCGCCGGTGATCGCGAGCATCTCCCGCATGCCGGGACCGCCCTTGGGGCCCTCCCACCGGATGACGACCACGTCGTTGGCCTGCAACTGCCCGGCCGCCAGCGCGTCCATCGCGGCCTGCTCGCGGTCGAAGACCCGAGCGGTGCCCTCGAACGTCTCCGCGTCGAATCCCGCGCTCTTGACGACCGCACCGTCCGGGGCGAGCGAGCCACGCAGGATCGTCAGGCCGCCGGTCTTGTGGATG
>DASXJR010000116.1:0-5617 GCA_036497285.1 Jatrophihabitans sp.
CCACGCGAAGGATCACGACGATGCGCGACATCTTCCACGACGAGCTCGACGACATCGGCGAGCGGGTCATCGAGATGACCAAGCTGGTCGCCATCGCAATGGAGCGCGCCACCTCGAGCCTGCTCGACGCGAACGTGGCACTGGCCGACCAGGTGCTGCTCGACGACGCACGTGTCGACGCGCTGCGCGACGAACTCGACGACCGCTGCTTCCAGCTGATCGCGCAGCAGCAGCCGGTGGCCACCGACCTGCGCGTGCTGATCAGCACGATCCACCTCGCAGCAGACCTTGAGCGGATGGGCGATCTCGCCCTCCACGTCGCGAAGATCGCCCGGTTGCGTTATCCCGAGGTGGCTGTGCCCCCGGAGTCGCGCGACATCATCTCGCAGATGGGCGAGGTTGCCGCCTCGCTGGTGCAGAAGGTCGCCGACGTGGTCGACGGACGCGACGTCGAACTCGCCCAGGCCATCGTCCAGGAGGACGACTCGATGGACGCGCTGCGGCGCAAGATGTTCACGGTCGTGCTCTCGCCGAACTGGGCACGAGGCACCGAAGCGGCGATCGACATGACGTTGCTCGGTCGCTATTACGAGCGCTATGCCGATCACGCGGTCGCGGTCGCGCGGCACACCATCTTCATCGTCACCGGCAAGCGGCCACCCCACGTAGTGGCATGAGCGCAGCCAGGGACGCCCCCGAGCGACTCCAGGGCGGTGAGATCCTCCTCGACCGTGCGGCGCACCGGGTGAGTGTGCGTGGGCACACCGTCGTATTCGCTCTGCAGGAGTTCCGTCTGCTGGAACTGCTCATGCTCAACGCTGACCACGTGATCGCCAGCCCGGAGATCCTCAAGACGCTGTGGGGCGAACAGTTCACCGGGGATCCGGGCACGGTAGCGGTGCACATGCTGCGGTTGCGCAAGAAGCTCGACCGCTGGCCGGGCGCGAGCCGGCATCTGCGTACGGTGCGCGGGATCGGCTACGTGTTCGACACGGTCCCGGACGACGACTGATCGGACGGCGCGGCCGACCACTGCATGTCCAGGTCGTGCCGCGCGAAGCCGTTGCGCTCGTACAGACTCATCGCGACCGAGTTGTCGCCATCGACGTAGAGCAGCACGGTGTCGCAGCCGCGATCCAGAAGTGCGGCCAGGCCGTGTTGCAGCAACACCTTGCCTAGCCCGGTGCCTTGTTCGGTCGGAGCGACGCCGATGACGTACACCTCGCCGGCGCCGTCGGGATGGATCTTCGTCCAGTGGAAGCCGACGAGCCGGGCACCTCGCCAGGCCATCAGGAATCCTGACGGATCGAACCAGGGCTCGGCCTCGCGGGCCTCGATGTCGGCGCGGGTCCACCGGCCCTGCTCCGGATGGTGCGCGAACGCGGCCGCGTTGACGGCGAGCCAGGCGTCCTCGTCCCGGCCGACGACGAACGAGTGGATCTCGACACCCTCGGGCACCGGTGGGCGCGCCAGCGGTTCGGTCAGCGGGCGGCGCAATTGCCACAGCTCACGGATCGTGTGCAGGCCGCGCCGCTCGAGCACCGGCATGAGCCGCGACCGGCGACCGTGCGACCAGATCAGCACGGGTCGATCGGCGAACGCGTCCAGCAGCGGGTCGATGGCTGCGGTGTCCGCGGCGATCTCGAGCGAGTGGCCGTCCAGCTGGGCGTAGCCCACCACCGCTTGGTTCTCGGCCGCCACCGCGTGCCGTACGTCCGGCGAGGTGAGGTTCGTCAGGGTCTGGTCGGACAACGGGTCGCGGCCGTCTTCGGCCGCGACCCGCGCGATCACCGCGCGGACGGCGCCGACGGTGTCGGGATCGAGGGACGTCGGGGTGGTGACGGTCGCAGGCACGCCGTCAACGTAACCCGCGCGCGGTCACTGCCGAACGGGCGTCGACTCGGCGGGCTCGCTCCGTCTCGCCGCCGGCGATTCAGCAGCGGGACGGACGAACTTGTAGCCGACGTTGCGCACGGTGCCGATCATCTGTTCGTGCTCGGGGCCGAGCTTGGCCCGCAGCCGCCGCACGTGCACGTCGACCGTGCGGGTGCCGCCGAAGTAGTCGTAGCCCCAAACCTCCTGCACAAGGTGCGAGCGGGTGAACACCCGACCAGGGTGCTGGGCGAGGAACTTGAGCAACTCGAACTCCTTGTACGTGAGGTCGAGTGCCACGCCGGACAGCCGGGCGGTGTAGGTGCTCTCGTCGATGGTCAGGTCGCCGATGTCGACGTTCTCGGGAACCTGGTCGGTGGCGGCCGCGCGGCGGTCTACGGCCAGCCGCAGCCGGGCGTCCAGCTCGGCCGGGCCGGCGGTGTCGAGCACGATGTCGTCGACCGTCCATTCGGCCGACAGCGCGATCAGGCCGCCCTCGGTCAGAACCCCCAGGATCGGCGTGCTGACTCCGATGGCCGAGAGCACGCGGGTGAAGCTGCGGGCCGCGGCCAGGTCGCGTCGGGCGTCGAGCAGGATCGCGTCCCCGAGCGGCCGGTCGACCAGCGCTGCGGCGTCGAGGGGCAGCACGGTGACCCGATGCGGCAGCAGGCCGAGGGCGGGCAGCACCTCGGCAGTCGGCTGCCGTGCCGCGGTCAGCAGGAGCAGGTGCATCGGTGGGCCTCCTGAGAACTTTGCCGCCGTCCCGCACAAACCCTGCCGGTCTTGTGTTTCGCCCGGGTTTCGGCGCCGCTGATCCCGGCGTGTCGGTTGTTGAGAGAATAGCCGTGTGGTCCTCGCTCGCGACGTCGTTCTGCACACGTCGGACGGCATCCGGCTCAGTGCCCGGCACTGGGATCCCGGCCTGCGCGACATCGGGTGTGTCGTTGCCCACGGGTTCACCGGATCGTCCCGTTCCGCTGACGTCGTGGCCATCAGCCGTGCGCTCAGCACCCATGGCGTGGGCGTACTGGCGATCGACTTCCGCGGGCACGGCCGCAGCGGGGGACACAGCACGGTGGGCGCGGAGGAGATCCACGACGTCGCTGCGGCTGCCCAGTGGCTGCGCTCGCACGGATACACGCACGTGGCCGTGCTCGGCTGGTCGATGGGGGGTTCCGCCGTGCTGCGCTACGCCGGGCTGGGCGGTGACGCCGACGCCGTGGTCAGCATCTCGTCGCCCGGCCGCTGGTACGAACGCGGCACCCGTCCGATGCGGGTCGTGCACTGGCTGTGCGAGACCCGGACCGGTCGCCTCGCGCTGCGCCTGACCCGACGCACCCGGCTGGCCCCGGCGAGTTGGGATCCCGTCCCGGAGGCGCCGTACGAGGTCGCGGGACGGATCAGTCCCACGCCGCTGCTGATCGTGCACGGCGACGCCGACCACTACTTCCCGCTGCCGCACGCGCACATGCTGCGCGAGGCGGCACCCGGTGCGAGCGTCTGGATCGAGCCGGGCATGCGGCACGCCGAGAGTGCCACCTCACCCGAACTGCTGCAGCGGATCGTCACGTGGCTGCGGCTGTCGCGCTCGAGCGAGGTGACCCCGTGAGCGTGACGGGCGAGGTCGAGAACGGCACGGACGGCACGGACGGCACGGACGGCACAGACGGCACAGAGCGCTACAACTTTGCCGGCAGCGCCGCCTTCGCGGTTCTGGCCGGTGCCGTGTTGGCGTGGGCGACGCGTTCCGGCGACGTGCAACTGCTCATCGCGGTCGCCGCGGCGCAGGCATTGCTCGCGGTCACCTGGATCTACGTGCTCCGCGTACCGGGGCGCATCGGCGGGCTGGTCATCGCCGCGATGGCGGCCACCGCTTGCGACGTGGGCACGTCGGTGTGGCCGCACAGCCGGCTGACGGTGCTGTTGGTCGCTGCGGGCCTCGCTGTCCCGGTGATGTTCGTGCACCAGTTGCTGCGCGGCGCGGCCCGGGTGCGCGTCGGCAGCTCACTCGGCGCGATCGCGCTGGTCGTGGTCGGCGAGAGCTCGATGGCCGCGCTGTTGCAGTTGCGCCACGAGTTCCCGTCCGGACGCGTCGGCGCAGACCCGACGTTCGCCGTCATCGTCGCCGTGATGGGAGCGCTGCTTGCCGGGTACTTCACCGACATGCTGCTCGCCTCGCCCCGGTTCGATGGAAGTGTTCCTCGTGGGTTGCCGGCAGTGGCTGTGTCCACGGCCGTGGGTGCCGCGCTCGGGCACCTCTTGCTGCGCGACTCGTTGCAATTCTCCGGCGGACGCGGGGCGTTCGTCGGTGCCGCGGTCGGTGTGCTGGCCGCGCTGCTCGCGATCGCGATCGCCTACGTCGAGGCCGGGGCGCCGCTGGCATCGGAGGGCTTCGCGCGTCGCGCCCGTCCGCTGCTCTCGGTGCTGATGCCGCTCGCCCTGATCGCCCCGGCCGCGTTCCTGCTCTGCACCGCGATCAGCGCCTGAATGACCACACTGCTCGTGGTGGTCGCTGTGCTCGGCGGCCTGGCGCTGCTCGCGGTGACCGTCGTGGCGCTCGACCGGTATCTCGCCCGGGAGGCCGAGCGCCGCGCGTCCGAATACCTGACCGTCCCGCTGGGACAGACGGCGTGGGTGCGCGTCCACGGCACGCCGTTCCTGACCCAGGCGATCCGCGGCCGCTACGACCGGGTCGAAGTGTCCGCATCGGGCATGCAGTTCGGCGTGTTGGGCGACACCACGATGCAGGCGCACCTGGTCAACGTCTACCTGCCCCTTCGCGACGTGCTCGCCAAGCGCACGAACGAGCTCTCGGTGGAGCGACTGCACGGTGACCTGGTCATCGCGTACCGCGAACTCGCGCGGGTCAGCCGGATCCCCGGGCTGCGGTTCTCCTACTCCGACGACCGGCTCATCGCGACGGCCGGCGTTCCGGTGCCCGGGATCAGCCAGCTGGCGCGGCTGAGCGGGGAGGCGGTGGCCAGCATCGGGGACGGCGGAGTGGTGTGGCTGCGGGTGCGCAACGTCTCCCTCGCCGGCATCACCGTGCCCGGACTGGTGCTCAGTCAGTTCGTCCCGTCCCTGGCCTTCCCGGTGCCGCTGCCCGCGCTGCCGTACGGCTTGCGCATCGAGGCGCTCACGCCGACCCCGGACGGGCTGCAGGTGTCGGGCTCGGCGGCCGCGGTGACCTTCCGCCGCACCGTTCGTCCTGCCGGCTGAGACCGTCGTCCCAATCGGGTGGATCCGGCTCCGGCGGCATGGCTAGGCTGTGCCGCATGGGCCGGATGAGAGACATCGCGCTCTTCTCGCGCCGCGCGGTCGACCTGTGCCGCGTGGGCAGCTGCCTGTGTCGCGGCTGACGCACCCCTGATCTCACGATGACAATGCGCCGTGCGCGCTACGGTCACGCCCACAATGCCTACTCAAGGAGTCAACAATGAGCCGCACTGACGCGCTCGTCTCGGCCGACTGGGCCGAGGATAATTTGAACACCTCCGGGGTGGTCCTCGTCGAGGTCGACGAGGACACCTCTGCCTACGACGGCGGCCACATCCCCGGCGCGGTGAAGCTGGACTGGAAGACCGAACTGCAGGACCAGGTCCGCCGCGACTTCGTCAACAAGGAGCAGTTCGAGGCGCTGCTGTCCGAGAAGGGCATCGGCAACGACGACACCGTCGTGCTCTACGGCGGCAACAACAACTGGTTCGCCGCGTACGCCTACTGGTACTTCAAGCTCTACGGCCAC
>DASXJR010000117.1:0-84908 GCA_036497285.1 Jatrophihabitans sp.
CGCGACGTGCCATAGATGCCGGCCAACCCGACAACCGCAGTCGATGCAGTGCCCAACCAATCCCACCCCATGCCGACGATCTTGGTTGCGCTCGGCTGCCACGAGCGAAAGGCGCGCCGTCATCGAGCGCCGTACTCGGGACGAGTCGGCCGCGAACACGGCGGGTCAAGTTCGAACGCGCGGCAGTGATCGCACCAGTGCGCCATATGTCCGCCGCCGCGCGCGGTGCGACAGTGGCACGGGCGCCAGCTCAACGTGGCAAACGGATTGCGGCACACCGAACAAAGCGAAAGCATGTTCGAATCGTATCGCGGTCGCGATAGCCGCGGTCAGTCGTGGCCGACGTGAGTGCTCAACCAGTCAACAAGAGGCGTGATCGTTCGCCACAGCTTGGCAATCTCAGCCTTGGCGCGGGCCGTCGCAAGCCACGGCGGGCAGCCAACCTCTCGCGAGGCCGTGAGGCTCTTGAACCGCAGGAGGTCTGCGCGTGGATGGTCTTTCGGGTATCCCACCGGCACTCGGGTGAGCTGCTGCCCGCCAATCGTGAGGCCCTTACGTCGAGCGGTCGCCAGAGTCCGTTCAAGTGCGGGACCTGCTATGTCGTCGGCCACCGACCGCCGCAGTCGCTCGACCTGGCCCGAGGACGTGTCCCAATACCCGCCGGCGACGAATAGGCCAGCGGCGGAAATGTGCAGGTACATGGACGACTCGCCGAACCAAATACCCTGGTGCGTCTTGTAAGGCGTCTTGTCCTTGCTGAACCGCACATCGCGGTACGGCCGGAACATCTTCGCCGCGCCGAACTCTGGACCCAGCGCTTCGGCGAGGGCGAGCATCGGGTCGCGCACGGACTCGTCATAGACGTGCTTGTGCGCGGCCCAGAACGCCTTCGAGTTATCCGCTTCAAGATCTTCGTACAGGTCGAGCGCGGCGTTAGGGATGCCGCTGAATTTCACCGTGCAACCCTAGCGAGCGGCCGACCCTGCCTCGTCGGCACGGTATTCGTGCATCTCGTCGTCCTCGCCCATGACCTGATACAGCGGCGTCAACCGGTCGGCGACCGGCTCGTGAGGCCATGTCGCGGGGCGCAGCTCGATGTGCAGCAGGTTCAAGTGTTTCGCGATCAAGTCGCGGCGGCCGGGTATGTCACGACGCTCGAATTCCTCACCGATCGTGCGGCCGGTCGAGCGCGTCACGAACTTCGGCGCGGTGGCCGGTTCCGCCTCGACCTCGGCCCGGCGCGCCTGCAACGCTTGCAGCCGCGCGAACACCTCAGGCGTCGCCGCGGTCGCAAGCTCACCGAGTGCGGCCGCGATTGCCTCGTCAAGCTGCGCCAGCTTCACCGCCGAATCGTCGATCGTCGGGACCGTCTCGGTGAACATCAACGGCATGAAGTCGTCGAGTAGTTCAGTCTCGGCCCACCGCTCAGCCTTCGCAGCGTTCACGCTGGCACGGCCCGCGCATTGATCCTGCGGCGCCGAGCACGCATACCGCGCGACACCGTTGTTGGACGATGCACGCAGGACGCGCCCGCACGTCGCACACCGCAGCAGTCCCGACAGCAGGCGGGCGTTCGCGCGGGCGCCCACCGGCCGACCGCGCCCCGGTTTCGGCGCCAACCATGCCGTGACCTGCGCGGCGACATCGGGCGTGAGGATCGCAGGCCAGAGGTCACGCGGCATGCCGTCCGCGTCGCGTAGCAACTCACCGCGAAACGTGGCATGCCCGCGGACGGTGTTGCCCGTGAGGACACGCATCAGGCTCGTCGACGTCCAGTGTTTCGCGCTGCGCGGCAATACGCGCGACGTGTTGAGGTCGCGCACGATGCGCGCCACCGGCTCGCCGACGATCACACGCCGTGCAGCGTCAAGGATGACGTCAGCCTCAGCCTTGACGATCGTGAGCGTTGGCCGGCCGTCGACGCGGACGATGCGGTACCCGTACGGCGCGACACCGGCCGACCACTGCCCAGCGGCGGCGGCACGCTCCGACCGTGCCCGTGAGCGGCGCCGCATGGCTTGCAGTTCCTCGCGCGCCACCTCGGCCTTGACGACGAACCCGAGGCGGAATCCGGGCGTCGTCGAGTCGGTGCCCTGCGTGTCCACGAGGCGCACACCGGTCGCTTCGATCGTGTCGAGGATGTCGGCACCGCCGCCGCTCACACCCTCGCGGGTCATGCGGTCGATCGACCACGCGGCGAGGATGTCAGCGCGTCGCTCGTGGGCGTCCGTCAGCCACTCGCGAAACGCGGGACGGTTGCGGATACCGCCCGATAGGCCGTCGTCGACGTGCACCGCTGCGACGTTGGCGCCGAGGCGATCGGCGAGCGCACGCAGGTCGCGCTCCATGCCTGCGAGACTGAGGTTCGTCTCGTCGGATGCGCGACTCAGCCGGACATAGAGGCTGGCTCGGGGGCGGCGAGTGGCTGGCATCGGCGGTCCTTCGGCGAGTAGTGACGCTCTGTGCGCCAAGACTACTGCGAGAGGTCTTCGTAGAAATCCAGTGCGGCCAGTGGGATTCCCTCGAACGTCACCTGGCCAAGGTAGCGGTCGTCAATCGCGCAGACTGACGTGCAGTCGGATCTCGCGCAGCTCACCCGCACCGGTGTCGAGAGCTCGCACCAGCCCGTCCGGCGCCCAGTTCGCACCGACCAGGAACTCGCGGCTGACGGTGTCCGCCTCGGGGATCCAGGCCACCGCGCGGGTCATGCCGTCCGAGCGGGCGAATTCGATCGCGGCTGCCATCAAACGCGAACCGTGACCGCGTCGGCTCCACCGTGGTTCGACCAGGATGGGCCCGATCTGGATCGTCGTGTCCGGGTCGGGGTCATCCGGCTGGACGTCCTCGGCCGGGGCCAGCGCAGTGAAGCCGACGACACGCTCCTTCTCCTGCGCGACCAGCACGCGATGCGTCGCCGTGGGCGGCGCGGTGATGGCTTGGGCCCACGCCGGACGCGCGTTCTCGACGGTGACGAGCTCGAGCACGGTCGCGGGCAGGATCGCCGCGTACCCGTACTGCCAGGCGTCGACCTGGATCCGGGCCACGTCGTCGACGTCGGCCGGGCCGGCCGGACGCACGCTCACATCAGCCATGCGCCCGACCCTACGAGCAGGCCCTAGGCCACCGGCACACGCGGTTGCGTCGGCGCGGTCTCGGGCAATTCGTCCGGCTCACCAAATGCGCGCGCAGCGAGCGCGCCAACGGCGACGAACGCGATGCCGAGCACGATCATCGTGATCCCGACGCTGGTGCCGCTCCTGGCGACGTCGCTCGCGATGACGACCGTGCCGGCGGCGGCCACCAGGCCCCAGAACCACGCGGTGAACCGTCGGCCGTACCGGGCGCCGTAGCGGCAGAGCAGTAACCCGACGATGACCATGACGATGCCCGTGCCGACCTGCTTGGTGTGCGGTGCCAGCGCAGCGATGCCGACCACCGTCGCCGGGATGCCCACGAGGACGAACGGCAATGCCATGCCGCGCCGGCCGGTGTGGTCGAGCCCCCAAGCGATCAGGTAGTACCCGACCGCGAACACGAGCGAAACGCCGGCGATCGTCGAGGTGTCGAGGGACGGGCTCAGGCTGCCGCTCGTTCCGGTGAACGGCCCGATCACCGACGGCGCTATCTCGTTGGTCGACGGCCCGGCCTTGCCCACCACGTACTCCCACAGCAGCAGTGCGGTCAGGCCGAGATAGAAGGTGTGCCCGCGCGCGCCGCGGACGAACAAGTAGCTGGCCAGGTAGATCACGATGCTGACCCAGACGACCGCATCGCTGTTGATCGGTTCGCCGCCGGACAGGTCGAGCGTCAAGAACTCCATCGCGACGGGCACTCCGAGAGCGCTCGCTGCCACGCCGGCAGTGACCAGCGGCCCGGTGCGCGACGTGATGATCAACGTGTAGCCGACGGCGACCACCACGAGCGCGAGCACGAAGCCGAGAAACCGGCGCGAGTCGTCGGGGGTACTCGAAGCACCGCTCGTGACGCTCGTGATCACGCCCTGGACGAGATACGTGCCGCCCCAGACGACAACGCCGAGCACGACAAGCGCCACCCCGACGCCGGCCAGGGTGACGCCGAAGCGAGGTGCCGGGCGACTGGTGATCCGCGCGCCGAGCCGCTGCTGCAGGTTCGGGCGTACGGGCTCCGGCTGCTGCGGTGGGTATCCGCCCGTCGGGTAGTACGGGTACTGCGGCGGATAGTTGGGGTCCTGCGGGTATTGGGGGTCGTGCGGTCCGGTCATGAGCGGCAGCTTAGAGGTGATCTCTGGCGATCGCCGGTATTGGCGGCAGGACGTCAAATATCACGTCCCGCCGCCAAAAGTGCGATCAGCCGCGGCGGTAGCGCAGCACCACCGGGGTCCGAGCCAGGACGCGAAGCGCACCGCGATGATCGCCGCCGCGTCGTCGAGTTTCGCGGGACGGACGACGGTCACGCCTCGCCCGCCGCGTCCGCCTCCGCGTACGCCTCGCCCTCGATCTCCTGGCGCCGCTCCTTGCGGAAGTGCAGCACGGCGGCGACGACGATCACGACGGCGAGAATGGCCAGTGGTGCCCACGTCAGTGTCTCGCCGACGACGTTGAGCGCGCTCGCGAACGCATAGCCGAGCAGCACGCACCCCGGTGCCCAGACGATGCCGCCGACCGCGTTCCACACCAAGAAGGTGCGGTAGCGCATACCGCTCATCCCGGCCATCGACGGCATCAAGGCCCGCATCAGGGCGGTGAGCCGACCGAGCAGCACCGCCTTGCCGCCGTGCCGGTGGATGAAGGCGTCGACCGCCGACCAGCGCTGCTCACCGACCCAGTTGCCGACTCGCGAGCGGCGCAGCGCCGGGCCGAACCGTTTGCCGAACTCGTAACCGACCGAGTCGCCGCCGACCGCGCACAGGACCGCGATCACCATCATCACGACGAGGTTCAGATTTCCGTACTTCGCATTGCAGAACACGCCCGCCACGAGCAACGCGGTCTCGCCGGGCAGCACCATGCCGACGAGGATCGCGGCCTCGGCGAACGCCAGGCCGCCGGCGATCAGGTAGAGCCACAGCCCCACCGTGTCGCCGATCGATCGCATGAAGTGCTCGAACACCGGCACATGCTCCCATGGCACGCTATGTCGGAACGCCGATCTAGGGTCGGCGCATGAGAACCGGACTAGACGCTGGCCGGCGCTTCGCGGGGCCCCATGCGCACGGGACGCGACACTGATGTCGTTGTCGCTCCCGCAGGCCCGTCGCATCGCGCTGGCCGCGCAGGGCTTCGCCGAACCCCGTCCGTCCGGGCGTGTCGACGCCCGGCACATCCGCCGCGTACTCGACCGGATCGGGCTGCTGCAACTCGACTCGGTCAACGTGTTCTGCCGGTCGCACTACCTGCCGGTGTTCGCGCGCCTCGGCGCGTACCCCCGGGAGCTGCTCGACCGGTTGACCGCGCACACCGCGGGCCCGGTTCGCCGCGAGCTGTTCGAGTACTGGGCGCACGAGGCCTCGCTGGTCCCGATGGAGCTGCAGCCGTACCTGCGCTGGCGCATGGAACGCGCGGCCAAGGAGACCTGGGCCGGTGTGCGCCGCATCGTCGAGAACAAGCCGCACCTGCTCGACGACGTCATGGCGTTGATCGAGGCGAACGGGCCGATCCGCTCGTCCGACACAGGCATCGAGCCGATCGCGCCGCGCCCCGGTCACATGTGGAACTGGCACGACGGCAAGATCGCGCTCGAGTACCTCTTCTACGCCGGACGGGTGACGGCGGCGCGCCGGATCAATTTCGAGCGCTACTACGACCTGCCCGAGCGGGTGCTGCCGGCCGAGGTGCTGGCCACGCCGACCCCGCCCGACGAGGACGCGTTCCGCGAGCTCGTTCGGGTCGCGGCGCGCGCGCACGGCATCGGCACGGAGCCGGATCTTCGGGACTACTTCCGGATGGGCCACCAGGTCACGAAGCGCGCGGTCGCCGAGCTGGTCGACTCAGGTGAGCTGATCCCCGTCGAGGTCGAGAGCTGGCCGGCGCCCGCCTACCTGTGGCACGAGGCCCGCCGGCCCCGCCAGATCAATGCCCGCGCTCTGCTCTCGCCGTTCGACCCGGTCGTCTGGTTCCGGGAGCGCACCGAGCGATTGTTCAATTTCCGCTACCGCATCGAGATCTACACTCCCGCGCCGAAGCGGGTCTACGGCTACTACGTGCTGCCGGTGCTGCTCGGTGATGAGCTGGTCGGCCGGGTCGACCTGAAGTCCGATCGGCAGGCCGGCGTCCTGCGGGTGCAGGCTGCGCATCTGGAAGACGGACATGATCCGCATTACGTCTCCGAGGAACTCGCCGAGGAACTCGAGCTCACCGCGCGCTGGCTCGGCCTTGACGGGGTCGTCGTCATCGATCGCGGTGAGCTCGCGCCCTACCTGGCTGCTGCGGTCGGTCAGGCCGCCTGACCAGCACGGAACAGGTGGATGTCGCCACTGCCGGTGCGAGCCCGGACGGTGATCGACTGCTTGCTGGCTGAGCTCGGCGCGTCCTCGATGGGCAGGTCCGAGCGCACCCGGCCGGATCCGGACGTCACGTCCAGCCGGGCCGACACGCCGTCCGGCAGGCCGACACTGACCTTGCCGGAGCCAGCGGTGAACTCGACGTCCCCGAACGCGCAGCCGATGTGCGCGTCGCCGGATCCGGCCCGGGTCCGGACGTTGCCGTGCGCCGTTTCGACGGCGAGGTCGCCGCTGCCGAAGCCGCTCTGGATCGACCCGCCGACCTCGCCGAGGTTGACGTTGCCCGACCCGGACCGCGTCACGACGTCGCCCGAAACCGCGCCGACGTGACTCGTGGCGCTGCCGCTGCGCAGCCGGAGGTCGCCCTCGACCGATTCGACCTCGATGCCGGCCGAGCCGGTGGCGAGGTCCGCGGCGCCGCTGTGGCCGATGATCCGGATGTCCGCGGACGCGGTGGTGATCTTCATGGCGGTGCGGCTCGGCACCTCGATCTCGGCGTCGACCGCGTCGCGATCACGACGCCATCCGCCGAGCAGATCGCCCAGGCCGCCCTGGCGCGGGGCGACGACCGCAAGGACATCGCCGCGCTGCTCGACGGTGATGCGGTCGACGATTTCGCTGTCGGCGTCGTGCGGCGTGAGCCGGACGACTGCCTGGTCGAGTCCGTCCCTCGCGGTGACGGTGACGCTGCCGTGGCCGAGCCGCACCATCAGGTCGATCGGGCCGGACAGGGGGAAGGTGTACTCGCGCATTCTGTTGCTCCTTGGTGGTGTGGGGCGGGTCAGCCGTTGACCCAGCCGGTGATGCGGTGCCCGCTGGCGCGGGTCTGCCCGCCGGGCGCGCGGTTGGTGCCCAATGAGCGGGCGGCCGCGCGGACGAGCCAGGTGTTGACCGAGACGGCGTCGGACCTGGCGGCCGCCTCGACCTGTGACTTCAGCGCTTCGGACAGCCGCAGCGAGATGCGTGCGGTGGCCTCGGCGTCGTCGGGGGGCGTCTCGCGCGCGGGCTCGGCGACCCGGACCTCGATGTGCAACTCGTCGCCGTCCAGCCGTACGGAGACCCTCGGGGCGTCGGCGGAGTCGAGCAGGGCCGCGGTGAGCTCGTCGGCGGCTGCGGTGACGGCCGCGAGCACGGCCAGCCGGGTGGCGGGCTCCGCGGCCGCCGACAGCGCATCGGCGACCCGGCGGGTGGCGTCGTCACCGAGAGCGGCGGCGGCGCGGAGCTGGGCCTGGACTTCGGCGACGTACGGTGACAGCTGCATGACATCACTATGACATCATTAGGCTGTCACCGCAACATCAGTTAGATTCCGTGGCGTGCGGGTGGACGTAATCGCGTGGAGCCAATTCGTTGCACCGCCCGACGTCGACTGGAGCACGGACGCTGATGGGGGCGACGCGCTGGCCGAGTTCGCCGGGCGCGCCTGCTACGAGTCGTGGCACAAGCCGAACCCGACGACCGCCACCAACGCGGGCTACCTGCGGCACATCCTCGAGGTCGGTCACCTGTCCGTGCTCGAGCACGCGACGGCGACGATGTACCTGCGCGGTGTGTCGCGATCGCTGACCCACGAGCTGATCCGGCACCGGCACTTCAGCTACTCGCAGCTCTCGCAGCGGCATTCGCCGTCCGGGCCGTCCGAGCTGGTGGAACCCGCCGTGATCGCAAGTGATCCCGAACTGCACGCGCGCTTCGTCGAGGCGAGCGAGGCGTCGCTGGCCGCCTACCGCGACCTGCTCGCCGGTCTGGAAGCGAAGTTCGCCGGCACCGCAACGCCGACGCTGCGCCGCAAGCAGGCCCGCCAGGCGGCCCGATCGGTGTTGCCCGCCGCAACGGAGTCCCGCATCGTCGTCACCGGCAACTACCGCGCCTGGCGACACTTCATCGGGATGCGGGCATCCGAGCATGCCGACGTCGAGTTGCGCGCGCTCGCGGTCGCTTGCTTGCGCGAGTTGCAGCGCATCGCGCCGCACGCGTTCGCCGACTTCGAGATCACCGCGCTGCCCGACGGCACCGCCGTCGCGTCCAGCCCCTACGTCACCGAAGCCTGACCGGCGCACCCCGTCCGTCCAAGCTGACAGTGGTCAGTTTCGGCGGACGAGCCGCTGTTGATCAGGTTTTCCTCCAGGATGTTCGGTTTGGGCCGCCTAAACCGAACGTCTCGGAGGAAAAGGTGATCGTCTGGTCGCGCAGGTACCGGTTGCAGCCGGACTGACCACTGTCGCGGTTCAGGCGACCAGTTCGGCGACTGCGGCGGTGAAGACCTCGGTGTGCCGGTCGACGTCGGATTCGCTGGTCGCCGGCGACATCAGCGCCATGTTGTGGAACGGCGTCAGCAGCACGCCGCGGTTGGCGAGGTAGGTGTGCAGGTAGTCCTCGAGCAGCGGATCGTTCGCAGCCGCGGACTCGCCACCGTTGCGCGGAGCCGGGCGGCAGAACCGGTACTCGACCCGCGCGCCGAGCCGGCTCACCGACCACGGCAGGTCGTGCGCGTCGATCACCGCGTCCACCGCGTCGCCGAACCGGTCGGCCAGCGCGATCATCGCCGGCCATGCGTCGTCGGTGAGCACCTGGGACAAGGTCGCGCGCATCGCCGCGATCGACACCGGGTTGCCGGCCAGCGTGCCGCCGACACCACCCATGTCGACCAGGTCGAGGTCGGGCATCGCCTCGAGCCGTGCCGCCACCTCGGCAGACATCCCGTATGCGCCGCACGGCACGCCGCCGCCGATCGCCTTGCCGATGGTCAGGATGTCCGGCTGCAGTCCCCACGCCTGCGTCGCGCCGCCGGGGCCGGCCGAGATCGTGTGAGTCTCGTCGTTGATCAGCAGCGTGCCGGTACGGGTGCACAGATCACGCACCGCGGCCAGGTAGCCGTCGTCGGGCAGCACGATGCCGATGTTCGTGAGTGCCGGTTCCATGAGCACACATGCCACGTCGCCGTAGGACAGTTCCCGCTCCAGGGCAGCGACGTCGTTGTACTCGACGACGCGGGTGGTGGTGGTCGGGTCGACGGGCGCGCCGACGTTGCCTTCCCGGATCACCTGCGCGCCGTGCTCGTCCACCTTGACCAAGGTCTCGTCCACGCTGCCGTGGTAGCAGTACGAATCGACGAGGATCCTGGGACGGTCGGTGACCGCGCGAGCGAGCCGGATCGCCCATCGGTTGGCGTCCGTCGCGGTCAGCGCGAAGCTCCACAACGGCACCCCGAATCGCCGGGCCAACTCGCTACCCACCCAGGTGGCGTCGGTCGTCGGCATCATCACCGTCAGTCCGGTGCCCACCCGCTCGCGGACTGCGGCGACGGTCGGCGCCGGAGCGTGCCCGGCCATCGCGCCCGTGTCGCCGAGTGCGAAGTCGACGTACTCGCGCCCGTCGATGTCGCGCACCGCCGCGCCGCCCGCTGTGTCGAAGAACAGCGGGTAGCCGCCGGCCGCCTTGTTCATCCAGGTCATCGGGACGCCGCCGAAGAGACTTTCGCGGGCACGTTCGAACTCGGCGCGCGAGCGGGGGTGCGCGGCGGCGAATGCGTCCCGCTCGCGGTCGAACAGGTTCTGCAACCGGGTGCGGTCGATCACGGTGGTGTGCCCTCCTCGTGGGTTCCTCCTGGGAGCGTGCCAGAAGCCGGGCGTCGTCCTTCCTGCGCGGTAGCTTTGACGTATGCCTGCTACTCGCGAACCCGGCCGGCCGTTCGGACGTCTGCTGACCGCGATGGTGACCCCGTTCGCCGTCGACGGCTCCCTCGACCTCGAGGCGGCCGCCAAGCTGGCCACCTACCTCGTCGACGAGCAGGGCAACGACGGGCTCGTGGTGAACGGGACGACGGGCGAGTCGCCCACCACGTCCGACACCGAGAAGGCCGACCTCGTCGCCGCGGTGGTCGAGGCGGTCGGCGACCGCGCGCACGTCGTGGCGGGTGTCGGCACCTTCGACACCGTGCACACGATCCATTTGGCCGAGCAGGCGGCCAAGGCCGGTGCGCACGGCCTGTTGGTCGTCACGCCGTACTACTCCAAGCCGCCGCAGGCGGGCCTGCTCGTCCACTTCCGCGCGGTCGCCGACGCCACGGACCTGCCGATCGCGCTCTACGACATCCCGGGACGGACGGCGACGCCGATCGCGACCGAGACCATGATCGCGCTCGCGGCGCACGACCGGATCGTCGCGGTGAAGGATGCCAAGGGCGACCTGACGGCCACTTCGCGCGTGCTCGCCGAGACAGACCTTGCCTACTACTCCGGCGACGACGCGATGACCCTGCCGATGCTGTCGGTCGGCGGTGTCGGCGTGGTCGGCACGTCCACGCATTTCAGCGGCGTTGACACCAAGGCGATGATCGAGGCTTTCGAGCGCGGTGACGTGGTGACCGCGCGCGCTCGGCACCGTTCGCTGCTGCCCATCTACACGGGGATCTTCCGCACCCAGGGCTGCATCCTGGTCAAGGCGGGCCTCAAACTGCGCGGGATCGCCGCGGGACCGGTGCGTGCGCCGCTGGTCGACGCCACCGAGCACGAGATCAGCCACTTGAAGCAGGACCTCGCCGCAGCCGGCCTCTGACGTCCTGCGCGCCTCCTCGATAACCGTCGAGTTGAGAGTTAGGGTCGGCAAGTGCCAGCCTCGTCCACCCGCACCCGCCCGCCGGCGCGCAAGAGCTCGCGCTCGTCCGCAAGCGGCAAATCGAGTAGCAAGTCGGGGCGTACGACCGCCCGCATGTCGGCTCGGCGGCGCGGGCCCGCACCGCTGCTGCTGCCGTTCATCGGTCTCGCCCGGTTGCTGCGCGCGCTGTGGAAGGGCCTCGCGGCAGTAGTCGGCGGGATCGCCCGCGCGGCCGGACGCAACGCCGCCACCGCGCGCGACCTGGAGCCCGAGCACCGCCGCGACGGCGTCGCGCTCGCCGTGCTCGCGCTGGGGCTGATCACCGCGATCGCGGTGTGGTTCGGTGCCGCGGGCCCGATCGGGCACGATCTGGCCACCGGCATCCGGGCGCTGATCGGCAACGGGGCGATCATCCTGCCGCTGCTGCTGGTGGGCGCGTCGGCGCACATGCTGCGCCAGGCGCCGTTTCCCCAGGCGCGTGGCCGGATGATCGTCGGCACGCTGACGCTGACGATCTGCGTGCTGGGCATGTTCGACCTCTACGGCGGCTCGCCGACGACCGGGGACGGACGTTCGTACGCGGGGGGTGCATTCGGCGCGCTGATCGGCGGCCCGCTGGCCCGCGGTGTCTCGGCGCCACTCGCAGTCCCGCTGCTCGCGATCGTCGGCTTCTTCGGCAGCCTGGTCGTCACGGCCACCCCGCTGCACGTTCTCATCGACTACATCCGCGAACTGTTCACCGGACGGCCGAGGCTCGACGCCGATCCGGACGAGACTGGCGACGAACCCGAGCAGCCGAAGCCGAAGCGGCGGCGGCGCCTGCGCAGCGCGGCACCGGACGACAACGCCGACGCGGCCGAGTCGATCGCCGAGGACATCACCACCCAACTGCCGCCGGCCGCCGCGCTCGAGGCCGGCGTACAGCCCGCGAAGCCCAAGCCGCGCAAGCCCCGCACGCCCAGGGTCGAGGAGGACCTGCCGCCGATCGACCGGCCCATGCAGCTCGAGCTCGATCGCGGCGCGGGGCTGTACACGCTGCCGTCGCTCAAGCACCTCGCGCTCGGCTCGCCGCATCTGGAGCACACCAAGGCCAACGACGAGGTGATCGCCTCGCTGCAGCAGGTGTTCGCGGAGTTCGACGTCGACTGCGCCGTGACGGGGTTCAACCGCGGGCCGACCGTGACCCGGTACGAGGTGGAGCTCGGCCCCGGCGTGAAGGTCGAGCGCATCACCAACCTGCAGCGCAACATCGCCTACGCGGTCAAGAGCGCCGAGGTGCGCATCCTGTCGCCGATTCCGGGCAAGAGCGCGGTCGGTGTCGAGATCCCCAACGCCGACCCCGAGGTCGTGATGCTCGGCGACGTGCTGCGCTCGCCGGTCGCGCAGCGCGACCATCACCCGATGCTGGTCGCGCTCGGCAAGGACGTCGAGGGCGGCTTCATCGTGGCCAACCTGACGAAGATGCCGCACCTGCTGGTCGCCGGCGCCACCGGCGCGGGCAAGTCCTCGTGCATCAACACGTTGATCCTGTCGATCCTCACGCGCGCCACCCCTGATCAGGTGCGCATGGTGCTCATCGATCCGAAGCGGGTCGAGTTCGCGGCCTACCAGGGCATCCCGCACCTGGTCACGCCCGTCATCACCAACGCGAAGAAGGCCGCCGACGCGCTGCAGTGGGTCGTGCGCGAGATGGACATGCGCTACGAGGACATGGAGTCCTCGGGCGTGCGTCATATCGACGACTTCAACCGCAAGGTGCGCAGCGGCGAGATGGTCGCGCCGCCCGGCTCGGAGCGCGTGTACAGCGCCTACCCGTACCTCCTCGTGATCGTCGACGAACTCGCCGACCTGATGATGGTCGCGCCGCGCGACGTCGAGGACTCGGTCGTGCGTATCACCCAGTTGGCCCGTGCCGCCGGTATCCACCTGGTGATCGCGACCCAGCGTCCGTCCGTCGATGTCGTGACGGGTCTGATCAAGGCCAACGTGCCGTCGCGGCTGGGTTTCAAGACGTCCTCGCTCGCCGACTCGCGGGTCATCCTCGACCAGCCGGGGGCGGAGAAGCTGCTCGGCAAGGGTGATGCGCTGTTCCTGCCGATGGGTGCGTCCAAGCCCGCGCGCATGCAGGGCGCCTTCGTCACCGATGCCGAGATCAACGGGATCGTCACGCATTGCAAGGAGCAGCTGCAGCCGACCTATCGCGAGGACGTCACCGCGCCTGTCGCCGCGAAGAAGGAGATCGACGAGGACATCGGCGACGACATGGAGCTGTTCCTCTCTGCCGTCGAGCTCGTCGTGTCCACGCAGTTCGGCTCGACGTCGATGCTGCAGCGCAAGCTACGTGTGGGATTCGCGAAGGCCGGCCGGCTGATGGACCTGATGGAGTCGCGGGGCATCGTCGGACCGTCCGAGGGTTCCAAGGCGCGCGAGGTGCTGATCGTGCCGGACGAGATGGCAGGGCTGCTCTACACGCTGCGCAACGGCGGCTCGGCCGACGACCTGGTCTCGGACCCCGACGACGACGCCGAGGCTTAAACCACAGTGGTCAGTCCCGGCGTCAGTGGTCAGTTGTAACTGACCACTGAGTGCCGGGACTGACCACTGTCAGTCGGCTGGAGCTTCAGATCCGGCGGTGTCTGCCGGTGTAGAACATCTTGAACACGCGCAGACCGCGGATTCCGGGCTTGCGGTGGCGACCGACGTATTCCTCGTCGGTGGCAACCGGGAAACCCGACGTGGACGGCGCCCACGCCTTGTACGCGGGCTCGATGCGATTGATCGTGGCCATGACGCTCACCCCCTTCGAACGAAACGCTAACCCTCTAGTTGCACTTGAGGGCGCAAGACACGCCCTAGAGGAGTCGTAGCATCCGGGTGTTGCCGAGGGTGTTCGGTTTGACGTACTCGAGGCCGAGGAACTCGGCGATGCCCGGGTCGTACGAGCGGCGCAGCGCGTCGTAGGTGTCCATATCGACCACGATGTCGACGGGAGTGCCCTCGATCTCGACGAAGCCGTGCCGGGCGAAGAAGCCGGTGTGGAAGGTGAGCGCGAACAGGCGGGCCAGGCCGAGTTCGCGTGCCGTCTCGATCAGGTCGCCGAGCACGGCGGCGCCGATCCGTTCACCGCGTCGGGCGGGGTGGACGGCCAGGGTGCGGATCTCACCGAGATCGGCCCACAGGACATGCAGTGCGCCACACCCGATCACGGTGCCGTTCTCGTCGACGGCGACGCGGAAGTCCTGGACGTCCTCGTAGAGCGTCACCAGTTCCTTGGCGAGCAGCTTGCGGCCGGATCCCGCGTAAAGATCGACGATCGCCTTGATCGCGGGGACGTCGGCGGTACGGGCACGGCGCACGAGCACCGCCCGAACCTATCGTCGCGACACGAGTAACTCGTCGAGGGTCGCCTCCAGGCGCGAGGTCGCGTCGGGTTCGTTGGTACAGAGCACCGCCGCGCGCCCATTACGATGGAGCGTTGTGAGTGAGGGTGCCCGGAAAGTTGCGTTGGTGACCCTCGGATGTGCCCGCAACGAGGTTGATTCCGAGGAACTGGCGGCGACCCTCGGTGCAGGCGACTGGGAGATCACCGATGACCCCGGTGCAGGTGACGCCGAGGTCGTACTCGTCAACACCTGCGGGTTCGTCGAGGCCGCCAAGAAGGACTCGATCGACACCGTCCTGGCCGCCGCCGACACCGGGAAGAAGGTCGTCGCGGTCGGCTGTCTCGCCGAGCGCTACGGCGATGAGCTCGCCCGCAACCTGCCCGAGGCCGACGCGGTGCTCGGTTTCGACAGCTACGCCGACATGGCCGCCCACCTCGACGACGTGGCGGCCGGCCGGCCGGTCACGTCCCACGCACCACGCGACCGCCGCAAGCTGTTGCCGGTCGCACCCGTCCACCGACCCGCCGTCGCCGCCGACATCGCGGTTCCGGGCCACGCGTGGCTGCCGGGCAACCAGAAGCGCAGGCGGCTCGACGACTCGGCGCTCGCCTACCTGAAGGTCGCCTCGGGGTGCGACCGCCGCTGCACCTTCTGCGCGATCCCGTCCTTCCGCGGCTCGTTCGTCTCGCGCCTGCCCGACGACGTGGTTTCCGAGGCGCGCTGGCTCGCCGAGCACGGTGCCCGCGAGCTCGTGCTCGTCAGCGAGAACTCGACCTCCTACGGCAAGGATCTCGGCGATCTGCGTGCCCTCGAGCGGCTGCTGCCCGACCTGGGCGCGATCGACGGCATCGAGCGGATCAGGGTCAGCTATCTGCAGCCGGCCGAGCTGCGACCGTCCTTGCTCGAAGCGATCGCGACCACGCCCGGCGTCGCACCGTACTTCGACCTGTCCTTCCAGCACGCCGCGCCGGACGTGCTGCGCCGCATGAAGCGGTTCGGCTCGACGGAATCGTTCCTCGACATCCTCGAGCGGGTGCGCTCGTTCGTCCCGGAGGCAGGTGCCCGGTCGAACGTGATCGTCGGGTTCCCCGGCGAGACCGAGGACGACCTGGCCGAACTCGAGCGGTTCCTCACCGAGGCGCGCCTCGACGTGGTCGGCGTGTTCGGTTACTCGGACGAGGACGGCACGGACGCAGAGAAGCTCGAAGGCAAGTTGTCCGAGGACGAGATCGCCGACCGGGTCGAGCACATCACCGCGCTGGTCGACGAACTGATGGCCCAGCGTGCCGAGGACCGCATCGGCGAGAGCGTGGACGTGCTGATCGAGGACGCCGAGGAAGGCATCGGACGCGCGATGCACCAGGGTCCGGAGACCGACGGCGTCACCCGCGTGACCGGTGCGGTGGAGCGCGGCCGGTTCGTGCCGGCCGTCGTCGTCGACAGCGAGGGAGTTGACCTCGTCGCGGACGTCAAGGGTCCAGGCTGGTGACCACGTGGTGAAGACGCCGCCACGCGTCAACCTCGAGGCGCCCGGACCTGACCCGATCGCGGCGCCGCCCGATCCCGTCTCGGCGTGGAACGTCGCCAATGCACTGACCGTGTTCCGGCTCGCGCTCGTACCGGTCTTCCTCGTCGCACTGTTCTGGGGGACGGGGCACGAGCCCGGCTGGCGGGTCATCGCCTGCGTGGTCTTCGCCGTGGCGTCGGTCACCGACCGGATCGACGGCGAGGTGGCCCGCAAGCGCAACCTGGTGACCGAATTCGGCAAGCTCGCCGATCCGATCGCCGACAAGGCGCTCATCGGTGCCGCGCTGATCGGCCTGTCGCTGCTGCACGACCTGCCCTGGTGGGTGACGGTCGTCATCCTGGTGCGGGAGCTGGGTGTGACCGGCCTGCGGTTCTGGGTGATCCGGCACGGCGTACTCGCGGCCAGCCGCGGCGGCAAGCTCAAGACGTTGCTGCAGGCCGTCGCCATCGGCCTGTTCGTTCTGCCCGAGTGGGGCTGGCTGCGCGACATCGCGTGGGTCGTCATGATCGCGGCGATTGTCGTCGCGCTCGTCACCGGGCTCGACTACGTCGGACGCGCGGTCAAGCTGCGGCGCACAGCGCTCGCCGCCCGCGTGCCTGCCTGAGCGGGAATCCGCAGCGGCGGCAATTCGTTGTTCGCTCAGAGCGGACACGTCCGCTGTTCCGGTCGGTAGGTCGGTGTTCGCCGGTACCGTGAACGCAAGATTCGCGGGTCGTGCTCCCAGCCGAGATCGCGCGTCGTTTGCGTCGCCAAGGAGGAATGTCATGGCAGTAGTTCGTCAAGTGGTCGGTGACACCCTCCGCGCGCTGCGGCTGCGTCAGCGCCGCACCCTGCGCGAGGTCTCGGCCAGTGCCCGGGTGAGCCTCGGGTACCTGTCCGAGGTCGAGCGCGGGCAGAAGGAGCCGTCGTCCGAGCTGCTCGCTGCGATCGCCGCGGCGCTCGACGTGGAGCTGTCCGAACTGTTCGCCGAGGTGGCGGCCATCCTGCGCCGGGAAGAGAAGCTTGCTGCGGCCGGCATGGCCGGCGGCGGCCACCTCACCGCGGTGCCGGCGGCTATCCCGGGCGCCGGCTCGGCCCGGATCACGCCCGCCCCGCCTGCCGAGGGCCCGGGCGGCGGTGTCGCCGTGCGCGTCGCAGCAGCCTGATTCGCAGTAGTCACATTCACAACATCCGTCACACATTCCGTCGCCGCTGCGCGCGTCGCCACCGGTACGCACCGCTCGCGGGCTAGCGTCCGCGGCATGGCAACCGGAGTAAACGCTGGCCGACGCTTCGCGGGGCCGCGCTGTCCAGTCGAGGTGCGCTGATGGCGGACCCATTGTTCGACACGTTGTTCCGATCCACCGCGATCGCGGCCGGCCCGCCGGCGATCGCCTCGGCCGCTCCGGTACGCGAAGCCGGCACCCGCACCCGCGCGGGCAACGCCATGAACCGCACCCGGGCGGCGCTGCTCGACGGCGCCCGCCGGGCCGTCGAGATGAGCGGCACCAAGATCACCATGGCCCAGGTGGCCGCCGCCGCGGGCGTCGCGAAGGCGACTCTCTACAACCATTTCCGCACCCGCGAGGCCGTGCTCGACGCCCTGCTGCTCGACGAGATCGCCCGCCTCACCGAGCGTGCCCAGGGGCTGACCCTGCGCGACGGGTTGGCGAGCACCGCCGCCGCGATTTCGGACAGCCCGCTGCTTCGCACCCTCGCCCGGATCGAGCCCGCGACAGTGGCCGCGCTCGGGCGCATCGACCGCACCGCGACCGGCTGGCAGCAGGCCCGATCTGCCGTCGACGCCGCGTTGGCTGCCGACGAGCGCGGCGGCGCGGAGTTCGTGCTGCGTTGGCTCGCCTCGTTCGTCGTCAGCCCCGCCCGGCCCCAGACCATCGGCGCCGACCTGACCGTCCTGATCGCCGCGCTGCCCGATGCCGCGGCCACGTCCCAGGCGGCCGCCACCGCCTGAGCGGGGGCCCTAGCAGGCCGCCGCGTCGAGGCTTCGGGAATGGGCGACCAGGATCGCCTGTAAGACCCGCACACTTGCCGACGGACGCCGGGACCGGCGGTACTGCGCCACCAGCACCACGTCCGCGTCGTTGGCCAGCAGCGGTCGGTAGGTGATGGCGCCGGCGCGCTCGAGCGGGTCGCCCCGCACGCTGAAGTCGGGCAGCAGTGTCACACCGAGACCTTCGGCAACCATGAGCTTGCCCAGCTCGGCGCCGTCCGCGCAGTACGGGAACGTCGGCGGGGGTCCGGACAGCAGCCGGTGCGCGTAACGGTGCATGAGGTAGCCCGCGCGCATCGCGATGAACGGTTGCGCGAACAGGTCGTCCGGCGACACCACGTGCTGCGCCGCGAGCGGACTGTCCGGACGGCAGCACACCGCGACTCGCCCGCGAAGGAGCTCGACGGTCTCGAGATCCGGCTCGAGATCGTCACCGCCGAGCAGATTCACCAGACCGAGATCGAGCCCACCGCTGCGCAGCAGCGTGTAGATATCGGCCTGCTGGGCGGTGAGCAGCTCGACCTGGGTGTCCGGGAACGCGGCGCGGAACTCACGGATCGCCGGCGCTACGACGGGCGCGGTGGCGGCGTGCACGCTGCCGATGCGCATCAGGGCGCGGGTGCGGTTCTGTTCGTCGGCGGCCGCACGCAGCCGGGCCACTGCGTCGAGCACCTCGGTGACGTGGGGGAGCAGTTCCAGCCCGGTGCGGCTGATCCGGGCACCGGCGCGGTGCCGGTCGAGCAGCCGCACGCCGAGCTCGTCCTCGAGATTGCGGATCGCCTGGCTCAACGCCGGCTGGGTGATGTGCAACGCGTCACTCGCGCGACGGATGGCACCGTATCGTGTGACTGCCGCGAAGTACTGCAATTGCTCGATGCGCACGGGTCTCCTCATGATCCGGCCGGTGCGTGATCGACGACGCTTATCGCGCGATCACGAACGCGTATTTGACGGCGACAATCGCCGCCAGCACAGTAAGACTATGTCCACAGACATAGTAGAGAAGTGCGACGCGCTGAACCGACTGCCGGCCGCCGCATGACCGCGCACATCATTCGCGCCGACGCCGAGGCCGAGGAGATCGCGCAGAAGGTCGCGGTATCGATCGGCCAGCAAGCCGGCGCGCGTGACGCCGAGCGACGCCTGCCCGATCGTGAACTCGACGAGCTGTCGAAGTCGGGTCTGCTCGCGATCACGGTGCCCGCGCGGTTCGGCGGCGCCGAGGTTTGTGTCGAGACCCTGACCGAGGTGTTCCGGGTGCTGGCCACGGCTGACGCGAGCCTGGCCCAGATCCCGCACAGTCACTTCGTCTTCCTCGACGCGCTGCGCCGGCTGGGCAGCCGCGAGCAGCAGCTGCGGTACTACGCAGCGGTGCTCGCCGGTGAGCGGCTCGCCAATGCGCAGACCGAACGCAGCGCCAAAACTGTCGTCGACGATTCGACCGCGCTCTACCGCCGCGAGACCGGCGGCTACCTGCTGTCCGGGGAGAAGTTCTACTGCACCGGTGCGCTGTTCGCGCACTGGTTGGTGGTGCGCGCCGTGCTGGCGGACGAGCTCGCCGACGCCAACGGGAAGCGGCCGCGGGCGCTGGTGTATCTGCCGCGCGACACCACTGGTGTCACCGTCGAGGACGACTGGGACGGGATGGGTCAGCGCACGACGGCCAGTGGCACCGTCCGGCTCGACGGCGTGCTCGTCGACGACGACCAGGTCGTGGCGTTCGACCCGATCTTCGCAGGGCCGAGCACGTACGGCGCGCGGGCGCAGGTGCTGCATGCCGCGTTGGACGTGGGCATCGCCCGCGGGGCGCTGGACGCCGCGGTGACCGCGGTGGCGAAGGCACGGCCGTGGTTCGAGAGCGACGTGGACACCGCCGCCGCGGAGCCACTGCTCGTCCAGCAGGCCGGCGAACTCGAGATCACCGTGCGTGGCGCGGAGGCACTGCTGCGCGATGCGGCGCGCGCGGTCGACGACGCCGAGCGAGCCATCAGCGACGACAGCACCGCGCGGGCGTCCGTCGCCACGGCGATCGCCCGGGCCGCCGGCGCGCGGGCGTCCGTCGAGGCCGCGTCGACGCTGTTCGAACTCGGCGGCACCCGCTCCGCAGCCGGCGCGCTGAATCTGTCGCGGTACTGGCGCGATGCCCGCACCCACACCCTGCACGACCCGACCCGGTGGAAGGTGCAGCACGTCGGCCGGTGGGTGCTGTCCGGCACCCCGCCGCCCCGCCACGGTCAGCTCTGAGAGGACTTCCGATGACGGTCACCGTTCTTGTCGGCAATCCGAAGCCGCGTTCGCGCACCTGGCAGGCCGCGCACCGGGTCGCCCGCGGGCTGACCGGCGCCGATCCGGACACCGCGATCGACCTGGCCGACTTCGGCGCGGCCCTGCTCGACCAGGCGGATGCCGCGGTCGCCGAGGCCGTGGCCGCGCTCGCCACGACCGACCTGCTCGTAATCGCCTCGCCCACCTACAAGGGCAGCTACACCGGGTTGCTGAAGATCTTCCTCGACCGGATAGGCGGCGGAGCGCTCGTCGGTGTCACTGCGGTTCCGGTGATGCTCGGTGGGCACTGGCGGCACGGCCTGGCCGCCGAGGCGTTCCTCAAGCCCGTGCTCGCCGAGCTCGGCGCGTCGTGCCCGACCGGCGGGCTGTACCTGCTCGATTCCGAGTGGGACGCGCCGGACGCTCTGGACCATTGGCTGCCGGCGGCGCGCCGACAGCTCGCAGCGACCCTGGGGGAGCCGGTATGACCGCCGTTGCACTCGACCTGCGCCGGACGTTCGGTGCCTACCCGACGGGCGTGGCCGCGATCGCCGGCGTCGTGGACGGACGCCCGGTGGGCCTCGCGGCGAGTTCCTTCGTCCCGGTTTCGCTCGACCCGCCGCTGGTGTCGGTGTGCGTCGCGCATACGTCCTCGACCTGGCCGCAGCTGCGCCGGGCGCGCGGGATCGGCATTTCGGTGCTCGGCGACGGTCAGGACCTGATCTGCCGGCAACTGGCCGCCAGACAGGGCGACCGGTTCGCGGGGCTGTCCTGGCACGAGACGCACGCCGGCGGCGTGCTGCTCGACGGCGCGGTGGCGTGGTTCGACTGCACGGTCGAGACCACGGTGCCGGCGGGTGACCACGACATCGTGCTGTTCCGCATCCACGATCTGGACGCGGTCGACGGCGCCGCCCCGCTCGTGTTCCACGCCAGCTCGTACCGCCGGCTCGCCTGACTCAGCCGGGCTGGCACGTCGGGCACCAGTACGTCGCGCGCTGGTACGGCGGCGAGCCCTGCTCGGCGTAGGCGATCGGCGTGCGGCACCGCAGACACGGATCGTTGCGACGGCCGTAGACCCAGTGCTCCTGGCCGCGACCCGTCCGCCCGGTCGTCGACTGTTCGGGATGGTCACGGTTGGCCCGCAGGAAGCGGTATGCGGTCGCGACGACCTTGGCGAGATCAGGGGCGGCGCCGACGGCCGTCCAGGGATTGACCCGTTCGGCGAACAGCGCCTCGCACTTGTACATGTTGCCGATGCCGGCGAGATTGCGTTGATCAAGCAACGCCTGGCCGATCTCCGCGTCGGGCGTGCGGCGCAGGTTCGTGACGGCGAGCTCGAGATCCCAGTCCGGGCCGAGAAGATCCGGGCCGAGATGGCCGACGAGCTCGTGCTCGCGCGTCGTCGCGATCACGTGCAGGTCGTGCACGCGGTAACCGGTCGCCAGCCACTCGACGTTGCCGAGCTGCGCGCGGATCATGTGCTCGGGGTGACGGCGCGGGCGGTCACCCGTACGGGTGAGATACCACGACCCGTCCATGCGCAGGTGGCTGTGCAGCGTGTGCCCGGACCCGAGTCGGGTCAGGATGTGTTTGCCGCGCGCGAGCACCTCGGTGACGGTCTCGCCGGCCAGATCGGTCGTGGCCAACTGCGGCACCCGCAGGTCGCCGACGATCAGCGCCCGACCGGACAGCGCGGTGTGCAGCCGGTGAGCCGTCAGCCAGACGGTGTCGCCCTCGGGCACGTGCGCCGGTCAGCCGCGTAGCCGCAAGCCGCGCGGCGTGGGTCGGAACCCGGCCGATTCCAGCGCCGCGCCGAGCGGTGAGGCGACGATGGGCACGCCGTCGGCGCGCTCGACGGCGAGCTTGCCCAGCGCGCCGTCACGCACGGCCAGGGCGAGAGCGTCGGCCGCCGGCTGCAGCGCGGCCGGTTCGTCGGTGAACGAGAGCAGGGTGCGTCCGCCCCGTTCCACGTAGAGGACGCAGCCGCCGTCGACCGACACCACTAGTGCGCCGGCCTTGCGGGCCGGTTGGTGGCCGCGCCCGCCGCCGTCGGCCGGTGGCTGCTTGGGCCACGGCAACGCTGCGCCGTACGGGTTGGCCGGGTCGGTGGCGGCGAGGACGAGCGCGGGTGCCGCGTCGCGGACGTCGTCGGGACGGGCCTGGCCACGCAGCCGGTCGACCGCGCCGGGCAACGCGAATTGCGCCGCGCCGAGTCCGTCGACGAAGTAGCCGCGCCGGGCCCGTCCGGATTCCTCGGCCGCCTTCAGAACGGGATACACCGCGGAGAAGCCACCGGTGATCCGCTCGGCGCCGACCGAGCCCCGGGTCACCAGGCCGTACCGGTCGAGGAGGGTGTCCGCGGCCGACAGTGCGCGCCGCGTCGGGTCGTCGTCACGCGGCGAGAGCGCCGACCACCGCCCGGACATCGTGAACGGCACCCCCGTGCGGGACGGCGAGGTGGTCGGGATGCCCGCCAGCCCGCCGTAGCGCCCGTACCGGGTGCGCGGTGGGCGCGGGCGGCGCGCATGAGCCGTGCGCGAGCCGCCGTCGAGCCGGGCGCGCACGGGGGCGAGGGTGTCGTTGGTGAGCGCGCCGGCCCAGACGAGATCCCAGACCACGGTGGCGACGTCGTCGTCGGAACCGGCGCCTACCCGGTCGGCCAGCGCGCGGAAGAACACCGCCGAGCCGGGATCGAGCGCGGCGAGCAGATCGGCGGCAAGACCGTCGATCGGATCCAAGGGCGGCAACAGCAGCGGCGCGAGCTCGGTGGGGGCGAGCACCACCCAGCCGTCGTTGCCGGCCAGCGAGCCGGCGCCCGTCCAGACGACCTCGCCGGACATCGTCAGCTCGTCGAGCATCGCCGGCGCGTAGTCCGCCACCCGGGCGGGCAGGACGAGCGATTCAAGGGCGCTGGCCGGAAGTGGCACGCCCGCCAACTGCTCGACCGCGCGTAACACACCGTCGACGCCGCGCGAACTGCGCGCGCCGACGCCCTGCCAGGCCGGGATGAACCGGGCCAACGCCGCTGCCGGCACCGGCTCGACCTCCTTGCGCAGGGCGGCCAGCGACCGTCGGCGCACCATGCGCAGCACCTCGGCGTCACACCACTCGGTGCCCACACCGTCCGGCCGAAACTCGCCCTGGACGATCCGTCCCGACGTGGCCAGCCGGGCGAGCGCGGTCGTCACGACGGCCACGCCCAAGCCGAGCCGGGCGGCCACATCGGACGGGTGGAACGGGCCGTGCGTGCGGGCGAACCGGGACACCAGGTCCCCGAGCGGATCCTTGACCGGCTCGGTGAACGCCTCGGGAACGCCGACCGGGATCGCCGTGCCGAGCGCGTCGCGCACCCGCCCGGCGTCTTCGATCGCCATCCAGCGTTGCTCGCCGGCGATGCGTACCCGGATCGCGCGCCGCGTCTCTTCGAGGCCCGCGAGGTCCTGGGCCGTCGCGCCACGCGCGGTCGCTTCCTCCGTGGTCAGGTCGCCGACGGCACGGAGCAAGTCGTGCACGCCGTCACGGCCGCGTGCCCGCCGGTCGGGGGCGAGCCGGCTGATCTCGCGCTCGACCTCGGCCAGCGAATCCGCGTCGAGCAGCTCACGCAGTTCGGTGGCGCCGAGCAGTTCGGCAAGCATCGCCGAGTCCAGGCTGAGCGCCTGCGCACGTCGTTCGGCGAGCGGGGCGTCGCCCTCGTACAAGAACATGCCGACGTAGCCGAACAGCAACGAGCGGGCGAAGGGTGAGGCGGTCGGGGTCTCGACCTCGACCACCTTGACCCGGCGCGTGGTCAGGTCGCGCATCAGCCCGGTCAGCCCGGGGACGTCGTACACGTCTTGCAGGCACTCGCGCATCGCCTCGAGCACGACGGGAAAGTCGCCGAACTCGGCGGCAACCTGCAGCAGCTGGTTGGCGCGCTGCCGTTGCTGCCAGAGCGGGGTGCGGCGGCGCGGGTCGCGGCGGGGCAGCAGCAACGCGCGGGCCGCGCACTCACGGAACCGGGAGGCGAACAGGGCCGAGTTGCCCACTTCGGCGGTGACCAGGGGCTCGATCTCATCGGGTTCGAACACCGCGAGATCCGCACCGGGTACTTCGCCGTCGGTGTCGGGCAGGCGCAGCACGATGCCGTCGTCGGAGTGCATCGACGACACGTCGAGGCCGAACCGCTCGCGCAGCCGGGCGCCGATCGCCAGCGCCCACGGCGCGTTGACGGGAGCGCCGAAGGGGGAGTGCACGACCAGGCGCCAATCGCCGAGCTCGTCGCGGAACCGCTCCACCAACACGGTGCGGTCGTCGGGCAGGTGCCGGGTGGCCTCGCGTTGCTCGGCGAGGTAGGCGATCAGGTTGTCCGCGCCCCACTCGTCCAAGCCTGCCGCGGTGGCGCGGGCGCGGGCCTGGTCGGGCTCGGCCTGGGCCACCTCACGCAGAAAGGCACCCAGCGCACGTCCCAACTCGACCGGACGGCCGGGGGAATCGCCCTTCCAGAACGGCATCCGGCCGATCTGCCCCGGCGCCGGGGTGACGAGCACACGGTCGTGGGTGATGTCCTCGATGCGCCAAGACGACGAGCCGAGCAGGAACACGTCGCCGACCCGGGACTCGTACACCATCTCCTCGTCGAGCTCGCCGACCCGACGACCCGGACCCTCGCCGCCGGCGAGAAACACGCCGAACAGACCGCGGTCGGGGATGGTGCCGCCGCTGGTGACCGCGAGGCGCTGGGCACCGCGGCGTGAGGTGAGCTCGCCGGTGACGCGGTCCCAGACCAGCCGGGGACGCAGCTCGGCGAAGGCGTCGGACGGGTACCGGCCGGCGAGCATGTCGAGGGTTGCCTCGAGCGCGGAGCGGGGCAGCCCGGCGAACGGGGCGGCGCGCCGCACCAGTGCCTCGACGTCGTCGACGGTCATGGGCTCGAGCGCGAGCATCGCGACGATCTGCTGGGCCAGGACGTCGAGCGGGTTGCGCGGGTATCGCATCGCCTCGATGGCGCCCTCGCGCATGCGCTCGGCGACAACGGCACACTCGAGCAGGTCGCCGCGGAACTTTGGGAAGATCACGCCGCGGCTCACTGCGCCGACCTGGTGTCCCGCGCGCCCTACGCGCTGCAGCCCCGATGCAACCGACGGCGGCGACTCGACCTGGACGACCAGATCGACTGCGCCCATGTCGATGCCGAGCTCGAGGCTGGAGGTGGCGACGACGGCTGGCAGCCGGCCGGCTTTGAGATCTTGCTCCACCAGCACGCGCTGCTCACGGCTCACCGACCCGTGATGCGCCCGCGCTACCACCCTTTCCGCCGGAGTCGGATCTTGTCTGCCCCGCTCGCTGCGCTCGGGGGGACCCTGCGATCCGAATCGCAAGCTCGCTTCGCTCGCGCGATCGGCGGAGTCGGACCGAAGCCCGTCCTCGCTGTCGCTCCTCGGGGCTTGATCCTCCCGATCGGCGGGGTAGCCAGACCCCGATTGACCCATCAGTTGCGCCGGCGGCGTGTCATCGAGCGGCTGTGCCCCGGCGCGTTCGGAGGCGAGCTCGTTGAGGCGGGCGGTGAGGCGTTCGGCGAGGCGGCGTGAGTTGGCGAAGACGATCGTCGAGCGGTGCTGCTCGACCAGGTCGAGCACGCGTTCTTCCACGTGCGGCCAGATGCTCGCCCGCCTGCCGGCGCCGGCGGCCGGGCCGGACAGATCCTCGGTCAGCTCGCCGAGATTGCTCATGTCTTCGATGGGGACGACGACCTCGAGGTCGAAGGTCTTGTCGATCGGCGGCTGAACGACCGTGACCGGGCGCCCACCGGCGAGGAACGTCGCCACCTCGTCGACGGGACGGACGGTGGCCGACAGGCCGATGCGCTGCGCCGGCTGGTCGAGCAGCGCATCGAGGCGTTCGAGGCTCAGCGCCAGGTGCGCGCCGCGCTTGGTGGAGCACACCGCGTGGACCTCGTCGACGATCACGGTGTCGACGCCGCGTAGCGACTCACGCGCCGCCGAGGTCAGCAGCAGGAACAGCGACTCGGGGGTGGTGATCAGAATGTCGGACGGGGTGCGGGCGAAGGCGCGCCGTTCATCGGCCGGGGTGTCGCCGGAGCGCATTGCGACGGTGACATCGGGCGCGGGCAGATCGAGCCGGGCGGCCGCCTGACGGATGCCGGCCAGTGGGGAACGCAGGTTGCGCTCGACGTCGACTGCGAGCGCCTTGAGCGGACTGACGTAGAGCACCCGGCAGCGGCGCTTCGGGTCCGCGGGCCGGGGCTGGGCGGCGAGCCGGTCGAGCGCGGACAGGAACGCGGCGAGCGTCTTGCCGCTACCGGTCGGGGCGACGACCAGGGTGTGCTCGCCGCGAGCGATGGCATCCCACGCGCCCTCCTGGGCCGGCGTCGGGGCCGCGAAGGCGCCGTCGAGCCAGGCCTGGGTGGCAGCGGAGAAGCGGGTCATGGCTTCCAGTCTGCCGCGCAGGTGTGACATCCGATCCGGCTTGGCCCCGCAGCCGGGTCCGGCGCGGCGTGTCGCCCTGCTGAGGGGCCAAGCTTCGTCAACCGGCGAGGCGTGCGGTCAGCCGGTCGTGGGCGTCCGGCCAGTCGTCGTCGGTCATCGAGTACTGCACGGTGTCACGCCAGGTGCCGTCCCGCCGGATTCGGTGCTTGCGCAGCACGCCCTCCCGGGTGGCGCCCAGCCGGGCGATCGCCGCCTGCGACCGTTCGTTGTAGATGTCGGTGTGCCACACCACCCGAGCACAACCCAGCACGTCGAACGCGTGGCGCAACAGCAACAGCTTCGACTCGGTGTTGTGCCCGGTGCGCCACCAGCGTTTGCCCAGCCAGGTGAATCCGATCGCCACCGTCCGAACCGCCGGAAACACGTCGTAGAGCGACGTGCTGCCGGCGAACTCCCCGGTCCGGACATCGATCTGGGCATACGCGAAACGCTCGCCGCGCGCCCGGGCCGAGCACGCCGCCGCGATCTGCGCGGACGCTTGCGCCACTGTCGAGGGCGCCGCGACGGTCATCCAGCGGAACACCTCCGGGCCCTCGGCGCTCGAACCGGCCGCGGCGAGGTAGCCGGGTGCGTGCTCGACGACCAGCGGTTCCAGCCTGATCAACGATCCGGTCAGGACGGGCAGGGTGTACCACTCGTCGGCGTTCACGTGCCTGATCCTGGCAGCACGGGTCGGCCGGGCGAGCGGGCCGTTCAACCGTGCCGCCCGCCGCATGGTGGCGCCGCAGCGCCTCGAGCAGCGCGGCGGGCATCACGCCGTGGTCGCGCAACCGCTCGCCACGCCAGCCGGGCACCACAAGCAGGTCGTCCCGACCGAGGTCGGGGAATGCGCCGGTCCACCGAGGTCGAGCAGGTGTACTCCCGGGACCAGGACGAAGACGACTGTGGTCACGATCCGGTCAGATCGGCTACCACGTCGTCGGTGGTGGCGATCGTCGCGAACTCGCGCTCGCGCAACACCCGTTCGGTGCGGTCGATGATGTCTGCAGCGGACAGCCCTTCGATCCCGGAGGTAGTCGTCGCGTCGGTGACGAACGTGACGTCGAAGCCGAGGTCGGCGGCCACGCGGGCGGTGGTCTCGCAACACTGCTCGGTGCGGATCCCGCACACGATCAGGTCGCGCAGCCCGTGCATGACGAGGTACTGCTGCAGATTCGTCGTCGTGAACGCATTGACGGACGTCTTGGTGATGACCGGTTCATCACCGTCCGGTTTGAGCTCGGCCATGATCCGGACGTCGCCACCGGCCGGGTCGAAGGCTCCACCCGTACCGGGCTCGGCGTGCAACAGCCATACGACCCGTTCGCCGGCAGCGCGCGCCGCCTCGACGAGCCGGCCGACAGGTTCGGTGATCTGCTGGTTGGCCATCTCTGACCACGATGGGTGGGCCCGGAAGGATTCCTGGACGTCGATGACGAGAAGCGCTCGGTTCATGCCGTCCATCGTGGGCCGTGAAGGCACCTGCGCGCCAGGCTCGATCGTGCCGAGGACCGGACGGATCCGGTCACATCGACCTGGGCCCGGCAGTTGAGTGCTTTGCCCCGCGTGAGCACGCGATTCGCGTCGGTCAGCGCGCGTTAGCGGGGCAAGACGGCCGACTCGGAGGAGACGGCTGGGTGCTCTGCCCCCGTGCGGGAGCGCGCCGGCCGTGTCCGCCGTCTTACGTAGGCTGGACGGGTGCGATTGACGGAATTCTGGAGACGGATGGACGAGCGTTTCGGCGCGAGCTACTCACGTAGTGTCGCGGCCGACTACCGGCTTCCGGAACTCGGCTCGACGATCGACGAGGCGCTGCGTGCGGGCGTCGAGGCCAAAGAAGTGTGGCGGGCCGTATGTACCGAGTTCGCCATGCCGGCGCACCTCATCTGAGCTTCTCGAAGTTCTCGCACCGACACGCCGTGCACCTCCTACTTCTTCGAACAGGTGTTCGCTAGCCTGCTGTGCATAACGCGAATCGGCTGTCCACAGCTCGGCGATTCGCGCCGAAGTTGTCGGTGGTCCGTCCTAGCGTCGACGACACCAGTCAGCACCAACCAAGCATGACCACATTCTTCGAAGGGGATCTCGATGGCAGCCATGGACAGGAACAAGGCGCTCGACGTCGCCCTGGCACAGATCGACAAGCAGTTCGGCAAGGGTTCGGTGATGCGCCTCGGTGAGCGGGCGGCCGCGCCGATCGAGGTGATCCCGACCGGCTCGATCGCGCTCGACGTCGCGCTCGGCATCGGCGGGCTGCCCCGTGGCCGGGTGATCGAGGTGTACGGCCCGGAATCGTCCGGTAAGACGACGGTGGCGCTGCACGCGGTCGCCAACGCGCAGGCCGGCGGCGGTGTCGCAGCGTTCATCGACGCCGAGCACGCCCTCGACCCGGAGTACGCGCGAGCGCTGGGTGTCGACACCGACGCGCTGCTGGTGAGCCAGCCCGACACCGGTGAGCAGGCGCTCGAGATCGCCGACATGCTGATCCGCTCCGGTGCACTGGACATCATCGTCATCGACTCGGTGGCCGCGCTGGTGCCCCGCGCCGAGATCGAGGGCGAGATGGGTGACAGCCACGTCGGTCTGCAGGCCCGCCTGATGAGCCAGGCGTTGCGCAAGCTCACCGGTGCGCTGAGCTCGTCGGGAACGACGGCCATCTTCATCAACCAGCTGCGCGAGAAGATCGGCGTTATGTTCGGCTCGCCCGAGACCACGACCGGTGGTCGGGCGCTGAAGTTCTACGCGTCGGTGCGCCTGGACGTGCGCCGCATCGAGACGCTCAAGGACGGCACCGACGCGGTCGGTAACCGCACTCGCGTCAAGGTGGTCAAGAACAAGGTGGCCCCGCCGTTCAAGCAGGCCGAGTTCGACATCGTCTACGGCCAGGGCATCAGCCGCGAGGGCTCGCTGATCGACGTCGGGGTCGAGCAGGGCCTGATCAAGAAGTCCGGCGCCTGGTACACCTACGACTCCGACCAACTCGGCCAGGGCAAGGAGAACGTGCGCAACTTCCTGCGCGACAACCCCGACCTCGCCGACGAGATCGAGAAGAAGATCAAGGAGAAGCTGGGCGTGGGTGCCCAGGTCGACGACAGCTCACCGATCGACCTCGCCCCGGCCCCGGTCGACTTCTGACTTCATGGGCGCACCCGCTGACGAAGACCCACAGGCTGCCGGCCCACCCGGCGACCCCGACGAGGTCGCGCGCATCGTCTGCCTGCGCATGCTCGACCGGCGCGCGTACACCCGCGCGGAACTGACCACCGCACTGCGCAAGCGGGGAGTGCCTGACGAGTCGGCGCAGCGGGTGCTCGACCGGTTCGCCGAGCTCAAGCTGATCGACGACGCCGCGCTGGCCGACGGGTACGCGCTGGCCCAGCACCAAGACCGCGGGCTGGCGGGCCGAGCGGTGGCGCTCAAACTGCGGCAGCGCGGCGTCGACGAGCACTCCGTACGCAGCGCGGTCGCGCAGATCGATCGCGAGAGCGAGGTCGCGGCCGCCACCGCGCTCGTGCAGCGGCGGCTGCGCTCACTGCGCGAACTGCCCGAACCGGTGCAGGCCCGGCGTCTGGTCGGCCTCCTCGGCCGCAAGGGCTACTCGCCGGGCCTTGCGCACGAGGTCGTCCGCGGGGTGCTGCACTCGCTCGATGGCGAGGTCGAGGACTTTCCGCTCGATTGACCCGCACCTGCGGGCGGTTTCACTGGGCGCCGGGTGTGTCCGCGGACGACGGTCGGCGCTGAGGCGACCCTCGGTTCGCCGTCAGGCGCGACACACCGTGACGCATACACAGCGCGCTCACTTGATTTGTGCGATGTCCATTCCTAACCTCGGGTTACCAGGAGTTTCGCGAAATTCAACATTCTGACCCGATCACGACCCCCGGAGTCCGGGCAGCGTGCGACGCGAAGCGTCGTCCATAGCCAGATCCGCCGAGCGAGGAAGGTGGCACCATCCCCGCCGCGACTCGGTGCGGCGGGCCCCAGAGTGTTGCTGAACCCGGCAGCCGTCCATTCGTCGTTCCCGAGTCGCGTCTCCTGGGGCCGGTGCGCCGCACCGGTCGAAACACGCAGAACAGGAGGCGCAGGCGATGGTTGGGGTCTGGTACGCCGCCGTTGCCGGGGCTTTCCTGCTCGGATTGCTGTTCGTCCTCGCCTATTCACGCCGGGGCGCGCGTGCCCGACACGCCGATCCGCAGCCGACGGCCGTCGAGGTCGTCGCTCGCGAAGACGTCGTAGCACCCGGCCCCGAGCGCAGCTACGACAACGACGCCGTCGCGCACCGTGCCCAGGTACACGCGGAGACCGAAGCCCTGCACCACGCCGCCGAGGCCGAAGCCGAAGCGACGCTGCGCGCGGCCCGGGCCGAAGCCCAGGCAGCCACGCTCGAAGCGCATGCCACCCGCACCCGGGCCGATGCCGAGTCAGTGGACATCCTCGCCGAGGCCCGCTCGGCGGCCCAGCAGGAGATCGCCCGGCTCACCGCCGACGCGCGCCGCCTCGACGCCGAACTGTCCGAGCGCGACCGGCGCATCCATGACACCGAGACCCGTCTGGAGTCGGAGGATCGTCGGCTGACCGGTGAGGCCGCCGACCTCGACAAGGCGATCGCCGCGCTCAACAGCAGGCAGCGGGATCTCGACACCCGCGAGGCCGATTTGTCCCAGCGCCTCGACGAGCTCGCCGAGCGCTCAACCCTGCTCGAGCAACGTCGGGGCGAGCATGAGCGCGAACTCGAGCGGGTGGCCGGACTCACCGCGGACCAGGCCAAGTCAGAGCTGATGACCAGTGTCGAGGCCACTGCCCGGCGCGAGGCGGCGGTGCTCGTACGCACCATCGAGAACGAGGCCCGCACCGAGGGCACCGCGAAGGCCCGCGAGATCGTGGTCGAAGCGGTGCAGCGCGTCGCCAGCGAACAGACCACCGAGACCGTAGTCAGCGTCATGCACCTCCCCAGCGACGACATGAAGGGCCGGATCATCGGGCGCGAAGGCCGCAACATCCGCGCCTACGAGACGGTCACCGGCGTCAACCTGATCATCGATGACACCCCCGAAGCGGTCCTGCTGTCCTGCTTCGACCCGGTGCGCCGCGAGGTGGGCCGGCTCACCCTCGAGCGGCTGGTGCTCGACGGACGCATCCACCCGCACCGCATCGAGGAGGCGTACGAGCAGAGCAAGCTCGAGGTCGACGAGCTGTGCTTACGCGCTGCCCGCGACGCCCTTGCCGACGTGGGTATCACCGACCTGGACGAGCGGTTGCTGCCCACCCTCGGCCGGCTCAAGTACCGCACCAGCTACGGACAGAATGTGCTCGGCCACCTCATCGAGACCGCGCACATCGCCGGAGTCATGGCTGCAGAACTGGGGCTCGAGCCCACTTTGATCAAGCGGTGCGCTTTCCTGCACGACATCGGCAAGGCGCTCACGCACGAGGTCGAAGGCAGCCACGCGATCGTCGGCGCCGAACTGTTGCGCAAGTACGGCGAGGACGAAGCGGTCGCACATGCGGTTGAGGCGCACCACAACGAGGTGCAGCCCAAGACGATCGAGGCCGTGCTCACCCAGGCCTCGGATACCTGCTCGGCCGCCCGGCCCGGCGCCCGGCGCGAATCGCTCGAGGCCTACGTCAAGCGGCTGGCCCGCATCGAAGAGATCGCCACCGCGCGACCTGGCGTCGAGAAGGTGTTCGCCATGCAGTCCGGCCGCGAGGTCCGGGTGATGGTGCAGCCGAGCGAGGTCGACGACCTCGCCGCTTCGGTGATCGCTCGCGAGATCGCCAAGCAGATCGAGGACGAGCTGACTTACCCAGGGCAGATCCGGGTGACCGTCGTCCGCGAGTCGCGCTCGACCGAGATCGCCCATTAGCGCGATGGCGGGGCGCGCGTGCAGCGTGCTGCTCGCGCTCGTGCTGCTGACCGGCTGCGTGTCGGCGCGCATCGGCACCGGCCACGGCTCCGCCGCGCCGCCGCCCGCCGCGCTGCCGCCCACCACGCCGCCGCCCACGACAGCGCCCACGTCGACCCCATCGCCCACTGCCTCGATGTCCGAATCAGCCAGTACCACCGCGGTTCCGGCCGGGATCACCCCGTGTCCGCAGGCCGATCCGTCAGCGGCCGTCGGCTGTCTGCACCAGGTGCTGTCCGACTTCTGGAGCGGACAGCTCAACAACGTGATCGGCGAGAGCGTGGTGCTCGACGCCGACCCGACGCAGGTGCCGCGCCCGTGCCGTCCGGGGATCGAACTCGGGACCGCGATCACCTGCCGGGTCGATCTCACCCTCTATGTCTCGCGCCAGTTCCTGGCGCTGATCGAAGCCAACTTCCACGGCGTCGATCTCGATCTGGCGCTCGCCTCGGTCACCTCGCACGAGATCGGCCACGTGCTGCAGTACACGCTGCACCAGCCGCAGATCCAGCAACACGAGGAATCCGATGCGACGTCACGCTTCGTCGAGCAGCAGGCGGACTGCCTTTCCGGGGTGTGGGCCGCCCAGGCCGTGCGCACCGGCACCCTCGACGGGGGCAGGTTCCTGGCCGACGCGGGCAAGCTCATCGAGTTGGTCAGCAGCAATCCCGAGATTGCGACCCACGGCACGCCACGGCAGCGCCGCGCCGCCATCGAGCGCGGCCTCACCTCGGGCAGTCCCGGCGTGTGCCGGTTGGTGACGTTCCACTGATGCGCTCCAGCGTCGCCGCGCTCGTGTGCGCGGTGCTGCTGCTCGCCGGCTGCACCCGGCTCGTCGCCGGCACGCCGTCCGGTGCGAGTCTGGACTGCAGTCGGCCGTCAGCACAGCAAATCGTGTCGTGTCTGTCCCCGGCGCTGTCGAAGTACTGGACGGGCGAGACGGGCCGCACGATCACAGTGAACGCAACCGTCGACCCGTCGCCGACGGCAGTGCCTCGCGCCTGCCGGGGCGCGCTGGCGTTGCGGACGGCGTTCACCTGTCCGGTCGACGACCGGGTGTACCTCACCCGTCCGTTCGTCAGGCGCATGCTCGCCACCGGTCCGCCGGGCCAGGGCTGGCTCCGGATCGCGTCGACGCTCGCGCACGAGACCGGCCACGTGGTGCAGTTCGTCGTGCACGCGCCGTTGATCGGCAAGGCGCACCCGAGCCTCGCCGAGTCACGCCGCATCGAACAGCAGGCCGACTGCCTGGGCGGTGTCTGGGCGAGCGCGGCTGGGATCGCCGCGCATGCGTTCGTCGCGGCGAACAAGATCGTGCTCCGTCTCGTCGACAATCCGCGGGAACGGCGCACTCATGGCACAGCGCCCGCTCGGCTGCGGGCGGTGCGCCGCGGGCTCACCGGTGACCCGGCCGCGTGCGGCCTGACGCTGCGGCGCTGAGCTCCTGCAATCGGTCGCGCAGTTGCCGCGCGATCGGCCAGGCGCCCGCGCCGGTGTTCGACACGACCGTGGCCGTACGGGCGCTGACCGGATCAAACATGCTGCGGAACGAGACCCCCTGGTCCGCGCCTTCGAGCACCAGATACCCGTCAGCCAGCCATAGACCCACGCCGTACGCCATCGCCTGGCCGGTGTCGCTCGTCGACGGGTGGCACATGAGCGAGACGGCGCCCTGGCTGACGATCTGTCCTGCTAGCAGCGCCGCCCAGAACGACCGGACGTCGGCGACCGTGCTGTAGGCCCCGCCATCCCCGCTGCCCAGCACCGGCAGGGCGAACACGTTCGTGCGCCCGTCGTCGAGATAGCCCAGGGCCGCGCGTCCGGGTAGTCGGTCCGAGCGCAGGAATGCTGAATCGGTCATCCCGGCCGGCTCGAACACGCGCCGGTGGACGAGCTCCTCGAACGGCGTGCGGGTCACCCGCTCGGCGATCAGCGCGAGCACGACGTACCCGCTGTTGCAGTACGAGAAGCGGCTTCCGGCGGGGAACTTCGCGGCAAAGCAATCGAGCGCGGGCAGGTACGCCGGGGTGGATTCCAGCACACCAACCGGCACCTGCAGCGGCTGCTCCTCGGGCAGTTCCTCGTCGACGTAGTCACCGATCCCGGATCTGTGGGTCAGCAGGTGCGCCACCGTGACGTCGTCGGCGATCAGCGGCAGGTCGGCACCGAGCACCGACCGGGCGGTGGTGTCGAGCGAGAGCGCGCCGTCGTCGATCAGCCCGAGCACCGTGGCAGCGGTGAATCCCTTGGTGCCGCTGGCGATCGCCAGCTGCGTGTCGGTGGTCATCGCGATGCCGTGCGCCCGGTCGGCCAGCCCGTAGGCGCGCTCGAAGTCGATCCCGTCCGGTCCGGTCACCGAGATCACTCCGCTGAACCCGTCCGGAACCTCGAGTCCGTGCATGGCGGCCATTGCACCACCGTCCGGCCCGTATCCTCGACTGGTTATGCGTACGTACGAGATCCGCACCTACGGGTGCCAGATGAACGTCCACGACTCCGAGCGGCTGGCCGGCCTGCTCGAGGACGCGGGCTACGCGCGCGCCACCGAGGGGGCCGCCGATCTCGTCGTGTTCAACACCTGCGCGGTACGCGAGAACGCCGACAACCGGCTCTACGGCAACCTCGGCCAGCTGTACCCGGCCAAGGCCGCCAACCCGGACATGCAGATCGCGGTCGGTGGCTGCCTCGCGCAGAAGGACAAGGGCCGCATCGTGGAGAAGGCGCCCTGGGTCGACGTCGTCTTCGGCACGCACAACCTGGCCAGCCTGCCCGTGCTGCTCGAGCGTGCCCGGCACAACAAGCGGGCCGAGGTCGAGATCGTCGACGCGCTGCAGAACTTCCCGTCCGATCTACCCAGCCGGCGCGAGTCGCCGTTCAGCGCCTGGGTGTCGATCTCGGTCGGCTGCGACAACACCTGCACGTTCTGCATCGTGCCGTCGCTGCGGGGCCGAGAGACCGACCGGCGCCCCGGCGACGTGCTCGCCGAGATCCGCGCGCTCGTCGAGAGCGGCGTCGTCGAGGTCACCCTGCTCGGGCAGAACGTGAACTCCTACGGCCGCTCGTTCGGCGACCGGTACGCGTTTGGCAAGCTGCTGCGCGCCTGCGGCGAGATCGACGGGCTCGACCGGGTGCGCTTCACCAGCCCGCACCCGCGCGACTTCACCGACGACGTGATCGCAGCGATGGCCGAGACACCCAACGTCATGCCGCAGCTGCACATGCCGATGCAGTCGGGCTCGGACATCGTGCTCAAGGCGATGCGTCGTTCGTACCGGCAATCGCGCTACCTGCAGATCATCGACAACGTCCGCGCGGCGATGCCCGAGGCGGCGATCACCACGGACATCATCGTCGGCTTCCCCGGCGAGACCGACGCCGACTTCGAGCAGACTCTGGACGTGGTGCGGGCGGCCCGGTTCGCGAGCGCGTTCACGTTCCAGTACTCGAAGCGGCCCGGCACGCCGGCCGCAACGATGCCCGACCAGGTGCCGAAGCCGGTCGTCCAGGAGCGCTACGAGCGCCTGGTCGAACTGCAGGAGCAGCTATCGTGGGACGCCGCCCGCGCCCTGGTCGGCCGCGAGGTCGAGGTGCTCGTCAACGCCGCCGGCCGCAAGGACGACGCCACCGGACGGGTGTCCGGACGCGGGCGCGACGGGCGGCTCGTCCACGTCGCCGGCGAGGCCGACCCCGGCGACCTGATCACTACCTCGGTCACCTACGCGGCACCGCACCACCTCGTCGCCGACGCCGGGATCGTCTCCCGGCGGCCGTGGCGCGGGGTGCCGGACACGCATGTCGCACCCAAGCAGCTGCTCAGCATCGGCCCGCGTCCCGAGTGAGCGAAGTCCGCGCGGCGGTCGTCGGGCACGTGGCCGCGTTCGACGCAATCGCTCACCGTCGACGGCACCCGCGGCGGTTCTCGATCGCGGCCTTCTTAACCGTGACCGGGAGTCTGATCACCCGGAGGAAGGTCTACCGCGAGGGCAGCGCCGACCTCTGATCAGTCGGGCAGCAACGAGCGACGCGAGGCGACTTCGTCCTCGGCGCGCTTGATCCGGCTTTCGTCGCCCGACTTGCGCGCCCGTTCCAGCTTCCCCTCCGCCTCGGTCAGGCGGGCCCGCAGCTCCGACAAGAACGGGTTGGACTCGGCGCTCGCCGCCCGCCACTCCGCGTCGACCGCGTCGCGCACGCGCTGCTCGGCCGCTCGCATGCGATCGTCGACGCGGCGCATCGCGTCGCGCGGCACGTGCCCGATCGCGTCGTACTCGGCCTGCAAGTCCCGTAGTGTTGCCTGCGCGGCCTTCGGGTCGCTGATGTCGAGCGCCGCGGCCTTCTCGATGACCGCTTCCTTCCTGCGTTGGTTCTCCACCTGCTCGGCATCCCGCTCGGCGAACGTCTCCGACCGGCGCGCGAAGAACGCGTCCTGCGCGGCCCGGAACTGCGACCACAGCGCGTCCTCGGCGTCCCGCGAGGCACGCGGCGCCGCCTTCCATGCCGTCATCAGATCGCGCATCGCCGCGGCGGTCTCGCGCCAGTCGCTGGATCCGGACAGCTCCTGCGCCTGCGCGACCAGCTTCTCCTTCTCGACCTTGGCGGCGCCGCGCTCGACGTCGAGTTGCGCGAAGTGCTGGCCACGGCGACGTCCGAACGCATCGCGTGCCGCGGCGAACCGCTTCCACAGTCCGTCGTCGGTGCGGCGGTCGACACCCTTGATCGCCTTCCACTCCTCGACGATCGCCCGGAGCCGGTCGCCCGACGCCTTCCACGACGTGGCGGACTCGGCGATCCGCTCCGCCTCGGCGATCAGCTCCTCCTTTGCCGCAATCGCTTTGGCGCGAGCCTGCTCGCGAGCCTCCTGTGCAGCGCCGGCGCGCTCGTCGGCGGCGGCGACGACCGCGTCGAGACGCTGGTCGAGCGAAGCCAGGTCACCGATCACCGCGGCGGTGGCGAGCTGCTCCTTCATCTCCAGGGCGTGCGTGCGGGTGTGCGCCGGGTCACCGCTGCCGGACTCGAGGCGCTTTTCGAGCAGATCGACCTCGGTGGCGAGGTCCTCGTACCGGCGCACGTAGAACTGCAGCCCGGCCTCCGCGTCGCCGGCCTGCCACGAGCCGATCTCACGCTCGCCATCGGCCATCTTGACGAAAACGGTGCCGTCGTCGGCGATCCGTCCCCACTCCGATTGCGAACTCACGCAAGCATTCAACACGATGAAGGCCCGCTGATGCGCCGCTACTAGCCTTCGACACATGATCGAGGCCGTCGCGTTCCTGCCGCACCCACCGGTGCTGGTGCCCGAATTGGCCCAGGGCGCGACCGCCGAACTGGCGGACCTGCGTACCGCCTGCGCCGCGGCGCGCGACCTCGTCATCGCGCCGGACCGCACGACGGTGGTCATCGGCTGCGGCGACGCCACCCGCGGCCACGCCCCCGACGCGCGCGGCAGCTTCGCCGGATTCGGCGTGCCGCTCGAGGTGTCGGCAGGCGACGGCTCCGGCCCACTCGATCTGCCGCTGTCACTGACGGTCGGGTGCTGGCTCGTCGGCAGCGGACGGGCGTACTCGATCGGTCCGGACGGTGCCGCGCCGGTGCTGCTGGACGAGCCGACCACCCTGGTGGTGATGGGCGATGGCAGCGCGCGGCGCGATGTGAAGGCACCGGGCTACCTCGACGAGCGCGCGGCGGGCTACGACCAGGCGGTCGTGGCCGCGCTGGGCTCGGGCGACCCGCGCGAACTGGCGGGGCTGGACCTGGACCTGGGTACGGCGCTGCTGGCTGCCGGCGCCTCGGTGTGGCGGGCCGCGGCGGCGCTGTTGACCCGCGCGTACACCGGGCACGTGCTGCATGACAGCGCGCCGTTCGGGGTCGGCTACTTCGTCGCGGCATGGACGTGACACCTCATGGCAACCGGCGCGTCGTCGCCGTGATCGGCCCGACCGCCACCGGCAAGTCGGACCTCGCGGTCGGGCTGGCGCAGCACCTCGACGGCGAGATCATCAACGCCGACTCCATGCAGCTCTACGCCGGCATGGACATCGGGACGGCGAAGCTGCTGCAGGGCGAGCGCGGGGGAGTGCCACACCACCTGCTTGACGTGTGGCCCCTCGCCAAGTCGGCCGCAGTGGCGGAGTACCAGGCCATGGCGCGCGCCGAGATCGCCGCGATCACCGCGCGCGGGCGGGTGCCGATCCTGGTGGGCGGGTCGGGGCTGTACCTGCGCGGCGCGCTCGACCGGCTGGAGTTCCCGGGCGAGTCACCCGAGCTGCGGGCTCGGCTCTACGCGGAACTGGACGCGGTCGGCGCGGCCGCCCTGCACGAGCGGCTCGCCACGCGCGACCCGGAGGCGGCCGCGGCGATTCTCGACTCCAACGGTCGGCGCATCGTCAGGGCGCTGGAGGTCATCGAACTCACCGGCGGCCCGTTCTCGGCGCGGATGCCTGGATTCGAGTCCGTGTACGACACCGTGTTCCTCGGCCTTGACCGCGACGACCTGGACGACCGCGTCGAGCAGCGGGTACACCGGATGATCGCGCTCGGCTTTCTGGACGAGGTCCGCGGCCTGCTGCCACACGGGCTACGCGCCAGCCCCACGGCCGGCAAGGCACTCGGGTACGCACAACTGTTGTCCGTGCTCGCGGACGACGGCACCGTCCCGGGGGATCTGGACGACGCGGTAGCGGTCACGATCCGCGCGACCCGGCGCTTCGTCCGGCGGCAGCGGTCCTGGTTCCGCCGCGACCCGCGCGTCCACTGGCTCGACGCGAAGCGGCCGGATCTGCTCGCACAGGCCCTTACCCTGGTGTGATGCGGGTGCTGAAGGGGCATGGCACCGAGAACGACTTCGTCATCGTGCCCGATCTCGACGGTGAGCTGGAGCTGTCTCCGGCCCTCGTCCGGGCGCTGTGTGACCGCCGCGGCGGCATCGGAGCCGACGGCGTGCTGCGGGTTGTGCGGAGCGCGAACGACCCCGACGGCAAGGCCTCGACCAGCGAATTCGCAGCCGACGCCGAGTACTTCATGGACTACCGGAACGCGGACGGATCGGTCGCCGAAACGTGCGGAAACGGAATTCGGGTTTTCTTGCGATACCTAATGCGGTCCCGGCTCGTTACAGAGTCAGCGGCGGTGGCGACACGCGGCGGGATCGTGAGCGCGCGGTCCGGCACCGATGGCGACATCAGCGTGCTGATGGGACTGCCCCAGGTCCTTGCCGACCGGCCGGTCGCCACCGCCGCCCCTATCTCGACCCAGGCGCTCGCCGCCGTGCGGATGCCCAACCCGCACGTGGTCATCCCGGTGGCCACCGAGGTCCTCGACCACCTCGACCTGACCCGTCCGCCGATCGTCGTGCCGCCGCTGCCGGACGGGCAGAACGTCGAGTTCGTCGCCTCGATCGCCCCCTACCACCTGCGCATGCGGGTCCACGAGCGCGGCGTCGGCGAGACCCGCTCCTGCGGCACGGGGATCTGCGCCGCTGCGGTCGCGGCCGCCACCGCCGCGGGGTCGCCGGCCGACGGCGCGACCTGGCGGGTCGACGTGCCGGGCGGCACGTGCCGGGTGATCTGGCACACGGACTGGACGGTCGAGCTGATCGGCCCGGCGGTGATCGTGGCCGAGATCGAGCTCGACAATGAATGGCTGGCCGCGGTCAACGGATGAATCCAGTGGTTGTCGCGTGCAACCATGGAAATCACGATGACCGAAACTTCTGAGACCGCGCTCGGCGACTACGAGCTCGAAGAACGCCAGGCGCTGCGTCGCGTCGTCGGGCTGTCCACCGAACTCCAGGACATCAGCGAGGTCGAGTACCGCCAGCTGCGCCTCGAGCGCGTCGTGCTCGTCGGGGTGTGGACGGGCGGCACACTCACCGAGGCCGAGAATTCGCTCGCCGAACTCGCCCGGCTGGCCGAAACCGCGGGCTCGCTCGTGCTGGACGGGTTGATCCAACGCCGCGACAAGCCCGACGCCGCCACCTACATCGGCTCGGGCAAGGCCAAGGAATTGCGCGACATCGTGGAGGCCGTCGGCGCCGACACGGTGATCTGCGACGGTGAGCTCACCCCGGGCCAGCTGCAGCAGTTGGAGAAGGTCGTCAAGGTCAAAGTCGTCGACCGCACCGCACTGATCCTCGACATCTTCGCCCAGCACGCCCGCTCCAAGGAGGGCAAGGCCCAGGTCGAGCTCGCCCAACTGCAGTACCTGCGCCCCCGGCTGCGCGGCTGGGGCGAGTCGCTGTCGCGGCAGGTCGGCGGACGCGCCGCCGGCGGTCTGGGCATCGGCGGCCGCGGCCCCGGTGAGACGAAGATCGAGATCGACCGGCGCCGGATCAGTTCGCGGATGGCCCGGCTGCGCAAGGAACTGGCCGCGATGAAGACCGCGCGTGACATCAAGCGAGCGCGACGCAGGTCGCACAGCGTGCCGTCGGTCGCGCTGGCCGGCTACACCAACGCGGGCAAGTCCTCGCTGCTGAACCGACTCACCGACGCCGGGGTGCTTGTCGAGAACGCCCTGTTCGCGACCCTGGATCCGACTGTGCGCCGCTCCCAGGCCTCGGACGGACGGATCTTCACGCTCGCGGACACGGTGGGATTCGTCCGGCACCTGCCCACGCAGCTGGTCGAGGCGTTCCGGTCGACGCTGGAAGAGGTGTCCGACGCCGATCTCATCCTGCACGTCGTCGACGCCTCCGACGCCGATCCGGAGGCCCAGATCCGCGCCGTGCGCGAGGTGCTGGGCGAGATCGACGCGCTGTCGGTGCCCGAGCAGTTGGTGTTCAACAAGGTCGACGCCGCCAGCCCTGACGACTTGCTGCGGTTGCGGCACCTGGCACCCGAGGCGTTGTTCGTGTCCGCCCGTACGGGGGAGGGCATCGACAAGCTGCGCGCCCGGGTCGAGGATCTGCTGCCGCGGCCGGCCGTGGAGTTGGAGCTACTGGTGCCCTACACGCGCGGGGACCTCGTCGCCCGCGTCCACGACGGCGCCGAGGTGCTCGACGCCGAGCACACCCCGGAGGGCACCCGGCTGCGTGCCCGGGTCAGCCCCGATCTCGCGGCGGCCCTGGCCCCGTACGCACGGGCGTGAGCCGACGGGCTTCATGAAGACATCTGTGCGGCGAGTGCGGCTGGCGTAGTCTGGACCCCGTCGTACCGACGGTGATTCCGATTCGCTAGGGGAGTCCTTCCTCATGGAACTCTTTACTCCGGGCCATCTGCTGGTTCTTGCCATCGTGGTCGCCGTGCTGTTCTTCGGGTGGAAGCAGCTGCCGGACATGGCGCGCTCGCTCGGACGTTCGCTGCGCATCTTCAAGACCGAGATCAAGGGCATGAGCGAGGACGACAAGAAGCGGGCCGAAGCCGCTTCGAACGACGCGACGCCCGGCGTCCCGCCCGCCGTCGAGGCGCCGCCCGCGGTTCCCCAGGTGCCGGCCGTCCCGCCCGCCGACAACCAGGCGAGCACCGCACCCACCGGCTCGAACAGCTCCAAGCCTGCCCAGTAACACCCCCACATCGACAGACGAAGGCCCGCGGCGCTCCGTGCCGCGGGCCTTCGTCCGTGTCGATGCTCAGACCTTGCGCAGTACCGCCGTGACCTTGCCCAGGATGGTTCCGTCAGTGCCGTCGATCGGCTGGTAGGCCGCGTTGTGTGGCATCAGCCAGGCCTTGCCGTTGCGGCGCTGCAGCGTCTTCACCGTGGCCTCGCCTTCGATCATCGCCGCGACGATGTCCCCGTTCTCGGCGTCGGGCTGCTGACGCACGACCACCCAGTCGCCGTCGGAGATCGCGGCGTCGATCATCGAGTCGCCGGCGACCTTGAGGAGGAACAGCGAGCCGTCGCCGACCAGGACCTTGGGCAGCGGGAAGACGTCCTCGATCATCTGCTCGGCGAGGATCGGGCCGCCAGCAGCGATCCGGCCGACGACCGGCACGAAGACCGGGGCGTCGCCGCGCGGGGCGTCGTCGGTGACGGCGACGGCGCGCCGCACCGCCTTCGGCCGCTCCCCGTCGGAGCCGACGCGCATGTCGACCGCGCGCGGCCGGTTGGGATCGCGACGCAGGAAGCCCTTGCGCTCGAGCATTACCAACTGGTGCGCGACGCTCGAGGTCGACGCGAGGCCCGCGGACTCGCAGATCTCGCGGATGCTCGGCGGGTAGCCACGCCGCTCGATCGAGTCCCTGATGACGTCGAGAATCGCCTGCTGACGGCGGGTCAGGCCGGTCTTGGGATCGGGCAGCTCGGTCACCTTCGGCCGGCCAGGACGCCGGCGCTCCGGCTCAGCGGGAGCGGCCTTGCCCGCCCTCCGCGACTTCTGGGGCGCCTTGGCCGCGGCTCGCACGCTCGCCGCGGCGCTCGCCCGGGGGCTGGCCGTGGCGGCGGCCTTCATGGTCGATTTCTCGGGCTGTGTGGCTTTGGGCGCAGCTTCTGACCCAGCCTTGGACGCGGGTTTGGACGATGCCTTGGACATGGCCTTCGAGGAGGCCTTGGAAGGTGCCATGCATGTCTCCTTCGCAGACGGCGCGCGGTGTGTCGTGCCGCCGGATCGCGTGGGTGGCGGCGTGCGCCGGACGGGTCCGTCGGTGCTGTTCGATAACGGCGACGCTAGCGCGATTCGATAACAATCTCAAACACGTGTTCGAAGGACACGCCGATCTCGCTGGAAATTGTCAGACCCCGCTGGTAGACCTCGATCAGGCGTTCGATAGAACGCGCGTTCGAGAACAACGAGGGGGACACGATGTCCGCAGCTACCGAGCTCGACTGGGATTGTGCACCTGATTGGGCGATTCCGTCGGCACCGCCGGTCCGGTCGGCGCCACGTCGCCCGCAACGAATGGCCACGGTCACGACGCTGCATCGCCCGCCGCAGGACGCGATCGCGCCACCGTTGCGGCTCACCCGCCGCGGCGTGTACGTCGTCGGTACTGCAGTCGCGGCGCTGGCGATCATGCTCGTGGCGCTGGCCCGCTTGTCCGCTCTGTCAGCCGGTCCGTCCGTGCCCGCACACGGGCCGCACACGGTAACGGTGCGCGCCGGCGACACGTTGTGGTCGATCGCCGGTCGGCTCGCTCCGCAGCACGACCCGCAGGCCGAGGTGGCGCAGTTGCAGCGCGTCAACCACCTGTCCGGCGTGGCGCTCGTGCCGGGCCAGGTCCTGCGCACGCACTGACCCGGCGGCTCGATCTGCGCGACACGCCGGGCGTGCGCTCTTGCGGAAGCATCGACCGCGCTCTAGCGTTGCACCCCTAGATGTAGTAGTTACACTGATGTGGTTCGTCCACAAGTTGCGTTTCGTGATCCACACGGCGTCCACAACATGTCAACAGCACCACCGCGGATATCCACGGCTTCGTCCCCAACATCGGTGGACAACTGCCCGTGGGATCCGCGTCTAGACCTCGCGATGAGGGCTACCGGCTGCGAAGCCGGCTTTCGAACAAGGAGGGAAGCGGCATGAGGTGTCCGTACTGCCGCCACCCCGACTCACGCGTGGTCGACTCGCGTGAGGTCGACGAGGGTCAGGTCATCCGCCGGCGCCGCTCCTGCCAGGACTGCGGCAAGCGATTCACCACGGTCGAGGAAGCCACCCTCGCCGTGATCAAGCGCAGCGGGGTCACCGAGCCGTTCAGCCGGCAGAAGGTCGTCAACGGTGTCCGACGGGCGTGCCAGGGTCGGCCTGTGGACGAGGATGCACTGGCCCAGCTCGCACAGAGCGTGGAAGAAGCAGTGCGCGCGACCGGCGCCGCCGAGGTTCCCAGCGACGAGGTGGGCCTGGCGATCCTGCAGCCGCTGCGCGAACTCGACGAAGTCGCCTATCTGCGCTTCGCATCGGTGTACCAGGCATTCAGTTCCATCGACGACTTCGAGAAGGCGATCACCGAACTTCGCGACGACGCGCGGCCCACAGAACCCACCACGACCTAGCCCGACCTCATTGCTGCGAGGTCTGCCATGACGCACGTACCACCCCCGACACCGCTTGATCCACAAAGGGAAGGACACCAGATGACCGAGGCCGCCGAGAAGGCTGACACCACCGCTGCCGCCGCTGACACCAAGGACAGCGCGACTCCGAGCGGTGCGGTCTATCCGCGCAACGGCTTGGTGGTCGAGCGGGTGTACACGACCGAGGGCGTGCACCCGTACGCCGAGGTCACCTGGGAGCGGCGCGACATCGTCATGACCAACTGGCGCGACGGCTCGATCAACTTCGAGCAGCGCGGTGTCGAGTTCCCGGACTTCTGGTCGGTGAACGCGGCCAACATCGTCACCACCAAGTACTTCCGCGGTGCCATCGGTACCGCGGTGCGGGAGTGGTCGCTCCAGCAGCTCATCGACCGAGTGGTGTCCAAGTACGGCCAGGCGGGCCGGGCGCACGGCTACTTCCGGTCGGCCGCCGACGCGGAGATCTTCGAGCACGAGCTCACCTGGATGTTGTTGCACCAGGTCTTCAGCTTCAACTCCCCGGTGTGGTTCAACGTCGGCACGACCTCGCCCCAGCAGGTCAGCGCCTGCTTCATCCTCGCCGTCGACGACACGATGGACTCGATCCTGAACTGGTACCGCGAGGAGGGCCTGATCTTCAAGGGCGGCTCGGGCGCCGGGCTGAACCTGTCGCGGATCCGGTCCTCGAAGGAGCTGCTGAGCTCCGGCGGCACCGCCTCCGGCCCGGTCAGCTTCATGCGCGGCGCGGACGCGTCGGCCGGCACGATCAAGTCCGGTGGCGCGACCAGGCGTGCGGCGAAGATGGTCGTGCTCGACATCGACCACCCCGACATCGAGGAGTTCGTCGAGACCAAGGCGCGTGAAGAGGACAAGATCCGTGTGCTGCGCGACGCCGGCTTCGACATGGACCTCGGTGGTTCCGACATCACCTCCGTCCAGTACCAGAACGCCAACAACTCCGTGCGGGTGTCCGACGAGTTCATGCGCGCCGTCGACGAGGGCGGCGAGTTCGGGCTGCGCGCCCGCAACACCGGCGAGGTCATCGAGACCGTCGACGCGAAGACCCTGTTCCGCAAGGTCGCCCAGGCCGCGTGGGAATGCGCCGACCCGGGCATCCAGTACGACGACACGATCAACGACTGGCACACCAACCCCGAGAGTGGGCGCATCACCGCGTCCAACCCCTGCTCGGAATACATGAGCCTCGACAACACCTCGTGCAACCTGGCGTCACTGAACCTGCTGAAGTTCCTCGGTGACGACAACAGCTTCGCCGTCGACAAATTCGTCAAGGCCGTCGAAGTGATCATCACCGCGATGGACATCTCGATCTGCTTCGCCGACTTCCCGACCGAGCCGATCGGCGTGAACACGCGCGCCTACCGGCAGCTCGGCATCGGCTTCGCCAACCTCGGCGCGCTGCTGATGGCCTCGGGCCTGGCCTACGACTCCGAGGGTGGCCGGGCAATGGCCGGTGCCATCACCTCGCTGATGACCGGCACCGCCTACCGCCGCTCGGCCGAGCTCGCCGGCATCGTCGGGCCGTACGAGGGGTTCGCGCGCAACGCCAAGGCGCACGCCCGGGTCATGCGCAAGCACGCGGCTGCCAACGACGCGGCCCGTCCGCTGCACACCAACGACCGCACGGTCTACGCGGCGGCGACCGACGAGTGGGCGGTGGGCAACAAGCTCGGTGAGAAGAACGGTTGGCGCAACGCGCAGGCCTCGGTGCTCGCACCCACCGGCACGATCGGTCTGATGATGGACTGCGACACCACCGGCGTCGAGCCGGACCTCGCGCTGGTCAAGTTCAAGAAGCTGGTCGGCGGCGGGTCGATGCAGATCGTCAACCAGACCGTGCCGCGTGCGCTGCGCGCGCTCGGCTACCAGGACGAGCAGGTCGAGGCGATCGTCGAGTACATCGCCGAGCACGGCCACGTCGTCGATGCGCCCGGCCTGCGTCTCGAGCACTACGAGGTGTTCGACTGCGCCATGGGCGCCCGGGCGATCAAGCCCATGGGTCACGTTCGCATGATGGCCGCCGTGCAGCCGTTCCTGTCCGGTGCGATCAGCAAGACGGTCAACCTGCCCGAGTCGGCCACCGTCGAGGACATCGAGGACGTCTACTTCCAGGGCTGGAAGCTCGGCCTGAAGGCACTCGCGGTCTACCGCGACAACTGCAAGGTGGGCCAGCCGCTGTCGGCGGGCAAGCAGGCGAAGAAGAGCGAGCCGGCCGAGGTCGAGAAGATCGTCGAGTTCCGCCCGACCCGCAGGCGCCTGCCGAAGTCCCGTCCGTCGGCGACCACGTCGTTCACGGTCGGCGGGGCCGAGGGCTACATGACGGCAGGCTCCTACCCGGACGACGGTCTGGGCGAGGTGTTCCTGAAGCTGGGCAAGCAGGGCTCGACCCTGGCCGGCGTCATGGACGCGTTCTCGATCGCGATCTCGATCGCGCTGCAGTACGGCGTGCCGCTCGAGACCTACGTGCAGAAGTTCACCAACATGCGCTTCGAGCCGGCAGGTCTGACCGACGACCCGGACATCCGCATGGCGCAGTCGATCCTGGACTACATCTTCCGGCGGCTCGCCCTCGACTACCTGGACTTCGACACCCGCTCGGCGCTCGGCATCTACACCGCCGGCGAGCGCACCCGTCAGCTGGAGACCGGCTCGTACGCGCCGGTCGAGGACCCGGAGGAGGACCTCGAGTCGTTGGCACAGTCGGCGCCGGTGGCACACCGGGCCACGGACGTGGTCGACGAGGACGACGCGGCCGAGGTGCCTGCCCCGGCAGGTGCGCACAGCTCGACCGAACTGATCGAGCTGATCAGCGGGAACACAGGGTTCTCGGTCGACGCGCCGCTGTGCATGAACTGCGGCACGAAGATGCGCCCGGCCGGCAGTTGCTTCGTCTGCGAGGGCTGCGGCAGCACCAGCGGCTGCAGCTGACTGGCTGACCACGACGGGCCGGACTCTCGTTCGAGAGTCCGGTCCGTTGTCACGTCGGCCGCCACGCGATCGGCACGGGCTCTGGTCAACACCGATCGAAGCGACGACAGTTGGCCTGTGACTTCATCAAGAGCGCCGCGGCATCTGCCGAGGTGGTCCGACCTTGCGCCGCTTCTCGGTTTCCGCCGACCTGAGTTCAGCCCGACGCGGCGCCGGCTGCGCAACGCACTCACCATCAGCGAGCTGCGAACGATTGCGCGGCGTCGCTGTCCGCGGGCCGTGTTCGACTATGTCGACGGTGCCGCCTCTGACGAGATCGCGCTTCGCCGCTCACGTGAGCTGTACGCGGATCTGCAATTCAATCCGTCCGTGCTCCAAGACGTCTCCGATGTCGACACCTCTACCTCGCCGCTCGGATCTCGCTCCGATCAACCGTTCGCGTTTGCACCCACCGGGTTCACCCGATTGATGAATCACGAGGGCGAGCGAGCCGTGGCCCGGGTCGCCGAACGACATGGCATCCCGTACGGCCTGTCGACAATGGGAACGACGTCGCTGGAAGACGTCGCGGCGGCCGCGCCCAAGGCGCGCAAATGGTTCCAGCTCTACGTCTGGCGCGACCGTGCGGCCGGCGCCGACCTGATCGCGCGCGCCGCGCAGGCGGGCTACGAGGCGTTGATCCTGACCGTGGACGTGCCGGTCGCCGGACCGCGACTGCGCGACGCCCGCAACGGCTTCAGCATCCCGCCCAAGCTCAAGGCCAAGACCGTCATGAACGCCCTCGCCCATCCGGCGTGGTGGATCAACCTGCTCACGACCGAACCGCTGCGGTTCGCCTCGCTGGACGCGTGGGACGCGACGATAGCCGAACTGATCGACCAGCTGTTCGACCCCACCATGACGATCGACGACCTGGAATGGCTGCGCTCGTCGTGGTCCGGCCCACTCGTGGTGAAAGGCATCCAGACCGTTGACGATGCGCGGCGTGTGGTCGCAGCCGGTGCCGACGTCGTGCTGGTCTCCAATCACGGCGGCCGGCAACTCGATCGAACACCCGTCCCGCTTCGGGTGCTGCCCGATGTGGTCGACGCGGTCGGCTCGCAGGCCGAGGTGTGGGTCGACGGCGGGATCATGAGCGGCGCCGATGTGGTCGCCGCCATCGCCTTGGGTGCGCGCGCCGCGCTCGTCGGACGTGCGTACCTGTACGGCCTGATGGCGGGCGGCGAGCGCGGTGTCGACCGCGCGGCCGAGATCCTCGCCGCGGAAGTCCGTCGCACCATGCAACTACTGGGTGTTCGCAGCCTGGACGAACTCGGGCCGCGGCACGTGCAACTGCCTTGACCGGGGGAACGCGATGACCGACACCTTGGACATCATCGAATTCACGCCGACCGCTGATCAGTTCAGCTACACCTTCGGCGGCGCAGCCCCGATACGGCGCATCAGGCCGGGGAGCGGTCTGCGGTTGTGGTCGGAGGACGCATTCGGCGGCGTGTTACGCAGCGTGCATGATCTTTCGAGCGAGAAGGTCGATCTGCGTTTCGTGAACCCGCAGACCGGCCCGTTCTTCGTGGAGGGTGCCGAGCCCGGGGACGCGCTGGCCCTGCACTTCGTGAGCCTCGAGCCGGCACGCGACTGGGCGGCGTCGGCGACCATCCCGTTCTTCGGCGGGCTGACCAGCACTGACCGCACAGCAACGTTGCAGGACGCGTTGCCGGATATGACGTGGATCTACCATCTGGATCGCGCGCGCGGCGTGGTGCAGTACGCGGCGCGACACAGCTCGTTCACCCTCGATCTTCCGCTCGCACCGATGCTCGGGACGGTCGGGGTGGCCCCGGCGGCGAATGAGGTACGCAGCTCGCTCGTCCCGGACCGGTTCGGCGGCAACATGGACAGTCCGCAGATGCGCGCCGGCACCACCTGCTTCCTCGGTGTCAACGTCGAGGGCGCGCTGTTCTCGATCGGCGACGGTCATTATCGCCAGGGTGAGGGCGAATCCTGCGGGACGGCGGTCGAAGGTGCGATGACCACGATGCTGATCGTCGACCTGGTCAAGGGTGCAGCGCCGGGATGGCCGCGCCTCGAAGACGACGAGTACCTCATGACCGTCGGCTCCTGCCGACCCCTCGAGGACGCCTGGCGGGTGTCGCAGGTGGAAATGGTCGGCTGGCTCGGCGAGCTGTACGGACTCGACCGGATGGACGGTTACCAGTTGCTGTCGCAGGTGTCGGAGGTGCCACTCGCGAACGTCGTCGACGTCAACTACAGCGTCGTCACCAAGGCGCCCAAATCGCTGCTGCCCGCCGCAGACGCGTTCAGCGGATTGCATCGCGATCTGCGCGACCGTGCCGCTCGGATCAGCTGACTCGAAGGGATGCGCGTCATGGATCTACAACTGTCGGGATTGCGTGCACTGGTCACCGGCGGCACTCGCGGCATCGGCCGGGCCGTCGTCGAAGCCTTCTTGCGCGAGGGCACGTCTGTCGCGTTCTGCGCTCGCGACGCGGACGCGGTCAAGGGCGCGCAGGAGGCGCTTTCGGACTCTGACGCGGCGGTGTTCGGCACGGCGCTCGACGTCGCGGACGCGAACGCGCTCGCCGCCTGGGTGGCCGACAGCGCCGAGGCGTTGGGCGGCCTCGACATCGTTGTCTCGAACGTCAGTGCGCTGGCCATCGAGGACCAGCCCGAGAACTGGACGGCCTCGTTCGAGGTCGACCTGATGGCGGCCGTCCATCTGGTGCACGCCGCGATGCCGTATCTCGAGGCAAGTTCGGCGGCGTCGATCGTGGCGGTCTCCAGCGTGTCCGGACGCGAGATCGACTTCGCCGCCGGCCCGTACGGAACGATGAAGGCAGCCCTGACCCACTACATGCAGGGCTTGGCGTATCAACTGGCCGACCGGGGAATTCGCGCGAACACGGTTTCGCCGGGCAACACCTACTTCGAGGGTGGCGTCTGGGCGAACATCGAGCAGAACCTGCCGGAGCTGTTCTCGACCGCGATGGCGCTCAACCCGTCCGGTCGGATGGGCACCGCGGACGAGATCGCCCGCACGGTCGTGTTCGTGGCGAGCCCGGCGTCGAGCCGGACCAGCGGCGCGAACATCCTTGTCGACGGCGCGCTGACGCGCGGCGTCCAGCTCTGACCGACCCGGTGTTAGGGCTGGTGACGATCCTCGGCTCCGCCCACGTCCTGACGTTCCTCGGCATCCACAGCCTCGGCGACCCGGTCACTGACTCAAGTGCGAAAGCTTGATTCGGTCCAATCAAGTCGCAGCACTTGATTCGTGGATAACAAGCCCCCAGACTTGATTCCGTGTTCGTGGTTACCGCTGACCAGGTGGGCAGTCGATCGTCGGCCGATGCGGTCGACAGTGCGCTCGACACGATTCGGACCGTCGGTGGGACGCGGCTGGCCCTGGCACCGGAGCGGACCGTGGGCGACGAGGTGCAGGTGGCGACCGACGACCCTCGATGCCTCTTGGACCTCGTGCTCGCTTTGACCCGGCTCGGCGACTGGAGCGTCGGCTGCGGTGTCGGCGCTGTCGATTCCGAACCATCGGCCAGCGTCCGGGCCGCACGCGGGCCGGCGTTCAGCGCGGCGCGTGAGGCGGTGGAGGCGGCGAAGAAGCGTCCGATGCGGTTTGCGTTGCGCGCGGCCGACGACCGGGCAGCGGACGCGGGCGACGCGCAGGCGTTCGTCGACCTCCTACTGGCGTTGCGCGCGCGCCGCACCCGTGAGGGCTGGGAGGTGTTCGACCTGATCGCATCGGGCGCCGCCCAGAAGTCGGTCGCCCAGCGTCTGGGGATCTCCGAGCAGGCGATCAGTCTGCGGGTGCGGGCGGCCCAGGTCGCCGTCGAGCTGGACGCCGTCCCGGCTCTGGTCCGATCGCTGGAGCGTGTCGCACGTTGGTGAGCTGGAGCAGCGACGTGAGTGGCGCGGTTGGAACGTGAGTGGCGCGATATTTCGCGCCACTCACGCCCAGATCGCGCCACTCACCGCTAAACCGCCCGGCCTCCGTGCGCAGGCCCTGCGGCTCAGCCGTGGGCGCGGCGACGCACTGCGGCATAGGTGCCTGCGCCCAAGATCGCCGCGAATGCGACCAGCAGCGTCCAGTAGGTCGCCGGCGATGACGCGCCGAGAGTTGCGTACGGGGACGACGGCGCGGTGATCGCGGCAACGTCCAGGTGCCTGGCGATCGCCTCGAATGCCCACCGGTCGGGCATGGCGGCTGCGATGACATGGCCGGTGCCGGTCATGATCGGCAGCGGGACCATCGCGCCGGAGAACAACACTGCGGGGAAGCACAGCATCGGCAGCGCGAGCGCCGCCTGCGCGGTGGAATTCACCAGCGCCGAGGTGCACAACCCGAGGCACAGCGCGGCGACGGTATTGAGCGCCATCGTCAGATACAGCTGCGCCAGCGCGCCCGCACTGAGGGCAGGAATCCGGTCCAGCGAGCGCAGCACCGCGATCATCGCGGCATTCACCAGCAGCAGGATCGGCGCGAGCAACGCAAGCTTCGAGGCCACATACGCACCGGTCCGCACACCGGCGTGTTGCTCCATACGAAGCACGGCGACCTCCGTACACACCTGCAGCAGGCCGAAGGTCAGACCGAAGAAGAACCCCGCGAACGAAAGCCAGTACGAGATCTGGACGGCCGCAGCTGTGTTGCCTGCGTCGCCTGTGCCGCCCGCTCCGGCGCTGAAGCTGCCCGGCCGGAACAGGATCGCGAACATGGTGATCACCGCGGCGGGCGAACCCAGCAGGATCGCGAGGGTCAGCCGGTTGCGGGCAAGGATCTCGGCCGCGCGCCGGGTAAGCACCCACCACTGGCTGGGCGCACCGGGCCGGTCGGCCCGGAACCGTCGCCGCGGTGACGGCGGCGCCGCGGCGACGCCGGCGCCCCTGCGGACCGGCCTGGGTCCGGAGCCATCCGAGGCCATGCGGTTGTAGAGGTCGATGAAGTTGTCCGTGCCGAACCGCTCGAGGACCTCTGCGGGCGTGCCGAGCGCGACCAGCCGTCCGCCCGGTGCCAGCACGACCACCCGATCGCTGCGGGCGATGTCCTCGACGCTGTGCGTGGTGAACACAACCGTGCTTCCGTCGGCGGACATGCGCCGCAGGTATGAGACGAGGTCGGCTGCCGTCGAAGGGTCGAGGCCGCTCGTCGGTTCGTCGAGGAAGCACACACCCGGCCGGGTGAGGATCTCGCACGCGATGCTCGCCCGCTTGCGCTGGCCGCCACTGAGAGAGCCGACCGATACGTCGGCGTGCTGGGCCAGGCCGAGCGTGCGCATGGCGTGATCGACGGCCTCGTCGACGTCGGTCCGGGGCGCCGCGATGCGCAACGATGCCGCGTACCGCAGGGTCCGACGCAACGAGAGTTCTGAATGCAGGATGTCGTCCTGCGGGACGAAGCCGACACCCGCGTCGAGGCGGGTCTCGTCCGCGGCGTCGTAACCGACGGTGCCGCGTTGGGCGGGGGCGACGCCGGCCAGTGCGGCGAGCAGCGTGCTCTTGCCGGCACCGCTCGGACCGATCACCGCGGTGAGAAGGCCGGGTTCGACGGTCAGCGTGACGTCGTCGAGCGCGGTGGTGCCGTTGCGATGTTCGACCGTGAGGCCGACCGCGTCGATCCGGACGCCTCGATCGAGCGCCGTTGTCGTGGCTGCAGTGGTGGTCATGGCTGGCCTCTTTCGCCGAAGTCGGGTGCTGTCTGTTGGTGCGTCGCAGCATCCGTGGCTCGGCTTCCCCGCACCTTCCGGCGGCTTCCCCCGAACGAAGCGGCGGGGCGGATCAGATCGCGGCCAGGGTGGCGACGGCGCCGAGCTTGCGCAGCATCGCCTCGCCGTGGGCGCGCGCTCGCGGCTCGTCGGCCAGCGCCAGCACCACCGCCCGCTCGTACCGCTCACCCAGCGTCGCCCAGGCCGTCGCAGCCGCCTGCCACGCACCCGCCAGCGTCGGTGCCCATGGCCCGGGCGGGTCGACCGGCGCGGCCACGTCGATCCCGGCACGGTGCAGATAGGCGCACAGCTCGGCCTGCATCGAGCCGTGTCCCGCTACGGCGGCCAGGTCCAGAGCGCGCTGCGCGTCGTCGGGCAGCTCGCCGAGGGTGCCGTCGAGCCAGCCCAGTTCGACCTTTGCGACGGCGAGCGGACCAGCGACGAAGCTGTCGTCGCCGACAGCTCGGTGGTCCAGGGCCGCCGCCAGGACGTCATCGGACTGCGGGTCGCCGCGGCGGGCGAGCAGCCGGGCAAGCAGGCTTGCCGCCAGTGGACCCATCACGCCCGGCTCGCCAGGGCTGTCCAACAGCGCGCGGAGCTCGGCGATCGCCCGGTCCCAGTCGCCGCGACTCGCGGACACCCCGGCACCGGTGAGCCGCAGCCGGTACCGGCCGGCGAAGAACTCGAAGTCCGCTGCGGCGCGCAAGCCCGCGGCTACGTACTTCTCGGCCGTGGTCAGCCGGCCGCTGTGGTAGGCGCCCTGGGCCGCGTTCACGTAGCTGCGCACCTTGGTTTCCAGACGCAGGTCCGAGCCGGACGCGGCGATGGCACGCTGCTGGTCCTGATCGCCGCGTTGATCCCCTCGGGCCAGCCGGGCGTCACCGAGGTAGCAGCGAGCCTGCGCCTCGATGTCTTCCCGCCCGATGCGCTGGGCGATGGCGACCGCGCGCGCGGCGTCAGATTCGGCGCGCTCGCTCGGATCCGCGACGATGCCGACGGTCGCAAGGTTGCTGTGCGCGCGCGCCGATTCGGTCAGCGCCAGCCGCGCGTCCGCTTCGGTCGGCTCGAGGATCTCGACCGCCCGGGCGGCGGCCTGCCGGGCTCGCATCGGTCCGCGCGCGAACAGCACCACGCGCGCGAGCACCAGCAATGCGTCTGCCTGCAGCGCCGGTTCGGCCACCTGCTCGGCTGCCTCGACGGCAGCCTGTGCACAGTGGAACGCTGCTTCGAACTGGTTGACGAGATACAGCGCGTACGCGCGCCGGATCGTGAGCTCCACGACCTCGCGAAGCTCGAGCGTCGCTGGGTTCTCGAGCACGACGCGAAGCACCTCGGCCGCCTGTCGGTGGGCGCCCAGGCGATCCGCTTCCCGCGCCGCGGCCGGTCCGTGCTCGATGATCACATCGAGCTGCCCGGAGCGCTCGGCGTGGTGCACCAGCCGCGACGGATCGGACCCCGGCCGCGCGCGTAGCGCCCCGACAACGGTGCGGTTGGCGTGCAGCCGTTCCCCGGCGGTCAGGGACGACTCGATGGCCTGTCGCGCCAGTTCGTGCCGGAAGCCGATCCAGGCTTCGGTTCCCACCACGACGCCCGATCGTTCGGCGTCGACGAGCACCTCCGGATCGCCGTCGGCGAGTGTCTCGGCCAGCCAGCGTTCCGCGCGCGTCGGTACGACCGAGAGGCGCTCCAGCAGCGTTCGCGCCGGGGCCGGAAGCCTGCCGAGCCGAGCCAGGACGGCATCTTGCACGGTGCTCGGCACGCCGGAGCCGCCGGCGGCGAGGACCTCGGTGACGAAGAAGGGGTTGCCTCGGGTCACCCGGTGGATCTCCGCGGCTTCGGCATCTGATCTCGCGCCCAGTCGCCGGATGGCGGCCGGGGTGAGCGGCGGGAGGCTGACCCGGCGGACCGTGGGACCGGCAAGACTGCCCAGCAGCTGACGCAGCGGGTGAGCCGAGTCGATGCCGGTCTCGCGGAACGTGAGCACGAGCGCGCCCGGGATCCCCGGGAAGCGCCGGGCCAGGTAGCGGATGGCATCGGCGGTCGCGTCGTCGGCCCAGTGCACGTCCTCGACGATCACGGCCAACGGATGGGCTGCGAACACATGGAGCAGCGCCGGAAGGGTGGCGTCGAGGCGCTCGTTCGCCAGCGCCGACGCCAACTGCTCGTCCTCTGCCGCCATGTCCCGGAACGGTCCGAGGCTGGGTGGCGCCAGCAGGTCGTCGCAACCACCCATGACCACTCGCAGCTCGGATCGCACGGTCTGCCGGAAGGCGCGGACGAGCGCGGACTTTCCGGCGCCCGCCTCGCCCGAGATCGGGACGACGCCGCCGCGCGCGTCCGCGACCGCGGCGCGCACAGCGGTCACAACCTGCTGCAACTCGGCTTCGCGCTCCACCAGATCCGGTCCGTCGCGGGTACGGACTGCATCGACGTCGACCGGCAGCCGGGGCGTCGGCACCGTGTCGGCGGCGAGCAGTCGCTCGTGCAACGCGATCGCCTCGGGTGGCGGCGGCACGCCGAGTTCCGCTTCCAGCACCTCGCGCATGCGCTCATAGCGCCGTAGCGCGCCCGACCGGTCGCCGGCTACGACAGCCTCGCGGAGGAGCTCGACGTGGGCGTGCTCGTCCGCCGGCTCCGCCCGCAGCACGTCCGTCCAGCGCCGAGCCCCGCGGGCGAGCTCGATGACCCGGATGCGCAGCCGCTCCCGCGGTTCGTCCAGCCATGGTTCGCCGAGGTCGTCCGGCAGCAGGTCACCGGCGAGCTTCAGCGCGGCGGCGCAATTCTCCTGCGACACCGGATCCGTCGCGAGTGCAGCATCGGCGGCCGCCTCGAACGCGACCGCGTCAACCGCAAGGCGCGCGCCGGGGAAGAGCGCGATCAGGTCGTCCTTGAGCACGACGGCCGTCTGATCCTCGATTGCCCGCCGTGCGTAGTGCGCGGCTTTGTGCAGTCGCGGCAAGGCGAAGTCGAGTGTGAGTTCCGGCCAGAGCGCGTCGACCACGCGGTCGCGGTGGAGCCGGCCGCCGGGCGACAGGGCGAGCAGCTTCACCAGCGCGCTTGCATGCCGGCGACGCCACCGGCTCGCCGGCGTCGGAACGCCGTCAACGGTGACCGTGAAGCTGCCGAGGAGCCCCACCTCGACGAACACATCGAGGATCGTATGCCGGGCAGGGCTGCACCGGTCATTGCTGGTCAGCGCTCGGGAACGGTCACGGGAACGGTGCGAAGGAGCTCGCGGGCGCGCGTGTTCCGCTCCGGGAGCGTTTGCAGGTGATCGACCTCGTCGCTCATCGCGGAGCTGACATTGCGCAGCAGGGACCGCACCTGCGCTAGCTGCCAGTCGTAGGACGCGACGGCTTCGGTCGCCTCGAACAGCGGGCGCGAGAGCCGATTGCGTCTCGCCTCGTAGCGCGCGAGGGCCACGGCCTGCGGGGTCACCCCGCCGATCGCCTCGAGGATCTGGTCGGCAAGCAGTTCGGCGTCGCGGAGCGCGTCGGTCATGCCGTGGGTGCTGATCGGGTCCTTGAAATACCCGGCGTCACCGACCAGCGCCCACCCGGGGCCCCAGGCCCGGCGCAGAAGCCCCGGGAATGCCGCCCAGCCGTGCATGCGGCCCGCCGGCCGCGCGGCCGCCATCCGCTGGGTGAGGGGAGCGGCGGCGGCAGAGAGCAGGGTGGCGAAGGCGTGCTCGGTGCCGTCCCGCCGCAGCGCACGCATGCGCTGCGGCGTTGTGCCGACGAACACGCAGGTCATGCTGTCGTTGGTCGGCAGCACTCCGGCGGCCGCACCCGGGCCGTAGCCCCACTCGTACCCGGACGCCGGAATGTCCTCGAAATGCCGGTAGAGAATCGCGCTGCCGAAGCGGCCGCGCCACCTCACTGGGGCGTCGACCGCATCGGCGACGGTGGACCGGACACCGTCGGCACCGACGGTGACCGTTGCGCGCAGTTCCGCCGTCCGGCCGGCACGGTCGAGCGTGCGGACGCCGGACACTCGCCCGCCGGCGTCGCGGACTAGCCCGGTCACCGTGGTGTCGTGCCGGATGTCCGCGCCCGCCCGCGCGGCCGCGTCCACCAGGATCCGGTCGAGCAGGTAGCGCCGCGGCGCGTACAGCGCGTCCACGCCGGCACCCGGGCGGATCGAAACGTCCACCGACTCGCCGTCGGCGTAGTGGAACGTCGTGCGCCGGATCGGTGGCGTGCCGGCGGCGACGACCTCGTCGAGCAGCCCCCACCGGGAGAGCTGGAGTACACCTGCGCGCATGAAACCGTGTGTGGACAGCGCGTCCGAGCCGTATGCCGACCGGTCCACCACGGCCACGCGCACGCCCGCCCGGGCGAGCAGCAGCGCGGTGGAGGCGCCCGCGACCCGCCCACCCACGACGACGACGTCGAACTGGTCGCTCATGCTGCCGGCTCCTCGGTGGGCTCGTCCGGTGCCGCACTCGGAACACCCGTCACCAGATGGCGCACCACGGTCTGCGCGTCATGCCGAGCGCCATGGATGAATCCCGAGTCGCGGCGGTGCTGGAAGCGTTGGCCGACGACATAGACACCGTCGGCAGGCGTGATCCCGCGGTACTGCCGTATCGCCCCGTCCGCCGTCGTGATCGGCAGCCGCAGCCACGGGTAGTCCGGCCGATAGCCCGTGGCCACGACCGCGGTATTGATGTCGGCGTGGAACAGGTCGAGATCCGGCGTCGGGCTCGGTACGTCCAGCGGCCGCGGTCTGTGCGGTGCAAGCACCTCCGCGGTGAGGCCGGTGCGAGCGATGTAGTCGTCGATCGAGTCGAGCAACCGATGCATGCGGCGCTCCGCGCTCGCGACGTTGTGCGCCAGGTCCGGCCCGAACCGGGCCCGGCGGCCGTCCGTCCCCGCGAACCGGCCGACCAGCCGCACGCCCCGGGACTGCAGCGCGCGCAGGTCCACCTCGGATCCTTCGCCGACCGGCCGGCGGCCGGTCAGTTGCATGGACGGTTCGTGCCGGGCGGCTGCGGCGTCGCGCACTTCGTCGATGGTGCGGGCGAGCCGGCCGGTGGACGCCAACCACCAGAAGATGTCCATGCCCCGGTAGGCGCGGGGGACACGGGTGTGCGACCCGACGGACAGCACCACCCGCCGGCCGGCGCGGGCGAGCTCGTCGGCGATCTGCGTCCCCGACGAGGACGCACCGATGACCAGCACCCCGCCCGGCGCGAGCTGTGCGGGATTGCGGTAGCGGTCGGACGTGAGCACGTCCGCGGCGCGCAGGCCCGCCGGCACGCGCGGCACTCCGTGTGGGCCGGTGGCGATCACGACGTGGCCGGCGCGCCAGGCGCCGTCGTCGGTGACCACCCGATAGCCGCCGCCGCGCGGGTCAGGGGCGAGTTCACGCACGGCGCTGCCCGACTGCACCGGAGCGTCGAATGAGGCCGCGTACTCCTCCAGGTGCTGTACGAACCGACCGGCGGGCATGAACCCGTCGGGGTCGGCGCCGCGGTACGAGCCGCCCGGTAGCCGGATCATCCAGTTGGGGCTGAGCAGGCGCAGCGAGTCCCAGCGTTCGGTGCGCCAGCGGTCGGCGACCCGGCCGCGGTCGAGCACGACGTGGTCGCGGTGCGCGTCGGTGAGCAGTCGGCTCACCGAGAGGCCGGCATGGCCGGCGCCGATCACGACGGTGTCGATCTTGTTCATAACGATCCCTCCGTGCCCGGCCGACCGCAGGTACGGCCGGCCGGGCAGGTTCGGCGGCTGTCCAGCTTCAGCGGCCGCTCAGCCCGTCGCGACGTCGATGACGACGGGTGTTCCATTGGTCAGCACGTCGTAGACGGCCGACCGGCGACGGGACTGCTCGACAATGCTGCGCAGCGTCTCGTCGTCGGCGCCGCCCTCGACGTGGAACGAGACCCGGATCTGCTCGTAGCCGTTGCGGACCGATCCGTCGGACAGCCCGAGGATCCCGAGCAGGTCGATGTCGCCTTCGACGGTGGATGTCACCTTCGTCAGGTCGACACCGCGTGCGGCGGCGATGTTGGCGATGCCTGCGGTCAGGCAGGCGGCGATCGCATGCAACAGGTACTCCACCGGCGTGGGCGCTTTGTCCGTGCCGACGAGAACGGTCGGGTGATCGAACTCGACCACGGTCTCGTGCTTGTGCTCCATTTCCTGCATGGCGCCGTAGAAGCCGGACGCCTTGGAGCGGCTGTGCGTGCCCGAGACCCAGCTGTTGCTGGCTCGGAACTGGAACTTGGCGATCTCGTTCTGGCCCTTGACGGCGTCGAGGGTGGCGAACAGCGTCGGCGTGTCCACTCCGTTGCGCGGCGCGCGTGCGGTAGTGCTGGTCATGCTTCCTCCTTGGGATCGGCCGGGGATCCGGCCGTTGTGGTGGGTGCAGAGACGCTCAGTTGGTGGTCCCTACGGGTTTCGCCGTCGCGAATCGCGCGGCGACGTTCGGGTCGCGCCAGACGACGGCAGAGCCGTCGAGCACGACGAGGTCGTCCTGGTTGGTGATGCGGGTGGCGAGCGTTGTCACCGGTTTGTCGGTGCGGGCGGCTGTCACGGTCGCCTCAGCGGTGAGCACGTCACCGGGACGGACCGGCGCCCGGAACTGCCACGACACTTCGAGGAACACGCTTCCCGGCCCGGGGAGCTGTTCGGCAACCAGCGCGTTGAGCAAGCCGGTGGTGACCCCGCCCTGGACGACGATCCCGTCGAACCGGCTGCTGCCGGCGACCTCGGCGTCGTAGTGGATGGGATTGCGGTCGCCGGTCATCGCGGTGAACAGCTCGATGTCCTGTGCGCTGACGGTTCGGGTGCGGCTCGCGCTCGTGCCGGGTTCTGGACTGGTCATGGGTGAGCACCCTGCAGGCCCGGCCTTCCCTGGGCCTTCCCGCGCTGTCGTTCCAGGGAAGGTGCAGGGATTTTCGGGTGCTGCGTGGTCATGGCGGCGTCCTTTCGTCTCGTGCCATGACTGTGCGCGGCGAGAACCCGCAGAACTTGGCGAAGATGTGGAGGTCCGTTGGAGATGCGCTGTGCAACCATCCAGACGTGGCGTTGGCGTTCGACGACGGCCTCGTGCTCGACACGACGTTGTTCGAGCTGCGTCGCCACGGCCGGGTCGTCGCGATGGAACCGCAAACCTTCGACGTGCTCACCTACCTCGTCTCGCACCGGGACCGGGTCGTGCCCAAGCAGGAACTCATGGACGCCGTGTGGGGCGGCCGGTTCGTCACCGAGGCGGCGGTCACCAGCCGGATCAAACAGGCGCGCAAGGCGATGGGCGATGACGGCCGCGCACAGCGACTGATCCGCACCGTGCACAGCCGCGGCTATCGGTTCGTCGCCGAGATCGGCGCCGACGCACCGGACGAGCGGACAGGCGCTGATCGCGAGCCCGACGGCATGAGCGCACCGATCCGGTACACCGTCAGCGACGGCCTGCACATCGCCTACCAGGTCAGCGGGGGCGGCGCGGACGACGTCGACATCGTGCTGATCTCCGGCTTCGTCTCTCATCTCGAGTTGGACTGGGCCGATCCGCGGCACGCTCATTTTCTCGAGCGGCTGGGCGCGTGCGGGCGGCTGATCCGCTTCGACAAGCGAGGAACGGGCATGTCGGACCGGCCGCAGGGGCTTCCGGACCTGGAGACGCGGATGCACGACGTCCTGGCGGTGATGGACGCCGTCGACTCACGCCGCGCGGTGCTCTGCGGCTACTCCGAGGGCGGCCCGATGGCGATCCTGATGGCGGCCACCCACCCCGAGCGGGTCTCGTCGTTGATCCTCTACGGCAGCTACGCCCGAAGGCTCAGGGCGGCGGGCTATCCGTGGGCGCCGACCGGCGAGGAGCGCCAGAGCTATACCGACTGGTTGGTCGACGCGTGGAACTGGGAGGCCGACCTGCTGCGGCGTTGCCCCTCCGGCGACCCGGCCATGCAGCGCTGGTGGGCGCATCGCATGCGGGCCGCCGCGACCCCGTCCACGGTGCGCGCGCTCATGGACATGAACTCGGCGGTCGATGTGCGCGACGTGCTCGGCGCGGTGCGCGTGCCGACGCTGGTGCTGCACCGCGAGGCGGACGCGTTGGTGAACGTCGGCGGGGCCCGCTACCTCGCCGAACACCTGCCGACGGCGACGTTGCGCGTGCTCGAGGGCGCTGACCACCTGCCGTGCGGCAACCCGGACCAGATTCTCGACGAGATCGACGCATTCCTCGGCGAAGTGCACACCACCGAGGGCCCGTCGCTCGCGCTGGCAGCGGTGGTCGCCGTCGCCGGCGAATCGGGCACGCCCGTCATCGAGTCTCTTGTCGCACGCGGGGGGCGGTTGCGTGCCACGCCGGACGGTCACCGTGTCGTCCTTTTCGACGGACCCGCGACGGCGGTTCGGTGCGGCCTGGCGAGCCTGCACACGCTCGCGAGGGCCGGAGTGTCGATCGCCGAAGTCGACCGCGACTCCCTGGTGGTGGGCGGACCGGGGGTGCGACTCGCCGTAGAGATAGCGCACGCCGCCGACGCCGGCGAACTTTGGGTTTCTACCGCCGCGGGCATGCTCCTGGCGGGCAGCGGGGTGAACCTCCGTCCGACGGATGAACAGGACGATGCAAGAGGTCGCGCGCCGCTGCGCGCCGTGCACTGACGGCGGCTCGGAAGCAGCTAATTCATGTCTACGGACGAGCTGTGCGGCTACGACGCTGGGATAGCGTTGTGGCCACGCCAGCTCGGGGAAAGGTCCGGCCGTCGTGACCGTGCGCTTGATCCTGCTCGGAGGATTCCAGGCAGTCGTTGACGGCGCTGCCGTCCCGAAGTCTGCCTGGGCGCGCCGTCATGCAGCGGCCCTGGTGAAGCTGTTGTCGCTGGCCGATGGTCGCCGACTGCACCGCGAACAGGTTTTCGAGCAGCTCTGGCCGGGCATCGAACCGTCCCTGGCCGCGCCCCGGCTGCACAAGGCGGCGTACTACGCGCGCCGGGCGCTCGGCGACACCACGCTCGGGACCGGCAACGAGATGCTGTGGCTGCACGACAAGGTCGATGTCGACGTCACCGAGTTCCGGGCGCGCGGCGAGCGCGCGGTACGTGAGGGGTCCGCACCGGCCGCGACCGCGGCGCTCACGCTCTACGGAGGACCGCTGCTGCCGGACGACGTGTTCGCGCCGTGGGCCGAGCAGCCCCGGGACGCGACCCGGCTGCTGCACGTGGAGCTGCTGCGCCTCACCGGCCAGTGGGAAGCGGTGCTGCGCGAGAATCCCGCGGACGAGCAGGCGCACCTGGAGCTGGTGCGCGGCCTGGCTGATCAGCGCGACTTCCGCGCGGCGCTGCGTCAGCTCGAGCGGATGGAACAGGCCCTGCACCGCGAGCTCGGAGTTGTCCCCAGCAACGAGGCGAAACAGCTCCGGTCTCGGCTCGAGACGGCCGTACGGGGTGCGAGTGCGTCCGAACCGCAGCCCCGCCGGCCATTGGTCGGACGCAGCGACATCCGCAACGTCCTCCGTCGGCAGATCGACCAAGCGGTGCAGGGCCACGGCGGGACGGTGCTGGTGACTGGACCTCCCGGCATCGGCAAGACAGCCGTACTCGAGCGTGCGATCGACCTCGCAGAGCAGCGCGGCTTCCGAACGGGACGTGGGAGCGCGTCGGCGGTCGAGGGACCGTGGCCGTACGCGGCCGTCCTGGAAAGCTTCGCCGACCTGTGCCGCAAGCACCCGGCCCTGCTCGACGGCTTGGCCGACGCACTGCGCACCGAACTGGACCGCGCCCTGTCCGGCCGGGAAATGGCGTGGACCGGCGAATCGTCCCATCAGCGGCTGTTCGTGGCTGCCGCCGAGTTGTTGCGGCTGGCAGCAGCCGGACGCGGACTGCTGCTAGTGGTCGACGACCTCCACGAGAGCGACCAGGCCTCGTTGCGGTTGTTGCACTACCTGTCGCGCTGCGCGGTGAGCGAGCCGGTGCTCATTGTCGCGGCGCATCGCGCGAGCGATGACCCCGCGTTCATCGAGATCGCCGAGAGTCTCGTCGCCCGCGGGGCCGGGACGCGCGTGCCGCTACGAGACCTGACCGAAGCAGAGACGATGCACCTGCTCGCAGACCGGTTCCCGGATCTGTCCACGGATGCCGCCAGGAAGATCTGGACGTTGAGCGGCGGCCTGCCGTTCGCGATCGTCGAGGCGGCGAGCCGTGCCGACCGGCGTGGGCCGGCCGCCTTCGCGACCCTGTCGGCTCCTGCTCGCGCCACGCTGCAACGCGTCGCACTGCTCGGCGCCACCTTCACCGCCGACGAGCTACTGGCGTGCGCCGACGCGGCCGAGAACGACGCCTACCGCCACCTGGAGCAGGCGATCGAAGCCAAGCTCGTCGCGCCGGACGGACCTCGGTACCGGTTCCGGCATCCGCTCGTCCGCGAGGCGCTGCTCGAAGCGCTGCCACCGCACCATGGGCCGGCTGCGCGCCGCGCCGTCGCGGAGGCGCTCGTGCGCACCAACGCCGCGCCGGGGCGGGTGGCCTGGCAGTACCTCAAGGCCGCACTGCCGAACAAGGCAGTCCCTTACGCACTTCCCGCCGTCGAAACGGCCGGAGCGCTCGGCGCCTACCGCGATGCCCTTACGCTGCTCGACGCGGTGCGACCGCACGCAGGCGGGGACGAGCTGGCGACCTTGCTGGCGCGACGCGGAGACCTGCTCCTGGCGCTCGGCGATCCCGACGCCGTGGCTGCGTACCAGGAGGCAGCGGCGGTCACCACCGGAACCCAGAACCGGATGGTCCGTGCCCGACTTGCCCGGGCGGCTGCCTTCGGCGGAGACCTGGAGTCGGCGCGCGCGGCGTTGGCAGGACTCTCGGTCGACGGCGACGCTGCCGACGCGTCGGTCCTGCGCGCGCAGGGAACGCTCGCGTACCTGTCCGGCGACATCGATCGTGCCTGGGAGATCACCGGTCGGGCGCGCGAACTGCTGCACTCGCCCGACGACCCGTGGCACCTGGTCGACCTCGTCAACCTGCAAGGGCTCATCGCGCACCAACGCGGGGAGTGGTTCGAGCGGTTCCGGATGGAACTGCGCCGTACCCAGGGCAAGCGGCGCCTCGCCGCCGTGCTGTTCGATGCGCACCTGTGCGTCGCGGAGTACATGCTCTACGGTCCGGTCCCGTACACCGAGGTGATCGAGCAGGCGGAAGCGCTGCGGCAGTCCGCGACCGAGGCCGGCGCGCTGCGCGGGGTTGCCTTCGCGACGGCGCTGGCCGGGGAGGCGGCGTTGTTCATGGACGACCTCGAGCGGGCCGAGCGCGACCTTCTCGAAGCCCTCGACCTGCACCGCGAGGTCGATGCCTCGGCCGGGGAAGCCCATGCCCTGCAGCGGTTGGCCGAGGTGCATCTCGCCCGCGACGACCGTGCAAGTGCCAGGGAGCTCTTGCAACGAGCCCTGCCGCTCGCCCGCTGGTCGGTGATCAGCCGACACCTGCTGCAGCGCATCTACGGCACGATGATCACGGCGGCGGACACCCCGGGCGAGGCGCGCGCCGTGGTCGAGCTCGCCGAGGCCACGATCGGTGAGACCGACCAGTGCCCGCTCTGCGCGGTCATGTTGGCCGTACCGGCCGCGATCGCCTGCGCCGAGGTAGGCGATCTCGACACGGCACGGGGATACCTGCAGGTTGCCGAGGGATCCGCCGGACGATGGCAGGGCGACGCTTGGCCGGCAGCGGTGCACGAAGCGCGCGCGCACCTGGCCACGGCCGAAGCGCAACCGGATGAAGCGGCGACGTTGTTCGCGCGTGCGGCTGAGCAGTTCGCGTCGGCCGGGCACCGGCGGGCTGCGGCGCGGTGCGCGAAGGCCGCCGATGCAGCGGCGACGTCCGCCCCTGTCCCGACGACATGACGCCTAGGTGTGCCAGATGTCGAGCGCGATGCCTGCCCGGCGCGTCGGTCTCAGGTGATGCGAGTGGCTTCCCAGCGTCGCTGCGCCGCCACGGCCGCCGCCCACAGCCGCTCGCGTGCCTCCGGGGGAGTCCCGTCAAGGCGCATGCCGAAGTCGTCTGCGAGCAGCTCGAACCAGGCCTGTCGGACGGTGACCGGCTCGGCGTTGAACGCGCCGTCCCCGATCCGGCTTCGCGCCAGGCCCCGGATCACGTCCACGCCGGTGGCGTCGCGGCGTTCGGCCATCGGGACCTGGACGAAGCCCGAGTCCGGCGAGGTCGACAGCAACGTGTGCTTGGTTTCGAAGTCGCTGCGCTGCGCGATCGCGTCCGTCCAGATCATGTGATCGAAGCCGCCCGCGGGATCGTGCTGCAGTTGCCAGCCGTCCTCGCCGAGCCGCTGCAGGGTCAGCCGAAACGGAGGTTGCGGGTACGCACCCGCCACGAGCGGCAGCGGGTCGTACAGCGCGTCGCCGAGGCCGTTGTCCACGTACCAGGTGCCGGCCGGATTCGTCTCGTCCGGCAACCCCGTGACGGTGAGGACAAGGTGGTTGCCCGCGGCGTCGGGATCGTGCTCGGGCGTGCCGTGCACCCCGCCGACATGGGCGCGCACGGCGTAGCCCAGCGAGTGCAGCAACAGCCCGAGCGCGCCGTTGAGGTGGAAGCAGTAGCCGCCGCGTCCGGTGTAGGCGACCCGGGCGGCCGACTCGGCCGGCGCGATGCCCCACCGCCCACCGGCCTGGATCCACAGCGTCTCGTAAGCAACCCGCTCGGCGTGGCGCTCGGCGACCCGCCGCAAAGCCTGCGCCGATGGCGGCTGCACATCCAGCGCCTCGACACCGAGCCGGGCCAGGTACGCGGACTGCACTGCGGGGTCCAGCGGTGGTAGCGACTCGAACATCGTTCACCCTCCCTGGGCGCTCGGCGCGTGGTTGAACAGATGATGCCGCGCTACCGGCAAGACACGCGAGACACGATGACGGGGTGACTCGCCAGTAACGGTACGGACAGGGCAGGCTCAAGGGCATGCAGTCGAGCAACGGAGCTTCGGAACGTCCCGCCATCCGGCGAATCGCCATCGTCAACCGCGGGGAGGCCGCCATGCGGCTCATCCATGCCGTGCGCGACCTGAATGCCGAGACCCGCCGTGCCGACCCGATCCGCACCATCGCGCTCTACTCGGACGCCGAACCCGCGGCCATGTTCGTCCGCGAGGCGGACCTCGCCTACCCGCTCGGCCCGGCCGCGGAGCGTCCGTACCTGAATCACGACCTGCTCGAGACCGCGCTGCTCGCGACCGGCGCCGACGCGGTCTGGGTGGGCTGGGGCTTCGTCGCCGAAGACCCGAACTTCGCCGAGCTGTGCACCCGGCTCGGCATCACCTTCATCGGCCCGTCCGGCGAGGCGATGCGCAAGCTCGGCGACAAGGTCGGCTCGAAGCTGATCGCCGAACAGGTCGGCGTCCCCGTCGCGCCGTGGAGCCGCGGCTCGGTCGACACGCTCGAGGCGGCCGTCGAGGCCGCCGGCTCGATCGGCTACCCGCTGATGCTCAAGGCGACGGCAGGCGGCGGCGGCCGCGGGATCCGGGTGATCAACAGCGAGGACGAGCTGCGCGAGGCCTACCAGCGCACCCGCGACGAGGCCGGACGCGCGTTCGGCAACGACGTCGTGTTCCTCGAGCGGCTGGTCACCGGCGCGCGGCATGTCGAGGTGCAGGTGATCGCCGACAGTCACGGCACGGCGTGGGCGCTCGGTGTGCGCGACTGCTCGGTGCAGCGCCGCAACCAGAAGGTCATCGAAGAGTCCGCCTCGCCGCTGCTGAGCCCCGAACAGACCGACGAGCTCAAGGCGTCGGCCGAGCGGCTCGCGCAGGCCGTCGGCTACTGCGGCGCCGGCACCGTCGAATTCCTCTACCACCCGGACGAGAAGACCTTCGCCTTCCTCGAAGTGAACACCCGGCTGCAGGTCGAGCACCCGATCACCGAGATCACCACCGACACCGACCTGGTCCGGCTGCAGCTCCACGTCGCCTCCGGGGGACGGCTCGAGGGGGCCAAGCCACCCGAGGTGGGCCACGCCGTCGAGGCACGGCTGAACGCCGAGGACGCCGACCGGGATTTCGCGCCGTCGCCGGGACGGATCGAGCTGCTCGAACTGCCGAGCGGGCCAGGCATCCGGGTGGACACCGGGGTCAGCGAGGGCGACACGATCCCGGCCGACTTCGACTCCATGATCGCGAAGATCATCGCCACCGGACGCACCCGCGAGGAAGCCCTGGCGCGGCTGCGTCGCGCGGTCACCGAGACCGCCGTCGTCATCGAGGGCGGAGCGACGAACAAGAGCTTCATCCTCGACCTGCTCGACCAGCCCGAGGTGCTCGACGCCAGCGCGGACACCGGCTGGATCGACCGGGTGCGCGCGCAGGGCCGGCTTGTCGCCGACCGGAACTCTGGCGTCGCGCTCGTCGTGGCGGGCATCGAGGCCTACGAGGACGACGAGCAGGTCGAGATCACCCGGCTGCTCGAGACCGCGCGCGGGGGCCGTCCGCAGGTGCAGCACCGGGTCGCCCGTCCGGTCGACCTCAAGCTGCGCGGACAGAGCTTCAAGGTGGGGGTGTCGCGCATCGGAGCGCAGCGGTTCCGCGTCACCGTCACGAACAATGGCAGCCGCAACGACGTGAACGCGACCGTTTACCGGCTGGGGACCCATCACGCCCGCGTCGTGGTGTCCGGGCGCACGTACCGTGTTCTGACCGCCACCCATGGACCCGTCCATTTCGTCGAGGTCGACGGCATCGCGCACCGGGTGAGCCGCGACGAAGGCGGCGTGCTGCGCTCGCCCGCGCCGGCGCTCGTCGTCGCGACCCCGGTCGCCGTCGGCGCCGAGGTCGCTGCGGGCGCGCCGGTGCTCGTGCTCGAGTCGATGAAGATGGAGACGCGGCTGAACGCGCCGTTCGCTGCGACGGTGCGCGAGCTGCACGTGTCGACCGGCAGTCAGGTCGAGACCGGCGCGCCGCTGATCCGACTGGAGCCGAAGGGCGAGGCGGCGGAGGCTGCGTCGACGGCGGAGGTTGAGCTCGAACTGCCCGAGCCGATCGACGAGCCCGACGGCGCGCTTGCCGATCTGAACGCGGTGCTGCTCGGCTACGACGTCGACCCGAGCGACGACGGTGCGACGCTGCAGCGCTACCTCTTGCACCGTGACGCGGCGGCCGAACGCGGCGAGGACGTGCTGTGCGGCGAGATCGAGCTGCTCAGCGTGTTTGCCGATTTCTCCGAGCTGAGCCGCAACCGCCCCGCGGACGAGGAGGCTCGGACCGAACTACGCGTGCACAGCCCGCGCGAGTACTTCCACAGTTACCTGCAGAGCCTGGACATCGAGCGCAGCGCACTGCCCGAGCTGTTCACCACGAAGATCAAGAGCGTGCTCGCGCACTACGGAGTCACCGATCTCGAGCGCACACCCGACCTGGAAGGCGCGGTGTTCCGCATCTTCCTCGCCCAGCAACGCTCGGCGCCGGATCTGGCGATCGTCGCAGCCATCCTGCAGCGCTGGCACACCGAGCCGGCGCCCGACGACGACCGCGCCGTGCAGGTCCGTGAGCTGCTCGACCGGTTGGTTCTGGCCACCCAGTTGCGCTTCCCGGCCGTCGGTGATCTGGCCCGCAGCGTGCGGTTCCGCTGGTTCGACAAACCGGTCGTGGACCGCGAGCGCGCCGATGCGCTGGCCGGGGTTCCAACCGAGGTCGAGTACCTCGCCGCGCACCCGGATGCTCCCGATCGCGCCGAACGCATGGACGCGCTCGCCGCGATCCCCGAGCGCATCGTCAGCTTCCTGAGCGAGCGGCTGCAGGACGGTGTGCCCGCGCACGAACCGTTGCTCGAGGTGCTGATCCGGCGGCACTACCGCGAGTACGCCCTCGAGGATCTGCGCTCGCTGCAGATCGACGGACCACCGATTACCGTCGCCGACTACGTGCTCGACGGCCGTCCGACCCATCTCGTGTCGAGCGAGGGCACCTTCGCCGAACTGGAAGAGACGAGTTCGCTCTGTCGGGCGATCAGTGCGCAGGTGACGGCCCGCGGACCTGAGCAGCAAGGCGTCGTGGATCTCTACCTCGCCTACCCGGACGCCCCGAGCGACCCGGACGAGTGCGCGGACGCGCTGCTGGCCAAGCTCGGCACGATCCCGTTCGCCCACGAAGTGCGCCGCGTGGCGGTCGGCATCTGCTGCAGCGGCAGCCCGGTTTCATACTTCACGTTCCGTCCGCGCGACGGCTCGTTGATCGAGGACGACATCGTGCGTGGTCTGCACCCGATGGTGGGTCGACGCCTGGACCTGTGGCGGCTGCGCGACTTCGACATCACCCGTCTCGACGCGCCCGAGGATGTGCTGCTGTACCACTGCATCGCGAAGGACAACGAGGCCGATCAGCGGCTCGTGGCACTGACGCAGGTGCGTGAACTCGCCGTCGTGCGTGACGAGGACGACCGGGTCAGTTCGCTGCCGCAGGTCGAGCGGGCGATCGCCAACTGCGTCGAGGGCATCCGCCGTGCGCGGGCGTTGCGCGCGACGCGGCAGGTGGCACTCGACATGAACCACGTGTGGGTGCACATCTGGCCGCCGATCGAGGCCGAACTCGATCAGTTGATCTCGTTGCGGCGCAACATCGCGCCGATCACGGCGGGCGCCGGGATCGACGAGGTGCTCGCCCAGGGACGGGTCGCGATGCCCGGTGGCGACTTCGTGCCGGTGGCCGGGCGGTTCTACTACCAGCCCGGTGCCGGCGTTCAGTTCTCCGTCGGGCCGCCGCCGACCGATCGGCTCAAGCCGATGGACGACTACGCGCAGAAGGTGGTGCGTGCCCGGCGCCGCAACACCGTCTACCCGTACGAGATCCACTCGGTGGTCGCGGGGGAGGGCGGATGGGTCGTCGAGTACGACCTCGACGACGCCGGCAGGCTCGTCTCGGTCGACCGACCGTACGGGCTGAACAAGGCAGGCATCATCGTCGGCGTCGTGACTACGCCGACCAAGTCGCACCCGGAGGGCATCACCCGGGTGCTGCTGAGCGGCGATCCGACGCGCTCGCTCGGCGCGCTGTCCGAAGCCGAGTGCGCGCGGGTGATTGCCGCGCTCGATCTGGCCGAGTCGATGCAGGTGCCCATCGAGTGGTACGCGTTGTCGGCCGGTGCGCGCATCGCGATGAACTCCGGCACCGAGAACATGGACTGGGTGGCCCGGGCGCTCAAGCGCATCGTCGAGTTCACCCAGGCAGGCGGCGAGATCAACATCGTGGTGGCCGGCATCAACGTCGGTGCACAGCCATACTGGAACGCCGAAGCCACGATGCTCATGCACACCAAGGGGATTCTCGTCATGACCCCGGACAGTGCGATGGTGCTGACCGGCAAGCAGTCGCTCGATTTCTCCGGTGGGGTGTCGGCCGAGGACAACTACGGCATCGGCGGCTACGACCGGGTGATGGGCCCCAACGGTCAGGCCCAGTACTGGGCGCCGGACCTGAAGAGTGCCCGCGACGTCGTAATGGCGCACTACGAGCACGCCTACATCGCACCGGGTGAATCCGGGCCGCGGCGGGTGTCGACCTCCGACCCGTCCGACCGTGACATCACCACGATGCCGCACGACATCCCCGACAGCGAGTTCACCACGGTGGGCGACATCTTCTCGGCGGCGACCAACCCGGACCGTAAGAAGGCCTTCGACATCCGAACCGTGATGCGGGCTGTGGCCGACCAGGACCATGCGACGCTCGAGCGGTGGGCAGGCATGGCCGATGCCGACACCGCAGTGGTGTTCGACGCGCACCTCGGCGGCATTCCGGTGTGTCTGCTGGGAATCGAGTCGCGGACGGTGCCGCGCCGCGGCTTCCCGCCGACGGACGGTCCGGACACCTACACCGCCGGCACGTTGTTCCCGCGCTCGTCGAAGAAGACCGCGCGTGCGATCAATGCCGCCAGCGGGAACCGCCCGCTGGTCGTACTCGCGAACCTGTCCGGCTTCGACGGGTCGCCGGACTCGATGCGCAACCTGCAACTCGAGTACGGCGCCGAGATCGGACGGGCCGTGGTCAACTTCGACGGGCCGATCGTGTTCTGCGTGATCTCGCGCTACCACGGCGGCGCGTTCGTCGTGTTCTCCAAGGCGCTCAACCCGCAGATGACGGTGCTCGCCGTCGAAGGATCGTTCGCGTCGGTGATCGGCGGCGCGCCGGCTGCGGCGGTCGTGTTCGCCGCCGAAGTCGACACGCGCACCGACAGCGACTCGCGGGTGCGCGATCTGCAGCGGGCGCTGCGCTCGGCCGACGAGGCCGCGCGCGCACCGGTGGCGGCACAGCTGGCGGAGGTACGCGCGTCCGTCCGGGCGGAGAAACTCGGCGAGGTCGCCACGGAGTTCGACCGCATCCACAGCATCCACCGCGCGGTGGAGGTCGGGTCGGTCGACGCGGTGATCAAGCCGCAGGAGCTGCGCGCGCGCATCATCGCCACGCTCGAGCGGTGAGGACTCTCTGCGTGCCTCGACGTCGGCCGCGATGCCGCGTTCGGCGAGGCTGCGCTGCAGGTCGTCGGTCAGGAAGCACGTGGCTGCGTCGTCGGCGCGCAGCGTCGCGTCGAAGTGCGCGAGGGTGACGGCCCGGGCGAACGCATGTGCCTGTTCGGCGGGGCACAGCTCGGTGATCGGCCGCATCGCCGCCGGCATCCAGGCCGCATCACCGGTGAGTGTCATCGTGCGCATCGCCTCGTGTTCTTCGGCGATGTCGTCGACGAAGTGCATGTGATCGGCGTTGTGCAATGTGCACATCGACGTGGCACCGGGCGTGCGCTCGAACACGTCACGCACGTGCACGGGCGGGATGGGCACGTCGTGCTCGGCGGCGACGAACAGCGTCGGGACGGCCCGCGTCGGGTAGAGCGGCGCGACGAGCACACCGGGCCGCGGCGCCGACGCACCGCCCGGAGTGATCGCTACGACAGCGTCGATCCGCTCGTCCTCGTCGGCGAAGCGCAGCGCGGTCCAGCCGCCGAAGCTGTGGCCGACCATGCCGACCGTGGTCGGCTCCAACCTCGCGGAGGCGGTGTCGAGCAGAAGGCGCGCGTCCGGCACGCGATCGGCGACGATGCGGTCGACCCGTTCCTGCCGCTGCGTCGCGGTCTCGCCGGGCTGCGGTTGGCTCGGTGCGACGACTTCGCTGTGGTCGAGGGCGACAACGGCATAGCCGTGGCTTGCAAGATGACTACACAGGAAACCTGCTGATCGACGGTTGCCGCCGCTGTGGTGTGAGAAGCAGATCAGCGGGACGTCGACAACCGAGTCGGTTTGCCAGATCTCGACTGGGAAGGCGCGATCACGAACCTCGTCGTGCACGAGGACGGTGTGCGTCGAGACCGACCGCGGGCCGGCGCGGAACGGGTCGTAGGCCACCCGGTCAGCATGCTGCGCGATGCCCGGGCGGGGCCAGGGTCGTTCGCGTTCAGCGCAAGTACGAGGCGCCGTTGGCGTCGATCACCGTGCCGCTGACCCATTCCGGCGCCGTCGTGGCGAGCCAGGCGACCACGGCGGCGATCTCGGGTGCGGTGGCCACCCGTCCGAACGGGCTTTGCGCCCGTACTGCGTCACCGTCCGGGCCGTCCAGCACCGCCCGGGCCATGTCGGTCTCGACGAAGCCGGGCGCCACCGCCGTGCACACGATCCCGTACGGTGCCAGCGCGACGGCCAGCGACTGGGTCATCGCGTGCAAACCTGCCTTGCTCGCCCCGTACGCCGGCGTGTTCGGCTCGCCGCGGTAGGCCCCCCGCGACCCCACTGCGATCAGGCGCGCACCGGCGGGCCCGGACGCGCGCCGGCGCAGGTGATCGACGACCTGCCAGGCGAGGTTCGCCGGGCCGAGCAGATTCACCGCGAGGGTGTCCTGCCAAGCGCGCTGCCAGGCGGCGTAGTCGACCTCGTCGATGCGGTGGGCTTCGAACAGACCGGCGTTGTTGACCAGCACGTCCACGTCGCCGAGCGCGGCCACGGTCTGTTCCACCACCCGTACACACTGTGCCGGATCGGACAGGTCGCCGGTCACCGCCACGTGCCCGGCCCCGGGCAGCGCGGCCGCGATGGCGCTGGCTGCGTCGGTGTCCCGGCCGGCATGTACGGCCACGCGCAGCCCGGCACCGGCGAGGGTCGCAGCGATGGCGGCACCGATGCCGCGCGACCCACCTGTGACCAACGCGCACTTCACGAAACGCACGGTACGCGGCGTCGCAGGTTGATTGGAGCAGTGTGCGGGGGGGTATACATGGATGCTGCATGCGGGAGCCGGTCCCGCAGCGCGGAGGTTCCCCCGTATGACCTGCCCCCATTCGATGACGCCCCCGCCCTGGGTCGACGTCGATCCGGCCTCCCCCGGTGTGCCAGAGCCGGGTAGCGGGATCGACCTCGACGAAGCGCGTGAATTTCTCGAGACGGCCCACGCGGAGAATCCGCGCTGGGGTGACCTCGAAGCCCGCTGGGGACAGATCAAAGCCCAGGTCGCCGAGACCGGCAGCTACACGCAGACCTTCGAGGAACTGCAGCACGGAGCGCGGGTCGCCTGGCGCCAGTCGGTGCGCTGCATCGGGCGGGCGCGCTGGCAATCGCTCGTCGTGCGTGACGCGCGTGCGGTCACGTCCGTCGCCGGTATCGCCCGCGAGCTGGTCGAGCACCTGCGGTTCGCCGGCAACGAGGGCCGCATCCGCTCGACCATCACGGTCTTCCGTGCCGACGACGAGCGCGGCGCCTTCGCCCGCATTCACAACGACCAGCTGATCCGCTACGCCGGCTACCGCCGCGCGGGCGGCGCGCTGCTCGGCGACCCGCGCTACGTCCCATTCACCGCCGAGCTCGTCGCGCGCGGATGGGTGCCGCCACAGCCGCGGTCCGCGTTCGACGTGCTGCCTTGGCTGATCGAGACCCGGGACGAGAACGCGCGCCTGGTGCCGGTCCCGTCCGATGCAGTGCTCGAGGTGCCGATCAGCCATCCCGAGCTCTCCTGGTTCGCCTCGCTCGGGCTGCGCTGGCACGCCGTGCCTGCGATCAGCAACATGCGGCTGCGGATCGGCGGACTGAACTATTCGTGTGCGCCGTTCAACGGCTTCTACCTCGTCGACGAGATCGCCACCCGCAACTTCGGCGACACCGACCGCTACGACGCCCTGCCGGTGGTCGCCGAGCAGATGGGCCTGGACACCTCGTCCCGCACGAACTTCTGGCAGATGCGGGCCGCGGTCGAGCTCAACACCGCGGTGCTGTACTCGTTCCGGGCGGCCGGGGTGCGGATCGAGGAGCCGATCAACGAGTCGACGCTGTTCCGCACCTTCGCCGAGCGCGAGGAGGCCCTGGGACGGGTCGTGCACGGTGACTGGTCGTGGCTCAACGGGCACCTGGGCGCGACCTTCGGTCCGGCCTGGCACCGGTACTACGCGGCGGGCGAGCCGAACCCGAACTTCTGGCTCGACGAGGACCGCTAGCTCAACCGGCCAGCCTGCTGAGGATCTCGGCGGCCGGTTCCTCGCTTGCGTGCCGCCAGCCCGTCCCCGCCCACAGGTGCACCCGCTCCGCGTCACCGGCGGCTGAGGCCGCCGAGCGCAGCGGGCTGGTCAGATAGTGCAGGGCGGGATAGCCGGACGGTGCGATCGGGTCGTAGTGGTCGATGAAGGACGTCCGTAGTCCACGGGCCGGACGGCCGGTGAACGCCCGGGTGACGACCGTGCTGGTGCGACCGGGATCGGCGAGGGCGGCCTTGTGCGTCGCCGACGCGCCGCTCTCGTCCGACCGCAGCAACACCGTGCCGACCATCGCGGCTGTCGCGCCCCGGCCCAGCGCGGCCGCGACTTCGTCCGGCGTGGCCAGCCCGCCCGCGGCGATCAGCGGCAGGCTCACCGCGTCGGCGACCTGGGCGAGCAGATCCACCAAGGGCGTCGATGGCGGGAGGTGCTGCGGGGTCAACGTCCCCGAGTGGGCTCCGGCCGCCGACGCCTGCACGACGAGCAGGTCGACACCGGCATCGGCGGCCAACCGCGCCTCGTCGGCGGAGGTGACGGTCTGTGCCACCACCGTGCCGGCCGAACGCAACCGGGCGATCACCGCGGGTGACGGCACGCCGAAGGTGAAGCTCACCAGCGGCACCTGAGCGCTGAACAGCACGTCCAGCTTCGCCGCCCACTCGTCGTCGTTCTCGATGGGTTCGGCACCGAGCTCGAGCCCGTACCGTTCGGCCTCCGGCCGCAGCGCGTCGGCGAAGTTGCGGAACGCCACCCGGTCGACCGGCACCGGGTTCGGCGCGAAGACGTTCACGCCGAACGGCGCCGACCGCACAGCGTCGATCTGCTGCTGCAGCGTGGCCGCGGTCTTGTACCCGGCAGCGACGAACCCGATCGAGCCGGCGCCCGCGGCGGCCAGCACGAGGTCGGACGTGCTCGCGCCACCGGCCATCGGCGCGGCGATGACGGGCAGGTCGACGCCGAGGTCGGACAGCACGCTCATGATCGCCAGGCTACGGCGCGGGTCGGCACGGGTCGGCACAACAGAGCGGATGGGACATGATTGGCCGATGCAGCTCGAGCCCGTCGGCACGGTCCGCTCGCCGCGCAACGACCCCGAGAACACGACCGGATGGGGCGAGGTCGTCGCCCGAATCGAACTCGTCGAAAGCCTCGGCACGCAGAGCCTTGTCGGCCTCGCCGACTTCTCGCACGTCGACGTCCTGTTCTGGTTCGACCGCGCTGCCCCTCGCGACTCGTACACCGGCCTGCGCCCGGCGCGCGGACGTGCGGACATGCCGCCGATCGGCGTGTTCGGCGCGCGCGGGCCGTACCGGCCGAACCCGATCGCCGTCAGCGCTTGCGAACTCGTCGAGCTGGGCGACACGTGGCTGTCGGTACGTGGTCTGGACGCCGTCGACGGCACTCCGGTGCTCGATATCAAGCCGGTGCAGTCGCAGCTGTTGCCCCGCAACGTGCGCGAACCGGAGTGGAGCCTGCGGCTCATGACCGACTACTACAGCGGCTGATGTCGCGCCTGTCCGCCGCGCGGGTCGCGGTTGTCGGGGCGGCCCTGGCCGACGGCACGTCCCGCTCTCTGCGGCACGACACGACGCTGCTGGTGGACGGCGATCGGATCGCCGGACTGTGGCCGGACGGTGCCGGCCCGGACCCGGGCTTGCTCGACGCCGTGGTCATCGACGGATCCGGCGCGGCGATCGTGCCCGGGCTCGTCGACTGCCACGCGCACCTGTCCATGCCGGGCGGTGCGCAGTGGGTGCAGCGCGGCTTCGACCCGTCCGCCGACCTGCTCGACACCGGCGAGGACAACGGCGCGGCCATGGTGGCGGCGGGCATCCGCTGGGCGCGCGACGTGGGAGCGCCGCGCGGTGCGGACGGACGTGCGCTGAGCCTGGTCCTGCGCGACCGGTGGGCCGGCCATTCCGACCGTCCGTACGTACGCGCCGCCGGCACCTGGGTGAGCCGGACCGGCTCGCTGCCGCACGGGCTGGCGATCGAGATCGATCACGGGGCCGACCTCCTGCCCGCAGTGGCCGAACAACTCGACGCGGGTGCCGACCTCGTCAAGCTCTACCTCGACGGCCCGGATGCCGAAGCCGCGCCGTTCAGCACCGACGAGGTGCGCGCTGCCGTCGAACTCGCGCATTCGCGCAGCGCCAAGGTCGCTGCCCACTCGGGCGTCCTCGCCGGCGCCCGCGTCGGGGCGGATGCCGGTGTCGACAGCATCGAACACGGGTTCGCGCTCGACGCCGATGCTGCGGCATCCCTGGCGGCCAACGGAGTGACGCTCGTGTCGACGCTCGCGGTGCTGCACTCCTGGCAGTCCTTCGCCCGGACCACCCACCTCGACCGGTTCGCGAGCGCGGAGGGGGCGGGCCGCGTGGCGCAACGGCGGGAGCAGGCCGAGCACAGCGTGCGGCTCGCCCACGAGGCCGGGGTGGCGATCGCGGCGGGCTCCGACTTCGGCGGTGGATCGCTGCGCGCGAACCAACTCGCGTGGGAGGTCGAGGCCATGGTGGTCGCAGGCCTCGAACCGCATGTCGCGCTGGCCGCAGCGACCTGGCGCGGGGGAGACCTGCTCGGTATCCCGGGCGCCGGGCGGCTGGCCGTCGGCGGTCCCGCGCATTTCAGCCTCGTGCACGGCGACCCGCTGTCCGACCCCTCGGCGCTGTGGCGCGTCTGGCTCACCCGCTGACCTGTACCGCGCGGCAAATGATCACTTTTGCACCCAGAATGTTCGCTTCAGGCGACTCAAACCGAACATCCTGGAGGAGAACCTGATCAACAACCTCCACGGACTTCGGTGGTTCGGGACCTCTATTCGACGAGGGCCGAGTAGACGAGCTGGCGCAGCTGCGAACGTCCGGACGTGTGGGTGAGCAGGTGCCACACCCGGATCGGCTCGGTCGCGGGCACGGTGACCGGCTTGAGGTCGGAGCCGCCGGCGAAGGCGCGCGGCGTCGAAGCCGGCTTGCCCTGCCTCCACCTCGACGGCGAGTGCCGAAGTAGTGGTCATAGGTCGATCACGCACCGACAATCGAAAGGTGAAACTGCCGAGGGCGCTGGCGCCGTTCAACCGCGTGGTCACCAACCGGGTGCAGGGCGTCTGGGCGCCGTACCTGCCCCCGTGGGCAGTCGTGGTGCATCGCGGTCGTCGGACGGGTCGCACCTACCGCACCCCGGTGTTCGCGGCCCGGCACGGCACCCGGCTGGCCCTTGCCGTGCTCTACGGAGTCGACTCCGACTGGGTGCGCAATGTGCTCGCCGCCGGCGAGGCCCAGGTGGTGCGGTTGGGGGGCACCCTGCGGGTGACCGATCCGCAGCTCGTCGCGACCAAGGCCAGCGGGCTCGGCTGGATCGTGCACTACGCGGGCCATGTGGTGCTCGTTCGGATCGTCGACGGCCCGGGCGTCCGAAGCTTCGACCCGGTCCGGCTCGGCGAGCGCGAGTGCGACGCCTGGGTCGGCTACTACCGGCACGACTGGCGCACCGTGCTGTCGGCCTCGATCACGCTGGTCGCCGAGGGATTCGGCATGGGACGGCGGCGCACCCTGCGCGGCGCGTGGTACGTGTTGCGCGCCAACCAGAAGTGGTCGCCGTACCCGGACAACGATCCGGACGCGGCGCGCGAATACATGCGCCGGTTCTACGCCCTGGTGGTCAAGGACGGCGGGCTTGCGATCGATCCCTGCGAGGCATCTCGGCGCGAGGTGGACTGGTGGCGCATCCACCGGCTGCACCAGCGCGAGAACGAGCTCAGCGAGCACGACCTGACCACTTCCGTGGCGCACCTGTACAGCTACGTCTACTCAGTCAGCGAAAACTCGGTGCAGGAGGCGGCCCGGCTACGTGTCGAAGCCATGCGACTGTCGGACGAGTGGGTGGCCGCAGGCTGCGATCTCGCCGATCCGCTGCTCGGCGAGGAGCGACGCACGTTGGTCGATTCTTATCGTGCCTTGCGTGCAGCGGTGGGCCGCTGACGCGATCTGGATCCCGAAATCGAGATCATCAGCCCGGCGGCCAGGTGACCTCACTCACCCGTCCGCCGTGCACCCGCGCGACGAGTTGCCGCGGCCCGTCCGGCTTGACGTACAGCTCGTACTCCCCGTCGAGGAGGGCGGGGAACACCGCGGTCAGACCGGACGTGGCCGGTCTGGCGTGAACCCCGACGTGCGAGCGCGGCGCTGCGTCGTGCGGTTCGCCGAGCGGGCAGATCTCGATCTCGGTCGTCGCCATGTGCATCGGTACGTGCACGATCAGGGCGCCGACGTCGTCGCCGATGTCGACCAGGACGGCGCCCTGACCCGCGATGTGGTTGTGGTCGCTCATGGCTCAGGTGTGCGGATGGCCGGGCGTCGACGCGTACCCGCTGGCCGGCGTGCCCAGATACGGGAACGTGTTGTGCAGCGGCGGATTCGTGTTCGACGTGCCGTCGACGAGTACCGCGGCCGCGGCGTCGGGAGTGAAGCTCGGATCGACGAGCGGCAGTGCGGCACCGGCGACCGCGCGCAGCGAGATCGCGATGACGTCATCGGCGAGCCGCCGACCGTTCGGGTAACCCGCCAGGTCGCCGCCGAGGATGCCGTACGGGCTGGGCGGCGTATTCGCGGGCGTGGGCGGGATCGCCACGTTGAGCCGGAGCAGGTCTGCCTCGGTGGTGCCGGTGAAGTTCTGGAACCCGGTGATGACGCCGGCTGGGATGCCGGTCATCAGGATCGCGTTCAGGTCGGCGCGCGGCTTGGTGTAGGCGGCGAGGTGAGGGAACACTCCCGGGTACAGCACCGGCAGCAGCCCGGCGAGTTCGGGATGCAGAACGTACTTGGCGAAGTCCGCGTCGTCGTCGGGGTCGGCGTGGTTCCAGTCGTCCTTGTCTCCCATCGGGATGATGACCTCGTTCACGAGCGAGTTGCCCAGCCGTGAGACCTGGCGCAGCGACCCGTGCTCGTTCCAGCGGCGCGAGTGATCGTCGTATACGCGCGAAGACCGACGGTGTGCCGACGCCCAGACCCCGATCACCGCGTTCGGGTCCATCGGGTCGGACGGGTGCACACCGTGGCGGGTGAGATCGGTGATCGGCACCTGAAGCGCGATCGAGTGGACGTTGAACCCTTGCAGCCCGTTCACGCCATGGACGCTCTTCGCGGACGGGATCAGGTGCAGGTTCTGGAACGGGCGCAGCGCGCCGAGGTCGAAGATGCTGCCCAGATCGACGAAGAACGCGTCGGCGCGCTGCCCGGCGAACACCCGTCGGCCGTGGCCGATGCCGTGCACCGCGGCGTGGGTGAACGTGTCCGCATAGTTGGGCGTACTGCGGAAGCCGATGTTGACCGGCGGGCAGGTGAGGTCGCGGCCGAGCACCTGTGGCTCGTCGTCACCCTCGCGCCGGCTCACTGTGTAGAACTGCGGCCGGTTCCACGTGGTGTCCGTGATCGAGGTGATCCGCCCGGTGTTGTAGAGGAATGTCTCCGGGTTGCGCACCTTGGTGTGGAACCGGAACTCGTAGACGATGTCCGGACGGGCCTTGCCGCGGTTTGCGATGTTGATGCGGTAGGCGACGTCGTCGCCGAACTCGTAGAAGTTCGGGCCGCCGTCCGGACTCTGCAGCGGTATGAAGTTGGCGATCAGCGTGACCTTGTCCGGACGGTCGGGGCTGACGAAGGCGTACAGATCGGTGTTGTCGGCGACGGGGTCCTTCGAGATCTCCGGAGCTTCGCGGTGTGACGACATACCTTCACGCCCCGTTCCGCGCGATGCGCGCCAGTCGGGCCGCGAGCCTGCGGTCGTGGACGCTGACCTCGTGCTCGCCGTGCATGACGACGACGTGCCCGGAACTGGCGTCGGCAACGTAGGCGACCAGCGGTGGCGTGCCCGCCGGCACGTCGGTGGCCTGCTCGCCGGCGTCAGCGCGGGCGGGCCCGAGCAAGGTGGCTCCGGTCAAGCCCGCGACGCCCGTTCCGGCGACGCCGAGGAACGTGCGTCGGCTGTGCGCGGCACTGCTCGTGTGTTCGGTGCGGTCGGTGTCTGTCATGATGCGCTCCCTCTTCGCTCGACGTGATGACTTCGAAGTGCGCGGGTGGACGGGTGCACCCTGCGTGTCGGTTGGGCACACGATGTGCCGGTCGATCGGGCAAATCCGACGAAGGAGCGTCGCCGGATGGCAGAAGGTGTAGGTGTCACGGTGGCCACTCGACTTCGGTGAGCCGGCCGCCGCGCACTTCGGCGATGACCTCGGTGGGGCCGTTCGGCTTGCGGTAGAGCTCGTAGCGCCCTTCCGGGAGGGACGCGAACACCGCCGCGAAACCGTGCGCGAGCAATCCTGGCCGGTGCTGGACGTGGACCGATTCGCGCGGGCGGTCATGGCGCAGCTCGCCCAGCGGGCAGATCTCGATCTCGGCGCCCGTCATGAAGGCCGGCACCGCCACGATCAACGCGCCGATCACGTCGCGGGGATCGAGCATCGCAATTGCTCGGTCCGCGACGCCCGGTGATGAGTGGTCCATGGCACCCTCCCCGGCCGACTGACCCGCCGCGACTGGGCGGCTGCGCCGGAATTCTGCTCGTGGACGAGGACCGTGCGACACCTCAAAGTGCATGAGATCAGCTCGCGTCAGGCGGAGTCACCAGATGGTCACCCTTGAGTGGAGAGCGAGCCTTCCTTAACGACGACTTGACTTCTGGGTCGCTCGGAGGTGAGACTCGGAGGAACGATCACCGATTCAGGGCCGGATTGGGACCGCCCGGATCGTGATCGCGAGCCCATCGGTAAGTCCCGTCGCGGGGAGGGGACTTACGCCCCCGCACCGAAGGACGCCCAGAGCATGCCTCTCCCCAGCACCGACTCATCCGCACGACGCTTGCCGCGCTTTGTCGCCGCTGCGCTTACGGCAGCGGCCGCGCTGGCCGCCTCACTCGCCGTCGCGGCGCCCGCTGCGGCAAAGAACCCGGCCGGCCCGAGCGACCCGATCGGCGCCGTCGAAACGATCGCCAACGACAGCGGCACGTTCACCGTGACCGGCTGGGCCGCCGATCCCGACACGTTGACCTCCAACGCCACCGTGGTCGCGGTGATCGACGGGCACATGCGCAACCGGGTCGTCACCTCGGTCGCCCGCCCGTCCATCGCCAAGAAGTACGGCACCGGCCCGACGCCGGGGTTCAGCCTCACCGTCGCGCCCGGGACCGGCCTGCACTCGGTCTGCGTCGCGGTCGCGAACGTCGACGCAGGCATGCCCAGCGTGCTGCGCTGCTTCACCTCGCCGCGCGGTTCGTACGTCGACTCGGGCGCGCACAGCCCGGTGGGCAACGTGGCGTCGACCTCCGCCACCGCGAAGACGATGACCGTCGACGGGCACGTGAACGACCCAGACTTCTTCGCCCGCCGGATGACCGTCGTGCTCTACGTCGACGGCTCGCCGGCCAAGACCGTCGCCAGTCGGTGGATCACGAATCCGGCGGGCCAGCGGGTCAACCACTTCTCGGTCACCGTTCCGGTGTCGACCGGCGCGCACCTCGGCTGCGTCTGGATCGTGAACGTGGGCTACGGGGACAACAGTTTCTTCGGCTGCTCGACCGCCGACACCCGCGGCGCGGCCGGCACCGGCACGGTGCGCACGCCACGGATGAACACGAAGGTCGTCCGCGTGGCGAAGAACCAGATCGGCAAGCCCTACGTGTGGGCGGCCGCGGGCCCGAACGCGTTCGACTGCTCCGGGCTGGTCTTGTACAGCTACGCCAAGGCGGGCATGCCCGGGATCTACCACCAGTCCGAGGTGCAGTTCAACCAGGCCCGCTTGATCCCGGCCTCCCGTGCGGTGCCAGGCGACCTGGTCTTCTACCACAACAGCGTGGGAGACGTGTCCCACGTGGGTATCTACCTGTCTCCGGGCCGCACCGTTGCAGCGATCGACGAGAAGCAGGGGGTCAACTACCAGAACATCTGGGACCCGTCCTCGGCGACCTACGGATCCCTGACGCACACCTGATCCGACCCTTCGCTGCGTGACGTCCGTCCAGCCGGAGTGCTTCCGGCTGGACGGTTCTGTGTCCGGTTCGGATGATGAAACAAGTCCGGCGAAGGAGGACGCAAGACCCGATGGATCACAAACTGCTGGTCGATCTGATCAGCGTCCCGTTGTTCACGGGGGTCATCGGGTACATCACGAACTGGACGGGCGTGCTGATGCTGTTCAAGCCGCTCAACTTCCACGGCATCCGTGTCCCCGGCTTGAAGGTCCTGTTCCCGATCCTGCCGCGGCGGGTGCAGGTGCTGCCGCTGATCCGCTACGACGGCGGGCTGGGCTGGCAGGGGATCGTGCCGTCCCGCGCGGACAAGATGGCCAGCATCGCCGTCGACAAGGGCCTGCTCAAGCTGGGTAACGTCGGCGACTTCTACCGCGAGCTCGAACCCGACCGGATCGCCGAGCATCTGGCAACCGTCGCGCAGGCCGAGATCCGTGACGTCGTCGAGCAGATCATGCGGCAGGAGAATCCGCAGCTGTGGCGCGATCTGCCTCCGCTCGTGCGCGAAGCCGTGCATGCCCGGGTGCGCCAGCAGCTTCCGTCCGTCATTCGCAACATCACCACCGAGATCGGCGAGAACGTCGACCAACTGATCGACGCGAAGCTGATGGTGATCCGCTACTTCGTCGCCCACCCGGAACTGCTGAACGAGCTCTTCATGATCATGGGTAAGAAGGAACTGCGGTTCATGCAGAACTTCGGTTTCTACTTCGGTTTCCCGATGGGCTTCGTGCTCGTTGCCATCCTGCAGGTGTTGCCGTACTGGTGGGTGCTGCCCGTCGGCGGCGTGATCATCGGCTGGGTGGTGAACTACATCGGCCTGGAGATGATCTTCGAACCGGCCGAGTACAAACGCTGGATTCCTTGGCATCAAGGGCTGCTGCTCAAGCGCAAGAAGGAGGTCACAGAGCTGTACGCGCAGATGATCGCGGACAAGGTGATCACGTTGCAGAACATCGGCGACGAGTTGCTCACCGGTCCTCGCAGCGACCGCGCCAAGCAGATGCTGCACGATCAGCTGCGCCCGGCGGTCGACCGCGCGATCGGGCCGGCCCGGGGTGCGGTGAAGGTCGCGATCGGATCGCGCGAGTACGAACAGATCCGGTGGTCGGTGGCGACGGAGGCGAGCACGTTCGCGCCGATAGCGTTCGGTGACGCGGCGTTCAACAAGAGACAGTCGGGCAAGATCCGCCAGTTCATCTCGAACCAGATGCACGAGATGAGCCCGAACGATTTCGTCGAGATGTTGCGCTCGGCGATCAAGCAGGACGAATGGCTGCTGTTCTTCCACGGAGGTGTGCTCGGCTTCTTCGCCGGCTGGCTGCACCTGTTGATCTTCGGAGTGTGAGATGACGAACGAACCCGCACCGCCCTCGGCGGGTGAACTGGTACGCGGCGCCGCGGGCGTGGCCCAAGTTGCGTGGCGCATTTCGTGGAAGCTCGCTTCATGGGGCGCGCAGGCATCGGTGCACGGGACGAACTACGTGGTCGACCGCGCAGCTGCCGGCGAGTCCGCCGCAGCGATCATGCAGGAGGCGGTGAGCGACCTGCGGATCGCCGCGTGGCGAGCGCTGGGGATCATGGGCGCGTCCGATCCGCGAGCGGCGGCGTCCGAGCAGGCCAACCGCGAGAACGACACGGCCGAGTTGCGGCGCCGCGGCGCGGACCTGCTGCGGCGCTCGAACGACGTGCACCTGGTCGACGACACCCACCCGGCGTTCGCGCGCATCCTGACCGAGCTCACGCCCGACGAAGCGCGCATCCTGCGCTTGCTCTACCTCGAGGGGCCGCAGCCGTCGATCGACGTGCGTACCGCCCGTCCGCTCGGCATCGGTTCGGAGCTGGTGGCCGGCGGGCTGAACATGATCGGCGAGCACGCCGGCTGCCGCAACGTCGAGAACATCGGTCAGTACCTCACGAATCTGCAGCGGTTGGGGCTGGTCGAGTTCTCCAAGGAGCAGGTCAGCAATCCGCAGCGCTACCAGGTGGTCGAGGCACAACCCAAGGTGACCGAGGCGATGAAGCACGCCGGGCGGATGCCACGCGCGGTACACCGCAGCATCCACCTCAACGACTTCGGCCGAACCTTCTGCGACACCTGCCTGCCCGTGAGCGACCTGCGCGTGGTCGCCGAGCGCGCCAACGGCCGCCCCCGGCCGTCCTGACCGCCCGGCGGCGACAGTGGTCAGTTTGGGCGTCAGTGGTCAGTTGCAACTGACCACTGAC
>DASXJR010000118.1:0-26310 GCA_036497285.1 Jatrophihabitans sp.
TGCCGCAGCTGTGGTCAACGGTTTGGTCTCGGCAAGCCCTTGCGGCGAGCAGGCTCGCAGCGCGTTGCACACGGTGTGCAGTTCGGCATCGACGTCGTCGCCGGCCGCCGTGACCAGACCGATCTCGGCGGCCACGCCCGCGTCGAACGTCTCGCCGGTCAGGTAGAAGCGACTGACGGCGCGCGCAGTCATGCGGGGCAGTGTGGTCAACGAGATGATCGCGGGCGCGAGCCCGAGCCGGACTTCGGTGAACGCGAACGTCGTCGCCGGCCCGGCCAGGGCGAGGTCGCACGCGCCGACGACGCCGATGCCGCCGGCACGAACATGCCCGTCCAAGCGCGCGATCACCGGCTTGGGCAGCTCAACGATCTGTCGCAGCAGCGCGAGCATGCGGCGGGTCCCCTCGGCCGGTCCGCCTTCGGCCGCTTGCTCCTTCAGATCGGCGCCCGCGCAGAACGTCCGCCCGGTGTGGGTGATCACGACGGCGCGCACGCCGTCGTCGGACGCAGCGGACTCCAGGTGCGTTGACGCGGCGTCGACGAGCGACTTGGACAGCGCGTTGCGGTTCTCGGGATTGTCGAGGGTGATCGTCGCGATGCCGCGCTCGACGGCGTAGTCGACTGGCATCAGTAGCTCTTCGGCAGGCCGAGGCTGAACTGCGCCACGAAGTTCAGGATCATCTCGCGGCTGACCGGGGCGATCCGGGCCACGCGCGCGCCGATCAGCAGGTTGCCCAGCCCGTACTCGTGCGCGAGCCCGTTGCCACCGTGCGTCTGCACGGCTTGGTCGACGCACGCGATGCTCGCCTCGGCGGCGGCGTACTTCGCCATGTTCGCTGCTTCGCCGGCCCCCATGTCGTCGCCGCTGTCGTAGAGCGACGCCGCCTTCTGCATCATCAGCTTCGACAGTTCGAGCTCGACCTTGCACTTCGCAAGCGGGTGCGCGAGTCCCTGGTGGGTGCCGATGGGCTTGCCCCACACCTCGCGTTGGTTGGCGTACGCGACGGCCTTGTCGAGTGCGTACCGTCCCATGCCGACCGAACCGGCCGAGGCCATGATCCGCTCGGGGTTCAGACCGGCGAACAGCTGTGCCAGCGCCGCGTCCTCCTCACCGACCAGCGCGTCGGCGGGCAGTCGGACGTCGTCCATGTAGAGCATGAACTGCTTGTCCGGCATGACGACGTCCATGTCGATGGCGGTGTGCTCGAAGCCCGGTGTGTCGGTCGGGAACGCGAACAGTGCCGGCTTGAGCCGTCCGGTCTTGGCATCCTCGGTGCGCGCGACGATCAGGATCGCCTGCGAGTGGTCGACACCCGAGACGTAGTACTTGCGACCGGTCAGCAGCCAGTCGCTGCCGTCGCGGCGTGCGGTAGTGGTGATGCGGTGCGAGTTCGATCCGGCGTCGGGTTCGGTGATGCCGAACGCCATGACCGTCGAGCCGTCGGCCAGGCCCGGTAGCCAGCGCTGCTTCTGCTCGTCCGTGCCGTACCGGGCGATGATCGTGCCGTTGATCGCGGGCGAAACGACCATCATCAGCAGGCCGCACCCCGCCGCGTTCAGTTCCTCGCACACCATTGCGAGCTCGTACATGCCGGCGCCGCCACCGCCGTACTGCTCGGGCAGGTTGAGGCCGATGAAGCCCGCCTTGCCCGCCTCGTTCCACAGCTCGGTCAGCGGCTCGCGTGCCCTCGCGCGCGGCGCCGCGTACTCGTGGCCGTAGCGCTTGCCGAGCTCGGCCACGGCCTTGCGCAGCGCCTGCTGTTCGTCGGTCTCGGTGAAGTTCACTGTTCCTCCTCGCTCACGACGGCCAGGACGGCCCCGACCTCGATCTGCTGTCCAATGTGGACGGGCAGTTCGGCCACGACGCCGTCGGTCGGGGCATTGATCTGGTGCTGCATCTTCATCGCCTCGAGCCAGAGCACGGCCTGGCCGGCGGACACCCGGTCGCCCTCCTGCACCGCGATCCGTGCGATGGCTCCGGGCATCGGTGCGAGCAGCGAGCCCGCGGCGATGTGGTCGGCCGGGTCGACGAACCGGGGCACGACATCGAACCGGACGCCGCCGTCGGCCGTGTCGACATGCACGGTGCCGCCGTACCGCGTGATCGAGTAGCGCCGCTGCACACCGTCGACGGTGAGGACGACTTCGTCCGGTGTCGCAGTGACGAGGGTGACGCCGTCAATGCCCTGCAGGCCGTCGCGGGTGATTCGCCAATGCACCTCATGGTCGCCGAGCGTCATCGACTGCGGTCCGCTGACGACGTTGCGCCAGCCGGACGGAACGTCGAGACTGCGCGGCAGCGCGGCGTCGATCGCCAGCGCCGCGGCGAGGGCGGCCGTGCGCGTGTCCGGGACGAGCGGGCCGAACACATCGTGCGTGTCGAGGAATGCCGTGTCGGCAGCGCCCGCCAGGAACGCCTCGTGACGCAATACGTTCACGAGCAGGTCGCGGTTGGTGGTGATCCCGTGCAGAGCTGCACGGGCCAACGCGCCGGCAAGCATCCGTGCCGCCTGGCGGCGGGTCGGTGCCCAGGCGATGACCTTGGCGAGCATCGGGTCGTAGTGCACCGACACCGTGGTAGCGGCGACGACGCCGGCATCGAGCCGGAGACCGGAGGCTCCGGGGCCGGTCGCGAACCGTGCGGTGACGCCGGGGATGTCGAGCCGGTGGACAGGGCCGCTCTGAGGCGCCCAGCCTGCGCTCGGATCCTCGGCGTACAGCCGCGTCTCGATCGAATGTCCCTGCGGGGACGGGGGATTCTGGGCGAGTTGTTCACCGTCGGCGACCGCGAGCTGCACGGCCACAAGGTCGAGCCCGGTGGTGCACTCGGTGACCGGGTGCTCGACCTGTAGCCGGGTGTTCATCTCGAGGAAGAAGAACCGGCCGTCGTCATCGGCGAGGAATTCGACGGTGCCGGCGCCCGAGTAGCCGATCGCCTTCGTGGCGGCGCGCGCGGCGTCGAACAGCGCGGCGCGCATGCCGTCGATGCGCTCGACCAACGGCGAGGGAGCTTCTTCGATCACCTTCTGGTGCCGCCGCTGGATCGAGCACTCGCGCTCGCCGACCGCCCACACCGTACCGAACGTGTCAGCCATGACCTGCACTTCGATGTGCCGTCCGGTCGCGAGGTAGGGCTCACAGAACACGGTTGCGTCGCCGAAGGCGGACAGTGCCTCGGCCTGCGCGAGTTCCACCTCGTGCGCGAGGCGGTCGAGGTCGGTGACCACTCGCATGCCGCGGCCGCCGCCGCCCGCGCTCGCCTTGACGAGCACCGGGAGGTCGGCTGCGCCGATCGAGGCCGGGTCGAGTTCGGACAGCACCGGCACGCCGGCCGCGGCCATCAGCCGCTTGGCCTCGATCTTGCTGCCCATCGAGGCGATCGCTTCCGGCGGCGGGCCGATCCAGGTGAGCCCGGCGTCGAGCACTGCCTGCGCAAACGCCGCGTTCTCGGAGAGGAATCCGTAGCCGGGGTGCACGGCGTCGGCGCCGGCGCGCTGCGCGGCGTCGACGATGAGGTCGGTCCGCAGGTAGGTGTCCGTCGGCGCTGCCCCCGGCAACCGCACCGCGTGGTCCGCCTCTGGCACGTGCGGGCTGTCGGCGTCAGGGTCGGAGAAGACGGCGACCGTGCCGAGACCGAGGTCGCGGCAGGTGCGGAACACCCGACGGGCGATCTCGCCACGGTTGGCAACAAGAACTCGCGTGATCGTCATGTTCGGAAGACCCCGTAGCCCTGCGCTCCGCGGACCGGCGCGTTGTGGACGGCCGAGAGCGCGATGCCGAGCACCGTGCGGGTGTCGCGCGGGTCGATCACCCCGTCGTCGTAAAGCATTCCGGACAAGAACGGCGCCAAGGACTGCTCCTCGATCTGCTTCTCGACGTAACCGCGCATCTGTTCGTCGGCGGCTTCGTCGTACTCCTGCCCGCGTGCGGCAGCCGCCTGTCGCGCGACGATGGACAGGACGCCTGCTAATTGCGCAGGACCCATCACCGCCGACTTCGCAGCCGGCCAGGTGAACAGGAACCGCGGTGCGTACGCACGTCCACACATGCCGTAGTTGCCGGCGCCGTAGGAGGCGCCCATGGTGACTGTCAGGTGCGGCACGGTCGAGTTCGACACTGCGTTGATCATTTGCGCGCCGTGCTTGATGATGCCGCCCTGCTCGTACTCCTTGCCCACCATGTAGCCGGTGGTGTTCTGCAGGTACAGCAACGGCGTGTCCGCGCGGTTGGCGAGTTGGATGAACTGCGTCGCCTTCTGCGACTCCTCGCTGAACAGGACGCCGCGTGCGTTGGCCAAAATGCCGATCGGGTAGCCGTGCAAGCTCGCCCAGCCGGTGACGAGCGAGGCGCCGTAGCGCGGCTTGAACTCGTCGAAGTCCGAGCCGTCGACGATGCGTGCAATCACCTCGCGCGGGTCGAACGGCACCTTCAGATCGGTGGGGACGATGCCGACGAGCTCGTCCTCGTCGTACAGCGGGGGAGCGGGGTCGGGCTCGGGTGCCGGACCCTTCTTGTGCCAGTTCAGCCGGCGGACGATGTCGCGGCCGATCCGGATCGCGTCCTGCTCGTCGACCGCGAAGTAGTCGGCCAGCCCGGAGACGCGCGAGTGCATGTCTGCGCCGCCGAGCGATTCGTCGTCGGACTCCTCACCAGTGGCCATCTTCACCAGCGGCGGTCCGGCCAGGAACACCTTCGCCCGGTCGGCGACCATCACGACGTAGTCGCTCATTCCGGGGATGTACGCGCCGCCGGCGGTGGAGTTGCCGAAGACCAGCGCGATGGTGGGGATCCCCGCGGCCGACAGCCGGGTCAGGTCGCGGAACATCTGTCCGCCGGGGATGAAGATCTCCTTCTGTGTAGGCAGATCGGCTCCGCCGGACTCGACCAGCCCGATCAACGGCAGCCGGTTCTCCAGGGCGATCTGGTTGGCCCGGAGCACCTTCTTCAACGTGTACGGGTTGGACGCGCCGCCGCGCACCGTGGGATCGGAACCGTTGATCACGCATTCGACGCCGTTGACGTACCCGATGCCGGTGACGACCGATGCGCCGACGGTGTAGTCCGATCCCCACGCCGCGAGCGGCGACAGTTCGAGGAACGGCGAACCCGGGTCGACCAACAACTCGATGCGTTCGCGCACCAGCAACTTGCCCCGGTCGTGATGGCGTTTGACGTACTTGTCGCCGCCGCCGGCTACTGCCTTGGCGTGCTCGGCGTCGAGGTCGGCGACCTTGGCCAGCAAGGCTGCGCGATTGGCGCGGTAGTCGTCGGACGCGGGGTCCACCGCGGTGCGCAGGACGGTCATGAGGTGTAGCCCAAGAGTTTCGCGGACAGCCCGGTGAGGATCTCGGTCGTACCTCCGCCGATGCCGAGGATGCGCATGTCGCGGTACTGCCGCTCCACCTCGCACTCGCGCATGTATCCCATGCCGCCGTGCAGTTGCACGGCCTGGTCGACGACCCACATCCCGGCCTCCACGGAGGTGTTCTTGGCGAAGCACGCTTCGGTGACCAGATTCGCCTCGCCCGCTGCCGCTCGCGTGGCGATCGAACGGGTGTAGACCCGCGCGACCTCGACCCGCCGTGCCATCTCGGCGAGCGTGTTCTGCACCGGCTGCCGGCTGATGAGCGGACGGCCGAACGTCTCGCGATCACGGCACCACGCCACGGTCAGGTCGAGCGCGCGCTGCGCCGACGCGTACGCCTGTACGGCGAGGCCGATCCGCTCGCTGACGAAGTTGGTCGCGATCTGGGCGAAGCCGCTGTTCTCGGTTCCGACGAGATGGGTCGCCGGCACGCGCACGTCCAGGTAGGAGAGTTCGGCGGTGTCCGAGGACAGCCAGCCCATCTTGCTCAGCGGTCGGGACACCGAGTAGCCCGGCATGTCCTTCTCGACGACCAGTAGCGAGATCCCGTGTGCTCCGGCTTCGCCCGTCCGCACCGCAGTGACGACGAAGTCGGCACGCACGCCGGAGGTGATGTAGGTCTTGGCGCCGTTGACGACGTAGTCGGCGCCGTCACGTTTGGCGGTCGTGCGGATGCCGGCCACGTCCGACCCGCCGTCCGGCTCGGTGATCGCCAGCGACCCGATGAGGCGGCCCTCGATCGTCGGACGCACCCACCGCTCGAGCTGCCACGGATCGCCCGCGGCGACGAGGTGCGGCAGCGAGATGCCGGACGTGAACAGCGAGGCGAAGACCCCGCCGGCCGCTCCGGCGTAGTGCATCTCCTCGGCGAGGACGAGCGCGTCGACGGCATCGCCGCCTCCGCCGCCGACCGAGGTCGGGAACGACAGCCCGAGCAGTCCGAGCGAGGCGGCGGCCGCGTGCAGCGAGCGGGGCAGCGATCCGTGGCGCTCCCAGTCGGCCTGGTGCGGCAACACCTCGCGGGCGACGAACTCGCGGATCGTCGCGCGCAATGCCTCTCGCTCCGCGGTGTCGACCTGCCCGCTCAAGCTTGGCCCCCCTGCAGGGAGTCGTCCGGCGTGTCGCCCTGCTGCGGGGCCAAGAGGCTTGTCGGGATGTCGACCAGGCGCGAGCGCAGCCATTCGCCGAGCGCCTTGGCCTGCGGGTCGTGGCGCGCGTTCGACGCCACGCCTTCGCCGAGCAGGCCGTCGACGACGAAGTTGACGGCGCGCAGGTTCGGCAAGGTGTGCCGCGCGACGGGCAGTGGCTCGGTCTCGGGCAGCAGTTGCTTGAACGTGTCGAGGGTCAGGAAGTTCACCAGCCAGGCGTAGGCGGCGTCGGTGCGCACCCACAGCCCGACGTTCGCGCTGCCGCCCTTGTCGCCGCTGCGGGCGCCGACGACGGTGCCGAGCGGGACGTGCCGAGTGGGCCCGTCGACCGATGTCGGTACGGCAGCCTCGGCGACGAGGCCGAGCTCCCGGGTCTGCGGCGCCGGCGCGATGTCGACGCGCCGGCCGTCGGCGAGCACCGCGACGTGCGGCACGAGCTCGGCGTCGACAGCGGCAGCGGTGAACACCCCGTACGGCGAGGCGTCGCCGGGCGGGCTGGTCACGTGGAAGCCCGGATACGACGCGAGCGCGAGCTCGATCGCGGCGCTCGAGAACGCTCGTCCCAGTGCCTTGGGGTCGGGTCCGCGCACGACGCAGTGCAACAACGCCGCGGCTTCTTCCTGGACGGGCGAATCCCCGTGGTCGGTACGGGCGAGCGTCCAGGTGGCGTCGAGGTGGCCGAGTTGGGCCCGGACGAGGTCGGCCTTGGCCTCGATGTCGAGGCCGGTGAGCACGAAGGTCATCTCGTTGCGGAACCCGCCGAGCGTGTTGAGCCCGACCTTCAGCGTGGGCGGTGGCGGCTCGCCGCGCACGCCCGCGATGCGCACCCGGTCGACGCCGTCGGGGGTCAGCTCGATGGTGTCGAAGCGCGCGGTGACGTCCGGCCCGGCATAGCGGGCGTCGGCGATCTCGTAGAGCAGTTGCGCGGTTACCGTGCCTACCGATACCTCGCCACCGGTGTGCGGATGCTTGGTGATCACTGCGGAGCCGTCGGCGGCGACCTCCGCGATCGGGAATCCGGGACGGCGCAGCTCGCGGATCTCGTCGAAGAACGCGTAGTTGCCGCCCGTCGCCTGCGGACCGCACTCGATCACATGGCCGGCGACTACCGCGCCGGCGAGCGCATCATGATCGGTCGGCGTCCAGCCGTAGTGCGCGATCGCCGGGCCTACCACGAGCGAGGCGTCGGTGACCCGCCCGGTCACGACGACCTGGGCGCCGGACCGGATGCACTCGGCGATACCGAACGCGCCGAGATACGCGTTGGCGGCAAGCGGATCGCCGAGCGCGAATTCGGCGGCCCGGGCCTGCAAGTCGTCGCCCTCGACGTGTGCCACCGCGACCTCGATGCCGAGCGAATCGGCCAGTCGACGCACGGCCGCGGCGAGCCCCGCCGGGTTCAGTCCGCCGGCGTTGGCGACGATCGTGATGCCCCGCTCGACGGCAGTGCCGAGCGAGTTCTCCAACTGGCGCAGGAACGTCTTGGCGTAGCCGAGGGTCTGCTCGCGTGCGCGGTCGCGGGCCAGGATCAGCATGGTCAGCTCGGCCAGGTAGTCGCCGGTGAGCACGTCCAGTTCGCCGCCGGCGAGCATCTCCTGCATCGCCGTTCCACGGTCGCCGTAGAACCCGGAGCAGTTGCCGATCCGAAGCACGTCCCGACCCTGACACGACCCGGGAAACAAATCAAGCCTGCTTGATTTATTTTCCTCCCCGGCGGTTGGCGCAAGTGTGCGATGTATCAACGCCGTGGTGACCCGCATCCTTGCCGGCATGAACGAGAAGCCATCGCTGCGAGAGCGCATCGCCTCGACTGCCGGCGGGTTCCTGCTGTTGCTGGTGCTCGCCGCCGTCGCCGCTGCTCCGGCGGGTCAGATCACGCGCTGAACGCGCCGGCCTCACGGCCCGATCCGGGCGGACCGGCGAACGCCTGCGCGATGTCGAGCCATTCGTCGACGTCGGCGCCGCGCGCGACCAGGCTGAGATCGGCCCGGTTGCGACGCTGGGTGACCAGCAGGCAGAAGTCGAGCGCGCTGCCGCTGACCGTCTGGGCCGCGCCTTCGCCCCAGATCCAGATCGAGCCGTCCGGCGCGGTCAGTTCGACGCGGAACGGTTCACCCGGCGGCACCCGGTCGCGGACGAGATAGGCGAAGTCGCGGGTCCGCACGCCGATGTGCGCAACGTGCCACAGCCGGGGCGTGGGCAGCCGGGTCACGCCGAGGGCGTCGGCGATGTCCTGACCGTGCGCCCACGTCTCCATCAGGCGGGCCGTGGCCATCGACGTGGCGCTCATCGGCGGGCCGAACCAGGCGATCCTCGCGCTCTCCGGACAACCGAGCAGTGCCGCGGCCAGATCCTCGCGCCCGTCCCGCCACTGCATCAGCAGCTCCGGCGGCGGCACGTCGGCGCCCTCCGCGGCGGCCGAGTCGACGTAGCTGTCGATCCGGGCTACCGCGCCGCGCAGTTCGGTCTGGAACCCGTCCGGATCGGTGATCGCCAGATGTGCTGCGCGGTCGGTCCAGGCGAGGTGCGCGATCTGGTGCGCGATCGTCCAACCCGCGGCGGGCGTGCTGCCTGCCCACGCTTTGTCGGGCAGATCGGAGACGAGTGCGTCGAGATCTTCACTCTCGGCCTCCAGGTCGGCGAGCACCGGCTTGAGATCGGCCACGCCCCGACTCTGGCACACGGTCAGATCGAGATGCCATCGAGGGACTGCCATTGCCGGCGCGCTGCTGCGGCCCACTCGGCGTGTCGCCGGGCGAACAACGCGGCCGCCGACTCACCGCTCCACGGGCTGGGCAACAGTTCGCGCGGTAGCACCGGATCGGTCCACGGGAACCGGCGCCACACGTGCACCAACTCCGTCACCCGGGTCAGCGTGTCCGCCGCGTCGTCGGCGGCGTCGCCGAACTCGGTGAGAAATTCTTCGTAGGCGGCCTCGATCGTGGCAAGGTCCCAGGCCTGCCGCACCAACGCAGCGAGGTCGGCGCCGCCGGCATGCGTGCCCACGAACAGTTGCGCGTCGGCGAGTACGCCGGCCTCGTCGAGGACGGTGCGCACTTCGTCCAGACGGCCGGTGTGCGGGCTCAGCCATAGGCCTGGCGATGGGCTGCCGAGGCCGGCCCAGGCGAGCCGGGTGCGCAGCCGGTGCCGGATCGGACGTTCGGTCTCGGGCACGCGTGCGAGCACGAGCAGCCACTGCCCGTCCCAGGCGGCGGACGCAGCGTGAAAGCCGAAGATGCGCGCCGTGCCCTCGGTCAGCAACGTCGAGCCGGCTCCGGTGAGCCACCATCTGGTGCGCCGGCCGACCCGCTCCGAGCGCAGGAAACCGTCCGCGGCGGTACGCATGAGCGCCTGCCGGGCCGCCTTCTCCTCCACGCCGAGGCGTCCGAGCACTCCGATCACGGTCGACGTCCACACCGAACCGCCGGCCGGCAGCACGAACTCACCCAGGACGGTGAAGAGCAGGCCGCGCGCGCTCTCGGCGCCAGCAGCATGGCGCCGGGAGAGGGTCGGGACTTCGCTCATCGATCAGGTTCGTACCGTCATCACGCGAATCGGCGCACGAGGCTCGCCGGGGCGTGGCGCAACAGCACGCCGAGCGGCTTCCACGGCCAGGGCGGCACGGCGCTGGCCGACACCTCGCGCTCGATGGCGGCGACCATGCTGCGCACGCCGTGCTCGGTACTCGACATGAGCGGGGTGCTTTGTTCGGCGCGGCTGCTCATCTCGGACCGGATGTAGCCGGGATACAGCGTGGTGACCGTGATCGGGCTGCTTCGGAATTCGACGCGCAACCCGTCGGCGAGGGTCGCGATCGCAGCCTTCGATGCGGAGTAGGTAGCCAGCGCCCCTGGCAATCCGCGCACCGCCGACATGGACGAGATGACGACCAGGTGGCCGGCACCGGCCGGCCGGAAGATCTCGAGCGCAGCCTCGCACTGCGCGAGCGCGGCGACGAAGTTCGTCATCGCGGTCTCGCGGTTGGCGTAGAACTTCCCGGTGCCCAGCTTGGCGCCCTTGCCGAGGCCGGCGTTGACGATCACGCGGTCGAGGCCACCGAGTTCGTCGGCGAGTTGATGGAAGACGGTGAACACCGCGTCGTTGTCGTTGACGTCGAGCGGGCGGATCGCCACCGTGATCGACGGATTGGCCGCGGTGAGCTCGTCGCGCAGCGTCTCGAGGCGATCGACTCGGCGTGCGCACAGTGCAAGGTCGCGCCCGTCGGCTGCGAACTGCCTCGCCATCTCGGCGCCGAGGCCTGCGCTCGCGCCGGTGATGAGGATGCGCTGCCGGGTGGGACGGCTCATGCCTCAGCCGTTGCGATCGAAGAAGTCGCCCTGTCCGGCTGCTGCCGGGTCGCGGCGGGGGGCCGGTCGGGCGCTGGCGCCGACGCGCTCGGCGGTCTGCGCGATGCCGGATTCGAGGTTGACGCCGGTCTGATCGGCAAGCAGGTACACGCCGTATGCCAACTCGCCCAGACGCTGCGGCCAGTCGGGTCCGGGCCGGAACGGCTTGCGGCCGCGATTGGTCTCGGCGGCCACGGTCGCCGAGAGCGTGCCGAGCAGTGTCTGCAGCTCGAGCAACAGCGTCGGAACCGGCGCGTGCAGCTCCGCGGCGTCCGCGCTGCGGGCCACTGCCTGGCTGAGGTCACCATCCATGTCGGTAGAAGCTACTTTGAGGCCATGTCAACCGCACGTCCCGCCCGCCTGCGGGTCGGCATTGTCGGTGTCGGACGGGTCGGCGGCGCCCTCGGCGCGGCCTTACGACGCGCGGGACACGACGTCGTGGCGGCGAGTGCAGTGTCTGCTTCGTCACGGGCGCGGGCGGAGCGGATGTTGCCCGAGGCGCAGGTCCTGCCGACGGACGAAGTGGTGGCCGCGGCCGAGTTCGTGCTCCTGTCGGTGCCGGACGACGCCCTGCGTCAGCTCGTGGCGGGCCTGGCGGAGACCGGCGCCTGGCGCGGGGGTCAGCTCGTCGCGCACACCTCCGGGGCGCAGGGCATCGGCGTGCTCGATCCCGCCGCGGCGCGTGGCGTGCTCGCGCTCGCACTGCACCCCGTGATGACCTTCGCCGGACGCCCCGAGGACGTCGACCGGTTGCTCGGTGCGACATTCGGGGTGACTGCGCTGGACGAGCTGCGTCCGGTCGCGGAGTCGCTGGTCGTCGAGATGGGCGGTGAGCCGGTGTGGGTGCCCGAGTCCGCCCGCCCGCTCTACCACGCGGCGCTGTCGATCGGGTCGAACCATCTCGTCACGCTCGTCAACGACGCGTTGTCGCTGCTGGACGGGGCCGGAGTCACGGCCCCGGACCAACTGCTCGCACCGCTGCTGTCCGCGTCGCTGGACAACGTGTTGCGGTTGCGCGACGCCGCACTGACAGGTCCGGTGGCGCGCGGTGACTTGGAGACGTTGCGCCGGCACCGGCGAGCGCTTACCGACAACGCGCCGCAGCTGCTGCCGTCCTACCTCGCCATGGCGCGGCGTACCGCCGAGCGCGCCCACGCTGCGGGCCAACTCGACGACGAGTCGAACGCCGCCGTGCTTGGGGTGCTGCAGTGACAACCGGGGTAAACGCTGACCGGCGCTTCGCGGGGCCACGCTGTACCCCTCAGGAGCGCTCGTGACCACGTTGGCCCACTCGCGTGCCGACCTGGCATCAGCGCTGGACGGGCTCGAGGGTCCGGTCGGGCTCGTGCCCACGATGGGTGCGCTGCACGACGGCCACCGCGCGCTGATCAAGAAGGCGCGGGAGCTGTCGCAGTCGGTCGTGGTCACGATCTTCGTCAACCCGCTGCAGTTCGCGCCGACCGAAGATCTATCCCGCTACCCGCGCTCCCTTGATGCCGACATGGTGATGTGCGCGGCCGAGGGCGTGGACGTGGTGTGGGCACCGGCGGTCGAGGATGTGTACCCGGGTGGCCAGGCCCAGGTGCGGATCGATCCGGGGCCTGTCGGGTCGATCCTCGAAGGCCTGAGCCGCCCGAGCCATTTCAGCGGAATGCTGACCGTCGTGGCGAAGCTGCTCAATCTCGTGCGGCCTGCGGGGGCGTTCTTCGGCGAGAAGGACTACCAGCAGCTGGTCCTGATCAGGCGGATGGCCGGCGACCTCGAATTCGGGGCGGGCATCGCCAGTGTGCCAACCGTCAGGGAACCTGATGGTCTCGCGCTGTCGAGCCGGAACGTCTATCTGTCTCCCGCCGATCGGGTGCGCGCCTTGGCGTTGTCCCGAGCATTGACGGCCGGACGGGACGCGGACGGGCCCGCCGAGGACGTGCTCGCCGCCGCGTGGCAGGTGCTTCGCGACGCCGGGGTCGTGCCGGACTACCTCGACCTGCGCGGCGTCGAGCTGGGCGATCCACCCGTCCAGGGAGCGGCCCGGTTGCTCATCGCTGCCCGGATCGGCACGACCAGACTGATCGACAACATGGCGGTGGAGTTGTGACGTTGCCTCTGCGGCTCGCTGCGCCCGAAGCGGGTTGGACGGCCGACACCGACGTCGTGGTCGTCGGGTCCGGGATCGCCGGGCTGACGACGGCGCTGCACATCGCGCGCCACTCCACGCTGCGCGTGTTGGTGGTGACCAAGGACGTGCTGGCCGCAGGATCGACCCGGTGGGCGCAGGGCGGCATCGCAGCCGCGCTCGGTGCCGGGGACACGCCCGACGAACACTTCGCCGACACCATCGTGGCCGGGGCCGGGGTGTGCGACGAGGCGGCGGTGCGGGTGCTGGTGCGCGAAGGGCCGGCCGCGGTGCGCGAGCTGGTGCAGATCGGGGCGCGCTTCGATCGCACCGCCGACGGAGCACTGTCACTGACGCGGGAGGGCGGACATCACCGCGATCGCATCGCGCACGCGGGTGGTGACGCGACCGGTGCCGAGATCGAGCGTGCGCTCGTCACGCGGGTGCTCGACGCGACCGGTGTCGAGGTGATCGAGCACGCGCTGGTGCTCGACCTGCTGCGCGACGCCGGTGGACGTGCGGCCGGGCTCACCCTGCACGTGATGGGCGAGGGACAGCGGGACGGCGTGGGTGCCGTCCGGGCACGTGCGGTGGTGCTGGCGACGGGCGGGATCGGACAGGTGTACGCGTCGACCACCAACCCGAGTGTGTCGACCGGTGACGGCGTGGCGGCCGCACTGCGCGCCGGGGCGGTGATCCGTGACCTGGAGTTCGTGCAGTTCCACCCGACCGTGATGTGGCTGGGTTCGCGAACATCCGGGCAGCAGCCCTTGGTGAGTGAAGCGGTGCGCGGCGAGGGGGCGTTCCTCGTGGACGACGACGGTGTGCGGTTCATGCTGGGCCAGCACGAGCTCGCCGACCTTGCACCGCGCGACGTCGTTGCGAAGGCGATCCTGCGGCGGATGCGCGAGACCGGTGCGGAACATGTCTGGCTCGACGCGCGCGCCTTCGGCGCGGAGAAGTGGCGGGTGCGCTTCCCGACCATCTACGACACGCTGCTCTCGCGGGGGATCGATCCGGTGCGCGAGCTGATCCCGGTCGTGCCTGCCTGTCACTACGCGAGTGGCGGGATTCGTACCGACCTGCTCGGCGAGTCGTCGGTCCCTGGGCTGTTCGCATGCGGTGAGAGCGCGTGCACCGGTGTGCACGGCGCGAACCGGCTCGCGTCGAACTCGCTGCTGGAAGGGCTCGTGTTCGGCCGCCGCATCGCCGATGCGATCGTGGAGCGGCTCGACGAACCCCGTCCGCCCATGCCGGCGCTGGGATCGAATACGTCAGGGAACTTGATGAACAACGAGAATCGCGCTTCGTTACAGCGAATCATGTCTCGTGACGTCGGCGTGCTGCGCGATCTGAAAGGCCTCGACCAGGCGATGTCCGAACTCGGCGCGTTCGCCGAAGTGGCCGGCGCCGCGCCGTCCACCGAGAACTGGGAGGCGACCAACCTGCTGTGCGTGGCCAGTGCGATGGTGCACGCGGCGCGGCTGCGGGAGGAAACCCGCGGTTCGCATTGGCGCGACGATTTCCCCGACCGCGACGACGAACGGTGGCGCGGACACATAGACATCACGCTCGGTTCGGCCGGGCTGGTCAGCGAATACGTGCCCGCATGATCGGACGCGCTGATGTTGCGGAGGTCGTGCACCGCGCGCTTGCGGAGGATCTCGGGGCCGAAGGTGACGTCACGACACTGGCGACGATCGCGCCCACGATGATCGGGGCGGCCGATGTCGTCGCACGGCAGGCGGGTGTTGTCGCCGGGCTCGAGGTCGCCCGCTACGTCTTCGAAACAGTCAGTCAAGGGCGGCTGCGGACGGAGTTGGGCTCGGCCGACGGCTCGCGGGTCGACGCCGGCGAGGTGATCGCCACGGTTCGTGGACCGCTGCGCGACATCCTGACCGCCGAGCGCACGGCGCTCAACCTGCTCGGGCACCTGTCCGGTGTCGCGACGCTGACCCGCGATTGGGTCGACGCGGTCGAGGGCAGCGGCGCGCAGATCCGCGACACCCGCAAGACGATGCCGGGGCTGCGGTCGCTGGAGAAGTACGCGGTGCGGGTGGGTGGCGGCGTCAACCACCGGATGTCGCTGTCGGACGCCGCTCTGGTCAAGGACAACCACGTGGCCGCCGCCGGCGGCGTCGTCGCAGCCTTCGACGCCGTCCGGCGGGCCTACCCGGACGTCGACGTCGAGATCGAGGTGGACACCGTCGAGCAGGCGCGTGCCGTTGTCGACGCCGGCGCGGACCTCGTCCTGCTCGACAACATGGCACCGGCGGACATGAAGGCCGTCGTCGAATACACGGCCGGGCGAGCGCGGCTGGAGGCGTCCGGCGGGCTCAGGTTGGACAATGCTCGCGAGGTCGCCGAGACGGGCGTCGACTACCTTGCAGTCGGCGCGTTGACCCACTCGGCGCCCGTGCTCGACATCGGCCTCGACATCAGGACTGCGTAGACATGTTGCTCGCGATCGACATCGGAAACACGAACACCGTCCTCGGCGTCTTCGACGGCGAGAAGCTGGAACGTTCGTGGCGGATCAAGACCGATGCGCGCAGCACCGCGGACGAGGTGGCGCTCACCTTCCGCGGGTTGCTCGCCGACCACGAGATCGACAGCGTGGCGGCGTGTTCAACCGTGCCGGCCGCACTGCACGAGCTGCGCGCGATGCTCGAGGAGTACTACCCGAACGTGCCGACGGTGATCGTCGAGCCCGGGATCCGGACGGGCGTGAGCCTGCAGTACGAGAACCCCAAGGAGGTCGGCTCCGACCGCATCGTCAACACGCTCGCGGCGCACCACCTGGTGGGAGCGCGGCCGACGATCGTGGTCGACTTCGGGACGACGACGAACTTCGACGTGGTGAACGCCCGCGGTGACTTCCTCGGCGGGGCGCTGGCGCCGGGCATCGAGATCTCGCTCGACGCGCTCGCCGCGCGCGCGGCACAGCTGCGCAAGGTGGAGCTCATCGCGCCCCGCGGTCCGATCGGCAAGAGCACCGTGGAGGCGCTGCAGTCGGGCATTCTGTACGGCTTCGCAGGCCAGGTGGACGGATTGGTGCGTCGGCTGTCCGCGGCGTTGGAGCCGGACGCGCCCGATTCGGTCGAGGTGATTGCGACCGGTGGGCTGGCGCGGTTCGTGATGGAGCACTGCGAGACGGTGACGCGCTACGAGCCCGACCTGACGCTGCTGGGACTCCGCCTCATCTACGAGCGCAATCTTTAGTCACCGCACGAAATCGCCGACTTGCTACGTTCAGGGCATGGACCTGCGCATCTTCATCGAGCCTCAGCAAGGGGCCACCTACGCCGATCAGCTGCGTGTTGCGAAGGCGGCCGAGGATCTCGGCTTCGACGCCTTCTTCCGTTCTGATCACTACCTGTCGATGGGCTCGGTGGACGGGTTGCCGGGTCCGACCGATTCGTGGGTGACGCTCGGTGCCCTGGCTCGCGAGACACAGCGCATCCGGCTCGGCACGCTGGTCAACGCAGCTACCTTCCGCCTGCCAGGGCCGCTGGCGATCGCCGTTGCGCAGGTCGACGAGATGAGCGGCGGACGGGTCGAGCTCGGGCTCGGCACAGGGTGGTTCGACGACGAGCACAAGGCCTACGGGATTCCGTTCCCGGACGTGCGCGAGCGCTTCGACCGCTTCGCCGAGCAGCTCGAGATCATTCACTCGCTCTGGACGACGCCGTCCGACCAGACCTACTCGTTCGCCGGTGAGCACTACACGCTGACCGACTCACCGGCGCTGCCCAAGCCCGTCCAGTCGCCGCATCCGCCGCTCGTCCTCGGCGGCAGCGGCAGGAAGCGCAGCGCGACCCTCGCGGCTCGGTTCGCCGACGAGTACAACGTGGGCTTCAAGCGCAACGAGGTCGGTGCGATCTTCGGACGGGTGCGCGAGGCGGCATCGTCAACGGGACGCGAGCTGGTCTATTCGGTGGCCGAGGCGGTCTGCGTCGGCCGGGATGAGGCCGAGGTCAAGCGCCGCGCCGCAGCCATCGGTCGTGACGTGGACGAGCTGCGTTCGAGCAGCATCGCAGGCACTCCGGCGGAAGCGGTCGAGCGGATCGGCGAGGCGGCCTCGTTCGGCGCGACGCGGGTCTACCTGCAGGTACTCGACCTGTCCGACCTCGATCATCTCGAGCTCATCGCGTCGGAGGTCATGCCGCAGCTCTGAGGTCCGGCCGCATCGGCGTTGTGTGGCGCTCGAAAGGCGCATCTACAAGCACCAACCACGGACCGCCCCAGACATTGTGTGGTCACCCGCGCCTAGAGCCACCCACGCGAATCGGCGACGCGCATCGCCTCCATGCGATTGCGCGTCCCCGTCTTGGCGATGGCCGCCGAGAGGTAGTTGCGCACCGTCCCCTCCGACAGGAACAACCGCGCCGCGATGTCGGCCACCGTGGCGCCGTCACGAGCCGCGACCAGCACGTCCCGCTCCCGCCCGGTCAGCGGCGACGTGCCGCCGGCGAGCGTCGCGGCCGCCAGCGCAGGATCGACCACCCGCTCACCGCGCATCACCCGACGGACCGCATCGGCAAGCTGCTCCGCCTCGGTGTCCTTGACGACGAAGCCGAGCGCTCCGGACTCCATCGCCCGCCGCAGATACCCCGGCCGTCCGAACGTGGTCAGGATGATCACGCGGCACGACGGCAGTTCCTGCGCCAACGCCGACGCCGCGGCGATCCCGTCCAGCCCCGGCATCTCGATGTCGAGCAAAGCAACATCGGGACGGGCGGACAGCGCCGCGCCAACCACCTCGTCACCACGCCCGACCTGCGCGACGACCTCGAAGTCGGCCTCGAGTTGGAGCAACGCAGCGAGCGCGGAACGCACCAACGCCTGGTCGTCGGCGAGCAGCAGCCGAATCGGATCAGGCATCGACGCGAGCACGCGAAGCTCCGAGTGGGGCCAGTTCCGCGCGCACCGTCCACCCCCGGGACACGCTGTGCGCAGTGATCGTGCCGCCGACATTGTCGATCCGCTCCCGAAGGCCGGTCAGACCGGTGCCTGCCCGGGTCGACGGGGTCGAGCCGCGACCGTCATCGGCGATCTCGATCCAGCGCGGGCCGACGGTGATCGTGCAGGTGGACGCGCGTGAATGCCGCACCACGTTCGTGACGGCCTCTCGCACGACCCACCCGAACGGCTCGACCGCATCGGTGTCAACGGCATCGATCGCGTTGGGCAGGCGCGCATCGATGCCGGCCGCGCGCAGCACCTCGTGCGCGGTGGCAAGCTCCCCGGCAAGCGTCACGTCGCGGTAACCCGCAACCGCGCCACGAACCTCACCCAACGTGCGCCGCGCGAGCTGCTCGACCGCGCTGATCTCGGCGGCCGCGCGCTGCGGGTCGACCGTCGACAGCCGCCGAGCCAGCCCCGCCTTCACCGTGATCGTGGTCAGCGAGTGGCCGAGCAGATCATGCAGATCGCGCGCGATGCGGGTTCGCTCGTTCTCTGCGGCGAGGCGGGCCACCTCCGTGCGTGCCGCCGACAGTTCGATGTTCGATCGGATGATCATGAAGAAGCCGAACATCGCGAATGCCACGAGGAACACCGTCAGGCCGATGTCCCAGCCGAACCTGCCGCCCCAGGACGGGACGAACCGCGGAAGCAGCACCGCGGCAGCAATGAGCGTCACGACGCCGGGTATCGCCATCTTGTCGCGTCCGGCCACCGTCAACACCGCGAGGTAGACGCAGAAGACCAGCGCGTCCCTCCCCGCGAAGAAGCATTCGGTGACGGTCAACGCGACGGCGAGCGCGTACAGCGCCCAGAACAGCGCACGACTGCACCGCCGATCCCAACCAAGCGGCAGCGCCACCAGGTAGACCGCGGCGAACGCGGCGACGATGACGTAACCGATGACTGCTGCCGTGCCGTGCGAGTTCTTGCTGACGCCGTCGACCGCCTGGCCGAGGTATACGAGCCAGAACGCCGGGAAGAAGTACCTGCGCCAGCTCGCCGAACCCCACATCCGGCTGGCATCGGACAACGAGAGCTGTGTCTCCGACATGGCAGCAGTGTCGCTCACGCTCGGCGGGTATCGCGACGGTATGCCCACATTGCGAGCACGCCGGCGCCGATGCTCCACACCGCGATCACGATCCACGCCTTGACGCCCCACGGGTTGCTGTCGCCGAGACCGACGTGTCCCGCGCGCACCAACCAGTACGACGGCAACAGCTGGCAGAACTGCGTGAACAGTCCGTCGCCGGTGATCGGGAACCAGGTGCCACCCAGGAACGCGAACAGCGACACTCCGCCGCCCAGTGCCGGCCCGGCCGCGTCGTCGTTCACGAGATGGCCCAGGGCGATACCCAGCGCCGCGAACGGGATGAGGGCGATCAGCACCAACGCGGTCATCTCGAGCCACTCGCCGATCCCGAGCCGCACACCGAGCGAAATCCCCGCCGCGTACAGCAGCACGATTCCCGCCACCGCAATGAGATATCCGGTCACGATCTTCGTCCGCAGATAGCTGCGCGGCGTCAATGGCGTCAGCCGCAGCATGCGATTCCACCCGATCGTGCGTTCGGCCGCGATACGCGCGCCGCCCGACAACACGGCGATCATCGCGCCGAACGCCAGCAGGCCGACCATGTAGTACTGCGGGGCGAACAGACCCGTCGGGTTCTGCTTGGTGCCGCCGAAGTTGTGGTTGTCCTTGTTCGGTCCGGCCAGCAGGAAGTACATGACGATCGGGAAGATCAACGAGAAGATCATGCTCTGGCGGTTGCGCAGCACCCGCAGCAGTTCGTACCGCGTGTAGGTCAGCGTGCTCATGCTTCAACCCCGGTCAGTTGCAGGAACGCTTCCTCCAGGCCGGCGCCGGCCACCTCGATGTCGCGTGCGGTCGGGAACGCCGGCAGGAACGCCCGCAGCGCCTCGTCCGAATTCGCGCAATTGAGAATCACGGCCTCGCCGTGCCTCTCGGCGTTCGTCACGCCGGGAAGCGCTGTGAGCGCGGCCAGGTCGACGTCAGGCAGGGTCGCGCGGATCGTGCGCAATCCGACGGTCGCCTTGATCTCGGTGGACGGGCCGTCGGCCACCACCCGACCTCGCGACATGAGGATGATCCGGTCGGCGTAGGCGTCCGCTTCCTCGAGGTAATGCGTCGCGAACAGGACGGTCTTGCCGCTGGTCGTGAAGTGCCGCATCGTCGCCCAGAAGTCGCGACGCGACTCGACGTCCATGGCGACGGTCGGCTCGTCGAGCACCAACAGGTCGGGATTGCCGACGATGCCCAACGCGAACCGCAGTCGCTGCGTCTGGCCGCCGGACAGCTTGTTCGTGCGACGCCCAGCCAGATCCGCGATCCGGGTCAGCTCGATGACCTCGTCCACGGACATCGGCCTCGGGTACAGGCTTGCGATCATCTGCAACAGTTCGCGTACCGAGAGGTACTGCGCAACTCCGCCGACCTGCAACATGCCGCCGACCAGTCCGTTCGAGACAGCGCCGGCCGGTGATTGTCCGAACACCCGTACCGAGCCGCTGTCCGGCGCGAGCAGCCCGAGAAGCATGTCGATCGTCGTCGATTTGCCGGCACCGTTCGGGCCGAGCAGCGCCACGGTCTCTCCGGGCGCGATCGAGATGTCGATGCCGTCAACGGCCCGCACCGGGCCGGTCGGAGTTTTGAACGTTTTGGTGAGTCCGGTCAGCTCGATGCCGACCGAACTGCGGACGACGCTGTTTGCGTCCGCCACATCGGTTGTCATGATCAGTACCTTGCCGTAGGGCGTCGGGCGGGGGCAGGGCTGGGGCACCAGCATTGCGTGCTGACATTCGTCAGTGCTTGCGCCGATAGGGTCGTGTCGTGAACTCCGACGCCACCGACGCGGGCCTCAGCGGACCTGACGAGGAACTTCCCGAGCAGATGCGGGTGCGGCGGGCCAAGTACGACCGGCTGAGCGCCGACCCCGAACGCGCGCCGTTCCCCGTCAACGTCGCCCGTACCCACTCGCTCGAGCAGATCCGCGCGGCGTACCCCGACCTGGCCGCCGGGGAGGAGACCCAGGACCAGGTCGGTGTGACCGGCCGGGTGATCTTCGTGCGCAACACGGGCAAGCTGTGCTTCGCCACCCTGCGTGAGGGCGCGGTCGAGCTGCAGGTGATGCTCTCCCGCAACGAGATCGGCGAGCAGGCGCTGGCCGACTGGAAGGCCGACGTCGACCTCGGCGACTTGGTGTTCGTCGAGGGCCGCGTGATCTCCTCGCGCCGCGGTGAGCTCTCGGTGCTCGCCAAGTCGTGGCGGCTCACGGCCAAGGCACTGCGTCCGCTGCCCGTGGCGCACAAGCCGTTGTCCGAAGAGACACGGGTGCGGCAGCGCTATGTCGACCTGATCGTGCGGCCCGAGGCGCGCCGCATGGTGCTCAACCGCGCGGCGATCACCCGTTCGGTGCGCGAGACCATGCACGGGCTCGGCTACCTCGAGGTCGAGACTCCGGTGCTGCAGGTCGTGCACGGCGGGGCGGCCGCCCGTCCGTTCCACACCCATCTCAACGCGTTCGACCTGGAAATGTCGCTGCGGATCGCAACCGAGCTGTACCTGAAGAAGGCGATCGTCGGCGGCATCGACCGGGTCTACGAACTGGGTCGGGTGTTCCGGAACGAGGGCGTCGATTCGACCCATTCGCCCGAGTTCAGTGAGCTCGAGGCCTACGCGGCGTACGGCGACTACGACACGATGGCCGCGCTGACGAAAAAGATCATCATGGACGCCGCGGAAACGGTGGGCGTAACTGCGCCGCTTTCGACGGACGGTGTCGAAATCGATCTGACCGCACAATGGCGCCAGGAAACCATTCACAACCTGGTCTCGGAAGCAGTTGGCGAGGCAATCAATCCCGACACGGATGTCGCCCGGCTGCGCGGGTACGCCGACCGGGCCGGCGTGTCGCTGCGCGACGAGTTGGACGCCGGCGAGATCGTGCTCGAGCTGTACGAGAAGTTGGTCGAGCACACCCTGATCCAACCCACCTTCGTCCGCGACTACCCGGTCTCGGTCCGTCCGCTGTCCCGGCCGCACCGTGAGGATCCCCGCCTGGCCGAGGCGTGGGACCTCGTGATCGGCGGCGTCGAGATCGGAGTGGCGTACTCCGAGCTCGTCGACCCGGTCGAGCAACGCCGCCGCCTGGTCGCGCAGTCGATCGCGGCCGCCAAGGGCGACCCGGAAGCCATGGAGTTGGACGAGGACTTCCTGCACGCGCTCGAGTACGGCATGCCGCCGACCGGCGGGATGGGGATGGGCCTCGATCGGCTGATCATGTTGCTGACCGGGAAGGGAATCCGGGAAACGATTCTGTTCCCGCTGATCAAACCATTGTGACAACGCGTTTCCTGTCCGCTGCGCAAGCCGGGTTGCGGTACGCTTCCCGCGATTTTCGACACCGTGGAAAGGTGCCGTAATGGCGCAGAAGCACATCGTCCGTCTGATCGACGACCTGACCGGCGCCGACGCCGCCGAGACGGTGACCTTCGCGTTGGACGGCGCACGTTACGAGATCGATCTCAGTGCCGAGAACGCCGAGAAGCTTCGCGAGACGTTGCGCGTCTACATCGCGAGCGGGCGCCGCTCGGCGCCGTCCGCGGCCCGAGCAGCCCGTCCACGGCGCGGATCGCGAGCCGAGCGCGAGCAGTCCGCCGCGATCCGCGAGTGGGCGCGCAGCAACGGATTCCGCATCGGCGACAAGGGACGGATCCCGAGCCAGGTCATCGAGGCCTACCACTCCTCGAGCTGAGGCGCTGTGACGACGCTGCCTGCGCCGACCGCGCCGCCCATGATCTATCTCGTCACTTCCACCGGTTACCCGAACTACGGCGATGAGCTCATCGCGGCCATGTGGCTGCGATACCTCGCCAAGGTGGCGCCGGACAGCACGGTCTGGGTCGACTGTCCGAACCCGGGGCCGAGCGCAGTGCTGCTCGGCGATCTCCACCCGCGGGTCCGGTTCACGGACACGATGTGGCGGCTGTGCCAGCACGCGCCCTCGAACGAGCCGTGGGAGGTCTGCGCGCACGTGCAGCGGGCGTTCGCGAACCCCGGGCTGGTCCCGCGGTGGGTGGCCGGCATCGAGCTCGCCGCCCGCGCCGACATCGTCCACGTGGTCGGCGGCGGGTTCATCAACAACATCTGGCCGCGACACCTCGGCCTGCTCGCAGGCGCCGTCGCCGCCGTGCGCCGCTCGGGTGGACGGGCGGTGATGACCGGACAAGGTCTGTCACCGGCGCCCGACGAGGCGGGGCAGTTGGTGCGCATGATCGCGGGCCAGTTCGCCACGGTCGACGTCCGCGACACCCCGTCCGCCGCGCTGATCGACCCGGCACCGCAGGTCACCTGCACCGGCGACGACATGTTCTTCGGGGTGGAGCCGGAGCTCTACCGCACCGACGACCTGCCCCGGTTCATGGTGTGTCTGCAGTCCGACCGGCTGGAGATGCCGACGCCGGCGCTCGCGGGGTTCTTGCTGGACACCCTGCGCAAATGGGACGTGCGTCCCGCGGAGCTCGGTGTCGTCGAGGGCATCCCCGGAGCCGACCGCCAGGTGTTCGCGCTGGTGGAGCAGCACCTGCCCGGCGCCCGCTTCTACCCCTTCGGCCAGCTCATGCGGCGCGGATTGCCGGCAGCGGCCGGGCAGCACTGGCTGTCCAGCCGGTTCCACATGCACCTGATGGCCGCTGCCGCCGGCGCGTCCGGTGTCGCGGTGTCGGTCAATGCCGACTACTACGCAACCAAGCACCGGTCGCTGATCGAGCGCGGCTCGGGCTGGTCGCTGAGCGAGCAGCTCCAGGTTCCCGAGCTGCCGACCGGGGGCGGCTTCCCGCAGGCCAAGCTGCAGGAGCTGCGCCAGGCCAAGACCAAACTGGCCTGGTCGATCTACGGGGCCGGCGTCAGATAGTTCGCGAAGTAGGCCTCGATGCGTGCCCAGGCGTCCGCGGCCGCCTCGGGCCGGGGACCCACGTTGAGCACCCGCTCGATGGGCCGCAACGAGCGCGGTCCGGTCATCTCGTCGTTGAGGAAGGCGTGCCCCACCCCCGGGTAGACCTTCAGATCGTGCGGGACGTCGTTGGTGCGCAGCGCCTTCTCGACCCGCTTGGCCATGCCCGGCAGGAGCGGATCGCGGCCGCCGTAGCTGGCCACGATCGGGCACGAGCCGGCGAGCGCGCGCTGCGTGTGCGCCGGCGCCTGCCCGTAATTCGGGGCGGCGACGTCGAAGCCCCGCGGCGCGGTCAGCAGCGCGAAGCCGCCGCCCATGCAGAAGCCGATGATGCCGACCTTGCCGGTGCAGTCGGCCGAGTCCAGCAAATGGCGGCGGCCGGCCTCGATGTCGGCCAGCGGCTTGCCGTGCCCGCGGAACAGCGCGGTCATCGTGGTCACGATGCACCGGCGCGGGCCGCCGTCGCTGAACAGATCGAGGCCGAGGGTGAGATAGCCCGCACCCGCGAGCCGGTCGCAATGGCGGCGGAACTGGGCATCCGCGCCGAACATTTCGTGGATCGCGAGAACCCCCGGCCACGGCCCGTCCCCGTCGGGGCGCGCGAGGTAGCCCCGCAGCTCGGTCGAACCGCCGGGGACGGCCCCGATCAACACGTCGGTCACGTGCCGAACCTAGCGAAACTGTTCGCTGTGGGCGGACGTGGGCATCCTTAGTCCGGCTTGTCCGTTGGGACCAACGACCGCGAGCAACGGTCACCCCGGACGACTACAGTCGTAGGTATCCGCATCCGATCTTAAGAAGAGTCAACACAGCGCGCGGAAGGAGTTGCCGCAGTGTTCGAGAGGTTCACCGACCGCGCACGTCGCGTCGTCGTCCTGGCCCAAGAAGAGGCCAGGATGCTCAACCACAACTACATCGGCACCGAGCACATCCTGCTCGGCCTGATCCACGAGGGTGAGGGCGTCGCCGCAAAGGCGCTCGAGTCCCTGGGCATTTCGCTCGACGCCGTGCGTCAGCAGGTCGAAGAGATCATTGGCCAGGGTCAGCAGGCGCCCAGCGGGCACATCCCCTTCACCCCGCGTGCCAAGAAGGTGCTCGAGCTGTCGCTGCGCGAGGCGCTCCAGCTCGGCCACAACTACATCGGCACCGAGCACATCCTGCTCGGCCTCATCCGTGAGGGCGAAGGCGTCGCCGCCCAGGTCCTGGTGAAGCTCGGCGCCGACCTGAACAAGGTCCGCCAGCAGGTCATCCAGCTGCTCAACGGCTACCAGAGCAAGGGCGAGCCGGCGGGCACTGCCTCCGAGGCCGCACCGTCCACCTCGCTCGTGCTCGACCAGTTCGGCCGCAACATGACCCAGCTCGCCCGGGAGGGCAAGCTCGACCCGGTCATCGGCCGGGAGACGGTCATCGAGCGGCTGATGCAGGTGTTGTCGCGCCGCACCAAGAACAACCCCGTCCTCATCGGCGAGCCGGGCGTCGGCAAGACCGCCGTGGTCGAGGGCCTCGCCCAGGCCGTCGTGCGCGGCGAGGTGCCCGAGACGCTGAAGGACAAGCAGCTCTACACCCTCGACCTCGGCTCGCTGGTCGCCGGCAGCCGGTACCGCGGTGACTTCGAAGAGCGCTTGAAGAAGGTGCTCAAGGAGATCCGCACCCGCGGCGACATCATCCTGTTCATCGACGAGATCCACACCCTGGTCGGGGCAGGCGCTGCCGAGGGCGCGATCGACGCGGCAAGCATCCTCAAGCCGATGCTGGCCCGCGGCGAGCTGCAGACGATCGGCGCCACCACGCTCGACGAGTACCGAAAGTACGTCGAGAAGGACGCCGCGCTCGAGCGCCGCTTCCAGCCCGTCCAGGTCGGCGAGCCGACGGTGGCGCACACCATCGAGATCCTCAAGGGGCTGCGCGACCGCTACGAGGCGCACCACCGCGTCTCGATCACCGACGCGGCGCTGGTCGCCGCTGCGGGCCTGGCCGACCGCTACATCAGCGACCGGTTCCTGCCCGACAAGGCGATCGACCTCATCGACGAGGCCGGCGCGCGCATGCGGATCCGCCGCATGACCGCTCCGCCGGACCTCCGCGAGTTCGACGAGCGCATCTCCGAGGTCCGTCGCGAGAAGGAGTCCGCGATCGACGCGCAGGACTTCGAGAAGGCCGCGTCCTTGCGTGACAAGGAGAAGACGCTGCTCTCGCAGAAGGCTGACCGCGAGCGGGAGTGGAAGGCCGGCGACATGGACGTCGTGGCCGAGGTCGACGACGAGCAGATCGCCGAGGTCCTCGCCACGTGGACGGGCATCCCGGTCTTCAAGCTCACCGAGGAGGAGACCTCCCGGCTGCTGCGAATGGAGGACGAGCTGCACAAGCGCGTCATCGGCCAGCAGCAGGCGATCAAG
>DASXJR010000119.1:0-19947 GCA_036497285.1 Jatrophihabitans sp.
GCGGCGGAAGATGTCCATGTAGACGTAGATCAGCAACCAGATCCACAGGATCCAGGCGAAGAACACGATCATCGACCACACGACGTTGAGTAACGGATAGTGAGTGTCGGCGAGCAGCATCGTTGGCCTCCTATAGCCGAGCCCGGACGCGATCAGCATTCCGGCATCGACGGTTTCCTGCCTCGTCCGTACCGGATGAGCTTGCGGGAAGGCAGCACGAATTCATCCGATGAGGATGAGCAACTGCGCCCCCGGTGCGCGGTTTGGTTGGCGCGTCCTGCAGCCCTACAGAGCAAGGAGAACCCATGGCCACGATGAGCTCGGCAGAAGAGAACTTGACTGCACTCGCCGACGGCGACGCTCCGGTGTTGGAGACGCTGGCGCAGATGACGTTGGACACCTACGAGCGCTCGGGGCTCGACCCGCAGACCTACACCTTGGTGCGGTTGGCGGCCCTGGCAGCTATGGACGCGGCGCCGGTGTCCTACCTGCTCAACCTCGGCGCGGCCGAGGAGATCGGCGTACCCATCGAGACCGTGCAGGGCATGCTCGTGGCGATCGCGCCGGTGGTCGGCAGCGCACGGGTCGTCTCGGCGGCCGGGAAGATGGTCCGTGGGATCGGCCTGGTGGCCGACCCCGACGCGTCGAGCTGATCGTGCCGGGAGCCGAGCAGCGGCGACTCGCGGCGGCCGACGAGCAGGGCGTGCCGTGGCGGCGGTGGGGGCCGTATCTGAGCGAACGTCAGTGGGGAACCGTCCGGGAGGACGCGACGCGCGGACCGGACTCGTGGTCGGCATTCACGCATGACCAGGCACGTTCCCGGGCCTATCGGTGGGGCGAGGACGGGCTGGCCGGCTTCTGCGACGACAAACAGTTGTTGTGCCTGTCGCTCGCGCTGTGGAACGGCGTGGACCCGATTCTGAAAGAGCGGCTCTTCGGCCTGACCAACAGCCAGGGCAATCACGGCGAGGACGTCAAGGAGTGCTACTACTACGTCGACGCCACGCCCACATCGTCCTATCTGCGCATGCTCTACAAGTACCCGCTGCACGAGTTCCCGTATGCGGACCTCGTCGCGACCAACGGCGCCCGCAGCAAGCAGGAGCCGGAGTACGAACTGCTCGACACCGGAATCTTCGACGACGACCGCTACGCCGACGTCACGATCGAGTACGCCAAGGCCGGCCCGGAAGACATCCTGATGCAGGCCACGGTCACCAACCGCGGGCCGGACGAGGCGTCCGTCCGGGTGTTGCCGACGGTGTGGTTCCGGCACACGTGGTCATGGGCGGGCACCGCGGAGCCGCCGCGGCTGTCAGCGGGATCGGTTGCGGCCGGCACCCGGTGTGTCGTGGCCGAGGATCCGGAGCTGGGTCGGCGGTGGTGCTGCGCCGACGGCGAGCCCACGGTGCTGGTCACGCGCAACGAGACCAACGACGAGTTGATCTTCGGCGTTCCCAACTCCACTCCGTACGTCAAGGACGGCATCGACCGCTACGTCGTGCAGGGCGAGACGGCCGCGGTCGATCCGTCCGGCGTCGGCACCAAGGCCGCCTTCGACTACACGGTGAACCTGCTGCCCGGCGAAAGCCGCGTCGTTCGACTGCGGTTGACCGACAGTGAGCCGACGGCGGATCCCTTCGGCGACTTCGACGTCGTGATGTTGTCCCGCCGCGCGGAAGCGGACGCCTTCTACGACGAGGCCTTCGAGGACATCGCGAGCGCCGACGAACGCGCGGTGATGCGGCAGGCACTGGCCGGGATGCTCTGGTCGAAACAGTTCTACGCACTGGACATGGAGCAGTGGCTGTACGAACACGGGGCCGACCCGCTCGACGTGAATCCCGGGCTACGAAACGCCGACTGGCGTCACTTCGTGGCCGGCGACGTGATCAGCATGCCGGACAAGTGGGAGTACCCGTGGTTCGCGGCGTGGGACCTCGCGTTCCATGCCGTCGCGCTGGCCGCCGTCGACATCACGTTCGCCAAGTCGCAGCTGGATCTGCTGCTGAACCGCCGCTACCAACACCCCAACGGTCAACTACCGGCCTACGAGTGGAACTTCAGCGACGTGAATCCGCCCGTCCATGCATGGGCGACGTTCTTCATCTACGAGCTGGAGAAGCTGCGCACCGGAAAGGGGGACCGGGAGTTTCTCGCCGGCTCGTTCCAAAAGCTGCTGAAGAATTTCACCTGGTGGCTCAACCGCAAGGACTCCGACGACCGGAACGTGTTCCAGGGCGGCTTCCTCGGCCTCGACAACATCGGAGTGTTCGACCGCAGTGCGCCGCTTCCCGGTGGTGGTCGGCTCGACCAGGCCGACGGCACGGCGTGGATGGCGCTGTACTGCCAGAACATGGTGCAGATCGCGATCGAACTCGCGCACGACGACCCGGTCTACGTCGAGCAGGCGCAGATGCTGCTCGAGAACCTGCTTTGGATCGCGGCAGCGAGCAACCACCTCGGCCCGGACGGGGTGCGGATGTGGGACGAGCACGACGGGTTCTTCTACGACGTGCTTCGGCGTCCGGACGGAAGTTCGGTAGCGCTGAAGGTGCGCTCGGTCGTGGGGCTGATGCCTCTTGCCGCGGCGACCGTCCTCGACGGCGGGCTGCGTGCAGAGTTCCCGGAGATGATCGGCTCCACCCTGCAGTTCCTGCAGGCACACCCGTCCGTCACCGACGCCCTCGGCGGGAGGGGACCACGGGTCACGGACAGCGGGCCGATCCTGTTCGGGATGTTCGACGAGGACAGACTGCGGCGCGTCCTGGTCCGGATGCTGGACGAGGCGGAGTTCCTCGGCCCGCACGGCATCCGTTCGCTCTCGAAGCAACACGAACAGGAGCCGTTCGTATTCGTCGCCGACGGGCAGGAGCACACGGTCGCCTACCTCCCGGCCGAGTCGGACAGCGGCATGTTCGGCGGCAACTCGAACTGGCGCGGGCCGGTCTGGGTGCCGATGAACACCATGCTGATCCGGGCGCTGCTGAATCTCTACGCCTACTACGGCGACGACTTCACCGTCGAATGCCCGACCGGGTCCGGCCGGATGATGACGCTGTACGAGGCGGCGCAGGAGATCGGCGACCGCATCATGGCCACGTTCCGGCCCGGCCCGGACGGCCGGCGGCCGGTACACGGCGGCGAATTGAGGTACCGCGACGATCCGCACTGGCGTGAGCTGGTGCTGTTCTACGAGTACCTGCACGGCGACAACGGCGCCGGCATCGGCGCGAGCCACCAGACGGGCTGGACAGGGCTGGTCGGGGTGCTGCCGCTGCTGTTCGCCCGGATGCGTCCGGAACTGCTCACCGGCTCCGCCCCGATGACCGGTCGAAATTCAGCCCGTCACGCACGCACCGCCCGGCGCTGACGACACCGGCGTGGGGGAGCGCGGCGTCGGTGGCCTACAGCGATGCGATCGACCACATAGCGCAGGCGGTGGAGATCGTCGGGGTGACCGTCCTCGTGGGCGGACTGATCTGGTCGTTCATCCTCGCGGCGAGCCGATGGCGCGAGACGGGCGATGGGCGGGTGGCCTACCAGCGGCTGCGCGCCACCTTCGGCTCGGTGCTGCTACTGGGTCTCGAAATCCTCGTCGCGGCGGACCTGATCAGAACGATCGCCGTCGCGCCGACGATCGAGAACGTCGTCGCGCTGGGCATCATCGTGCTCATCCGGACCTTCCTAAGCTTCTCTCTGGAGGTCGAGATCGACGGGACGTTGCCGTGGCGGGCTCGGCCCGGGCAGAAGGAGCCCTAGCGGCCGGTGCCCCGTCGCTGTGCCGGAACGGCGCGTCGAGCAGCGTGAACAAGACCAGCGCGACGGCGGCAGCGCTGACCAGGTACCACGGCCAGGGCCCGAGCACGGACAGCAGCGACACGTGCGACGGGATCGCGCGCAGGAACATGTAGTTGCCGCCGGTGGCGGCGTCGACGCAGCCGACGAACGCGGTGTACGCGACGGTCATCGCAAAGATCCGGACCACCGCGCCGCGGCGCGGATAGCGGCGTAAGCCGACCACGAGGAACAGCGCTGCGAAGACGATCCCGACGTGCCCCAGAACGAAGTCCCAGAACTCGAGGTGGGGAAACACGACGCTGAGATCGGGCGTGGTGACCGCCTGCAACGTGCCGGCCAGACCCCAGAACCACGTCAGCTCGACCGCAAGTCGCAGGTCAGGACGCACACACGCCAACGCCGCGATGAAAAGGGCCGCATCGCAGAGCGCAATCGGAAGCGACGAGCGTGCCGTCCAGTCGCCGGCCACGATCGGGCGGGCGACGAAGGTGACGGCCACGGCGCCGAGTACGACTGCGATCGCGTACCGCGCCGCCGCCGTCCACCGTCCCGGGCGGCGACGAGCCGCGACGCATGCGCACGCGCACAACACCGCGGCGACGGCGACGCACGTCCAGTACGCGACGGGATCGGCCACATGACCATCATCGGCACCTTTGGCGATGAACGCGGTAAGCGGGACACCCCAATGGACCCAAACTAGAACACGTTCTAGTATGCGGGGTATGCGGGTCGGCATCGTGTTGTTCACCAGCGATCGCGGCATTGCGCCGGCGGCCGCGGCGCGCGCCGTCGAGGAGCGTGGCTTCGACACCTTCTACGTGCCCGAGCACACGCACATCCCGGTCAAGCGCGAGGCACCGCACCCGGGGACGGGCGACAGCACGCTGCCCGACGACCGCTACCTGCGCACGCTCGATCCGTGGGTGGCCCTCGCCGGCGCCGCCGCTGTCACGTCGCGGATCGAGTTGTCCACCGCGGTGGCGCTGCCGGTGGAGCACGACCCGATCACGCTGGCGAAGACGATCGCTTCCCTGGATCACCTGTCCGGCGGGCGCGTCACCCTGGGCTGCGGGTTCGGCTGGAACACCGACGAGCTGGCCGACCACGGCGTGCCCGGTGACCGGCGGCGCACCGTGCTGCGCGAGTATCTCGAGGCGATGCGTGCGCTGTGGCGCGACGAGCAGGCCGAATACCACGGCGAGTTCGTCGACTTCGGTCCCAGCTGGTCCTATCCGAAGCCGCCCCGGCGCACTGTGCCGACGCTGGTCGGCGCGGGCGGCACCCGCCGCACCTTCGCCTGGATCGCGCGCCACGCGGACGGGTGGATCACCACTCCGCGCGACGACGACATCGTGGCCAAGGTCGCAACGCTCCTCGAGCTGTGGTCGGCGGCGGGGCGCGAGGGCACGCCACGGGTGGTTGCGCTCGACGCGCGTCCTGATCCGCAGCGTCTCGCCACGTGGCGGGCCGGCGGGGTCACCGATGTCGTTTACGGACTTCCGGACCGGGACGCAGCCGAGATCGAGGGCTATCTCGACCGGCTGCGGGCGAAACTCGACGCGCTCGACCTCGTCACGACCGGCTGACCGTCAGTCCTCCCGCGCGAGCGACACCGTCCTGGCGAACGCAATGATCAGCAGCAGCACCATGGCAATGCCCGCGCCGACGACGCGCGCGTAACCCGAGTCCACATGCAGTTCGCTGTGCTGCGCGGTCGGCGCAGCCTGCGCCGGCAAGCCGGTGAACGCCGTGGTCCGGTCGTCGCCGGCGTCACCGACCGAGATCGCCCGGTTGCGGTTCAGCGTCAACGTGGGAACGACCGTCCAACACCCCACCGAGGGGACGGCGGGGGAGGTGACGGAGTACGTGCCGTCGCCCGTGGTCACAACGTCCGGCCCGGCCGGTCCGACGGTGCGGGCACGCGACCAATCGCGGCCGATGCAACCGCGCCAGTCGTAGGGCAGATAGCGCAGCCGCAGGCTCAGCCGGCCGGGTTGTGTCCAGCTGCCGGAAACCGTGACCGACGCGTGGAGCTGTTCGCCGGCGGTGACCGCACTCGTGGAGATTCCGGCGAGCGTGGCTGCCGGGTCGACCACGAACGTTGTTGCGGAGACCGGCGGCGACCAGGCCAATGGGGTCGAGCCCAGCCCAGGGATCGACACCGTACCGAGCACCTGTACGGCGTAACAGCCGATCATGGTCAGCGGCGCGCTGGTCACTGTCGGGGCATCGTTCGAGCCGGTCGCGTGCATCTCGGTCACGGCCCCATGTGGGGTGACACCGGTGCAGGTGCCGTCGTTCGAGGGGCTCGGGCCGACCACTGTGGCGTTCACGTCGGTGAGGCGGGCGTGCAGGCCGGTGACGCGCACCCGTGCCGAGAGGCGGCCCGTCCCGCTCACGCCCTGCCCGGCCGGATCGACGGACACGCGCACCGGCGCGACCGTGATGACCTGGGACCCGCTGGTGCGACGGACGTTGGGAATGGCGTCGCGGGTCGCCACCCGGCTCGTGAGCCGGTAGCAGCCAGGTCGGGCCATCCGCATTTGACCGGTTGGGTACGAACCGTCGCGGGCCACGGCCACCGGGGGCGTGTTCACGACCGTCGCGGAGTGCGACTGCCGACGCGTGGCGGCCGCGCAGTGCCGGTCCCGCAGGGGCAGCGGGCCGCGCACGATCAGCCGGGTGGTGCCCGAGTGGCCGCGCAGCCCCGTCACCGAGACGGTAGGGCGCACGACGGTGCCCGGCAGCACAAGCGTGCGGTCGAGGCTGATCGTCATGTGCGGGTCGGCGGTGGTGTCGACAGGGACGACTGCGGTGTCGGTGACGGCCACGTCGGCGCCGGCGGCGACCAGGCTCACCGCGCCCGGCTCGGTCATGACGACCGGCGTGCCGGGGACACGGGCGTGCACCACCAGGCGCGCCGCGCGCGCAGTCGAGCCGGCGGGTACGAGCAGGCTCGTCGTCGCCCGTCCCGCCGCGTCGGTGACCGCGCTCGCTCGTGACACGTGCGCGTCGCTGTCGAACGTGACGGCGACCCCGGGCACCGGCACGCCCGATGCCGACGTGACCACGGCGCTGACCGCCGCCGGCCGGCCGAGGGTCAGCTTCGCTGCGGCGACGTCGGCGTGGACGGTGTACGGGCCGGCCAAGCGCGCAGCCTCGGCCCACAGCGCGGTCGCCGCGGGCGCACTCGCGCCGTGGCTCAGGCATTGCGCGGTTCGCGGATCGGTCGTGCCGCGGTCGAGCACCGCCGCGGCGACTTCCGCCGCGGTCGCGGCGTTGCGGGTGTCGCCCTGCCGGGCGAGCAGGGCCGCCAGCGCCGTCGCGCCGGGGTCGGCGAGCGGGGTGGCGCTCGTGGTGTCGACGGCCGGCCGGGCGACCGTGGTTCCGGTCGGGTCGGCGGTGATCGGCGTGAGCGCGAACGCCGGTGCGGTGGTGGCGGCGCTCGGCCAGGACACCAGGGCCGAGCTACCGGCGGTGTCGGTACACACGAGGCCGGCCCGGTACGGGATGGCGTCGGGGCCCCAGCCCGGCGGCGTGGCGCGCGCTGTGGGGACGACGAGCGCGCTCAATACCGCGCTCAACGCCGCGATCGAACCCACGGCGACCACGCGCATGCGGGCCACGGCGACGCTGTCCACTTAGTAATGATCGGCGAATTGCGGCCGGAAGTCAGCCCATCAGGCGCAGGACGGCGAGTCCGTCGCAGTGCTCGCGCCGGCGGTCGAGTCAGCAGGCGTCGCGTCCGTGGACGTCACGGCTGCCTGAGGAGCGGCTGCCGCCACGGTGTCCGTCGAGGTGGCGGCGGGCGTGACGGTGCCCGAGGTCGTCGATCCGCACGTCGCGGTGCCGCTGGGTTCGGCCGGTGCGCTCGTCGAGGAGCTGTCCGTACTGCTCGGTGCGCTCGTCGAGGACGGCGCGGCACTCGTCGACGGCGCAGCACTCGTCGACGGCGAGGTCGAGGGTGCGCCCGTGGTCGTGGACGACGACGGGTGCCCCGAGGGCGACGCCGACGGAGCGGCTGAACTCGACGTGCTGGACGAGCTGCTCGAACCACCCGGCTTGGGCGCGGTGCTGGTCGGGCCCGGGTGCGCGCTCGTGCTCGATCCGCCGCCCGGGTTGCTGCCGGTGCCGCCTGACAATGGCGGCCCGGGGTCCACCGGCGGCGGCACCGGGTGCCCGGGCCTTGTGACCGGCAGCGTCGGTGCGGTCACCGGCGGCTGCGGGATGATCAGGGTCGGGTCGCCACTCGCGTAGGTGCGCTCGAGCGCGAGCACCTCATCGAGGTAGGCGGTCGAGTGGTTGTAGCTGAGTACGGCGCGGGTCTGGCCGGCGGTCGTGCTGAGGTCGCCACCGGCCACGCACAGGTAGTTGGCCGCGGCGGCCGCGGCGTCGAATATGTTGAACGGGTCGGCGATGCCGTCCGAATTGCCGTCCGTGCCGTAGCTCGCCCACGTCGACGGGATGAATTGCATCGGTCCGACCGCGCGGTCGTAGACCGGGTCGCCGTCGATCGTGCCACCGTCGGTGTCGGTGATGACCTCGGTGCCGTCGCCGTTGAGCGGCGGCCCGATGATCGGCTTGGTCGACGTGCCGTCAGGCCGCAGCACCGCACCGCCGTAGCGCCCGTGGTCGGACTCGACCCGGCCGATCCCGGCCAGCAGCGGCCAGGGCAGCCGGCAGTTCGGGTCGCTGGCGTTGATCGAGTTCGCCGCGTCCTGGTAGGCCTCGAGCGCGGTGACCGGGATGCCGTCGGCGGCCAACGGCGAGGCGAGTTCCTCGCTGCCGGCCGGCCCGTTGTACTGCACGGTCGCGATCGAGCCGGGCCCCGTGGTGACGGTCGTACTCGGTGGCGTGACGAAGGTGGTGTAGGTGCCCGGACCGTCGGTGGGCGCGATCCCGGCGAGCCCGGCGGCAGCATTGCCGGCCTGACCGACGACGGCTGCGGGCTGCGACGGGGTGCGGTTGCCGACGAACGAGCCGTGCAAGGCGGGGGCTGCGGCGGCGAAGGCGGCGATGATCGCCGCGCCGGCCGCCATGGCGGTGAGATGGACCGTCGGCTGGTGCAGCCGCGGCGGGCGAACGCGCGGTCGCTTCGGCGGACGCGGAAACTTCGCGGTCGCCTTGCGTAAAGCCATCGTGTGCCCGTTTCGTCTCGGAGTCCTGCCAGACTCGCGGCTTTTGCCTCAGCGATCCAGCCGCGCTGCTGCAACGTATGAGACGGTTTCGATCAAGACTAGATCACGAGGTGAACGCTCCGAAACCGTCAAGCAACCGCTCGATGTCGCTGTCGTCGGTGTAGGGCGCCAGCCCGACGCGCAGGCCGCCCACCGGCCAGATGCCGATCCGCTGCGCCGGCTCGTACGCGTAGAAGGTGCCGGCGGGGGCATTCACACCGCGGTCGGCGAGGAATCTGTAGGCCTGGGCCGGATCCCGTCCGGCGAAGGTGAGCAGCAGGGTGGGGGTGCGGCTGGCGGCGCGCGAGTGCACCGTTACGTCCGGCAGCTGGGACAGGCCCTTCTCGATGCGCTCGCGCAGCCCGTCCTCGTGTTCTTCCACTGTCCGCATCGACGCGACGATCCGCTCGCGGCGGGTTCCGGACGCGTCGGACAGCGCGGCAATGAACTCGACCGCGGCGCTCGTGCCGGCCATCAGCTCGTAGGGCAGCGTGCCCAGTTCGAACCGTTCCGGGATGTCGTCGCTGGAGGGCAGCAGCTTGTCCGGATGCAGCTGCTCGAGCAGCGCCGGTTCGGCAGCCAGCACGCCGCAGTGCGGGCCGAAGAACTTGTAGGGCGAGCAGACGAACAGATCGGCGCCCAGGGCCCGCACGTCGATCGCGGCGTGCGCGGTCAGATGCACGCCGTCGACGAACAGCACGGCGCCGGCGTCGTGCACGATGTCCGAGATCGTCGCCAGGTCCGGACGGGTGCCGAGCAGGTTGGACGCGCCGGTCAGCGCCACCAGCCGGGTGCGCGGCGAGAGCTCGGCGGCGACGTGCGCCGGGGTGAGCTCGGCGGTCGCGGGGTCGAAGTCGGTCCAGCGCACGGTGGCCCCGGCGCGCTCGGCGGTGATCACCCAGGGCCGCACGTTGGCGTCGTGATCGAGCCGGCTGACCACGATCTCGTCGCCGGGGCGCCACGTCTTCGCCATCGCCCGCGCGACGTCGAAGGTCAGCTGGGTCATGCTCCGGCCGAACACGATGCCGCGCGACGGGGCCGCTAGCAGGTCGCCCATCGCCGCGCGGGCCTGCTCGACGGTTTCGTCGGCGGCGCGTTCGGCCGGTGTGACCGAGCCTCGGTTGGCGATCGCCGAGACCAACGTGGCGCGCACGGCGTCCGCGACGACCTCGGGGGTCTGGCTGCCGCCCGGCCCGTCGAAATGCGCTGCTCCGGCCCGCAGGGCGGGGAATTGCGACCGGACTGAAGCGACATCCAACGGCATCCGTGCACTCTCTCATGCGGTGGGATTCCACGGCGGTTTCCGGACACCCACCCCGGCGCCCACGACCTCGAGTGGCACCAGGCGACTGCCTGACCGGATCCGCGACCGGTGTGTCATCGTCGATGACATGGCCGACCCCGTCTTCGCCTCGCCCGCCGATGCTCGTGCACGGCTCGCCCAGGTCGGCTACCTCGCCGATGCGGCGACCGCGACGACGGTGTTCCTTGCCGCTTCGCTCGAGCGGGCCTTGCTCGTGGAGGGTCCGGCCGGTGTCGGCAAGACCGAACTCGCCAAGGCGGTTTCGGCGTGTACGGGAGCGGACCTGCTGCGCCTGCAGTGCTACGAGGGGTTGGACGAGGCCCGCGCGCTGTACGAGTGGAACTACAAGAAGCAGCTGCTGCGCATTCAGGCAGCGCCCTCGGACCAGGCGTGGGAACAGACCCACGACGACATCTTCACCGAGGAGTTCTTGCTCACCAGGCCACTGCTCGGTGCGATCCGGCGTGCCGAGCCGACCGTGCTGCTGGTGGATGAGATCGACAAGACCGACGTCGAAGTCGAGGCGTTGTTGCTCGAGGTGCTCTCCGACTTTCAGGTGACCATCCCCGAGATGGGGACCGTGACGGCCACCCGCCGTCCGTTCGTGGTCCTGACGTCCAACGCGAACCGGGAGCTGTCCGAGGCGCTCAAGCGGCGCTGCCTGTATCTCTACATCGACTATCCGACGCCGGAGCGTGAGCGCGACATCCTGCTCGAGCGGGTGCCGAACCTCGAACGCGATCTCGCCGAGCAGCTAGCGCGCGCCGCTGCCACCTTGCGCGCGCTCGACCTGCGTAAGGCCCCGTCACTGGCCGAGTCGATCGACTGGGCGCGCACGCTGCTGGCGCTCGGTGTCGACACCCTTGACGGTGCGGCCGTCGCGGAGACGCTCGGGGTCGTGCTCAAGCACAGTGCCGACCACGCTCGGGCCATCAAGGAGCTGGACCTGCCAACGGTGGGCGACTGACCGGTGAGCCTGCTCGAACGGCACCACGAGTTCGTCACGGCACTGCGCGGCGCCGGAATCGCGGTGTCGGTCGCGGAGGACATCGACGCGGCGCAGGCCGTCGGCGTGATCGACCTGCTCGACCGTGTGCAGCTGCGCGCCGCCTACGCCGCCGCGCTGATCAAGCGGCAGACCGAGCGGGCCGGGTTCGACACGCTGTTCGATCTCTACTTCCCGGCTCGTGCCGGCCACACCGCGGCGCCTACTGCGGAGCCGGACCGTGCGGGGTCGGCGTTCCGTCGTGACGACCCTGCTCTGATCGAGTTCCGCTCTACGCTTTCCGAAGCGCTGCGGGACGGTGACGAAACCCGACTGGCCCAGCTCGCGGCCGACGGTGTCGGGCGGTTCGGCGCCGTGGCAGGTCGGTTGCCCGGAACCCAGTCGTGGTCGAGCTACGCGGCGCAGACCCGCATCTCCCCGCAGACGTTGATGGCCGGTCTGCTGGAGCAGGCGCTGTTCGGTACGGATGCGGACGGGCTGGCCGAGCGAACCGCGCGGACCATGCTGAGCGGACGCATCGATCGGTTCCGCCGCATGCTCGACACCGAGGTACAACGACGTCTGGCGGAGGAGAGCGGTCGCGAGAAGGTCGCCAAGAGTGCGGTGAGGCCGAGCATCGACCGGATCGATCTGTTGAGCGCGACGCGCGCGGATCTCGCCGCGATCCGCCGCGAGATCCAACCGCTCGCGCGGCGCCTGGCCGCGCGGCTCGCGATCGAGCACCAGCACGGCCGCCGCGGGCAGCTCGACTTCCGGCACACCATCCGCGCGTCCCTGTCCTCGGGCGGGATCCCGATGGACACCAGGCACCGGCCCCGCCGTCCGCGTAAGACGGACCTGGTGATCCTGTGCGACGTGAGCGAATCCGTGACGTCGTTCGCACACTTCACACTGTTGCTCGTCTACGCGTTGCGCGAGCAGTTCACCAGGGTGCGTGTGTTCGCGTTCATCGACGACCTCGACGAGGTGACCGACCTGTTCCGGCCCGGTGCCGACCTGGTCGAGTCCGTCACCAACCTCGCGGCCGAGGCGAAGGTGCGCGGCTGGTACGGCCGCACCGACTATGGACGCGCATTCGGGCTGTTTCGCGAACGACACCTCGACGCGATCTCGACGCGCACCTCGCTGCTCGTGCTCGGTGACGCGCGGTCGAACTACGGCGATCCCGCCCTGCCGGCATTGCACGACATCGTGGACCGGGCGCGGCGGGCGTACTGGCTCAACCCCGAGCGGCACAGCGCGTGGGACACCGGTGACTCCGTCGCGGCGGACTTCGGTCGGATCATGCCGATGGTCGAGTGCCGCAACCTCGCACAACTGGCAGGCTTCGTGCACGACTTGGTCTGACCACCGTGGGACTAGCGTCGGAAGTATGCGACTCGGACTTCACGTTCCTGACTTCACCTGGCCCGGCGGATCCCCGACGATGGCCCGTGATCTACGCGCGGTGGCGGTAGCCGCGGAAGACGCCGGCTTTGCCAAGCTGTCCGTCATGGATCACGTGTGGCAGATCCACGTGATCGGCCCGCCGGAGCACGACATGCTCGAGGCGTACACCACCCTGGGTTACCTCGCGGGCGTCACCGAGCGGATCGACCTGCTCGCGTGGGTGACCGCCGTCGTCTACCGCGAGCCGGGATTGCTCGCGAAGTGCGTGACGACCCTCGACGTGCTGTCGCAGGGACGCGCTTGGCTCGGCATCGGCGCCGCGTGGAACGAGGAGGAGTCCAACGGGCTCGGCCTGCCGTTCCCGCCCACCGGCGAACGGTTCGAGCGGCTGGAGGAAGCGCTGCAGATCTGCCTGCAGATGTGGAGCGACGACGAGAGCGCCTACGAGGGCAAGCATTACCACCTCGGCCGCACGCTGAACGTCCCGCAGTCGCTGCAGCGTCCGCATCCACCGATCCTGATCGGGGGCGGCGGGGAGAAGAAGACGCTCCGCCTGGTCGCGCAGTACGCCGACGCGTGCAACCTGTTCGCCGGGCCGGAACTTTCGCACAAGCTCGAGCTGCTGCGGCAGCACTGCGCCGATGTCGGCCGCGACTACGACGAGATCGAGAAGACCGTGATGTCACCGCTGGAGCTCGGCGCCAACGGCGAGAACGTCGATGCGGTGCTCGCCGACCTCGAGCGGCTTGCCGGCCTCGGCGTGCAACACGTGCACACCCGACTGCCGGACGTCGCGTCGCTCAAGGCCATCGAGATCATGGGCGAGAAGGTCATCCCGCAAGCCGCTCAGCTCTGACCCACTCCGCAGCGCCGACGAGCCTCAGCCCCAGACCTCTTGGGCGGTCTCGACGACGAGGCGGAGCTTGGCTATCTCCTCGTCGAGGGTGAGCACGTTGCCCTCGACCGTGGACGAGAAGCCGCACTGCGGTGAGAGGCACAACTGCTCCAGCGGCACGTACTTCGCGGCCTCGTCGATGCGGCGCTTCAGGTCGTCCTTCGACTCGAGTCGGGGACGCTTGGTCGTGATCAATCCCAGCACGACGGTCTTGCCGGGCGGCACGAACCGCAGCGGCGAGAAGTCGCCCGAGCGCGCGTCGTCGTACTCGAGGAAGAAGCCGTCGACGTCGAGCTGTCCGAACAGCGCCTCGGCGACGAAGTCGTACCCGCCTTCGGCCGCCCATGACGAACGGAAGTTGCCCCGGCACATGTGCGTGGTCACGTTGAGCGAGTCGGGACGGCCCGCGATCGCCGCGTTGATCTGGCGGATGTAGCGCTCATGCTGGTGCTCGGCGTCGCGGCCCTGCGAGGTGAGCAGCTCCCGCTGCGCCGGGTCGTTGAGATACGCGAGTGAGGTGTCGTCGAGCTGCAGGTAGCGCCCGCCGAGCTCGGCGATCGCCTGCACCTGCTTGGCATATGCGGCCGACAGGTCCGTCCAGAACTCGTCCTCGTCGGGGTAGACCGACTTGTCGATTGCAGCCGGACCCCCGCGGTAGTGCACCATGCTGGGCGAGGGAATGGTGAGCTTCGGCAGCGCCGTGGTGACCGCGCCCTGCAGGAACAGGAAGTCCTCGCCGAAGATCGGCCCGTCGATGTCGATCTTGCCGTCGACCTTGAGCGCTGCCGACGTGAAGTCGAGGTTGCCGTCGGCGTTGCGGAAATGCACCTCGATCTTCTCGTCGGTCTTGCTCACGCCCTCGAGCCGGTAGATGAAGTCCATGTGCCACGAGGTGCGGCGGAACTCGCCGTCGGTCGCGGACTGCAGGCCGATGTCCTCCTGCATGCGCACTACCTCACGGATCGCCTCGTCCTCGACGCGACGCAGTTCCTCCATCGGGATGCGTTCGGCCGCGTGTTCCTCTCGCGCATCCAGCAGCGCCCTCGGCCGGAGCAGACTGCCCACGTGATCGCCACGGAACGGGGGAGGGGTGCGGTGCACCGGGGGCATAGTGGCCATGCGGCCACTATGCCCCCGGTGCGGTAGACACTCGGTATGACGTCGACGCGCTGGGCCGTTCTGGGATCGGCCAACATCGCAGCCAAAACTTTCCTACCGGCGATGCGCGCCGCGGGCGGACACGCTGTAGTGGTAGGCAGCAGGAATCCTGATCATGCGCGCGAGTGGGCCGGGGTCAATCACGTCGATCGGGTGGCCGACTATCACGGCGCGCTCGGCGCATCGGACATCGATGCGGTCTACATCGCGCTGCCGAACCGCGAGCACACCACGTGGGCCTCGCGTGCCGTCTCGACAGGACGAGCAGTGCTGTGCGAGAAGCCGCTCGGCGTCGACGCGGCCGACACCGAACGGCTGCTCGCCGAGATCCCGGCGGACACCCTGCTGTGGGAGGCATTCGTCTTCCCGTTCCACCCGCAGACAGCGCTGATCCGCTCCTCGCTCGAGCGCCTCGGCCGGGTGCGCGAGATCGTGTCGGAGTTCCATTTCACCGCGCCCGATCAGAACGAGAACATCCGCTGGCAGGCCGGTCTGGGCGGCGGCGCCCTGCTCGACGTCGGGTGCTACTGCGTGCGGCTCGCGCGCCTGCTGTTCGACTCGGAGCCCGTCGCGGTCGCCGCGCGCGCGTTCACCTCGCACGGTGTCGATGCCGAGGTCGGCTCGGTGATCGACTTCCCGGATGAGCAGCGCCTGCTCATGTCGGTCGGCATGCGCGGAGCGCCCTCGACCTACACCCGCATCCTCGGTGACGCCGGCGAACTGCGCGTGGCCAATCCGTTCCACCCGCGCCCGGACAGCACCGTCCAGTTGCGGATCGGCGGAGAGGTCGCCGAGGAGTGGGCGCCCGACCCTCGCCCGGCGTTCCAGTGCGCCGTCGAACACATCCATGCGGTGCTGCGGGGTGAAGAGGAACCGCGGCACCTCGCGACCACCGACTCGCTCGGGAACGCGCGCGCGCTCGACATGATCGCTGCAGCGGCTGCACAGTGAGTGGCGTCGCCGTCGTCACCGGCGCGGGGGGCCCGTCCGGGATCGGGTTCGCCGCCGCGCGCCGACTTCGCGCCTGCGGGATGGATCTCGTCATCACGTCGACGACCGAGCGCATCGCTGAACGGGCCGCGGCACTGGGACCGGAAGTCGTTCACGTCGTTGCGGATCTCACCGACCGAGACGCCGCCGAGGGCATCGTGACGCTGGCGGTCGAGCGCTTCGGCCGGATCGACGTGCTCGTCAACAACGCCGGCATGACGTCGGTGAGCGATCCGGATTCGGCCGCGTCGGTCACGACCGTCACCGACGAGCAGTGGCGAACATCGATCGCGCGCAATCTCGACACCGTGCTGTTCATGACCCGGGCGGCGGCCCCGCACATGAAGCGGGCAGGGTACGGACGGATCGTCACGGTGTCCTCGGTGTCCGGGCCGGTGATGGCCTTCTCCGACGACGTGGCCTACCACGCAGCCAAAGCGGGTCTGGCCGGGCTCACGCGCTCGGCAGCGCTCGACCTCGCCGGCTACGGCGTCACGGTCAACGCCGTCGCGCCGGGTTGGATCGGCACCGGGACGTCGCCCGTCCATGAACTCGAGGCGGGTGGCGCCACTCCGATCGGACGGTCGGGAACCGCCGACGAGGTCGCCGCCGTGATCGAGTTCCTCGCCTCGCCGGCCGCGTCCTACCTGACCGGACAGGTGATCGTCGTCGACGGCGGCAACTCGATCCAGGAAGTGCGCGGCGGGTAGTCATTCAATGGCGCCCCGGCATCTCAACCGTTTGCATGAGGCGCCTCGTGCGGTGAGCACTTACGTTTTTTCGGGATCAAGCGACCGATGTCCTACCTGAGGCATCGATCGCCCTCGGGAGGGCCGAGCCATGTCGCACTGCATTCATGTCAACCGTCGTTTCCGCAGCGGTGCGACCGCATTCGCGGTCGCCTGTTCGGTGGTGACCGCGGCGACGTCGGTAACTTCGCCGGCGAGCGCCGCGCCGACCCCGCCGGCGTCGGTCACGGCGTCCGCGGTCACGACCTCCACCGCTTCGCTGTCCTGGCAGGCGTCGCAGGATTCGTTGGGGGTCGAGGGCTACCGGGTGCTGCTGTCGAGGAACGGCGGCGCGACGCGACAGATCGCGACCACCGACGGCGCCATCACGAAGTACAACCTGAAGACGCTGTACGCCGGCTCGACCTACGACGTCTCGGTGGTCGCGCTCGACACGGCAGGACAGACGTCGCCGCCGGGCACCACCTCGTTCTCGACCGGCGTCAGCTCGGACACCACGGCGCCGCTCCCACCGTCCGACTCGAGCGTCTCGGCGTCCGCGTTCTCGGACACCCGGGTCGACGTGAAATGGGGCCAGTCGCCGAGCACGGACGTGGTCGGCTACCGCGTGCTGCGCGACGGCTCCCAGGTCGGCGTGGTCGACCTGCCCGGCGGCCTGCGCTATTCGGACAACGGCCTGACGGCGAACACGAAGTACCAGTACACGATCGAGGCCGTCGACTCGGCGGGCAACGTCTCGAGTCCCACGACCGCCAAGGGGGCGTCCTCGCGGACAACCCTCGGAGTAGGCGTCGCGCTGATCGCCCGCGGCCCGTACCTGTCCGACGTGACCGGCACCGCGGCCACCGTCTCGTGGTGGACCAACCTCGCCACCAGCGGGGTCGTGCACTACGGCGTCGGATCGCTGTCGTCGACGGCGAACGATTCGGGCGGGGCGGTGCAGCACCACAAGGTCCTGCTCACAGGGCTCACTCCGGGCACCGCGTACCTGTACACGGTGGGCAACGGCACCTTGATCTCGCCGCCGGCGACCTTCCACACCGCGGCCGCACCTGGCACCAAGTTCTCGTTCGCCGCCATCGGCGACTTCGGCGGCGGCAGCCCGGGCGAGACGCAGAACGCGGCCAACATCTACAAGGACAGCACCTCGTTCATCCAGACCGTCGGCGACAACATCTATCCGTCCAGCGGATTGCCGGACCCCGACTTCACCCACGTGTACTCGGACTTCGACGCCCGCATGTTCAAGCCGTTCGCCGCGGCGCTGTCCGAGCAGCCGTTGTTCCCCGCCAACGGAAACCAGGAGTACTACTCGAACGGCGAGTTCTGGGCCACCTTCCCCATGCCCGGCACGAACCACAGTTGGTACAGCTATGACTGGGGTGACGCCCACATCCTGGTGCTCGACAGTGAGCAGGCGATCGATCCGAGCAGTGCGCAGTACGCGTTTGCGCAGTCGGACCTTGCCGCGCACCAGGATGCCCGGTTCCGCATCGTGGCGATCCAGGGACCGCCGTACAGCTCGTCCTCCACGACCTCGAGCGCGCGGTTCGTGCGGCAGTATCTCGTTCCGCTGTTCGACCAGCAGCATGTCGCACTCGTCCTGTCGGGCAACAGCCACAATTACGAGCGATCGGTGCCCTTGCTCGGCGGCAACCCGGATCCCCACGGCACCACCTACGTCGTCACCGGCGGCGGTGGCAACGGGCACAACACGTTCAAGATTCCCGAGCCGTCGTGGAGCGCGCACCGAGACGACGCGCGCTACGAGTTCGTCAAGGTCAGCGTCTCACCGACCGCGCTCCGAGTGGACGCGATCGACGCCGCCACCAACAAGGTCTTCGACTCGACGTCGATCAGCGCGGCCACGATGCCCGGCACGGTGGTGCCGTTGGCCGCACATCGCGTTCTCGACACCTCGCGTGGCATCGGCGCGCCACGACAGGTCGTCAAAGCGCACGCCACACTCGCGGTGCCGGTCACAGGCGGCAGCACCGGCGTGCCGGCAACCGCTGGTGCGGTTCTGCTGTCCGTCCGGTCCGCGCAGGTCGCCCGGTCGGGGGCGGTGTCGGTGTATCCGCATGGGGGGACGGTCCCGCCCGGCGGGAACGTTGCGGCGATCCCGACCCGTACCTCGATCGGTGCGGTGCTGGTGCCGATCGGCGCCGACGGCCGGGTGGGGCTGACCAACGCCACCGCGGGGACGGTGAACCTGGCCGCCGACATCGTGGGCTATGTACGTGGTGGCTCGAGCGCCGGAATCTCCGGGGCGGTCGCGACGATCACGCCGCACGCCGTGCTCAACACCTCGACCGGTGTCGGCGCCGCGCGGCTCGCCGCCCCGGCGCACAGCACGATGCGTGTCACCGTGCGCGGCGGGAGCACGGGAATCCCCGCCGACGCGGTGTCGGCGCTCGTCACGCTTCGCGGCTGGCAGGTGCGCAAGTCCGGCGCCGTAGCCGTGTTCCCCGACGGTGGACGGGCGCACGGGCAGAACCTCGCCGCCGTCCCGGGGGCGCCGACGATCACACAATTGCTCGTGCCGATCGGGTCTACCGGCAAGATCGCGCTGACCAACGCCACCGGCGGGACGATGCAGCTGGCCGCCACCGTGAGCGGATTCGTCCGAGGCGGCACGAGCTCGGGCGTGGCCGGTGCGGTCGTTCCGGTCGCCGCCCACCAGGTGCTGGGTACCGCGTCCGGTGTCGGTGCACCGCACCAGAAGCTTGCGGCGCACGGCACGTTGCACGTGGTCGTGACCGGTGCAGGCGTACCAGCGACGGCGAGCGCGGTCGTGCTCAACCTGACCGCGCTGAACGCGGCACGGTCGGGTGGCGTGCTGGCCTACGCGGAGGGCGCGGCACGGCCGGCCGACGCGAGCCTGGCTGCAGTGGCGGGTAGCGCGTCGTTCGGCCAGGTCGTCGTACCGATCGGCCCGGGCGGAAAGGTCGTGCTGACCAACAGCGCTGCGGGCGCGATGGATCTCGCCGGGTACGTCACCGGATACGTGCGCGGCGGGTGATGACTTCCCCGCACCGCCGCAGCGCGACCGGGACAGCGTCGGTCGCATCGTGGCCGGGGAGCTGACGACGCCGATGCCGGGTGCGGACGCCGTCCGCACGGTGCATCACGCCCAATCGGCCGAGGAGTCCGGTACAGCCCTGGACGTGCGCCGCGGCGCACGTCCAGGGCCCGGTCACGACCTCGACATGTGGCGACGGCAGGCGGAGCTCGCGCCCGAAGGAACCCCGTTGCACACCATCGCCGCGATCGAGCTGCAACGTCTCGATCGCGGGCTCGCGCACGACCGTGGCGGGGCTCATGTTGCTACTCGTCAGTAACATTGGCAGAGTACGAGTAACAGATATGCCTGTCAGATTGGCACTCGGCTACACGTTGCGGAGCACACATGAACATCGTGGTCCTGATGAAGCAGGTACCCGACACCGAGGGTGACCGGAAGCTCGCGAGCGACA
>DASXJR010000120.1:0-30297 GCA_036497285.1 Jatrophihabitans sp.
CCGATTCGATCCTCGAGCAGGTCATCGGCAACGTCGTCGACCGTCATGTCACGGCTGGTGGCGAAGCTGCGCATGCGGTCCAGCGCATCGAGCGCCTCCGAGCCGAAGGCGGCGATCAGCGTGCCGACCGCGACCCACACCCGTCCTCGAGCCGACGAGGTCAGACTCCGAATGAGCTCATCGGGATCGTCGGCGGCGAGCAACTGCTGCTTGGCCAACTCGATCGTGACGCGGCGCGAGACGTCGGCGACGTCGGCCCGGTCGACGGCGGTGCTGCCCTCGTCGCTTCGGAAGTACAGGTTCAGCGAGCCCGGTATGGCCGCGGAGATCCAGACCGGGGTCGCCGCCACGGACCGGAAGGGCGTCGCAGTGACCCACGAGTCGGCGAGCACGGGCCAGCGATTCTCCAGCCGGTAGAGCGACGCCTCGACGTAGTCGCCGAAGCTGATCGCATCGAGGCAGGGGCCCTCGCCGACCGTGAACTCCAGGCTCTCGGCGGCCGCGGACGCCTGGTCGCTGGCGCCGATCGGAATCCGCGCATGATCGCCGGCCCGCACGCTGATGGCCGCGCCGTCGGCGGGAAGAACCCCCACCACGGCTTCGGCAAGCCGCGAGGGCAACAGTTCCGCGGAACCACCGTGAACCTGCTCGATCGCCCGGAGAACCGATCCGAAGTCCTCTGGTTCAGCTTTAGGGATGGCGCACCTTCGTCCATTTGCCGGCGAATCCAGACCGCGCCCTGGTTCGGCGCCACCCTCGGACGTGCCTCAGCGGCTCAATTGGTAGCTTCCCTGCTTTCGCTCCGGGGAAACGAAACCTTGCCGGTCAAGGACGCTTGTATTCCTCGTGACCTTCGTCGGGTTCGTCGCGCGACACCGAGTCGGCGTCGGTCTCGCCTGCATCGGCCTCCGGAATCAGCGCCGGCCGGTCGGTGTCGTCCTCGGAAGTGTCTTCGCGGTCCGGGTCGTGGCGTTGCTCGGTCATGTCGCTGTCGTACCTGTCGATGGGCGTCGGCTAACCGGCCGCACTCGGATCCCGCAGGCTCGGGACGCAGCTGCTAAACCGGCAGCTCGCCGGTTTCGGCGACCTGCTGAGCGACCGCGCGCAGGGTCGTGTGCAGGTGTTCGCTGGCGGCCCGCAACTGGTCGAAGGCCTGTTCGCGGGTGAGGAGGCGTTTGGCCATGAGCACACCCACCGCGGTGCCGATGGTCCGGGCGGAGTCGAGCGCGGCTTCGAGATCCTCGACCTTCCGCGTTGCGGCGTCGCGTTGGATCGCCGTGCTGATCAATCCGGCGAGGACAGTTCCCGTCGCGAAGTCTGCGTCGTCGAAGGCATCGGGGCGATCGGCGTAGAAGTTCAGTGCCGCGCTGCGGTCGTCGTCCAGAGCCATCCGGGCGGCGAACAGCGACCGCACCGTGGTGACGGCGGTCACCTCGGCGGCGAACCGTGGCCACGTGCGGTCTGACGAGAGGTCGTCGGCGGCCACAAGCTCGTCGCGATCGATGGCTTGCAGGCACGGGCCCTCGTCGAGTCGGTGCTGCACGGCGTCGACCTGCGACGGGACAGGTCCACTGGCAGCGAGGCTGCGGGGCGGTTCCCCGGTCTCGACCAGCGACAGGCCGACGTGGTCGGCGTGCGCGACCGCGCCGACGGCAAGCCGCAGGACCGCTTGCAGATCCAACTCGCCCTGCTCGGCGCCGAGCGCTTCTGCGAGCCGGGACAATGCGGTGGTCAGGTCAGCGGGGGTGTCGCCGTGGTCATCGGTTGTACGTGACGACACCTAGCACCTGCTTTCGTTCCGGTGGTCATGCGGCCCAACCCGGACCTATCCACTTTCGCACTCGTGATGATCACCAGCAACGTGGCTGGGTAAGGTTCATTTGTGCCCGATGAAGCTGACCGAGCGCAGTCCCTGGACGAGCTACGCCGTCAGTTCGGCAGCGCCCGTCGGCCGAGCCGCGGGCCGGCCTACCCACGGCCGGACGGCGTCGACGACGCAACCGTTGAGGCGCTGGGACAGCTTTCTGCCGCCCTCGAGGTGGCCGAAGACGCGCGAGGCCATCTGTACGCGTTCCACCGATTGTCCGGGCGTGCTGACCTCGACCTGCAGAGCGCCGTCGAGGCGTTGCGCGCCGCAGGTCACAACGAGGTAGCAGACGCCGTGAGCGACGTGGTCGTCGGGCGCGACGTGGTCGCCGGCAGATGGACGTTCCAACTCGTCGAGGACTACGACGCCAACTACCTCGACGCGTTCCGCGCTGCCGAGCGGGCCGCACGCGACGCCGTCGGTGGGCTGCCGCCGCACCTGTTCGAAGCCGAGATGAAGCACCGCGAGCAGTCCTGACGCGACCGACCACACCGCGTTCTGTCTCGACCCGCGACCACCCTGCCGTTCGGGATGGGTACGGGGCTGTGAGGTGTTGAACCCGACAGCCCCCGGTTTCGAAGCGGGCGGCTGGGTAAGTGATCGGTAACGGTATCGAGAGGACATGATGAACCTGCACAGCAATGGTCGTCATCGCGTCGTCGTCATCGGCTCTGGTTTCGGTGGCTTGATGGCGGCGAAGAAGCTGCGTCGCGCCGACGTCGACGTCACTCTGATCAGCCGGACCACCCACCACCTGTTCCAGCCGCTGCTCTACCAAGTCGCGACGGGCATTCTGTCCGAGGGCGAGATCGCCCCGACGACCCGGGAAATCCTGCATCGACACCACAACACCCGGGTGGTCCTCGGTGACGTCGAGGACATCGACCTGACCGCGCAGACGGTGACCTCCTACGTGGGGGCGCAGCCCACGGTTACGCCGTACGATTCGCTGATCGTCGCGGCGGGCGCGCGCACGTCCTACTTCGGGCATGACAACTTCGAGACGTACGCGCCCGGGCTGAAGTCGGTCGACGACGCACTCGAACTGCGCGGACGAATCCTGAGCGCGTTCGAGTTCGCCGAAATGCTGGGTGCCGATCACGAGGACGTGGCGGACTGGCTCACCTTCGTCGTGGTCGGCGCGGGCGCCACCGGAGTGGAGATGGCGGGCCAGATCGCCGAACTCGCGCGCCGGACGCTCAAGCGCGAGTACCGCGCGATCAAGCCGGAGGACGTTCGCATCGTGCTGGTCGACGCCGCCGATGCGGTGCTCGGCAACTTCGGGACGCGGCTGGCCGCCGGCGCGGCACAGCAACTGCAGCGGCTCGGCGTCCAGGTGTGGCTCGGCGAGAAGGTCGTCGACGTCGACGCCCAGGGCCTGACCGTCGCGGACACCTCCGGTCGGCACACCCGCATCAACAGCCGGACCTTGGTCTGGGCGGCGGGAGTGAGCGCGTCGAAACTCGGAGCCACGCTGGCCCGCCAGTCCGGCACCGAACTTGATCGCGGCGGCCGGGTGAAGGTCCGGCCCGACTGCACGCTGCCGGGACATCCGAACGTCTACGTCATCGGCGACATGATGACCCTCGACAACCTGCCCGGAGTGGCCCAGGTCGCGATGCAGCAGGCGACCTATGCCGCCAAGCGCATCCGCAACGGCGTGCGCGGACGTGTCGACGACAAGCCGTTCCACTACTTCGACAAGGGCAGCATGGCGACCATCTCGCGGTTCAAGGCGGTCGCCAACGTCGGCCCGCTGCGATTCGGCGGATTCATCGCCTGGGTGCTCTGGCTGGCGGTGCACGTGCTGTACCTCGTCGGGTTCAAGAACCGAGTGACGACGGTCTTTCACTGGGCCATCAGCTTCCTCGGCCGCGGCCGATCCGAGCGCACGCTGACCAACGGACAGCTGTACGCCCGGACGGGTTCGCAGCCGGGACGGGACTTCGTGGTGGCCGACCCACCCCTGGCGCCCACCACCTACGCGCAACGCTCGTAGGCAGGCCTGGCACGGACGCGCCGGCTTCGGACCACCCCGGACACCGGGTGGTTCCGCCGCGCCGATGGCGGCGGGATCATCGTCGAGTCAGAAGTCGTAGCTCCCCCCGCATTGCTTGCATAGGGAGGATCGATGATTCGACACAAGGCCAAGCTTGCAGCGGTAGCCGGCGTTGCGGTTCTCGGCGTCGCCTGGGTGAGTGCGTCCAGCGCAGTTGCGGGTCAGTCAGCCGCACACCGGGTCGATGTCACCAAGTTCCAAATGGTGCGGTCGCAAGGGGCGATGATGGCCGGCTGTCTGCCGCATGCGCACGCAAACGTGTCCGTGCAACACGGCGGCCCGGTCGAGGTGATGAACGTCTTCGTCAAGGGCCTGCCGGCGCACCGCGAGTTCGATCTGTTCGTCATCCAGGTGCCGGACGCCCCGTTCGGTCTCTCGTGGTACCAGGGCGACATCGACACCGACCGGAACGGCGCCGGGCACGGTCGGTTCGTCGGACGGTTCAGCATCGAGACGTTCATCGTCGCACCGGGCAGCGCGCCGGCACCGAAGGTGCACCCGACCGACGGCACGTCCAATCCGGCCATTCCCGGGCCCGTACACACCTATCACCTGGGGCTCTGGTTCAACTCACCTCGCGCGGCTGCACGGGCGGGCTGCGCGCCCCCCAACACAGTGACCCCGTTCAACGGACGGCACCACGCGGGTGTCCAGGTCCTGAGCACCCGGCAGGCGCCGGTCAAGTTCGGACCGCTGCGCCGGATCCACTAACGGGTCAGCTGCGCACCGGGTCGATGGTCAGTGCGCACCCGCGTAACTGCAGCACGGCGCGCAGCTGCACCGTCTGATTCGGGACGTACACGCCGACCGTGTCCGACAGCGGCGCGTTGCAGCGACTGTCGTCGATCAGCCGTGCGGTCACCGACGCGCCGGGCGAGAGCCGAAGGGTGTGTACTGGCGCGGACGAGCGGATCGCCGGCCTGCCGAGCAGATGGTCGTGCGCGAGCAACTCCACCCCGGGGAAGCCCGTCAGGGTGCACCCGGCGTGGCTGCGGTTGGTGAACCTGAGCACCGCCACCTCCTCACCCGGCAGCGCCCCGCCGCGCGCCGCGGTGACAGCGACCGCGCCGTTCGGGCAGGCGGCCGGCGTGGTCGGCAGCACCCGCCGGCGAATCTTCGGGCGAGCGGCAGCAGCCCGCTGCGATCCGACCGTCCGGTGCGCGGTACGTGTGTGACCGGCCGCGCTGGCGTCCGGGGTCGAGCCGGATCGCGGCCCTGACGGCGCCGACTGCGACGTGCAGCCGGCCACCGTCATCGTCGCTACAGCGAGCACCGCAGCGGTCAGGCGGACCGATCGCATCTCAGTTGATCCGGAGGTCGGTGCCGTACGGCAGGGCGACCATCCGCGTGCGCCGGTTCGAGGCCAGCGCGTCGAACAACAACCGCCATGCCGACACGTTCGGCTGCGAGTAGCAACTGTGTGCCTGGGCGCACGCGGTCCACTCGGTCAGCGGGCCACCGAAATTGACCTTGTGCGCGCCGTCCGCGGAGATGTTGCGCCATTGCAGCGGCATCGCGGTGTTGTAGATCTGCGGCATCGAGATGATCCGGTGCGGCGCCGCGCCGGCGGACAGGTAATGCAGATCCCTGGTCGTCCAACCGTTGTTGCACCGACCGCGGCTGGACAGCGGGCAACCGTCCGCCGAACCGACGAACACGAACTTGCGCCCGGTGGCGGACAGGTATCCCGACAGCCACGCACGGGATGCGCGGGGACCGGCGTAGAAGCCCGGCTCCATGTCGTTGCCGCCGGCCACCGCGACCCCGTGGTAGCGGGCGGCGTGGCGCGCGATGGGATCGACGACCGAGTTCGCCCACGTCCGTCCTGCTGCGCGCGATACCGCCCCGTCGTTGTTGGTGCTCACCGCGATCAGCACCGGCGCGTTCGCCTTCCGTCGGCTCACATATCCGTCGATGTAGGCCTTCACGGCGGTGACCTGGGCAGAGTAGGAGATCCACCGGGTGGTTGCCGACAGCACGGCCCCGCCGCGGTACTGGCCGCCCATGTGCAGCAGGACGAGATACCGGTGTCCGGACGGGTTGTGCGCGGCGTCGAAGGCGCCCATGGCCCGCAACTCGGCGCGGTCGTGGCGCGCCGACCCGGTCAGGTTGCGCAGGTAGTGGCTGGTCGACACCGGTGCCGGCGTGGTCTGCAACCGGATCGCCTTGCCGGTAGTCACGGTGACGGTTGCTTCCGGAGACGAGCCGAGCACGTTGACGGCGGTGAGCGAGAACCGGTACGTCGTCTTTGCCTTCAGCCCGGTGATCGTCGCTGACCGCGCACCGGCGCTGCGGGTGATCGTCCGTACGCCGTGTCGCTTGATCCGGTAGCCGGTCACGTGCAGCCCGTCACCGGCGTTCGCCGGGCCGGTCCAGCGCAGCGTGATCGCGGTGCTGCCGGACCCGGAAGCCCGCAGGTTGCGCGGGACGCTCGGGACAGATCCGGCGGTCTTCAGGCTGACGGTGGCGGGGACGCTCGCGCCGACGATGTTCACCGCGGAGACTGAGAAGCGATAAGTGACGGCCGGACGTAGGTGCGTGATCGCCGCACTGGTGGCACCGGCAGCGGTGTTGATCGCCGCGGCACCGCGACGGGTGATCCGGTACCCGGTCACCGGCAGATCACCATCGCTCGCAGGAGCCGTCCAGCGCAGCGTCACGCCGCTTGTCGTAGAAGTGGCGGTCAGGTGCTGCGGCGCAGTCGGGCGGGCGCCGGCCGTCCGCACCTTGCCGGTGACCGCGGGGCCCGTGCCGATGGCGTTGATGGCTGCGATCGACAGGTGGTAGTCGGTTGCGGGCTCGAGCCCGGTGAGCGTCTCGCCGGTCGTCGCCGCGGGCAGGATCTGCGCGGTGATCCCGGTGCCGCTGACCCGGTAGCCGGTGAGCGGATCGCCGCCGTCGTCGGTCGGGGCGACCCAGCCCAGCGTGATGCTGCTGGTCGTGCTCCCCATCGTCAGGTTCAACGGGACCGACGGTGCGGTGATGATGACCGGCAACGTGCGGCAGCCGAGGGCGCTGTCCGTGCCGGCGCCGCGGTTCGAGACCGTCACACAGGCCTTGTGCGCGAACCGGTCGGTCGGCACCGTGACGCTGAACCCGTGCCGCGGGCCGTAGGACTGCCACGCCGTGGGAAGGGTCACGGGCAGCTCCGCCGTCGCACCCACCGGCCGCCCGCCGTCGACGCCGATGGCGACCCGGACCGGGGTTGCCGTGTTCGGGTCGAGGGCCCACCCGGTGAGCGTGACGCCTGCGGGGGTGTGGGTTGCGCCGGTGATGGCCCCGACCGGGTTGTTGCGACCGGTCACGGTGACGCAGCGGAACAGCACGTCGTGCCCGCGTCCGACGTTTCGAGCGATCACGCAGACGTGGTGCCGGCCGTTCGGGATCGGCAGGTGCACGTCGAAGTCGTGATGGCCGCCGTAATGCGGGTGGCGCTGCGCGACGGTTGCGTCGAACTTCCGCGCCGTGACGGTCAGCTGCGCCTGCCCGTCCATCTTGACGGTGACCTTGATCGGCGCGGTGGTGTCCGGGTCGATCGCGGTACCGGTCAGCTGTGCGACGGACCGGGCGACGTGCACGGGGGCGAGATGGCCGAACGGCGAGTGGCCGGTCGGCACGGCCGCCGATGCGGCGTCGGGACCGAGCACGAACCCGGCGGCCAGAAGGCCGACGGTGGCGCAGACGAGCAACTGGCGGGGACGAACGGCAGAACGTGGCATGAAGCAGAACTCCGGGTAGAGCGCGAGCAGCTGACATGGCGCACGGTCGGACCGATCGCCCGATCAGGACGCCACACCTCCCGATCGGCAACACCGGCCTCCGCTTGAGCCGTTTTCAGCGCAATCGCCTACACGGTGACCATGGAGCACATTCCGCAGCCGCATCCGGCGCCCGGTGACGCCGATCACGCCGGCGCGGGTGGCTCTGGGTTCAGCTGGCTTCGTCGACGAAGAGTTGGTCGACCGACGTGATCCTCAGGATTGCCGCGGTCGCCGGGGTCGGGTCGCGCAGCACCGCCATTGCCCCGGTGGCGCGGCTCATCCGGTAGATGTTCACGAGCGCGCCGACACCGCTCGAATCGATGAAGGTGACGTGGGTCAGATCGACGACAAGACGCCGCACCGAGTCGCCGGTCAGGGCCGACGCGGCAGTGTCGATGACGCCCTGCGTCGCCGAATAGTCGAATTCGCCGCGCAGCAACAGCTCGCCGAGCGCCTCGCCCTCGTCGACCCGCAACGTGATGCTGAACCGTTCGACCACCTGTTCGTCCCTCCGCAGAAGGGCCGACGTTCCGTCCGGCCACGGTACCCAAGCGATGCGGGACACAAGCAGGAGCGCTGGTTCGTGTCACGCATTCGTCAGGTCGACGACGCGCGGTTCAGGCGAACAGGTCGTCAAGGGTCGGCACGACGACACGGGTCGGGGCTGCCGGCGCCGCCATGGGAGCGGGCGAGACGGTCGCAGCGGCCGGGATCTCCTCGATGTCCATCACCTCCCGGGCGGGCTCGCTCAGGAATCGGCTCGGCTTGGTGATGACGTGCCGGGCGGTGAAGCTCGTCGGATGGGTCGGTAACCGGGTCGGGGTGTAGATGCGTAGCGTGTCGCGGGCGCGGGTGATCGCGACGTAGAACAGCCGCTGCTCCTCGGCGAGCCCGTCGTCGGAGGTCAGCGCCATGTCGGACGGGAAGGCTCCGTCGACCGCCCGCAGCACGTGCACGGCGCGCCATTCGAGGCCCTTCGCCGAGTGCACCGTCGACAGGGTGAGGTAGTCCTCGTCCAGGCTCGGTTTCTGTGCGTAGTCGGCGCTCGCGCCGGCCGGATCGATGGTGAGGTCGGCAACGAACGCGCGTAGATCCCGTTGCTGCGCCGCGGTTTCGGCCAGCCGGTCGATGTCTTCGACGCGCCGCGGCCAGTCGGCGTAGTGCGCCCGCACGAGCGGACGGACGGCCTCGTGGCACAGCTCGACGACGCGGCTGGGCTGGCGCTCGGTCTGTGACTGCCCGAGCAGCGCCAACGTGCTCTGCAAGCCGGCGCGGGCCTTGGCCGGAGCGGCTGCGACGACCTCGGGATATGCGTCAGGGTTCGTGCTGACGAGCATCGTCGACAGCGTTCGCGCGATTGCCTTGCCGATGGCGCGGTGGCGGGCGAGCAGGCGGTACCAGGCTACTTCGTCCGCGGGATTGGTCACGACCCGGAACGCAGCCATCAGGTCGCGGACGTGCGCGGTGTTCACGTACTCGATGCCGCCGTACTTGACGAACGGCACGTTGCGCACCTTGAGCTCGATCTCGAGTTGGTTGCTGTGCGAACCGGCGCGCATCAGCACTACCTGGTCGCGCAAGGCGACGCCGTCCTGATGATCGGCCAGAACCGCATCGGCGATGCGACGTGCCTCGTCGTCGGCGTTGGCGCAGTTGACCAGCACCGGCCTCGCGCCGCGTTGCGTGCGGTGCGCCGTGAGCTGCAGCCGCAGCTCGCCGGGACGCACGATGTTGGCCAGGTCGAGCACGGGTTGGGTGGAGCGGAAGTTCCGTTCGAGCCGGATCAGCGTGGCTCCCGGAAGCTGCCGGTGCAGTTCGAGCAGGTGCTCCGCGCTGGCCCCGCGAAAGCCGTACACGGCCTGGGCGTCGTCGCCGACGACAGTCAGGCCGATGCCGTCCGGCCTGAGCTGTCGGACGATGTCGACCTGGATCCGGTTGACGTCCTGGTACTCGTCGACAAGTACCCAGTCCCACCGTGCGCGCAGGCGGGCTCCGGTGCCCTCGTCCGACAGCAGCGCACGCCAGTAGAGCAGCAGGTCGTCGAAGTCGAGCAGTCCTCGTGCCCGCTTGCGTGCGACGTAGTCGCGCAGCAGCGCGTTGATCTCGTCGGCATGGTCGATGCACCACGGGAACTGTTCGGCCATCACCTCGCGAGTGCGCCGCCCGGTGTTCGTCGCCCGGGAGTACACGTCGGCGAGCGCCTGCGACGTAGGCATCCGCCGTTGGGTGCCGACCAGGCCGTGCTCCTCGCGCATCAGATCGAGCAGGTCGACCACGTCGTTGGGATCTAGCACGGTGACCTCGGCCAGGCCGAGATGCTGAACGTGTTCGGCAATGATCCGGTGCGCGACGGCATGGAACGTGCCGCTGCACATGCGCTGCGCGGCCGACGAGTCCGCGCAGGCGGCCGCCGCCCGCGTCGTCATCGCGGCCGCGGCGCGACGGGTGAAGGTGAGCAACAGGATCCGCTCCGCCGGCACACCGGCTTCGAGCAGCCGGGCCACTCGTGCGGTGAGTGTGCGGGTCTTGCCGGTTCCCGCGCCCGCCGCCACGATCAGCGGCCCCGCGTCATGCTCTGCCGCCGCCAGCTGTGCCTCGTCCAGATCGGCCAGCCAGTCGTCAGTCATGCGTTCGATTCTAGCCTGTCCGATGCCCGGTGACGGTACGACGCGCAGGTGGCCACGGGGACCAATGGCCCTACGGGTGCCCCGGCGCCGCGCCGAAAGATCGGCGTATGACCCGCCTCGAACCGCGCGAGTCCGCAGTGCCCGGCGACACATCCGCTGACGACGATTCCACCGGCGTCGGCACGACCGTCGCACCTCAGCCGTACCGGCTCAGCGAGGCGGACGGACCGCTCAGCCCGGCGGAACTGCGACTCGTCGATGCCTGGTGGCGGGCGGCCAACTACCTGGCGGTGGGGCAGATCTACCTGATGGGCAACCCGTTGCTGCGCCGTCCGCTGGCGGCCGAGGACGTCAAGCCGCGCCTGCTCGGTCATTTCGGCACCGTGCCCGGGCTGAACCTGGTGTGGGTGCACGCCAACCGGCTCATCAAGCAGCGCGACCTGAATGCGGTGTTCGTCGCCGGCCCCGGCCACGGTGGGCCCGGACCGAACGCGTGCGCCTTCCTGGAGGGCACCTACTCGGAGCGGTACAGCCACATCCGCCGCGACGAGGCCGGAATGGCTGCGTTCTTCGAGCAGTTCTCGTTCCCCGGCGGCGTGCCCAGTCACTGCGCTCCCGAGACACCCGGCTCCTTCCACGAGGGCGGCGAGCTCGGCTACTCGTTGCTGCACGCCCACGGCGCGGTGTTCGACACTCCGGACCTCGTCGCGCTGACGGTGGTCGGGGACGGCGAGGCGGAGACCGGGCCGCTGGCGACAAGCTGGCATGCGAACAAGTTCGTCAACCCGGCCCGTGACGGTGCGGTGCTGCCGATCCTCGCGCTCAACGAGTACAAGATCGCGAACCCGACTCTGCTCGCCCGCATCCCGGCGGAGGAGTTACAGGCGCTGCTGACCGGGTACGGCTACGACGCCACGATCGTCGCCGGCGCCGATCCGGCAGTGGTGCACCAGCGATTCGCCGCAGCGCTCGAGTCGGCGCTGGGGCGGATCGCCGAGATCCAGGCCATCGCCCGAGCCGACATCGACGCGCCCCGGCCGCGCTGGCCCGTGATCGTGTTGCGCACCCCGAAGGGATGGACGTGCCCGCCGGTCGTCGACGGCCGGCAGGTGGAAGGAACCTTCCGCGCGCACCAGGTTCCGCTGCCCACGGTGCGGGAGAACCCGGAACATCTGCGGGTGCTCGAGCAGTGGCTGCAGTCCTACCGTCCCGAGGAGCTGTTCGACGAGAGCGGCACGCCGGTCGCCGAGTTGCGCGAGCTCATCCCGGACGGCCCTCGCCGGATGAGCGCCAACCCGGTCACGAACGGCGGCGAGGTGCTGCGCGACCTGGATCTGCCGCGCTGGCAGGACTTCGCGGTCGACTGCCCCGTGCCGGGCGGGTCCGTTCACGAGCCGACGCGCGTGCTCGGCCGGTGGCTGGCGGAGGTGGTGCGGCGCAATCCGTCCAACTTCCTGACCTTCGCCCCCGACGAACTGGCCAGCAACCGGCTGCAGGACATCCTCGAGGTCACCGGACGGGACTGGCAGACCGGGATCGGCCGGTTCGACGAGAAGCTCGATCGCAGCGGCCGCGTCATCGAAGTGCTGTCCGAGCACATGTGCCAGGGCCTGCTCGAGGGCTACCTGTTGACCGGCCGGCACGGGATGTTCACCTGCTACGAAGCGTTCATCCACATCGTCGACGCGATGTTCAACCAGCACGCGAAATGGCTCGAGGCCAGCGCGGCGGTGCCGTGGCGGCGTCCGCTCGCCAGCTTCAACTACCTGCTGTCGTCGCACGTATGGCGGCAGGACCACAACGGGTTCACGCACCAGGACCCGGGCTTCCTCGACATCGTGGTCAACAAGCGGGCGTCGGTCGTGCGCGTGTACCTGCCGCCGGACGCGAACACACTGTTGTCCACGTACGACCACTGCCTTCGCTCGCGGCATTACGTGAACGTGGTCGTCAGTGGCAAGCAGCCGGCGGCGGACTGGCTCAACGCCGAGCAGGCTGCGCTGCACTGCTCGCGCGGGCTGGGCATCTGGGAGTGGGCGAGCAACCGCGACGACACGGGTAGCGACCCCGATGTGGTGCTCGCCTGCGCGGGCGACGTTCCGACGCTGGAGGCGCTGGCCGCGGCGGCGATCCTGCGCGATCGGCTGCCGGACCTGCGGGTGCGGTTCGTCAACGTCGTCGACCTGATGCGGTTGGAGCCGGACACCGAGCACCCGCACGGGCTGTCGGACCGTGAATTCGACACGTTGTTCCCGCCGGGGACCCCGCTGATCTTCGTCTTCCACGGCTATCAGTGGCTGGTGCACCGGTTGACCTACAGCCGCGCCAATCACGTCGACCTGCACGTGCGTGGATACCGGGAGCGGGGCACGACCACGACACCGTTCGACATGGTGATGCTGAACGATCTCGACAGGTACCACCTCGTCATGGACGTGATCGATCGCGTGCCGGGGTTGGGCAGCCGAACGGCCGGGCTGCGGCAGGAGATGGTGGACGCACGGTTGCGGGCGCGGAACTGGACGCGGCTGCACGGCGACGATCTGCCTGAGATCGCCGACTGGATGTGGCCGTACGGCACCGGACCGCAATGATCACCGACGCGTTGACCGTGAACGCCGGCTCGACCTCCTTCAAGGTTGTCCGGTTCGACACCGATCATCCGGACGGTCGCACGTCGACGCTCGAGGAGGCGTTCGGAGGCCCGGCGCCGCGAACGGTGTTTCATCGCATCGTGCACGGCGGCGAGCGCACCGCGCCCGAGCTCATCGACGACGACGTACTCGGGCAGTTGCGTTCGCTCACCGATCTCGCGCCGCTGCACCAGCCACCGGCGTTGGACGCGGTCGACCGTTGCCGTGCGCGCTGGCCGAGCGCCGTCCACATCGCCTGCTTCGACACCGCGTTCCACGCCACTATGCCGGAAGCGGCGCGCACGTACGCACTGCCGCCGCGATGGCGTGAACGCGTGCGGGTATTCGGCTTCCACGGCCTGGCACATGCCTGGGCGAGCAACCTGGCGCGCGCGGCCGTACCGAAGGCAACGCGGATTCTGGTCGCCCACCTCGGCGGTGGCGCTTCGCTGTGCGCTGTGCGCGACGGGCGCAGCATTGCCACGACGATGGGGTTCACCCCGCTGGACGGGCTGGTGATGGCAACCCGCGCCGGCACGATCGATCCCGGTGCGCTGTTGTGGATGACGGCCCACAGCAGTGAGAACCTCGAACCCGTCCTCGACCTCGAGAGCGGATTGGTGGGGCTGTGCGGGACCGCCGACATGCGCGAGGTCGAAGCCCGCTCGAGCCTCGGCGACGCGGATGCGCGACTTGCGTTGGACGTGTGGCTGCACCGTTTCCTGCGTCAGGCCGGTGGCATGATCGCCGTGCTCGGCGGTCTGGATGTGTTGGTCTTTTCCGGCGGGGTCGGCGAGCATTCGCCCGTGGTGCGGCGGATGGTGACCGATGCACTGGATTGGGCCGGTGTCGGGTGCGACGACGTCGAGGTGCCGGCGGATGCGAGGTTCGTCGATCTGTCGTCAGCGGATGCGCCGGCGCGCACCATGGTTGTGCATGCCCGGGAAGACCTGCAGATGCTCGCCGAGGCGGCACCGCTGCTCGCCTCGCTGTCCGTCTAGCCCGACTGCAACTTTTGGCGGCCTGACCTGCCTCACGGCGGCAGGCCGCCAAAAGTGCGCAAAGACTCATAGGGTGACGTCGTGGATCCCGTCGACGGTGCGGTGCAGGCGGCGCTCGCAGCGCGCGTCACCATCCGCGAGCTCGCCGACGTCGCCGACCTGCGCAGCGTCGAACGGCTCTATGACGAGATCTGGCATCCCGACGAGGCCGCGCCGATCAACACCGAACTGCTGCGTGCGTTCGCCAAGGCCGGCAATTACGTCGTCGGCGCGTTCGACGCCGACGAGCTGGTCGGTGCATGCGTCGGTTTCTTCTCGGCCCCGGCGCGCGCGACCTTGCACAGCCACATCGCAGGCGTCTCCCCGCGGGCTCTCGGCCGCTCGGTCGGCTACGCACTGAAGCTGCACCAGCGCGCCTGGGCGCTGCAGCGCGACGCCACGTCCATCGAGTGGACCTTCGATCCGCTGGTGCGCCGCAACGCGTACTTCAATCTGGTCAAGCTCGGTGCCCGCGCGGTCGAGTACCTGCCGAACTTCTACGGCGGCCTGCGCGACGCGATCAACGCCGACGACGAAACCGACCGCTTGCTGGTCCGTTGGGACCTGCTCACGCCGGACGTGGCAACGGCCCGACGCGAGGAAGGCGAAACAACAGTGGTCGCACTGGACGCGACCGCGGATGGCACCCCGGTGCTCGGTCGGCTCGACGCCGAAGTGTCACTCGTCGCGGTGCCGGGCGACATCGAGGCCCTGCGCGCCCAGGATCCCGAGCACGCCAAGCAGTGGCGGACGGCGATGCGAACCGCACTCGGCGCGCTGATGGCCTCGGGCGCGCGCGTCACCGGCTTCGACCGCGCCGGCTGGTACGTCGTCGAGAGGGGAGTGGCTGCATGAAGCTCATCGGTATCGAGCTGCGGCGGATCGCGATGCCGCTGGTCGCGCCGTTCCGCACCTCCTTCGGCGTGGAGACCGAACGCGACGTCCTGCTCGTCCGTGCCGTCACCCAGGACGCCGAGGGATGGGGCGAGTGCGTGGCGATGTCCGACCCGCTCTACTCCGCCGAGTACGTGGACGGCGCCGCCGACGTACTGCGCAGGTTCATGATCCCCGCCTTGGCGGCGCGGGACCGGCTCGACGCGAACGCCGTGGCGCACGTGCTCGCGCCGATCAAGGGTCATCGCATGGCCAAGGCCGCACTGGAACTGGCCGTGCTCGACGCGGAGCTGCGCGCCGAAGGCCGTCCGCTGGCCCGCGAGCTCGGTGCCGTGCGCGACCGGGTCGCATGCGGCGTGTCAGTAGGAATCATGGACTCGATCCCGCAGCTCCTCGACGCGGTCGACGGGTATCTCGATGCCGGCTATGTGCGCATCAAGCTGAAGATCGAGCCCGGCTGGGACGTCGCTCCCGTACGCGCGGTGCGCGAGCGGTTCGGCGACGACGTGTTGCTGCAGGTCGATGCGAACACCGCGTACACCCTCGCCGACGCCCGCCACCTCGCCCGGCTCGACGCGTTCGACCTGCTGCTGATCGAGCAGCCGCTCGACGAGGAGGACGTGCTCGGGCACGCCGAGCTGGCCAAGGTGCTCACCACGCCCGTGTGCCTCGATGAGTCGATCACCTCCGCAGCCAGCGCCGCGGCCGCGATCGCACTCGGTGCCTGCGCGGTCGTCAACATCAAGCCGGGACGGGTGGGCGGCTATCTCGAGGCGCGGCGGATCCACGACGTCTGCGCCGCGCACGGCATCCCGGTGTGGTGCGGCGGCATGCTCGAAACCGGCATCGGTCGCGCCGCGAACGTCGCGCTGGCCGCGCTGCCGGCGTTCACGTTGCCGGGCGACACATCCGCCTCGGAGCGGTATTTCCGCACCGACGTCACCGCACCGTTCGTCCTGGACGACGGGCACCTGAGCGTGCCGACCGGGCCGGGGATCGGCGTCACACCCCTGCCGGACCAGCTCGACGCCGTCACCACGTCGACCGAGTGGATCGCGCTCTGAGGTCGTCGATCGGCAGCGTAACGGACAAGCTACTTCGGGCGTATCGCCATACTGGGGACTTCTTGACACTGAACCCGGTTCTTTCGTGCCGGGCGCGAACCCGCCTGTTACCGGTTCGCGCAGCCCGGGGACTCTGCTCAGCGAGAAGTTCGCACCGCAACTGTTTCGCCCAGCGGTACGACCGTGATTGCCGGATCGTGTCGTTCGTCATCCCCCGCAGGTGGGCGCGCGTCGCGTACTTCCCGCTGCCCCCGCGCAACAAGTGAATAGCCGGTCGAAGCGGTAGCACGCCCTCTCCCCGGGCGAGCCCCCACCCGGCTCGGCCGGTGCGCCAACGAGCCGCCCGTCCAATGACCCACCCCCTCCCGGTCTTGGACGGGCGGCTTGGCGTCTGCGGGGCCCGTGTCGCAGCGGGCGCATAACCGCGGCCCGTTCGCATCGTTGGGCACAACGTGCCCATCCTGAGCCGAATTACTGTTACCGCAATAGTCGTCTGTGCCGCATTGCTGCCGCTCGCCGAGGCCGCCGATCACGCCCCGGCGACGGCAAGTGCGGCGTGCCCGTGGCGTAACGCGCACCAGTCGGCCGCGCGGCGGACCAGTGAGCTGATGGCGCGCATGACACTGTCGGACAAGATCGCGCAGGTCACCGGGCAGTCCTACAGCGACCAGACCAACCATGGCGCGACGGGCATCATCCCGGCCAACGCGCGGCTCTGCATCCCCGCACTGGCGCTCAACGACGCCGGCGCCGGCCTGGGTGATCAGCAGACTCGGGTGACGGCGTTCCCCGACGGCATCGCGCAGACCGCGGCGTGGGATCGCTCGCTCGCCCGTCGCTACGGACGGGCTCTGGGCACCGAGGCGTTCACCAAGGGGATCAACGTCATCCTCGCGCCGGGCGTCGACATCGCCCGGACGCCGCTCAACGGCCGCAACTTCGAATACGCCGGCGAGGATCCGTACCTGGCCGGGCAGGCTGCCGCCTCGATCATCGGCGGCATCCAGTCGCGGCACGTGATCGCGACCGTCAAGCACTACGCGGTCAACGACCAGGAGACCAACCGGATGAGCGCTGACTCGGTCGTCGGCGAACGTGCGATGGAGGAGATCCACCTGCCGGCGTTCCGCGCGGCCGTGCAGCAAGGTCACGTCGGATCGGTGATGTGCTCGTACAACCGCGTCAACGCCCGCTATGCCTGTCAGAACCGCAGCCTGCTGCGGCACTACCTCAACCACCAGATGCACTTCACCGGTTGGGTGATGAGCGACTGGCTGGCCACACACTCGACCGTGCGCTCGGCCAAGGCCGGTCTCGACATGGAGATGCCGGTCGGCCAGTACTACGGCGACAAGCTGAAGAGCGCGGTGCAGTCGCACCAGGTGCCGCTGCGCGTGCTGAACGAGATGGTGCACCGGATCCTGTTCACGATGTTCCGGATCGGCCTGTTCGATCACGTTCCGGCGGAGGGCACGGACGCTGCGTCGGCGAACGCATCGACGCCGGCGAGCAAGGCGACCGCGCGCCGGGTCGCCGAAGAGGGCAGCGTGCTACTCAAGAACGCGAGTCGGGTGCTGCCGCTGACCGGCCACGGCAAGACGATTGCCGTGATCGGCGACGCCGCCGCAGCGACCGCGCCGATGGCCGCGCAGGGCTACGGGTCGGGTCACGTTCCCGAGGCCGGCTACCAGGCGGGCGTGGTGAGCCCACTGCAGGCGATCCAGAACCGGGCGGGCAAGAACGGGGACACCGTCACCTACGCGTCGAGCCAGAACGCCCAGGTCGCCGCCGCGACCGCGAAGACCGCCGATGTGGCGGTCGTGTTCGTCAACGACGTCGAGACCGAGGGGGCCGACCGTCCCGATCTCGTGGCGCGCAGCGGCACCTGCACGCTGGTCGGCGGTTGCACCTACGACAACGTCGACCAGAACGCACTGGTGTCCGCGGTGGCAGCGGCGAACAAGCGCACCGTTGTCGTCGTGCAGAGCGGCGGCCCGATCATGATGCCGTGGCTCGGCAAGGTCGCGGGCGTCCTCGAGAACTGGTATCCCGGCCAGGTCGACGGCTCGGCCGTGGCGCCGTTGCTGTTCGGCGACGTGAACCCGTCCGGCAAGTTACCGGTCACCTTCCCGAGGAAGCTCTCGGACGGACCGGTGCGCACCCGGGCGCAGTACCCCGGCGTGACCAACAAGAACGGCGTGCCGCAGGTGCACTACCGCGAGGGACTGCTCGTCGGCTACCGCTGGTACCAGGCCCGGCACATCGCGCCACTGTTCCCGTTCGGCTACGGGTTGTCGTACACGACGTTCCGCTTCAGCCGCATGCACGTGCACCCGAACGGACGCAACGTTGTCGTCACGGTGCGGCTGACCAATACCGGAAAGCGCCCCGGCGCCCAGGTCGCCCAGGTGTACGTGCACCAGCCGGCTCGAACCGGCGAGCCGCCGCACCAGTTGCAGGCGTTCCGGCGGGTGCAGCTGAAGCCGGGGAGCAGCGTCACCGTGCAGATGGTGCTCGGGTCGCGGGCGTTCGCGCATTGGGACACCCAGCGGCATGCGTGGCGGGTGGCAGCCGGCTGCTTCGGCATCGGTGTCGGCCCGTCGTCCGGGCAGCTTCCGCTGCATGCCCGACTGCCTCGTGGGGGCGGCTCCTGCTGATCTTGCGCGGCGAAGAGCCTTGATCCCGGGCCTGCGTCGTATACGGTGTCGTCGCTGAGCGCAGGCGGGGCGGGGGATCACGCGATGACGGTGCTGTTCATCCTGGTGTTGTTGCCGCTGTTCGTCTTCACGGTCGGACGACTGTGCAGCAGATTGCTCGGCGTGCGGCTCGGCTTCTGGCACAGCATCGCGGTCGGCGTCATCGGTTGGGTAGCCGGAGTCGCCGCAGCGGCAGCGGCAATCGGCAGGAACACCCCCGACGGACGGTCGCTCGACCTGTCCGGCTTCGACAACTGGGCGGCAGCGTTCGCGACCGCGATCTTCTTCGGCGTGCTCACGTCGATGCCCGTCGCGATCGTGCTCGACCTGCTGACCCGGCGCGCGACCCGTCCGCTCGGCCATCACTCGTTCTGGCTCAGCCCGGTGCGCCGTGTGAAGGGTGTCCTCGCTCCGTACGGTCGCATGCGGCAAGTGGTCGGGCTTGCCCGTCAACACGGCCTGCTGCACCTGCGCTTCGCGTCGCGCTCGGCGCTCGAGTCGCCCGATCTCGCCCGCCGGATCAAGGCGGTGCTCGAGGACTCCGGGGGCATGCTCGTCAAGTTCGGGCAGGTTGCTTCCACCCGCGGCGACATCTTGCCGCCGGCGCTGATCGCGGAGCTGTCGAGCCTGCGTGCCGACGTCCGTCCGATCTCCGACGACGAGGTACGCCAGGTGCTCGAAGAGGAACTCGCCGGCCCATATGAGGACACGTTCAAGTCCTTCGACTGGGAGCCGCTAGCCGCCGCCTCGATCGGGCAGACCCACCGCGCGGTGCTCGCCGACGGCACCCGGGTCGTGGTCAAGGTGCAGCGCCCCGAGGTACGCGACATCGTTCTTCGCGACGCCGCGGTGCTGCGGCTCGTGGCCTCCCAGCTGGAGCGCCGGGTGGAAGCCGCACGGATCGTCGGTCTGACGGCCTTGTGCGAGGAACTGATCCTCGGCATCGAGGACGAACTCGATTACCAGCACGAGGCCAACCTCGGCATGCGGCTGCGCGAACACCGCGCCGGCGACGTCGGGATCGCGGTGCCGAAGGTGTACCAGCAGATCTCCACCGGGCGCATGTTGGTGATGGACGAGGTGGACGCGCGGTCGATCGCGGACGAGCGGGCGATCGAGGAATGCGCCATCGGCCGGCACGAACTCGCCGAACACGTGCTCGCCTCGTTCATCGGGCAGGTGCTCGAGGACGGCCTGTTCCATGCGGACCCACACCCAGGAAACCTGTTGGTCGACCCGACCGGAACGATCTGGCTGCTCGACTTCGGCTCGGTGGGCCGCCTCGACTCGCTCGCCCTGAGCGGGTTGCGGGGGATCGCGCTCGGCTTCGCCACCAACGACGCGAGCGTGCTCGCCCGCGCGGCCCGCGATCTCGCCGGCAACGACACGAGCGTCGACCTGCATGCGCTCGAGGCCGACCTGGCCGTGCCGCTGGCCGACCTCGACAGTGCCGGCGGATTCGACCCGGCGATGGTGGGGCACGTGCTGACGATCATGCAGCGGCACGACCTGCGTCCGCCCGGGTCGATCACGCTGCTCGGCCGCGCACTGGTCACGCTGGAAGGCACGCTGCGGGTGCTCGAGCCGGGCTTCAGCATGGTCGAGGCGAGCAAGGACGTCGTGCGCACGCACCGCGACGCGTTCGGTTCCCCGCGGGAGATGTTGCAGCACGAGATGGTTCGCCTGCTGCCGGTGTTGCGCACTCTGCCCGAACACGTCGAGGCGATCGCCGGGCAGATGCGGGCCGGTGCGCTCACGGTTCGCACCGAGCGCTTCGCCGGCCGCGACCGCGACGTCGTCGACGAGTGGGTCGATCGCAGCGTGCTGGCCCTCATCGGCAGCGCCGGCACCGTCTCGTCCGCGCTGTTGCTGCTGGCCGCATCGGCGACGTCCGACCGCAAGGTGCAGACCGCGCTGTGGATCCTCGGCTTCGGCAGCCTCGCCGTCGCCGCGATCCTCACCTTCCGCGGTGCGGCGCGCGCCCTGCGCCGGCACGCGTCCCGCCTCGACTGACCGAGTCGCTCCGACAGTGGTCAGTTTCGGAGACAGTGGTCAGTTGCAACTGACCACTGTGCTGCCTAACTGACCACTGTCGGTCAGATGAGGGTGAGGTCCAGCTCGGCCAGCACTGTGGGGTCGGCGATCAGATCGATCGCGACGACCGTGCCGTCGAGGATCGTGAAGTCGAAGACCACCCGCGGCGCGCCCTCGACCAGCCACGCCAGTCCGGGCCGTCCGTCGACGAGGGCGGGACGAGCGGCGCGCGCCCGGCCCGCGAACATCGCCGCGACGCTGTCCGCGCCGTGTACCTGGGCCGGCGCACCGCTGCGCACCGTGGCGTCGTCGGAGCGGGCGACCGCGTCGGGATCGAGCAGGGCGACCAGGGCGGCGAAATCGCCCCGGCGTGAAGCCGCCAGGAACGCGCCGACGACCTCACGCTGACGCGTCGTGTCCGATCCCGCATCCACCGCGGCGCCGGCGACCCGGCGTCGCGCGCGGCTGGCAAGCTGCCGGGCGGCAGCCGGTGCCCGACCGACGATCGGCGCGATCTCGTCGAAGGGCATCACGAACAGGTCGTGCAGCACGAAGGCGAGCCGCTCGGCGGGGCTCAATGTGTCGAGTACGACCAGCAACGCAGTGCCCACCGACTCGGCGAGCACCGCTTCCTGTTCAGGATCGATCTCGTCCGCCTGCTCGGCGACCTCGTCCAACGAAGCTTCCCGGCGGGTCTTGCGTGACTGCAGCATGTTCAGGCAGATCCGGGCGACGACAGTCGTGAGCCAGCCGTCGAGGTTGTCGATGGTGTCGGCGTCGGTGCGGCTCAACCGCAACCAGGCCTCCTGCACCGCGTCCTCGGCCTCGCTCGGCGATGCGAGGATGCGGAAGGCGACGGCACGCAGCCGCCCGCGTTGCGCCTCGAACCGGTCGGCTAATGCGTTCTCGTCCATCGGTCACATCTTCCCGTCCGCGTCGGTCATAGGGATGACCAGCACAACGAGTGCGATGTGACGAAGCGAGGAGAAGACGATGGCGATCAAGACCGTGATCTACCCGGTGCGAGATGTCGACGCGGCCAAAGCGATGTTCACCGGTCTGCTCGGCACCGCACCCGACATGGACGAGCCGTACTACGTGCAGTGGAACGTCGACGGCCAGGCGATCGGGCTCGACCCCAACGGCCACAACAAGGGCATGACCGGGCCGGTCGGGTACTACCACGTCGACGACATCGCCACCGCGGCGAAGCGGCTCGTCGACGCCGGCGGCACCGAGACCGAGGCGGCGCACGACGTCGGCGGGGGCCGTCTGGTCGCGACCGTGACCGATGCCGACGGCAACCCGATCGGGCTCATCCAGTCGCCTTGGTGATCTTTTGGCCGAGCTCGAGGAGGGCGGCGGTACGGTCTGGGGCATGGCTCTCACCGATCGGCTGCGCGACGACGCGCACGAACTCGCCCACGATCTGATAGAGGTCCGCCACGAGCTGCACGAGAACCCCGAGCTCGGCCTGGACCTGCCCGTCACCCAGCGGATCGTCCTGGAGCAGTTGGACGGGCTCGGGCTCGAGATCAGCACGGGCAAGGCTCTGTCGTCGGTGACCGCGGTGTTGCGTGGCGAGCCGGGCGGGCCGGCGGTGTTGCTGCGCGGCGACATGGATGCGCTGCCGGTCCGCGAGGCGACCGGGGTCGAGTTCGCGAGCAAGGTCGACGGTGCGATGCACGCGTGCGGTCACGACCTGCACACGACGATGCTGCTCGGCGCAGCGCGGCTGCTCAGCGCGCACCGCACCGAGCTGGCCGGCGATGTCGTGTTCATGTTCCAGCCGGGCGAGGAAGGCTGGGACGGCGCGGGCGCGATGATCGCCGAGGGCGTACTGGACGCCCCGGGGCAGCGCGTGGCGTCGGCGTACGGCATTCACGTCTCGTCCGGGCTGCTGCCCCGCGGGCGGTTCACCACCCGTCCCGGCACGCTGATGGCGGCCAGCGACCGGCTGCACGTGACGGTGCGCGGCGCCGGCGGGCACGGTTCGACCCCGCACGCCACGAAGGATCCGATCAGTGTTGCCGCGCAGCTGGTCGGCGACCTGCAGACGCTGGTCACCCGCCGCTTCGACGTGTTCGATCCGGCGGTGGTGACGGTCGGGTACTTCCACGCCGGTACCAAGCGCAACATCATTCCGGACGACGCGGAGTTCGACGCGACCGTGCGCACGTTCTCGGTCGAGGCTCGCGAGCGGATGCGCGAGGAAGCGGTTCGGTTGTGCGAGCACGTCGCCGCCGGGTACGGGCTCGAGGCCGATGCCGAGTACAGCGCTGAATACCCGGTCACGGTCAACGACGACATGCACGCCGCGTTCGCCGCCGGTGTCGCGTTGGACCTGTTCGGGAACGACGGGTACGAGCCGATGCGGTCGCCGCTCACCGGCGCGGAGGACTTCTCGCGGGTGCTCGCGCAGATCCCGGGCTGCTATCTGTTCCTCGGCGCTTGCACGACCGACAACTGGCAGGACGCGCCGAGCAATCACAGCCCGCGGGCCAGTTTCGACGACTCGGTGATCACCCGCGGCGCACTGCTGCACACCGAGCTCGCGATCCGTGCGCTGCAGCGCGACGTGGCGGCGGCCTGACGTCGGTTCGGACGTACCAGCCAATAAGCTCGCTCCCGATGACACCCACCGGCGAGATCGTTGCGCTGCGAGTGGAGTCGTGCCGGTGACCCACCCGGTCGAGCAAGTCACCTTCCACGGCTTGTTCCGTAGTCGCGACTTCGCCGTGCTGTACCTCGCGGGGACGCAGTCGCAACTCGGTGACCAACTCGCCCGCGTGGCGCTGTCGATCCTCGTGTTCACCCGCACCGGTTCGGGGCTGCTCACGGCGGCGACCTACGCGCTGACCTATCTGCCGGCGGTGGCAGGTGGGGTTTTGCTCGCCGGGCTGGCCGATACCCGGCCGCGGCGTGGCTTGCTGGTCGCGTGCGACCTGATCCGGGCCGGATTGTTCGCCCTGATGGCGATCAATGGGATGCCGCTCGCGGTGGTCTGCGTGCTGCTCGTCATCGCGGTGCTGGTCGGCGCGCCCTACAACGCGGCCGAACCGGCCCTGGTCGCCGACATCTACTCCGGTGCGCGCTACCAGGCGGCGATCGGCCTGCGGACGGCGACGTTGCAGGGCGCCCAACTGGTGGGCTTCGCGGTCGGCGGCGTGATCGTGTCGTTGACGGGCCCGCACACGGCACTCGCCATCGATGCGGCAACCTTCGCGGCGAGCGCGGTGGTGTTGCGGGCGTTACTGCATGTGTTCCCGCCGGCGGCCGCCGGCCAGAACGCCATCGAGCAGATGCGCACCGGGCTGCGCGCGGTGGCGGCCGACCCGCGGCTGCGGGTACTACTCGGCTTCGCGTGGCTCAACGCCTTCTGGATCGTGCCGGAGGGGCTGGCCGCGCCCTACGCGGCCGCGCACGGCGGGGGACCGGTGGCGGTCGGTGCGCTGCTGGCGGCCGGCCCGACCGGAAGCCTGATCGGCACCGTGGTCATGACCCGCTGGCTACCGGCCGGGTCGCGCTCGCGTTTGATCGGCGTCTTCGCGTTCGTCTGCGGGCTGCCACTGATTGCCTGTGCGTTGGGCCCGCCGGTGTGGCTGGCCGCCGTGCTGTGGGGGACGTGCGGTCTGTTCGTCGCGTACCTGGTGCTCGTGATCGCCGACTTCGTCGCCGTCGTGGCTGCACCGGTGCGCGGCCAGGCGATCGGGCTTGCCGGCTCGAGCCTGCTGGCAGCGCAGGGTATCGGCCTGATCCTGGGCGGAGTTCTGGCCTCGGCCGGGGGGAGCGAGCTGGCGATCGCCGTCGCTGGTGCGATCGGGTCGCTGCTCGCTGTCCCCTTGGCCCTTTCACGTCACCGGCTGACTGAGGGCTGCCAAGCCCTGGCCTGAGTGCTCACGCTGGCGCGTGGCCCAGGAAGTGGACCAGCAAGTAGGAAAGCGGTCGGGCTCAGCGCCATTCCTGTCCGTACACGAGGGACTCCTTTACAAAATCGGTGGGAGGGAAGCCGGCCGCCGCACCGGCGTTCAGCGCCATTCCTGTCCGTACACGCGGGACTCCTTTGCTTCGCTTGGAACGGGGTGGGGGACATTTGGGGTCAGCGATCAGCGCCATTCCTGGCCGTACACGGCGAGACCTCCTTTCGCGGCATGCAATACCGTTGGCGTTGATAATGAAGAAAGCCCTGTTTGACCGTTGTCAGGATTTGGTCAGCAAAATGTGAGCTCAGCGCTTGCTTCTCGTGCGCAGGACCCGCAAACTCGGTCGGAACCTGAAAAGTGCCGGAAACTAACCCGTGGCTTACAGTCGCGAATCCTCGCGTTTTGGTGAAAGATAGGGAGGGAACGGGCGACACATCGCCGGTTGACTCGGCGGCGGCAAATGGGAGGTGCTGTGCCGATGCGTCAGCGACCTCCGGGCCGTGAGCGCACCGTACGGCGCCAGGCGCCGTCGGACAGACGTTCACCTGCTCACTGGCTGCGCGAATTCGCACTCTGGAAGACCCCCCGATCGCCCCTGCGCTTCATTCTGTCCGTTGAGATCGCGTGCGTCACCACCTTGGTGATTGCAAACGTTTTCAGTCGGCCAGATCTGTCTGATTTACGACACTTTGCACTTCTGTTCGTTGTTGCGGCCATGTATGCCGAGGGCGGTGATCGGGTCGAGCGGTTCCGTCGCTTCATCGGTTCCGCTGACAATCCGACCTTCGGAAACGCAGCAAGCCTGTGGTGCTTCGCGGGCGCGCTGACGCTCCCGGTCGGGCTCGCCGGCGTGTTCGCCGCCCTGATCTACGCGCACACCCTGCTGCGCGCACATCGCCACCAGTCCGCGCAGCCCTACCGGATGATCTACACCGGCAGCACCGAGGTCGCTGCCGCGATGGCGGCATCGCTCGTGCTTTCGACAATCCAGGGGAGCGGCGACGGACTCGGGGGCAGCCTGCTCTCGCTGGTCGCTGTGCTCACAGCCGTCCTCACCTACGCCTTGGTAAACCAGACGCTGGTGTCCTCGGTGTTGTACCTCATCGTGCGGCCCCGCTCGGTTCGTGAGGTGATGCTCAACCCGCACGACGAGATGATGGAGCTGACCACGCTCGCGCTCGCCGTGCTGTTCGCGGTCTCGGTGGTGTACGCGCCGTTCCTGGCGCCCGCCGCGCTGCTGCTGATCGTCGTGCTGCGGCGCAGCGCGCTGGTGCACGAACTTCAGGTGCAGGCCACTCGCGACGCGAAGACCGGGCTGCTCAATGCGGGCGCGTGGCGCAATGAGGCCGAGCGTGAGCTGGTACGTGCCGAGCGACTCGACTCAGCGGTTTCGGTGCTCATGATCGACCTCGACCACTTCAAGGTGCTCAATGACGAGTACGGCCACCCGGCCGGCGACGCCGCCCTGAAGTCGGTGGCCGACTGCATCACCGATGCCTTGCGTGGCTACGACGCGGTGGGTCGCTTCGGCGGCGAGGAGTTCGTCGCCCTGCTGGCCGGCGCCGACGCCAAGCGGGCAGATCGGGTCGCGACCCGGCTGTGCGAGCGGATCCGCGGGTTGCGGCTCGAGCACGGCGGCAAGGTCACCGCGTCGATCGGGGCCGGGGTGGGTCGCTCGGACGTCCACTCGCTCGACGACCTCGTCTCGGTCGCCGACCAGGCGCTGTACATCGCGAAGAACGCCGGCCGCGACCGGGTTCAGACGATGCACGCGGTCGTCGACCCTACGCTGGCCGACCGCGTCACCGACGAGTTCTGAGCCTCGAGCCCAGCGGGACACTCACGTGGACCAGCGAGGACCGAGACCCCCGCAGGCCCGGCCCTCGCTGGTGGATCGGGCACCGATGTGGCGATCCCTGAGTGGGCTTGTGAACTGGACGTCGCCCGCACCCCCGCGGCACGGACGACGTCCAGGGCTTATCGGTCAGACCCCAGTTCATCCAGGATGGTCAGTTGGCGCTGCACCTCGCGGGCCACGCGCAACGTCTCTTCCTCGGTGACGAAGTAACCGTTGTCCTGGCGGGCCCACAACCCGCACAACGTGAGTTCGAAGGCGGCGATACTCGTCTCGACGCTGATCGCATTCAGGTAGTCGTCGGAGATGAATCCGGGACGACCCACTTCGATGCTCACGAGGATGGCGTAGGTGTGCAGCTTGAGGGCGTCACGGGTGATGACCGGTCCGGCCGGCCCACCTGCCCGGACGAACCCTTCGGCAGACACTTCTTCCATGTCAACTATCTTGCCTGCTTGCGGCCGACCGTGCACGCGTTCCGTGAAAGTTTCCGTAGTTTTTTCGTGAGCCAGGGCCTCCGGGTTACCGCCTCAGCCGACCCCGAACTCCGGCATCCGCTGCGAGCCGAGCATGCGTTCCAACTCCTCCGGCGGCATCGCCTCGGCCAACGCGTTGCCCTGCCCGCGTCGGCAGCCGAGCGCGAGCAGCGCGTCGGCGACCTCGCGTCCGGTGACGCCCTCGGCGATCACCCCGAGCTCGAGCGCCCGGGCCAGGCCCACCACAGCGGCGACGATGGCGCGGGCGCGTCGGTCGCGGGTCATCGGCGCGACGAAGCGCTGGTCGAGCTTGACGACGTCGACCGGTAGCAACTGCAGGTGCGACAGCGTGCCCTCGCCGGTCCCGAAATCGTCGACCGCGACGGCAATCCCGGCCTCGCGCCAGGTCGCGAGCTCTGCGGCGAGCCGATCCAGGTCGGCGGGCATGCGCCGCTCGGTCAGCTCGACGCACACCAGTTCGCCGGGGAGGTGGTAGCGCTCCAGGGCGCCCAGCAGTACCCGGGTCACCCCGCCGTGCAGCACCTGCGGTGCGGGGACGTTGACACGCACGACGACGTCCGGAGCGAGCCCGGCGTCGCGCCAGTGCGCGAGCTGCCGGCAGGTGGTTTCGATGACCCAGTGTTGGACGGCCACGAACGTCCGGGTCTGCTCGGACTCGGGCACGAACACGTCCGCGCTGAGCAGGCCACGTTCGGGATGCTGCCACCGCAGCAGAGCCTCGACCCCGACGATCGCGCCCGTCCGCAGATCGAATTCGGGCTGGTAGTGGATGCGCAACTCGCCCGCAGCCAGTGCTCCGGCAAGCTCGAGGTCGAGTCGCAGGCGCGCGAGCCGACCGGACGCGTTGCCCTCGTTGTAGACCTGGACGCTGTCGCCGCCCGCGGCCCGCGCCGCAGCGCATGCCCGGGTCGCGCCCCACAACAGGGCGTCCGGGGTCAGCCGGTGCTGCGGCGGACGGGTGTCCGACCGGTGCACGTCGACGTACACGCCGATGCTTGCCGACCGGCTGACCGCGATTCCGCCCACGCTGATCGGCTCGGCGATCAGGGCGCGCAGCCGGTCGACCTCGCGCAGCGCCTGCGCCTCGTCGGCGAGGTCGGTGCGGATCACGAGGTAGCGAGCCCCGCCCGCGCGTGCCACCCGTCCCCGTTGTCCGGCCCAGTACTCGATGCGCCCCACCAGGCTGCGCAGCACGGTGTCGCCCGCGCGGTAGCCGAGGACCTCGTTGGTGGCGCTGAGCCGGTCCACAGAAATCATGAACGCCGCCCGCGGCCCCGGCTGGGACGCAGCCCAGTCGTCCAGTACCTGCCGGGCGGTGCCGGCCAGGGTCGCGCCGAGCACGGACGGGATCAGCGAGGCAGCCAGTTCCATTTCCGCCGCGGCGGTGGACCGGTCGGTGCGGTCGTTGGCCGAGCGCAGCACGAGCAACGCGCCGTGTGGGTCCCCGGTGTGGCTACGCACCGCGGCCACGTCGATGATCCCCACCCCGGGCTCGTCGATGCGCACCGTCTCGCCGTTGCCCTCGGCCAGCCACCGCTGGGCGGTTCGGTCCATCGCTTCCACCTGGGTCTCGTTCATGCCGTGACCGGGGTGCGATCTGGCCGCCGAGCCGTCGTTGGCGGTGGGGACGTAGTAGGTGAGTTCCGCCCCGAGCGCGTCGGACAGCGCGCTCAGGAAGGTGGACGCAGTGGTCCAGCGCTCCAGCCCGGGCACGCCTGGTGCCAACGGAGTGACCACGTGGTGAGGATATCGGCCCGACGCCCCACCGCGGCGATCGCGGGGAGAGTGTCGCCAAATCTCGCCGTCCCCGCCGGATCCCGGCACGATTGGTACGGATGTGGGAGGCGTGGCTGCAGCGAAGCTACGCCCGCTATGCATAGAATCCGCGTGAACGGATCCGTTGGACCGGGCGCTCCCGCCTTGCAGTACGGGCATCGTCCGCGCTTCGTGCACTAACCAGGTGACGCAGAACAGGAGTCGGCCAGATGAGCAGCCGGTCCACCGAGGATGCCGCGCTGGTGCGCGATTGGGCGGAAGTCGTGCGCGGCGTCGACGCCGTGCAGCACGGATTCGCGATTCAGCTCGAGACCCTCGACATGACCCTTCCGTACTTCTCCGTGCTCACCCTGCTGCTGGATTCGGAGGATCAGCGGCTGCCGATGAGCCGCATCGCCCGTGATCTGGCGATGACCTCGGGTGGGTTCACCAAGCTCGCCGATCGGATGGCCCGTGACGGGCTCATCGACCGGCGAGGTTCGTCGGGCGACCGCCGGGTGGTGTTCGCCGCGCTCACCGAAAGCGGCGAGAAGCTCGCCCGCGAGGCGCTGGAGGTGTATCAGCGATACCTGCGCGAGCAGGTGCTGCCGTTGGTACCCGAGGCCGAACTGCGCAATCTCTCTGAGGTCGCGGGTCGGCTGGTTGCGGTGCGCCACGAGGAGAGCACCCCTTTTGAACTGTCGCAGCGCCCCAACAGCGCGCCGGAACGACGCGCGGACTGACGCAAGGCCGACCCGTCCGGTCGGTGCTAGCTCACGCCGCGTCGGCTCGTCCACCGGCGCCGCCGGGATCGTCGAAGTCCGATCCGTCGCGCGGGCTGTAGTCGGTCGTCGAGCCGCACTTCGCACATACGTCGGGGTGCTCCGGATCGACGATGTGCCCGCCGTTGCGCACGCATCGTGCGGCGAGGTCGTGCAGTTGCACGTGGATCTGCTCGGCGACGGACAACGTGTCGGCATCGGAGACGCGGTAGCCGCACGCCGTGCGCTCCCACAACCCCGCCAAGCAGAGTTCGAAGGCCGTTATCGAGGTCTCGGCGCTGATCGCGTTGAGGTAGCGGTCGGAGACGAAGCCGGGGCTGCCGGCCTCGATGCTGCTGAGCACGCCGAACGTGTGCAAATGCATGGCCGCACGGGACAGGACGAGTTCGTCGGAGGTGGCGTCGCGGCGAGAGCGCCGTAGCCGGACGAAGGTCGTGTGCGCGGGATCTGCGGCCAAATCACCCGCAAAATCACCAATGGGGCCGTCGGCGTCGTTCGTCACGGTTGTGTCATTCCCGAAATCCGTTCGGCTCAAGCGCCGGTCGAGAAAAAATCTTCCGGTTTCAGGTCGGCATCGCGACTTCGGCCCACACCGTCTTGCCCGGCTCGGTACTGACTCTCTCGACTCCCCAGCCCCGAGCGGTCGCGGCCACGATGAGCAGTCCGCGCCGAGTTCGATCCGGCTGCCGCCGTGGCGCACCGCATTGGTGACCAGTTCGCTGACGACAAGGAGCACGTCCTCGCTGACCGTCGTTGGCAGCACCGGCAATGCGCGGGCGACCCAGGCGCGAGCCTCGGCGGGGGCATGTA
>DASXJR010000121.1:0-76087 GCA_036497285.1 Jatrophihabitans sp.
CGCCCTCGGCGTCGGCGACGATGATGCGCACGAGCGGCTCGTCGGACGCCAGTTGCAGGAACAGCGCGAACGCCCCGGACAGCGCCGTGCGTGCATCGTCGTGATTGGCGCGCACGTGTGCCTCGACCGCCGCGATCAGCGCCTCGATCTCGCGCAGCACGTAGGCCTGGACGAGCTCCTGACGGGTGCCGAACTCGTTGTAGACCGTTTGCCGACTCACGCCGGCCGTGCGCGCGACGTCGGCCATGGTCGTCGCCGCCCAGCCGCGTTCGCGGACGAGCGTGTCGACGGCGTCGACGATCGCGTCACGGACAGTCAACGGGCGACCTCGACGAAGTCGATCTTCTCGCGCACCCCGCAGTCGGGGCACGCCCAGTCGTCGGGGACGTCCGTCCACGCCGTGCCGGGCGGGAACCCCTCGCGCGCGTCGCCGGCCTGCTCGTCGTACTCGTACTCGCAGACCTCGCAGCGATACGAGGTCATCGGGCCTTCACGTTGGCGAGTGTCGCATCGCCGCCGTAGTGGGCGAGCACGCGGTGGTCCATCACCCGGCGCCACAGCGGCGGGAAGTAGCAGAGCACGATCATCGTGGCGTAGCCGCTGGGCAGTTGCGGCGACTCCTCGAAGTGTCGCAACGCCTGGTAGCGCCGGGTCGGGTTGGCGTGATGGTCGCTGTGCCGCTGCAGGTGGTAGAGGAACAGGTTCGTCGTGACGTTGTTGTTGTTCCAGCTGTGTCTGGGCGAGACACGCTCCCACCGGCCGTTGTCGAGGCGTTGCCGTGCCAGTCCGTAGTGCTCGAGGTAGTTGACCGCCTCGAGCAGGCAGAAGCCGAACACCGCCTGGATCACCAGGTAGGGCAGGATCGCCGCTCCGAACGCGAGCACGAGCGCGGCCCACAGCACCACCGTCATGGCCCACGCGTTGAGGATGTCATTGCGCGGGCTCACAACGTGTTTGCCCATGCGCCGCAGTCGCTTGGCCTCGAGCGACCACCCGTTGCGCAGCGAACCTGACACCGTGCGCGGCAGGAACGCCCAGAACGACTCGCCGAGCCGCGACGACGCCGGATCGTCCGGCGTGGCGACACGCACGTGATGGCCCCGGTTGTGCTCGATGAAGAAGTGGCCGTATCCGGTCGGCGCCAGCGCGATCTTGGCGAGCCACCGCTCGGCGTGCTCCTTCTTGTGCCCCAGTTCGTGCGCGGTGTTGATGGCGACGCCGTTGAGCGTGCCGAGGGTGAACGCGATGCCGAGTTTGTCGACCACGCCGAGCCCGCCGTGCGTCGCGAGGAGCCAACAACTGGTGACTAGCGCGACGTACTGCAGCGGCAGGAAGGCGTAGGTGACCCAGCGGTAGTAGCGGTCCTGTTCCAACCAGGCGATGACGTCGTCGGGCGGATTGGTCGGATCGGCACCGATCGCGAGGTCGAGCAGCGGAATGAGCACGTAGATGAAGATCGGCCCGATCCACCAGAACAGCCCCGACCCGGTGAGGTTCACCAGCCCCCAGCCGAGGTACAGGAAGGTCGGGACGACGGCGCCGATAAGCCAGAGATGGCGCTTCCCGTCGTGCCAGTCGGGTCGTTCCGCGCTGCGGATCGCGTTGCCGGACAGGGTCGCGGTCATCTGGACCACCTCCGTCACTTGCTTTACATGACCGTGGCACATGTAAAGACAGCTCGCAACTCGAGAGCTGCGCCGGCAGGTGGGTTGCGGCAGCGATGCGGATCGGGTGTGGATGCTTACGAGTTCCTGGGGCGACGCCCGTCCGACGGCTACGGTGGACGCATGCAGCGGCGGATCTTCGGCATCGAGAACGAGTACGGCGTCACGTGCACGTTCCACGGCCAGCGTCGCCTGTCGCCCGACGAGGTCGCGCGCTACCTGTTTCGCCGGGTGGTGTCGTGGGGCCGCTCGTCCAACGTGTTCCTGAAGAACGGTGCGCGGCTGTATCTGGATGTCGGCAGCCACCCCGAGTACGCCACGCCCGAGTGCGACACCCTCGACAGCCTGGTCGCGCACGACAAGGCGGGGGAGCGGATCCTCGAGGGCCTGGTCGTCGATGCCGAGAAGCGTTTGCACGACGAGGGCATCGCCGGAGACATCTATCTGTTCAAGAACAACACCGACTCGGCCGGCAACTCGTACGGCTGCCACGAGAACTATCTCGTCGGCCGGCACGGTGAGTTCACCCGGCTGGCCGACGTGCTCATCCCGTTTCTCGTTACGCGCCAGTTGATCTGCGGGGCGGGCAAGGTGCTGCAGACCCCGCGCGGCGCGGTCTACTGCGTGAGCCAGCGCGCCGAGCACATCTGGGAAGGCGTCTCGTCGGCGACCACCAGATCCCGTCCCATCATCAACACCCGCGACGAACCGCACGCCGACGCGGAGCGGTACCGGCGGCTGCACGTGATCGTCGGCGACTCGAACATGAACGAGTCGACCACGATGCTGAAGGTGGGCTCGGCGCACCTCGTGTTGCGGATGATCGAAGACGGCGTGACCTTCCGCGATCTGACCCTCGAGAACCCGATCCGCGCGATCCGCGAGATCAGCCACGACCTGGCCGGCACCCGCGCCATCCGGCTGGCGGCGGGGCGTACCGCGAGCGCCCTGGACATCCAGCGCGAGTACTACACGCGGGCCGTCGACTACGTGGAGCGGACCGGCGGCGACGACACCGCCAAGCGGGTGCTCGAACTGTGGGGCCGCACCCTCGACGCCGTCGACAAGCAGGACCTCACCCTGATCGACCGCGAGATCGACTGGGCGACGAAGTACCAGCTCATCGAGCGGTACCGGGCCAAGCACGACCTGCCGCTGTCGTCACCGCGGGTGGCTCAGCTCGACCTCGCTTACCACGACATTTCGCGCGTGCGCGGACTGTACTACCTGCTGCAGAAGCGCGGCGCGGTCGACCGGGTGGTCAGCGATCTCGCCGTGTTCGAGGCGAAGAGCGTGCCGCCGCAGACCACCCGGGCGAAGCTGCGCGGGGACTTCATCAAGCGCGCGCAGGACAAGCGCCGCGACTTCACCGTCGACTGGGTGCATCTGAAGCTGAACGACCAGGCGCAGCGGACCGTGCTGTGCAAGGACCCGTTCCGCGCCGTCGACGAGCGCGTCGAAAAGCTCATCGCGTCCATGTGACCTAACTGCTGCGCGAGTGGTCACTGAGATGGGGGCTCTTCTGCCCGATCAAGATTTCGCGCCGGCCCCGTGGCTGGCCGAACTCCCGATCCAGCGGCCGTCCTGACCGACAGTGGTCAGTTGTGCCGCACAGTGGTCAGTTGCAACTGACCACTGTGCGCTCGAACTGACCACTGTCCGCGTGCGCCCTCCGACCGGCCGGTCGCGCTTGATCAACAGCCCGCAAACCGTCGCTTCCCGGGCGAGTGGCGCCGGGCCTGGAGCGTCAGGCCACTGCGACGTGGTCGACCGGCGACTGGCCGCGGCGGATGTACGGCGCGAGCGCGGCACCGGCGAAGGCGAGCACCGCGGCCACGAGCAGCGCGACGTGCAGCCCGGACATGAACGCCGCGTGGCTGCCGGACGTGATCGCCTGAGCGAGCGGCGCCGGCGTGCCGGTGGGCACCGGCGCGACGCCCTGGCTGACGTACTCCTTCGCGCCTTGCAACTGCCCGGCGACTGCGGACGGCACGCCTGATCCGGTCAGCTTGTCGACGAGCACAGCGCCGACCCGGCTGCTGAGCACCGTTCCCAGGATCGCCGACCCGAGCACTCCGCCGAGCTGCATGAACGTCGACTGCATGCCACCGGCGACACCGGCGAGCTCACGCGGGGTGTTCCCGACGATCGCCTCGGTCGACGCGACGACCACCAGGCCGATACCGATGCCCAGACCGACCATCGGCGGCCACAGCACGTTGAACGACGAGTTCGTGTCGAGCGCGAGCAGCGCCAGCATCGAGACGCCGACCGCGAGCAGTCCGAGCATGATCGGCACGCGCGGACCGAACCGTCCGGTCAGCCAGCCGGACACCGGGCTACTCACCACGAACAGCAGGGTCAGCGGCAGCGTGCGCACACCGGCTTCGACGGCGCTGTAACCGTGTACGCTCTGCAGGTACAGGCTGATGAAGAACAGCACCCCGAACAGCGCGAAGAAGTTCAGGAGCACTGTCGCCGAGCCGATCGACACCGACCGGTCGCGGAAGAGCCGCATCGGGATGAGCGGGTTGGCAACGCGCGTCTCGATCACACCGAACAGGACGAGAACCCCGAGCCCGCCGAGAATGAGGCCGAGCGTGCGGGCATCGCCCCACGACCAGGTCTGCGCCTCGATGACGCCGAAGATCAGCAGGAACAATCCGGCGGCGAGGCTGGCGAGCCCGGCCAGGTCGAGCCGGCCCGTCCCGCTGTCGCGGCTCTCGCGCAACACGAACAGACCGACCGCCAACGCAATCACGCCGACCGGCACGTTGATGTAGAACACGCTCGCCCAGTCGAAGTGCTCGACCAGCACGCCGGCCAGGATCGGCCCGCCTGCGGTCGCGGCGGCGGTGACCGCGCCCCAGATGCCGATCGCCGAATTGAGCTTCTCGGCCGGGAACGCCCGGCGCAGCAACGCGAGAGTGTTCGGCATGATCAGCGCGCCGGCGACGCCCTGCAGCGCGCGGAAGAAGATCACCGCGCCGATCGAGCCGGACAGTCCGACGGCCAGCGAGGTGAGCGCGAAGCCCACGACCCCGGTGAGGAACATCTTGCGGCGTCCGAAGTGGTCCCCGAGCCAGCCGGCGGGAATCAGCAGGACGGCAAGCGCGAGCAGGTAGGCGTTGGTGACCCACTGCAGATCGGACAGCGACGCGCCGAGGTCCTTGGCGATGTAGGGATTGGCGATCGCGACGACGGTGCCGTCGAGGGCGACCATGATGACGCCGGGTGCGGTGGCGGCGAGCGTCCACCACGGGTTGTCGCGGCGCGACGAGGTCGTGGTCGTGGCGACTGTCGGACGAAGGTCGGTGAGGGTCATTCTTGGTACTCCCATGGGATCGGGCTCGATGCCAGTGTCGCACGATTGTGGCACACTGTGACAGTTGGCAATGAATGACAGGAGTGTGTTCTGTGACACGGTCGGACGGCGGACTGCGCGAACGGCACAAGCGCACGACCCGGCGGGCGCTGGTGGACACGGCGCTGCGCCTGTTCGACGAGCGCGGCTACGGCGAGGTGACCGTCGAGGACGTGTGCGCCGAGGTCGAGGTCTCGCCCCGCACGTTCTTCCGCTACTTCCCGGCCAAGGAGCATGTGTTGGCCGAGCCGATCACGCTGGTGCTCGCCGAGATCCGTGACAACCTCGAGGCTCACGACGCGGACGGATCGGTGTGGCAGGCGCTGCGTACGGCGCTGTTGTCGGCTGTGGACGTGCTGGAGGAGCGCCGCGACGAGGTCCTGCGCGCCGGCCGGGTGATCCGCGAGACTCCGGGAGCGCTGGCGTCGAGTGCCCGCGCGCTGATGGAGTGGGAGCAGGCGATGCGCGACGAGGTGGCGCAGCGTCTGGGCGTGCCGGCGGCGAGCATGCACGCCCGGCTGCTGCTGGGCACCGCCATGCTGGCGTTCCGCGCCGCGCTCGACGAGTGGACGGACGAGGACGGCGCAGATCCGGTCGGCGATCTGTTGACACGCGCTCTCGACGCGGTCGAGCCGGGCGCAGGTCCACTTGAACGAGGGGCGAAACCGACTGCCGCGGCGCACTAATCTTGGCGCATGCCCATCGGTTCGGACACGAGGTCGCACACGCGCGCCTCGGCACCTCGGCGCCGCACGGGCATTAGTTTCGAGGACATGGCGGCGCGGCGGGCGGAACGGCTGGTCAACCTCGTCATCTGCCTGCTCTCGACGCGTCAGTTCCTGTCCGCCGAGCGGATCCGCGACGCCGTTCCCGGCTACGAGGGCGCCGACGGCAGCCGGGCGACCGACGAGGCGTTCAAGCGCATGTTCGAGCGGGACAAGGCAGAGCTGCGCGACCTCGGTATCCCGCTCGAGACGGGCCGCAACAGCCACTTCGACAGCGAGGACGGCTACCGCATCAAGCGCGGCGACTACGAGCTGCCTCCGATCGAGTTCGACGCCGACGAAGCGGCCGCGGTCGGACTCGCCGGGCGGCTCTGGCGCTCGGCCACCCTGGGCGAGCCGGCCCGCGCCGCGCTCATCAAGCTGCGGGCAGCGGGGACGAGCGTGCAGGACGACGCCGCGCCCGGTGCCGTGCCCGACCTCGACACCAGCGACCCGAGCCTGCCCGCCTTGATCGAGGCAGCGCGCACCGCGACCGCGGTGAGCTTCGACTACATCAAGTCCGGGGCGGGATCCGCGCAGCGTCGCACCCTCGAACCATGGGGTGTGCTCTCGTGGCGTGGCCGGTGGTACGTCGCGGGCCTGGACCGTGACCGCGACGAACCACGCAGCTTCCGGCTCTCGCGGATCGTCGGCAAGGTGGACACGGTCGGCAGGCACGGTGCGTTCGACCGTCCCGATGACATCGATCTGCTCGACATGGTGAGCGGACGGGTCGCCGAGGACACCCACGTCGCACACGTTCGCGTTGCCGGTCCCGGGGTGGCATCGCTGCGCCGGATCGCCGACTGCGACCGCGGGGGTGAGCTCGAGATCAGCTACTCCGATCTGCACTGGCTCGCGCGTCAGGTGGCTGCGGCCGGCTCCGCGGCGCACGTCCTGGACCCGCCGGAGCTCATCGATGCGGTCGTTGCCCGTCTCCGTCCCGCGGCGGGCACGGCATGAGCGAGGTTTGCGGAGCGAATCGGGGTAATCGTCCACGCCCGCAGGCGCGGTTGTCGGCTCCGACCGGCCCGAGCGGAGCAAGTGGCCACGAGGAGACGACATGACCCGGGCGACGGCGAACGAGCAGCGCCTCCCGCGACTGCTCGCGCTCGTGCCGTACCTGCAGGCGCATCCAGGCATCAAGGTGACCGAAGCCGCGGCGGACTTCGGTGTCAGCGAACAGCAGCTGCGCCGCGATCTGCAGTTGCTGTGGATGTGCGGGCTGCCCGGTCACGGTCCGGGTGACCTGATCGACCTCTCGTTCGAGGGCGAGACGGTGTCGGTGATCTTCGACGCCGGTATGTCCCGTCCGCTGCGGCTGTCGAACGAGGAGGCGCTGGCCCTCGTGGTCGCGCTACGGACGCTCGCCGAGACGCCGGGCATCACCGACGGCGACGCTGTGCAGCGCGCGCTCGCCAAGGTCGAGACGGCGGCCGGGGGAGCGATCGACGACGCGACCGTCACGGTGGCCCTCGACTCGACCACCAAACTGCTGCCGGTGCTGCACCGCTCGATCGCCGAATCCCGGGCCCTGGAGCTGCGCTACTACACCGCCGCGCGCGACGAGGTGACCGAGCGTGTGGTCGACCCGCTGCGCGTGTTCGAGGCGGACGGGCACGCCTACCTCGAGGCGTGGTGTCGCAGCGCGGAGGGGGTGCGGGTGTTCCGTGTCGACCGGATCGAGGACGTGCGGATGCTCGACGAGCCGGCCCGCCCGCCGCAGGGCCTCGAACTGCGGGACCTCGCCGAAGGGGTGTACCAGCCCGCGTCCGAGCATCTGCTGGCGGTGCTTCAGGTGTCGGAGGCGTACGCCTGGGTGGCCGACTACTACCCGTCCGAGGAGATCACCGAGCTGCCGGACGGGCTGCAGGTGAGCCTGCGGGTCTCGGAGCCGGCGTGGGTGCGCGCGCTGGTCCTCGGCTCCGGCGGGCAGGTGTCGGTGCTCTCGCCGGGCTGGCTGGCCGAGTCGATCAGGTCCGACGCCGCCGACGCCCTGGCCGCGTACGCCGCCACGTAAGGTGTCGCTGTGGTCGTGCTCTTCGTCTGGATCGGCGCCGTCGTCTTCGCGGCCGTCATCCTCGGCTTCTGCGCCTACGAGCTGGCCTGGAAGAGCAAGCGGCTGCAGGGCGATCTCGGCAAGCTCGAGACGTTGTCGACGCAGCTGACCGATCTGCAGGGTGAGGTGTCGGCTGCCCGGTCGCGCCTGATCGAGGTTCGGCCCTGACATGGCCAAGGTGGCGCGCAGTCTCCGCCGCCGGCGGGTCAATCCCGAGGGCCGCATGTCGGTCATGGACCACCTGCGCGAGTTGCGGCGGCGCATCATCTGGATCCTGCTCATCGTCGCGGCCGGTTCGATCCTCGGCTGGTACATCTACAACCCGCTGATCCACTTCCTGGAGCATCCCTACTGCCAGGTCAACTACCGACACCGCTTCCCCGGCATCAAGACCAAGAGCTGCAACCTGGTCTACAGCGGCGTCTTCGACGGCTTTGCCACCAGGCTGAAGGTGGCGGTGATCGCCGGCGCGGTGTTCACCGCCCCGCTGTGGCTCTACCAGATCTGGGCGTTCGTCACGCCTGGCCTGCGCAAGAACGAGCGCAAGTACACGATCGTCTTCATCATCGCCTCGACGTTGCTGTTCGCGGCGGGCGTGAGCCTTGCCTACCTGGTGTTGGCCAAGGGGCTGAACATCCTGCTCACCCAGGCGGGCAACGGGGTGCAGGCGCTGTTGACAGTGAATGACTACCTCTCGTTCGTCACCTTGATGCTGGTCGCATTCGGTGCTGCCTTCGAGCTGCCGCTGCTGATCATCATGGCCAACCTCGCCGGCGCGCTCTCAGCGCGGGTGCTGAAGAAGTCCCAGCGCATCGGGATCTTCCTGATCTTCTTGTTCGCCGCCGTGGCGACGCCCTCGACCGACCCGTTCACGATGTCCGCGATGGCGGTACCGATGGTGCTGCTGTTCGAGGGCGCCGTCCTGTTCGCGGTTTTCCACGACCGGCGCAAGGCGCGGCGGCTGGCCGAGGCGCGTGCTGAGGAGCACCTGGACGACGACACCCCGTCCACGGTCGAAGCGATTCCGGAATCCCTGCCCAAGGACTCCTGGACCGACATCACCTGACCTGCTGCGGTTCGCGATCGGCCCCACGCGAACTGACCACTGTCGCGGGTCGCAGGCGCATCGCAGCCACGGCGACAAGACTCCACTCAGCGGAAACGTAGGGTGGACGTATGCCGTCGCCGAGCGAGCAGTACGCCGCCGCCCGGAAGCGGAGCCGGCGCCCCGCACTGAACGACTTCGCGGGCCAGTTCCCGTTCACGCTCGACGACTTCCAACTCGAGGCGTGCGAGGCGCTCGAAGACGGGTACGCGGTTCTCGTGTGCGCACCCACCGGTGCGGGCAAGACGGTCGTCGGCGAGTTCGCCGTCCACCTCGCGCTCGCCGCGGGGCAGAAGTGCTTCTACACCACTCCCATCAAGGCGCTGTCCAACCAGAAGTACAACGACCTGGTCGCGCGACACGGCTCCGAGCGGGTCGGCCTGCTGACCGGCGACAACGCGGTCAACTCCGACGCGCCGATCATCGTCATGACGACCGAGGTGCTCCGCAACATGCTCTACGTCGGCAGCGCGTCGCTCGCCGATCTCGGCTACGTCGTGATGGACGAGGTGCACTACCTCGGCGACCGCTTCCGCGGCGGCGTGTGGGAGGAAGTGATCATCCACCTGCCGCTGTCGGTACGGATGGTGTCGCTGTCGGCGACCGTGTCGAACGCCGAGGAGTTCGGCGAGTGGCTGGTGTCGGTACGGGGCAGCACGAAGGTGATCGTGCACGAGCAACGGCCTGTCCCGCTGTGGCAGCACATGTTGATCGGCAAGCGGATGTTCGATCTCTTCACGTCCGACGGCACCACGGTCGATCCCACGCTCGCTCGTTACATCAACGACCGCCTGCGCTATCTCGACCCGGGCGCGTTCAGTCGTCGCGGCGGGCACCGTGCGTTGCGCGGGTGGCGGCCGCCGCACCGCCCCGATGTCATCGCCCGACTGGACAGCGAGGGCCTGCTGCCGGCGATCACGTTCATCTTCAGCCGAGCCGGCTGCGACGCGGCGGTACGCCAGTGCGTGCTCGGTGGCATGTGGCTCACCACCGAGGACGAGCGCGACGAGATCGAGACGATCGTCGACGAGCACACCGCGAACATCTCGGCCGAGGACCTCGACGTGCTCGGCTACTGGGACTGGCGCGACGGGTTGCGGCGCGGCATCGCCGCGCACCACGCCGGGCTCGTCCCGCCCTTCAAGGAGACCGTCGAAGACCTGTTCGTGCGCGGGCTGGTGAAGGCGGTCTATGCCACTGAGACGCTCGCGCTCGGCATCAACATGCCGGCACGCACGGTGCTGTTGGAGAAGCTGTCGAAGTTCAACGGCGAGACGCACGCCGATCTGACGCCGGGGGAGTACACCCAGCTCACCGGGCGCGCGGGCCGACGCGGTATCGACATCGAGGGCCATGCGGTCGTCATGTGGAGCCCCGAGGTCGACCCGGGACGCGTCGCGGGGCTCGCCTCGACCCGCACGTATCCGCTGCGTTCGTCGTTCCGACCGTCGTACAACATGGCCGTCAACCTCGTAGGACAGATGGGACGTGCGCAGGCGCGCCGGCTGCTCGAGTCGTCGTTCGCGCAGTTCCAGGCCGACCGCGGGGTGGCCGGACTGGCCAAGCAGATCCGCCGCAACGACGAGACGCTGCGCGAGCATGTAAGGCAACTGACGTGCGAACTCGGCGACATCCATGAGTACGCACGGCTGCGCCGCGACCTGTCCGAGCGGGAGGCGCAACTGTCGCGTCAGGGGGCGAAGGATCGCCGCGTGGCCGTCGCGCAGTCGCTCGAGGCGCTGCGTCCGGGCGACGTGATCCGCGTGCCGTCCGGCCGCCGCGCCGGACTCGCCGTCGTGCTCGACCCCGGACTGCATCCGACGGACGACCCGCATCCGCTCGTGGTGACCGAAGCGAGATGGTCAGGACGCCTGTCGATCATCGACTTTCCGGTGAGTGCCGACGTGCTCGGCAAGGTGCGCGTGCCGAAGAACGCCAACCACCGCTCGCCCCAGATGCGCCGTGATCTCGCGTCCAGCCTGCGCAACCTGGACCTGCCGCCCGGCGACAGACCCCGGCGCCGTGTGCGGTCCGGCGCCGCCGAGGAAGAGGAGGTGCTTCGTCTGCGCGCCGCGCTGCGTGCCCACCCGTGCCACGGCTGCAACGACCGCGAGCAACACATGCGCTGGGCTGAGCGCGCCGCTCGGCTCGAGCGCGAGACCGACGATCTGCGCCGCCGCATCGAGGGCCGCACCGGGTCGCTGGGTCGCCGCTTCGACCGCATCTGCCGGATGTTGGACCGGCGCGGGTACCTGTTCGAGGACGAGACGACGGATGCGGGACGAGCTCTGGCTCGGATCTGGTCCGAGTCCGACCTGGTGATCGCGGAGTGTCTGCGCGCCGGCGCCTGGGATCGCCTCGACCCGGCGGAGCTGGCCGCGGTGGCGTCCGTCCTGGTTTATGAACCACGCCGTGACGAGCAACCGGTCGACCGCATGCCGACCGCGGAAGTTCGCGACGCGCTCGCTACCACCGTGCGGGTCTGGGCCCGGGTGGTCGAGGACGAGGAGGAACTCGGCCTTTCACCCAGTCGTGAGCCACAACCCGGGCTGGTGGGCGCGCTCTACCGCTGGGCGCGCGGTGGCAGGCTCGACGAGGCGCTCGGTGCCGCGTCGGGCAACGGCGCGGAGTTGACCGCGGGCGACTTCGTGCGCTGGTGCAAGCAGGTGCTGGATCTGCTGGAACAGCTCGCCATCGTTCCGGCACCCGGCGGTGAGATCACCCCGCTCGCGGGCACGGCGCGTGCCGCGGCAGCGGCCATCCGGCGCGGTGTCGTCGCCCAGAGCATGCAGATCTGAGCTGAGACGACACATCGGCGGTACCGCCGCCGACCGCCGCGGTTGCTGCCTTCGACGGGTCGCAGGCAGTAGCGTGTTCGCTGCCGCAGGCGCACGGCGCACCGATACGGACTGATACGGGGAACATCGGTATGAGCGAGTCAGGTAACTCCGGTAACCAGGGCTATCCGGGCCAGCAGTGGCCGCCGCCGCAGGGTTCCCAGCAGTGGCCTCAGGACGGCCAGGACCCGCCGGCCGAGGAACCGGCCGAGGAGCAGACCGAGGAGCAGACCGCGGACGACGCAACGAGCGCCGAGCGGGAGGATCCTGCCGCGGGCGATACCCAACACCTTCCGCTGTCGACATCTGAGCCGACCGGCGGCGAGCAGCACACCACCGCATTCCCACCTGTGTCGGAGGGCCACGGCAGCCAGCAGCAAGGCCAGCAGGGTTACGAGCAGCAGCCCGGGTACGGCCAGCAGCAGTACGGCCAGCAGCAGTACGGCCAACAGCCTGGCTACGGCCAGCAGCAGTACGGCCAACAGCCGGGCTACGGCCAACAACCGGGCTACGGCCAGCAGGGGTATGAGCAGCAGCAGTCAGGGCAGCAGCACGGCCAGCAGCAAGGGTCGCAGGGTTACGGGCAGCAGCAGGGCTACGGCGAGCAGACCCAGAACTACGGCCAGTCCGGCTACGGGGCCGGTGCAGCCGGCGCGGCCGGCGCGGCCGGTGGCGCGGCGGCAGCCGGCCAGTACGGCCAGCAGGACTACGGCCAGCAGCCCGGCTACGGGCAACAGCAGTACGGGCAGCAGCAGCCCGGGTACGGCCAGCAGGGATACGGGCAACAGCAGCCCGGCCAGCAGGGATACGGCCAGCAGCAGTACGGCCAACCCGGTTATGGGCAACAGCCGTACGGGCAGCAGGGGTACGGCGCGCAGGGCGCCGGCTACGGTTCGTCCGGTTACAGCCAGCAGGGCTACGCCCAGCAGCCCGAGTACGCCCAGCAGCCACAGCAAAAGAAGGGCAAAGGTCTGCTGATTGCGATCATCGCCGTGCTCGCAGTCGTGGTGATCCTGATCGCGCTGATCTTCATCATCAAGCCGAAGTTCCTTGGCTTCAAGACGAACCTCAAGCACACGGCCGTGGAGACCTACATCCAGGACAACTTCGCCGAGTCGCGCGTCACCTGCAACGGCGGCTCGAACATCGAGATCTCCACCGGTAAGACCTTCCAGTGCCGTGGCGGCGACGGCCGGACCTTCACGGTGAAACTCACCAACGACAGCGGCACCTACGTGGTCACCCAGATCTGAGCGCTTTCCGGATCGCCACGAGCAGACGGTTCAGGGAGGACTCGATGCCGAGTTCCTCCGAGAGTTCGACCAGCCGCTCCGGGTCGGCGGGCGCGGCCGGGAGCGCGTCGTCGAGGTCGCCGATCTCGGCGTCGATCCGTCCGCGCACGGCGTCCGGCGCCACGGTGAGGTAGTCGCGGGCTGCGAGCACCTTGTTGGCGGCACCGGAGGGGAACCCGTCGGTTTTCGCCTCAGCGGCCGCCATGATGTCCTCGATCGACCCGAAGCGGGCCACCAATGCCGCCGCGGTCTTCTCGCCGACTCCCGGCACGCCGGGCAGGCCGTCGCTCGGATCGCCGCGCAGCATGGCGAAGTCCGCGTAGTGCGCGGCCGGCACGCCGTACTTGGCGCGGACCTCGGCCGGCCCCATCGCCTCCATCTTGGCGATGCCCTTGCCGGTGTAGAGCACGGTCACCGTGTCGGTGGCCACGGCGAGCAGGTCGCGATCGCCGCTGACCACCTCGACCCGGTCCGTCTCGCGCGCGGCGACCGTCGCGATCACGTCGTCGGCCTCGAAACCCTCGGCGCCGGCGGTGGCCAGCCCCACCGCCGCCAGCACCTCCAACAGGATCGGGACCTGCGGCTCCAGGGTGTCCGGCACGTCCTCACCGCCGTCCTTGGCCATCCGGTGCGCCTTGTAGGACGGAACGGCGCGGACGCGGAACGCCGGCCGCCAGTCGAGGTCCAGACAGGCGATGTGTCGGGTCGGGCAGCGTTTGTCGATCAGCGCTGCGGTCATGTCGAGATAGCCGCGGATCGCGTTGACCGGACGGCCGTCCGGAGCGGTGATCGACTCGGGCACGGCGTAGTAAGCGCGGAAGTAGAGGTTCGCCGCGTCGACGAGCAGGAGCATGAGGTCAGTACACCGTCATGCCCGGGTCGGTGCTGCCTCGGACGATCACCTCGGTCGGCAGGACGACGTCCTGGGCGGCACCGGCGTCGCCGTCGCTGTTGGCGTGCCCGGCGTTGCTGATGACTGCCAGAAGCCGTGAGCCGACGTCGAGCGCCTGCTCGGCCACCGGTTGGCGCACCGTCGAGAGGTCCATGAGTTCGGCGGTGGGGTGGTCGTCGAAACCGATGATCGCGACGTCCTGCGGGACCCGCTTGCCCAACCGGCGCAGCGCGCGCATCGCGCCGTAGGCCATCTCGTCGCTCTCGGCGAAGATCGCGGTGGGCGGGTCCGGGTTCTGCATGAGCGTGTTGCAGGCCTGCTCGCCGCCGGCGGTGGTGAAGTAGCCGAGCACCTCGAGGGACGGGTCGGGTTCGACGCCTACTGCCGTGAGCCCTTCGCGGTAGCCGTCCGCGCGGTGCAGCGGTGGGGTGAAGCGCATCGGGTCGTCGGTGTCGCCGCCGATCAGCCCGATCCGGCGGTGCCCGAGACCGGTCAGATGCGCGACCGCCGCGCGCGCGGACGCTACGTCGTCGATGCGCGTCGAGAGGAACCCATCGCGCGAGAAGCCGAGCAGACCGACCGGGCAGCCGAGCGACTGGAGCGCTGCGATCTCGTCGTCGACCAGCACGAGGCTGACCACGAGCACCGCGTCGACCCGCTTGCGCATCGGCATCACGTCGAAGAAGCGCGCACGGCCGGATTCGTCGCCCAGGTTGTACAGCAGCAGGTCGAAGCCTGCCTTGCGCAGCGAGGTCTCGATCGTGTCGATGACCTCGGCGAAGAACCAGCGGTTGACGAACGGCACGACCACACCGACGGTCGCGGTACGCCCGCTCGCCAACCGTGCGGCGAAGGGGGAGGCGACGTAGTCGAGTTCGGCCGCGGCCTCGAGGACCCGATTGCGGGTGTTGCTGGCAACGTCGGGAAGTCCGCGCAGGGCACGAGATACCGTGGCGATCGACACGCCGGCACGGCGAGCGACGTCCTCGATGCTTGCTGCCACCTGGCCACCGCCTTTGCTGACTCGGCAGACAACTGGAAACGTTATCGTCCCCTCGCTGGCAGACTCTCCCGCGTGCGCACCCTCTACCGCAACGGGCGGCTCTACCGGCACGCGGTTCGTGACGAAACCGCGATGCTCGTGGATGGTCCCATGATCGTCTGGACCGGGCACGAGCGGGACGTGGAGCAGCACCGGGACGTCCGGCCCGTTGACCTGGCGGGTGCGTTGGTAAGCCCTGCCTTCGTCGATGCGCATGTCCACACCACCGCGACGGGCCTGTCGCTGTCCGGACTGGATCTTTCGGGCGCGATCTCGCTGGCCGACGCGCTGTCGATGATCGAACGGGTGGCGCGGATCAGTCGGGGCCGTCCGGTGCTCGGCGGCGGCTGGGACGACACGGACTGGCCCGAGCGGCGCCCGCCGAGCGCGCGTGAACTCGACCGGGCAGGCTACGGCGGGCTGGTCTACCTCGCGCGCGTCGATGCGCACAGTGCGGTGGTCTCCTCGGCCGTGCTGGCCACCGTCCCGGGACTGGCGCAGCTCGCCGGCTATCACGCGGACGGGCACCTGACCCGGGCCGCGCACGATGCGGCACGCGGCGCGACGCTCGGCGCGATGTCGGCCGCCCACGCCACCGAACTGCAGCGCACTGCGTTGCGCCACGCCGCTTCGCTCGGGATCGGCTGCGTGCATGAGATGGCCGGGCCGGCGATCTCGGGCGAGGCAGACCTCGCCGGGCTGCTCGCCCTCGCCCGCGCCGAGCCGCTGCCGGAGGTCATCGGCTACTGGGGTGAGTTGTTCGCGGTCGAGAAGGCGCGCGAACTCGGTGCCGTCGGCGCGGCAGGAGACCTGTTCTGCGACGGCTCGTTGGGTTCGCACACCGCTGCGCTGCACGACCCCTACGCCGACCGTCCGGATTCCAGCGGGATGCTCAGGTTCTCGACCGAGGAGGTCGCCGAACACGTCGTGCAGTGCACCCAGGCGGGGCTGCAGGCCGGGTTCCATGCGATCGGCGATGCGGCCGTGGACCAGGTGCTCGACGCGGTGGAACTGGCGGGCGACCGGCTCGGTCGCCCGGTCGGCGCCGGACACCGCCTCGAGCACGCGGAGCACGTGCGGGACCCGGGGCGGCTGGCCGCGTCCGGGCTCACCGCGTCCGTCCAGCCCGTCTTCGACGCGTTGTGGGCCAATCCGGGCGGCATGTACGAGGCCCGCCTGGGCCGCGAGCGCGCTCGCGCGTTGAATCCGTTCGCGGCGATGGCCGACGCCGGGGTGCCGCTCGCGCTCGGATCCGACGCGCCGGTCACGGCGCTCGGCCCATGGGCTGCGGTTCGGGCGGCGGTCCATCCGCACGAGGCGGGCCACGGCCTGGAGCCGGCCGACGCGTTCGCCGCGCACACCGCGGGCGGCTGGGCTGCTGCCCGAGTCGACACCGGCGCCGGACACCTCGCCGCAGGCACACCGGCCACCTTCGCGATCTGGCAGACCGATGATCTGGACCCCGCGACCGGCCTCCCGGACCTGAGCGAGGGGGGCGACCTGCCGCACTGCCTGGCAACGGTCCGCGCCGGTAGAACCATCTTCGACGCCGGGGTGCTCGAGGGCACCGACTGACAGGCGTCAGTGCCCTCGGCGATACTCGACGGATGCGATGGCAGTGGCGGGTCTCGGTGCGCGAGCGCGCCGCCACGGTGTCGGTGCGGGTGGCCGCACCGGTGGCCGTCGCCGCCGGGCTCGTCGCGGCCGCTGCTTTCCCGCGGCTTTCCATCTGGCCGCTCGCGGTCGTCAGTGTCGCCGGACTGTCCTGGGCGGTCGACGGCCGTCGGGCGCGCACCGGCGCCTGGCTCGGGCTGCTCTACGGGCTGGCGTTCTTCGTCCCCCTGCTGCACTGGACCGGCATCTACGTCGGCGCAGCACCATGGCTGATCCTTGCCGGCGCCGAAGCAGGCTTCATGGCTCTGCTCGGCGCGGTGCTGACCGTCGTGCAGCGGTTGCCCGGCCGGGCGTTCTGGGTCGCCTGCGCCTGGGTGCTGCAGGAAGCGCTGCGCGACCGGTTGCCGTTCGGGGGATTCCCGTGGGGCAGGCTGGCGTTCAGCCAGCAGGACTCGCCACTGCGCTGGTTCATCGAACTGGGCGGGGCGCCGCTGCTGAGCTTCGCGGTCGCCTTCACCGGCGCCGGGTTGTGGCTGCTCGTGACCACGATCCGCCGCTCGCCCGACGTCCGCGCGGTGATCGTCGCGCTCGCGCTCGCCGTCGTGCTGCCGGCCGGCGGCGCGCTGTGGGGGCTGGCGGTGTCCGCGCCGTCGACGGCGAACCAACTCCAGGTCGCGGTCGTGCAGGGCAGCGTGCCCGACCGGGGGCTCGCGTTCGAGGACCGTGCCCGCCAGGTGCTCGACAACCACGTCACGCAGACGCTGCGGCTGGCCGGGCAGATCCGCTCCGGGCAGGTTCCGCAGCCCGATCTGGTCGTGTGGCCGGAGAACTCCTCCGATGTCGACCCGCTCGTCGACGCGAGCGCCGCGGCAGAGATCACCCGCGCGGTGCGGGCGGTGCATGCGCCGGTGCTGGTCGGCGCGATCCTCGACGGGCCGGGGCCCGATCACCGCCGCAACGCAGGCATCCTCTGGTCGCCAACGCACGGTCCGGGGGCGCAGTACATCAAGCGGCACCCGGTGCCCTTCGCCGAGTACATCCCGCTGCGCAGCATTGCCGAGTCGGTCAGCTCCGCGGCGAAGCTCGTCACCCAGGACATGGTCGCCGGCAGCGGCAACGGCCTGCTCAAGGGCGGCCCGGCACCGATCGGCGACGTGATCTGTTTCGAGGTCGCCTACGACGACCTCGTCCAGTCCTCGGTCGCTGCCGGTGCGCAACTGGTCGTCGTGCAGACCAACAACGCCACCTTCGGTCATACCGCCGAGACTTACCAGCAGCTGGCGATGAGCCGGCTGCGCGCGATCGAGACCGGACGGACCGTGCTGCAGGCGTCCACGACCGGCGTGTCGGCGATCATCGCGCCGAACGGTACGGTCGTGCGGGAGTCGGGGGCGCTGTTCGAGCCCGCGTTGCTGAGCGCGTCCGTCCCGCTCGAGACGCGAACCACGCCCGCGGTCGCGCTCGGCGCGGTGCCGGAATGGACGCTCGCTGCGCTGGCCGTGCTCGCCGTCGCCGCCGTGGTGGCCTCGGGTGTGGCCACTCGTCAACGTCGCACGCAGGAAGTGGTAGCAGCATGACAACCGGAGTAGACGCTCACCTGCGCTTCGCGGGGCCACGCTGTGTTCTTGAGGTGCGCTCATGACAACCGTCCTGGTCGTCGTCCCCACCTACAACGAGAGCGAGAACATCGAGCGGATCGTCGAACGGGTCAACGCCGCACTACCCGACGTGCACGTCCTGATCGTCGACGACGCCAGCCCGGACGGCACGGGCAAGATCGCGGATCTGCTGGCCGAGCAGGACGAGCGGGTGCATGTGCTGCACCGTCCGGGCAAGGCCGGGCTCGGCGCGGCGTACACCGCCGGGTTCGACTGGGGCCTGGCGCGCGACTACGACGTGCTCGTCGAGATGGACGCGGACGGGTCGCACGCGCCCGAGCACCTGCCACGGATCCTGGCCGCGCTCAAGGGCGCCGATGTCGTGCTCGGGTCCCGCTGGGTGCCCGGGGGAGCCGTGGTCAACTGGCCGCGACGCCGCGAACTGCTCTCGCGGGGCGGCAATCTCTACACCCGGCTCGCGCTGGGTCTCGGGCTGCGCGACGCCACCGGCGGCTACCGCGCATACAACCGGGCCGTGCTCGAGTCGATCGACTACAACGCGGTGAGCTCGCAGGGTTACTGCTTCCAGGTCGACCTCGCCTGGCGTGTGGCGCGGGCAGGCTTTCGCATCGTCGAAGTGCCGATCACCTTTGCCGAGCGCGAACGCGGTGAATCCAAGATGAGCGGCGCCATCGTGCGCGAGGCATTCCAGCGGGTGACCCGGTGGGGGATCACGCACCGCGCCGGGCAGGTCCGTTCCGCATTACGCGGCAAGCGTTAAACAGCGATCGCCCGCACCTCATCGGCGCGGGCGATCGTTCGTCTGGTCGAAGTGCTATGCGCTCTTCTGGCCGCGACGGGCCCGAAGCACGTCCAGCCGCTCGGCGAGCACTTCCTCGAGGTCGGCGATCGAGCGCCGCTCCATCAGCATGTCCCAGTGGGTACGCGCCGGCTTGACCTTCTTGGCCTCCGGCTCGGGGCCGTCGATCAAGACCCCGTTCGTCCCGTCGAGGCGGCACTCCCACGTCGTGGGAATCTCCGCCTCCTCCGAGAACGGAACGCGGAACTCGTGGCCACGCTGGCAGCGATAGGCCGCCATGTTGCGCGGCGCGGGCTCTGCGCCGTACTCGGTCTCGTAGCTGATTGCGCCCAGCCGACTTCCACGCAGCGTGCGATCTGCCATGATCGACACCTCCTGGATCCTGGGTTTTGTCCTTGACCGGTATCGCGAGGTTCGCGATATCCCTACGACGGCTTGTCGCGCGACATCAATTGCCGCTGGTTTTCGCCGTTTTCGATCGTTGTGTCTTGCTGCATTTCAACGAGCGAGCATGGTGGATGATTCCCCTTACCAAGTGTCCGGTAACTCTGTGGCACCGTGATCTCTCAGACTCATCCATGTCGCCGCGGCACTACAACGGCGCCGGACCCCACCTTTTGGAGGCCTGCGATGCGGCTGCGTGACGCCGTCACCGAGAAGTACGCATCGGACGCGGAATCGGTTGCGTCCGGCCGCAGATCCATAGCTGATCCTCAGGACGTGGTCCTGGCGATCGGAGTGGGCAGGGTCGCGATCGGCACCACGTTCCTGCTCGCCCCGCGGTTGTCGGTCCGGATCCTCGGCGTCGACACGGCGAGCGCGAAGCGGATGACCTTCCTCGCCCGGATGACCGCGGCGCGCGACATCGGCCTCGGCGCGGGCACGCTGGATGCCGCGTCGTCGACAGCCGTCGTGCCTTGGCTGATGGCCGGCGCCGCGGCGGACGCGGTGGACGCGCTTGCCCTCGCCGGCGCGATGAAGCGAGGCGTCGTCCGCGGCGTCCCGGCGGCGGGGACGGTCGTCGGCGCGGCGATGGTGGCGGCCGTCGGGGTATGGGCCGCGCGCGCGGTCAGGTGAGCCCGAGTTCATCCGATCCGGCGAAATCGGGCAAATGCCGATATAACGCGCGCGCGGTGGGGTAAGGGACCGCTCGTGAGAACCCGTCTCGCCGCGGGTGCCGCGGCCGCCGTCCTGACTGTCACCGCCTTCATGCCGGCGCAGGCCGGTATGGCAGCGCACCCGACATCCGACCAAGGCAAACAACCGGTCGCGGTCGGCTCGGGCGGAGCGGTCACCTCCGCCGATCTCGACGCGAGCCGGGCAGGCATCCGGGTGTTGCGGGACGGCGGCAACGCGATCGACGCCGCGGTGGCGACGGCAAGCGCGCTCGGCGTGAGCGAGCCGTTCGTGGCCGGTCCGGGCGGGGGCGGTTTCATGGTCGTCTACCTGGCCAAACAGCATCGCGTGGTGACGATCGACGGCCGGGAGAAGTGTCCCGCCGGGTGTTCCGAGACGATGTTCCAGGATTCGTCCGGCAATCCGATGGATTTCGAGCACGCCCGTCGCTCGGGCCTCTCGGTCGGCGTGCCGGGCATGGTCGACACCTGGGCGAACGCGGTCTCGCAGTACGGCAAATTCGACTTCGCCCGTGACCTGCAGCCGGCGATCCGATTGGCCCAGCAGGGCTTCGTCGTGGACAAGAACTTCCAGCAGCAGGAGCAGGTGTCGCTGCCGGACCTGCAGTCGTTCACCAGCAGCCGCAAGCTGTTCCTGACCGCGGACGGTCAGCCGCTGCCGATCGGAACGGTGCTGCGCAATCCCGATCTCGCCCGCACGTACACCCAGCTCGCTGCGCACGGCCCGTCCTACCTCTATGACGGGGCGCTGGGAAGCGACATCGCGCAGGCGGTGCAGCACCCGCCGGTGTCCGGGTCGAGCGATTTCCCGATCATGCCGGGGTTCATGACCCGTCAGGACCTCGCCGACTACACCGCACCGAACCGCACTCCGACGCACGTCAACTACCGCGGGCTGGACGTGTACGGCATGGCACCGCCGTCGTCCGGCGGCATCACGGTGGGCGAGGCGCTGAACATCCTGTCGCACTGGAACCTCGCCGGCGAGCCACGGGTACAGGCGTTGTTCCAGTACCTCGAGGCGTCGCGGCTGGCCTTCGCCGACCGAAATGCCTACATCGGCGACAGTGACTACGTGGACGTGCCGCAGCACGGCCTGCTCGATCCGAACTACGCCGCGACCCGGTCGTGCCTGATCACCGATCACGCGCTGAGCTCGCCGGCAGCGCCGGGGAACCCGTACCCGCCCTACGGCGGATGCGGATCGACCTCGACCCGAGGTCAAGCCGATCACGAGGGCATGCACACCAATCACCTGGTCACCGTGGACCGCTGGGGCAATGTCGTCAGCTACACGAACACCATCGAGCAGATCGCCGGCAGCGGAATCACCGTGCCGGGGCGCGGCTTCCTGCTCAACAACGAGATGACCGATTTCGACTTCGCCCCGCCGCCGTCCGGCGCTTACGACCCGAACCTGCCCGCGGCGGGGAAGCGGCCGCGCTCGAGCATGTCGCCGACCATCGTGTTGAAGAACGGCGCGTTCGACTTCGCGGTCGGTTCGCCCGGCGGTTCGACGATCATCACGACGGTCTTGCAGATCCTGCTGAACCACATCGACTTCGGGATGCCGCTGACCGACGCGATCTGGGCGCCGCGCGTCTCGCAACGCAATTCGGCGACCAGTCAGGCCGAGCTGGAGTTCTATGACAGCGATCTCGCCAAACAGCTGCACGACCAGTACGGCGAGTCGTTCTCGTTGGTGACCGGCGCGCAGGCGCCACTGCTGACCTACATCGGCGACGCAACGGGCGTGCAGTCGCTCGGCGGTGACCGCTATCAGGCGGTTGCCGAAAAGGTCCGCGAGGGCGGCGGATCCGCCCTGGTCGTCCAGCCCACCGGCTGAGCCACCCCACGAAATCGCCTGGAAAGCGTGGCGATTCCGCGAGGACCCCGGCTGAGCCACCCCACGAAATCGCCTGGAAAGCGTGGCGATTCCGCGAGGACCCCGGCTGATCGGGTCAGAGGATGGCGGGGCTTCGTTGCCGGCGGGCTCGACCGCGCGTCGTCTTGTCGACAAACAGACTTGTCAAGAAAGAGACAGCGAGCAGCGTGCCCGCGCCGATGTACGCGATCGCCACCCGACCGACCACACCCGGCCGCGCTCCGCAGCGGCCGACAGGACGCCGCGCTGGCCGTGTACACGAACAGGCTTCCGGGCGCGACCGGGACGCCGAACAGGTGCGCCCGGCCGTGCTCACTGCCACTGGCCGCGCTCCTGCAGTACCTCTCGCAACATGTCCGCGCGATCGGTCATGATGCCGTCCACGCCCAGGTCGAGCAACCGATCCATCTCTCTGCGCCGGTTGACCGTGTAGGCGATCAACGGCAGCCCGGCGGCGTGCGCCGCATGCACGTACCGGCGGCCGATGAAGGGGCGCCCACCCACTGTGGCAGGTGCCTCGACACAGCCGGCGCCGCGGGCGCGGGCCCGCCCGGCGACGCGCAGCGACACCACCGCAGCCGGACCGTAGGACGTACACAGGCCCGCACCGAAGGCGCGTCGCACGGCCGTGATCCGCCGTGTCGCGAACGCGCCGATGCACACGCGGTCGGCGCTTCCGGTTCGGCGCACGACATCGATCGTCGGTTGGATCGCCCGACTCGACTTCACGTCGACGTTGATCCGAGTGTGCGGCCAGGTGCTCAGGACGTCCGCGAGCAGGGCGATCGGCTCGCGTCCGGCGACCCGGGCCCGGCGCGCCACCGCCCACGGGATCGTGTCGAGCCGGCCCCGGTGATCGGTCAGCCGATCGAGGGTGGCGTCGTGGAAGGCGAGCGCGACCCCGTCCGCCGTGACCCGCACGTCCGTCTCGAGGTAGGTGTAGCCGAGGTCGACCGCGCGTTGAAAGGCGGTCATCGTGTTCTCGTCCCCGTCCGGGGAGTATCCCCGGTGGGCGAACGCGTACGGCCTCGGCCCGTCCAGGAACGCCACCGACTACCGACCGAGCAACAAGGTCCGAAGATGCCGTACCGGCGGCGAGCCGTGCCCGAGGATCGCGTCGTGCAGGTCGCGCTCGCTCTGACCCGGACGGGCGGTGCGCAGCTCCTGCGCCAGGTCGCGCACCTCGCAATAGCCGACGTAGTAGGTGCACAGCTGCGTGGAGGTCAGCTGCACGCGCTGCCACTTCTCGGCCGATTCGCCCTCCTCCTGGAACCCGCGTTCGAGCATGAGCCGCATCGCGTCGGCCTCGTCGAGCTCGTGGCAGTGGAACCGGATGTCGAGAATCGTGTTGAGCGTGGTCCGCAGCTGCATCTTGAGCTGCTGCATGCGCAGTGCCGAGGCCGCGCGCTCGGAGACATCGCGCCGGTAGCCGCTGCGGGCCATCAGCTCCTCCGCGTAGACGGCCCAGCCCTCGATGAACGAGCCGCTGCCGAACACCGCACGGATCGGCGTGGTCGCCCGATGCCGGTTCGAGTGCATCAGCTGCAGCGCGTGCCCGGGCATCGCCTCGTGCACGGTGAGGTTCTGCAGCATGTGCAGGTTGTACTCGCGGAAGTACGACGCGATGCGTTGCTCGCTCCAGCCCTCGGGCGTCGGCGACACGGCGAACTGAGTCGGCAGTGGCGCGGTCTCGAGCGGGCCGGACGGGTTGCAATATGCGCCTGCGATGCCGCGGTCGATCTCGGGCATCTCGATGACCTCGACCGGGTCGTCGTACACCGTCAGCAGGTCACGGTCGCGCACGAACGTGGTCATCTCGATGAGCGCGGCGCGACACACGTCCAGGATGGTGTCGTCGGTGGCCACCTCGCGGGCGAGCTCGTCGAGCACCTGGCGCACCGTTCCTGCGTCGGGATCGGCGACGCCGGCGAAGCGACCGGCCTCGGCGGCGATCTCCGCACCGATCCGGTCGAGGTCGTCCTCGGCGCGCGCGAGGAGCCCGTCCGGCTCGAAGTCGGTATCGAGGGTGAGGGCGAGCTTCGCGCGGAACAGGTCCGGTCCGATGCGCGCGCTGTGCGTCGCGTTCACGAGCCGGTCACGCAGCCAGGCGCGGTGCTCCTCGACGGCCGCATGCGCTCGTTCGGCGTCGGCGCCGAGCGATCCGTCGGCCTCGGCGGCGAGCTCGGGCAGGGCGGTGTCGATCAGCCCGAGTGTGCCGCCCAGCTGCATGATCGCCGTCTCAGCGTGGATGCGGGACAACGTGCCGAGCCGGGCGCGTGCCGCCGCTAGAAACGTCGGCACGGCACTGAGGCGGGCGCGCGCCGCGTCGAGTCGCTGCGCCGCCGGCGCGAACGGCCGTGACACCAGCGAGTACAACGCCGTTCCGGGGTTGTGCGTCATGGCGTCCCACTCCGCCTCGTGCAGGTGCTCCAGTTCGAGCAGCTCGGTGCGCAGCGCCGTCCGCAGCACCTGGGCGTCGACGTCCTCCTCGACGCCGACGGTCGCCACACCGTCCAGCTCGGTGAGCTGCTCGCGCACCCGTGCGGCCCGGGCGGCGGCGGCCTCCGGAGACGGGTCGTCGAGTCGCGCGTCGTAGTCGTGCGCGCCGAGCAGGGTCGCCTCGACGGGCTGCCGATCGAGCCAGGAAGCGAGCGTGGTGGTCGCGAAGTCGGGAAAGGGGGAACTCACCCGACAGACACTAGGGCTTGTCCTTGGTCGCGGACCCGTCGGCGTCATCGCCGTCCTCGGCGTTCTCCTTGAGTTCCTTGCGAAGCAACTTGCCCGTGGCGTTGCGAGGCAGCTCGTCGACGAACTCGACGTCGCGGGGCACTTTGTGCCGGGCCAGTTCGGACTTCACGTGCGCCTTGACTTCGTCCGCAGAGAGATTCTGGCCGTCGGTGACCACGATGAACGCCTTGAGCCGCGCGCCGAAATCCTTGTCCTCCACGCCGATCACCGCAGCGTCGGCGATCGCCTTGTGCTCGAGCAGCAGGTTCTCGACCTCGGCGGGGAAGACGTTCTCGCCGCCGGAGACGATCATGTCGTCGTCGCGCCCGTCGATGAACAACAACCCGTTCTCGTCGAAGTGGCCGACGTCGCCGGAGGACAGCAACCCGTCGATCTCGTCCTTCGATCCGCCACCGGTGTAGCCCGCGAACTTCAGCCCGCTGGCGACGAAGATCCGGCCGGTCACGCCAGCCTCACGGACGCGGTTGCCGTCCTGGTCGTAGATGTGCACCTTGCAGCCGACCGGGACCTTGCCCACCGTGCCCGGCGCCTTCTTCCAGTCCGCGGGGGTGGCGACGCTCGCGACGGCCACCTCGGTCGAGCCGTACAGGTTGTAGACGACGTCGCCGAACAGCTCCATCGCGTGATTGCCCACCTCGGGCGCCAGCGCCGAGCCCGCCAGAAAGATGATCTTCAGCGAGCCGGTGTCGTACTTCTTGATCTCTTCGTCCTTCAGCTCCAGCATCCGCTGGAGCATCGTGGGGACGAGCACGAGCGTCTCGCACTTGTACTGCTCGATCATCTCGAGCGTCTTGCGCGGGTCGTACTTGCGCCGGGTCACGGTCGTCGAGCCCAGCGCGATGGTCAGCAGGAACTGCGAGAGTCCGGTGCCGTGGAACAGCGGCGCGCCGAAGAAGACCCGCTCGTTCATGCCCAGCGGTACCCGGTCGAGGAACTGCGCGGCGGCGAACGGCGAGCTGACCTGCCGCGCCGCTCCCTTCGGCGTGCCCGTCGTGCCGCTGGTGAGCAGCACGAGGCTGCCGACGGTCTTCGGTCGTGGGACGCCGGCGGTGGACGTGCCCTCGATCAGGTCCTCGAGCGTGGTGTGCTCGTTCGAGTCGTCATCGACCCAGGCGAGGAAGCGCGGGACGTCGGCGGGGACGTTGCCGAGGATCTCGCTGAACTCGACGTCGTACACGAGAGTGTCGGCGCCCTCGCGCTCGACGACCTCGGCGAACTGCGGCTTGGCGAAGCCGGTGTTCATCAGCAGCAGTTTCGCCCCGAGCTTGCCGGCGGCGAACATCGTCTCGACCAGCCCGCGGTGGTCGCGGCACAGCACCGCGATGACCGACTCGTCGGACAGCCCCTGTTCCCTCCACGCCCGGGCGAGCGCGTTCGATCGCTCGTCCAGTTCGCGGAACGTGAGTTCGCCGCGCTCGTCGACCAGACCGAGCATGTCGGGATCTCGGTGGGCGGCGATCCGGATGGCCCCGGCGACCATGCCCCAGCCGCGCATGTTGAGCAGCGCGTAGGCAATGTCCTGGGGCTTGGTGACAGGAGCCATGCCGCTGCGCAACAACACGCCCGCTTCGCGCGCCGTGGTCGGCAGGCGCATGAGCTGCTGCCACGCCATGTCCAGATCGAGCTTGATCATCCGCCCTCGCCTTCGTCAGGGAGCCCTGTCCCGGTGTACCCCGCTTGCACCCTGCCAGAACCCCGCCGTCAGGTCTTGTCGAGGCGGATCGGCAGGCCGTCCTTGGGGCGGGGGAGTGATGTCCAATCGATCGGCATGACGTAGTCGCGCGGCACGGACCAGCGGTGTCCGAGCAGCAGTTGGTGCATCGCGGCCTTGACCTGCATTCCACCGAAATGCAGCCCGATGCATTTGTGCACGCCGTTGCCGAAGGGCAGCCACGTGTTGCGGTGCACCTTGCCCTGCGGGCCGAAGCGATCCGGATCGAACTTGTCCGGCTCGGGCCAGTACTCCTCGAGGTGGTGCAGGCTCTGCAGACCGACCGACATGTCGATGTCGGCGGGGATCCGGTAGCCGAGGATCTCGGCCTCCTTGACCGTCTTGCGGGCCAGGGCCGGCACCGCGGTCACGAGCCGCATGCACTCGCGCATCACCCGGTCGAGTGTCTCGACCTTGTCGATATCCTGGTACGCCAGCGTCGGCGTGCCGACCGCGATCGATTCGGCGCGGCACCTGTCCTGCCAGTCGGGGTGCCTGGCGAGGTAGTAGACCATCGTCGTCATCGTGATCGTCGTGGTGTCGTGCGACGCCATCAGCAGGAAGATCATGTGGTTCACGACGTCCTCGTCGCTGAAGCTGCCGACGTCCTCCTCGGCGCGGGCATGGACGAGCGCGCTGAACAAGTCGTTGCCGTCGCCCGCCCGTTTGGCCGGGATGCGCGGGTAGAGGAACTGCTCGAGCGCGCGCCGTCCCTTCAGACCACGCGACCAACGTCCACCAGGCACGGGGAAGCGCAGCACGGCGGTGCCGGCCCGTACGCAGTCGACGAACGCGCGGTTGAGGCGGTCGGACTCGGGGCCGAGTTGTTCGCCCATGAACGTGCGCGTGGCGACGTCGAGGGTGACCTGCTTGATGGCGGGGTAGAAGCGGAAGTCGCGTTCGGTCTGCCAGCGCTTGAACCCGTCGGCGAGGGTCGCGTTCATCGGTTCGAGATAGCCGGCGAGCCGCTCGGCGGTGAACGCCTGCTGCATGATGCGCCGGTGTCGGTGATGCTCGTCGAAGTCGAGCAGCATCAGGCCGCGCGGGAAGAACTTGCCGATCAGGAAGCCCCATCCCGGTCCGTTGGCGAACGCGCGATCCCGGTTCTGCAGCACGATGGCCGCGGCCTCCGGGCCGCTCACCGTGATCTGCCGTCGCCCGAACGCGTTCAGCCACGACACGGGGCCGTACTTGTCGTAGCGCTCGCGCGAGTTGTACAGCTTGCCGGACAGGACGTCGAAGGTGTGGCCGACGATCGGCAGACCGCGGTCGCCCGGCACGTCCTTCAGTTCCTCGAGATCGGTTGCCTTGACGTTCTCGACCGCCATGCCCTCCGACCCTATTCTGATAGCGACTGTTGTCACGCCCCTGTACCTCTACGAGAGTTTCGCCGATCTGGACGCCGGCTACGGCGTGGTGGCGACCGACCGGCGCAAGGCCACCACTCTGCTCGTCGCCGCGGCCGGTTACGGGCCGCTCGCCGCGCGCCGCCAGCAGATCGTCGTCGACTACGCCGAACTCGCCCTCGCGAACTTGAGTCCGCTCGGGTCGCTGCGTGACCGCAAGCAGGCCACGGCGAGGGCGCTGTTCCTGATGGGCGGTGCCGGCGAGTTGATCGCGGCGGTGCTGTCCGGGCGGCTGAGGCTGTCCCGGGCCGCCCTCGTCGACCGGTTGACCGCGCTCCGGCTGGCGGTGTTGTCCAAGAACTGAATCCGTGGTTCAGTTCTTGGTGTGGCGTACCGGCGGACGGAACAGGTGCAGGCGCGACTGGACGCTCAGCGCGACCGTATCGTCTCGGCCGCCACGCACCAGCTCGCCGAGCACGGGTACGCCGGCTGCTCCATCGCCGCGGTCGCCAACCAGGCCGGTGTCGCCGCCGGCACGGTCTACAACCATGTGCCGGGCAAGGCCCAGCTCGTCGCCGAGGTCTTTCGCGCGGTCGTCGGACGCGAGGTCGACGCGGTGCGCAACGCGGTCGAAGCGGCCGAGCCGATCACGGCCGCACGGATCACCGCACTCGTCGAGACCTTCGCGCTGCGGGCGTTGAAGTCGCCGCGGCTGGCCTATGCACTGCTGGTCGAGCCCGTCGACCCCGTCGTCGAGGAGCTGCGCCTGCAGTTCCGGGTGGCGTTCCGCGATATCGCCGCAACCGCGATCGAAGCCGGTGTCGTCGCGGGCGAGGTCCCGCCGCAGGACGCCACCGTCGTCGCAGCCGCGCTGGTCGGCGCGATCGGCGAGGCGCTCGGCGGTCCGCTCAGCGGTGACCCCGACCCGTCGGCCGTCCCGGCTCTGATCACCTTCGCCCTGCGCTCGATCGGAGTCACCGATGCCGCACACGCATGACGTCACCAACCAGGTTCCGCCGCTGACCTCGGACATCAGCACATTCCCGGCGCTGCTCGAGGGACTGCACCGCGAGCGCGCGGGGTGGGCCGAACCGGAGGTACGCGAACTCGGGCAGCTCGCGAACAGCGGCGCCGCGCAGGAGTGGGGACGGGTGGCGAACGAGCACCCGCCGGTGCTGCACACGCACGACCGCTACGGCAACCGCATCGACGAGGTCGAGTACCTGCCGCAGTACCACGAGCTGATGCAAGTGGCCGTGGAGCACGGCCTGCACGGTGCGCCGTGGGCGTCTGAGCGCGAGGGTGCGCACGTGGCCCGCGCCGCGAAGCTGATGGCGTGGGGTGTCGCGGACGCCGGCCACCTGTGCCCGATCTCGATGACCTACGCCGTGGTGCCGGCGCTGCGTGCCACCCCGGGCCTCGCCGCGCAGTACGAGCCGCTGCTGACCAGCACGTCCTACGACTACGGGCTGCGCGCGCCGCTCACCAAGCACGGGCTGATCGCCGGCATGTCGATGACCGAGAAGCAGGGCGGTTCGGACGTGCGCGCCAACACCACGTCCGCCGTCCCGAACCAGGACGGCAGCTACCGGCTGACCGGGCACAAGTGGTTCACGTCCGCGCCGATGTCCGACCTGTTCCTCACCCTCGCCCAGGCGCCGGCCGGCCTGTCGTGCTTCCTCGTCCCGCGCGTGCTGCCGGACGGGTCTCGCAACGCCTTCTACGTGCAGCGGCTCAAGGACAAGCTCGGCAACAAGTCGAACGCGTCGTCCGAGATCGAGTACGAGGACGCCATCGGCTGGCTGGTCGGTGCGGAGGGGCGGGGCGTGCGGACCATCATCGAGATGGTCAACATGACCCGCCTCGACTGTGCGCTGATGGCTGCGGGCGGTATGCGCATCGGTACGGCCCACGCGGTGCACCACGCAACGCACCGGTCGGTGTTCGGCAAGCGGCTGCTCGACCAACCGGCGATGGTGAACGTACTTGCCGACCTGGCCGTCGACTCCGAGGCCGCGACCACGGTTGTGCTGCGACTGGCGGGTGCCGTCGACCGCGCCCTGCGCGGTGATGCGCGCGAGGCGGCGTTCCGGCGGGTCGGACTCGCGGTGACCAAGTACTGGCTCTGCAAGCGCTGGTCGACACATGCGGCCGAAGCGCTGGAATGCCTCGGCGGCAACGGTTACATCGAGGACTCCGGGCTGCCGCGGCTCTACCGCGAGGCGCCGCTCGTGTCGATCTGGGAGGGGTCGGGCAACGTCGCGGCGCTCGACACGCTGCGCGCGATGGTGCGTGAGCCGTCCGCGGTCGAGGCGTTCTTCGGCGAACTCGAGCTGGCCGAGGGCACTGACGCGCGCTACGACGACGCGCTCGCCCTGCTGCGCAAGCAGTTCAGCGACGCCGATCAGCTCGAGTACCGCGCCCGGCACATCGCCGAGCAGATGGCGATACTGCTGCAGGGTTCGTTGCTGCTGCGCGTCGGAAACCCCGCCGTGGCCGATGCATTCGTCGCTTCGCGGCTGGCGCGTGACTGGGGCGTCGCCTACGGCACGCTGCCGACCGGGGTCGACACCGCGACGATCCTCGAGCGCGCTGCCGTCCCTGTGTGATCAAGCGGAATTGACGAGTTCCAGCATGTGCGCGATGCGCTCCTCTCGGTCACGGCGCCATCAAATCACTTCGCGAGTGGTCACTTACGCGCCGAGTGCCCGCGTGCGGCGATAGCCGATGAGCCGGCACACCGCGTAGATCGCGAACGAGATCGTGGTGATGTACGGACTGATCGGGATGCCGTCCGAGCCGACCGCGATCATGATGCCGCCGACCGTCGATGTGGTCGCGAACAGCACCGACAGCACCGGTACGAGCACCGGCGAGGCCGTCACGCGCATTGCGGCCGCGGCCGGCGTGCACACGATCGACAACACGAGCAGCGCACCGACCACTTGGATCGACATCGCCACGGTCAGGCCGAGTACGAGCATGAATGCGGGCGACAGCAGACGCACCGGCACCCCGCGCGCCGCCGCCGCTTCGGGATCGGTGCTGGCGAACACGAGCGGACGCCACATGACCGCGAGCGCGAGCACGACTGCGACCGACGTCCAGATCAGGTAGGTCAGCTGCACGGTGTCGACCGCGACGATCTGGCCGAGCAGCGTGCCGAACTTGTTCGCCGACCTGCCCCGGTACAGCGCGAGGAACAGCACCCCGAGGCCGAGCCCGAACGGCATGAGCACGCCGATGATCGAGTTGCGCTCGCGCGCGCGGACGCCGAGCACGCCGATGATCAACGCGGCGAGCAGCGACCCGAGGATCGAGCCGAGCACCACGCTGATGCCGGCCAGGAGCGCGGCCGCGGCACCGGCGAACGACAGCTCCGAGATGCCGTGCACGGCGAAGGGCAGGTCGCGCATCATCACGAACGTGCTGATCAGCCCGCACACCACACCCAGCACCGCGCCGGCGATGATCGAGTTGTGCACGAGCGCGAGCAGCGCGCCGTAGTCGCTGAAGTCGAAGATCCGCTGCCAGATGGTCATGCCGGGCTCACGTCACGACCGCCTCGTCGTGATGTGCGTGCTCGTCCGGGACGCCGGCGACGATGATCCGCCCGCCAGTCCGGATCACGTCGACCTGCCGCCCGTAGAGCCCGGTCAGCGTCTGCGAGGTCATCACCTCGTCGACCGTCCCCACCCGGAACTGGTTGTCGGCGAGATAGAGCACCCGGTCGACGTACGGCAGCACCGGGTTGATCTCGTGGGTCACGAACACCACCGCGGTACCGTGCTGGCGCCGCCGCTGGTCGATCAGTTCGGTGATCGCCACCTGGTGGTTGAGGTCGAGCGAGAGCAGCGGCTCGTCGCACAGCAGCAGCTTGGGATCGCTGGCCAGGGCCTGGGCGATGCGTACGCGCTGCTGTTCGCCCCCCGACAGCAGGCCGATCGGGGCATCCGCGTACCCGGCCGCCCCGACCGAGGCGAGTGCGGCCTCGACGACGTCTCGTCGACGCGAGCCGCCCCGGCCGATGCCCCAGCGGTGCCCGTCGATGCCCAGTCCGACCAAGTCGCGGGCACGCAGCGGCGTGAGCGGGTCGAGCGCGCGCTGCTGCGGCACGTACCCGATCAGCGTGCTGCCCCGGCGGGCCGGGTGCCCGTCGACGAGCACCTGCCCCGCGCTGAGCGGCTGCAGCCCCAGCACGGCGCGCAACAGGCTGGTCTTGCCGGACCCGTTCGCCCCGAGCACGGCGAGGAACTCACCGGCGGCCACGTCGAGGTCGAGGCCGTGCCACAGCTCGCGGTCGCGGTAGCCGAGCGCGGCGCCGCGCAGTTCGAGTACCGGGGTCATCGGGCCAGCGCCTTCGCCAGGGCCTGTAGGTTGCCGCGCATCCAGGCCAGGTAGGTCGTCCCGCTCGGCAACGTCTCGCTCATCGGTACGGCCGGCACTCCGACGGCCCGGGCCGAGGCCAGTACTCGGGTGGTCTCGGCGCCGGCGGTCTGGTCGTTGTAGACGAGCGCGCGCACGACATGGTCGTCGAACAGCTCCAGGGTCTGTTCCAGCACCGATACCGAGGCGTCCGTGCCGTCCTCGACGCTGGTGCTGAACTGCTCGGGGGTGCGGTTGACCAGACCGCAGGCGGCCAGCAGGTAGCCGGGCAACGGCTCGGTGATCGCGACAGGCGTACCGCGGTAGCGCGCTCGCAGCGCACGCTCGGTGCGTTGCAGTTCGCGCAGCCCGGCCCGCAACCGGACCGCGTTGTGACCGAACGTCGCGGCCGCGGACGGACGACGCGCCGACAGCACCGCCGCCACCCGGGTCACGAACCGCTCGACGGTCGCGAAGTCGTACCAGACGTGCTCGTTGAACGATTCCGTGACCGGGCGGCCGCTCAGTGCGGCGACGCGAATGGTCGTAGCGCTCTTCCTGCCGGACGCGCTGCGCATCCGGTCCATGAAGTCGTCGTAGCCGGCGCCGTTCTCGACGATCACGTCGGCGCGCGACAGAGCCAACTGATCGCGGGCGCTGGCCTGATAGGAGTGCGGGTCCTGCGACGGGTCGTCGATGAAGGCAGTCACGTCCGCCGACGCACCGGCGACGTCACGAACGAGGTCGGCGTAGACATCGGTCGAGACGACGACCTGCAGCCGGTCGTCCCGAGCGCCGGCGGCGGAGCATCCGGCGGCTGCCGCCAGGACGAGGGCGAGAGGCAGCGAGAGGACGGTGCGCAGTCGGGCCATTGCCTCCCCTTACCGATATCGACAACGATATTCAATAAGAGGTTAGCAGCAATGACCTGGCACGGAATCGCTGGGTTGCCGGGTTCGCGGGGGAGCGAGGCTCAGCTGGCGCGGCGGTGCGGCGAGGCCATCAGCAGTTCAGCGCGCCGGGCGCCGCAGCTCTGACCGTTCGGGAGCAACTCGCCGAAGTCCTCGAAGAGCACGATGCCGTTGCAGAGCAGGCTCCAGCCCTGCTCCGGGTGTGACACGAGCACGTGCGCGGCGTCCCGGTCGGTCGCGTCGATCGACGGGCACCGCGGCGTGTGATGGCACTCGGCGCGACTTGAGGCTTCGTGGGTGATCGTCATGTCTTTCGGTCCTGTGGGGGGAGATCCAGGGGGCGGATCGGCGTGGCTTGTAGTTGTCAAGAGCTCCAACCAATCGAAGTGATACCCGGCTGGCTGTCAGATATCCGATCGGCCCTGAAATCGCTTTCAGGGAGAGCCACATCACAAGTCTGCCCGGGAAACCGTTTCTGTCCACGCGACACGACGGAGGTTGGCACGTCGTATCGGACAAACCCGGACAACTCATGTGTGCTCGTTGTGAAATTGTTACCGCTCCGTGATGTTGCAACCGCTTGGTTTGGTCGGAGCGCGAACAATAAAACTACGCCGCGATCCTATGAACGCGTCAGGTGCGGCCCCACTGCTCTTGCGCCGCTCTCAGGTCGGGGTCGCGCGGCACCCAATCGGCCAGCACGGCGGGGTACCCGGCGCGCATCGCGGCGTCCACGACCTCGGCGTCGTCATCGATCAGCGCGGCGATCCCACGGGACGCGAGCCGGTTCAGCACACCGAGTTTGTAGACCCGCGCGGGTCGGTAGTCGCCGTCGCGACGCATGTGCAGTTCTGTCGTGGGAAGCCCGTGTTCGTCGAACCACGCCAGGGTGGTGTCGCGCAGCCGTTCCGGACGGCCGGTCAGCCACACGATCTCGTGCTCGCGGGAGAGGTCCGCGACCAGCCGCGCGCCCTCGGACAGCAGTGGGTCTGCGCCGGCCTCGGCGAAGAACCGGTTCCACTTGTGCCGCTGCAGGTGGTGCAGTCGGTGCCGCACATCGGCGACCACGCCGTCCACATCGAAGATCGCGAGCACGGTTGTCCAGCCTACGAGGACCGAATCGCGCACTACACTCAGTTACTCGTGCGCTTCCTCGATCCCGTCCCACCGTTCGAGCTGACCTATGACGACGTGTTCATGGTCCCGGCCCGCTCCGAGGTCGCGTCCCGTTTCGACGTCGACCTGACCACGAACGACGGCAGCGGGACAACCATCCCGATCGCCGTTGCCAACATGACGGCGGTTGCCGGGCGCCGGATGGCCGAAACCGTCGCGCGGCGCGGCGGCATCACCGTGCTGCCGCAGGACATCCCGGCCGGGGTCGTCGGCGAGGTCGTCGCGTGGGTCAAGACCCGCCATCCTGTCGTCGAGACCGCCGTCACGCTGGCGCCGCAGGCGCCGATCAGCGACGCGTTGGCGCTGCTGCCCAAGCGAGCGCACGGGGCGCTGGTGGTCGTCGACGGCGGACGGCCGGTGGGCGTCGTGACGGAGGCCGACTGCGCCGGTGCGGACCGGTTTGCACAGTTGCACCAGGTCATGACCCCCGATCCGCTGGTGCTGGTCGACCCGCTCGACCCACAGCAGGCGTTCGAGACGCTGGACAAGGCCCGCCGCAAGCTTGCTCCGGTGGTCGGCGCCGACGGCCAACTCCTGGGCATTCTCACCCGTACCGGTGCCCTGCGCTCGACCATCTACCGTCCGGCTGTGGACGCGGACGGACGGTTGCGCGTCGGCGCCGCGATCGGCGTGAACGGCGACGTGGCGGGCAAAGCCGCGGAACTGATCGGGGCGGGCGTCGACGTGCTCGTGATGGACACCGCGCACGGCCATCAGCAGCGCATGATCGACGCCCTGCGCGCGGTAAGGGCGATCGCGCCGTCCGTCCCGGTGGTTGCAGGCAACGTGGTCTCGGCCGACGGCACGCGCGAGCTCATCGGGGCCGGCGCGGACATCGTGAAGGTGGGTGTGGGCCCGGGCGCCATGTGCACCACCCGGATGATGACCGGCGTGGGCCGGCCGCAGTTCTCGGCCGTGCTCGAGTGCGCGTCGGCCGCACGGGAGCTGGGGCGCCACGTCTGGGCCGACGGCGGCGTCCGCCACCCGCGCGACGTCGCGCTGGCGCTGGCGGCCGGAGCGTCGTCGGTGATGATCGGGTCGTGGTTCGCCGGCACCCACGAGTCGCCGGGCGACCTGCACGTCTCCCCGGACGGTCGCAAGTACAAGGAGAGCTTCGGCATGGCGTCCGCGCGTGCGGTGGCGAACCGCACCGCGGGGGAGAGCGGTTTCGACCGGGCCCGCAAGGCGCTGTTCGAGGAGGGCATCTCCAGCGGCCGGCAGTTCCTCGATCCGGACCGGCCGGGCGTCGAGGACCTGGTCGACACCATCACCGCGGGCGTGCGCTCGGCGTGCACCTACGCCGGAGCGACCACGCTCGAGCAGCTGCACGAGCGGGCGGTCGTGGGCGTCCAGTCGGCGTCGGGTTACGCCGAAGGTCGCCCGCTGTATGCCGGCTGGTGAGTAAGCTGCCGACATGACTTCGCGCGTGCAGCGGTGGTGGCCGTCCTCGGACGGCTGATCTTCGCGCACCCGCACTCACTCAGGGCCGTCCGGATTCGGGCGGCCCTTTGTGCTGCCCGGATGCGGCGACCCGCTATTCGTCAAGGCAGGAACCATGTCCCGCATCCTCACCGGCGACCGGCCGACCGGTGCGCTTCACCTCGGCCACTACTTCGGCACGCTCGCCAATCGAGTGCGACTGCAACGCGAGGGCCACCAGGTTTTCGTCGTGGTCGCCGACTACCAGGTCATCACCGATCGCGACGAGCCCGGGCCGTTACGCGACACCGTGCGTGAACTCGTCCGTGACTATCTGGCGGTCGGCCTCGACTCCGATTTCACCGTCGTGTTCCCGCACAGCTCAGTACCGGCGTTGAACCAGTTGCTGCTGCCGTTCCTCTCGCTGGTCGGCAAGGGCGAGTTGGAACGAAATCCCACCGTGAAGGACGAGATCCGCTACGCCGGCCGGTCGACGGTCAGCGGGCTGATGCTCACCTATCCGGTGCATCAGGCGGCAGACATCCTGTTCTGCAAGGGCGAACTCGTTCCTGTCGGCAAGGACCAACTGCCGCACCTCGAGCTGTCTCGCTCGATCGCGCGTCGGTTCAACGAGCGGTACGGGCCGGTGTTCCCGCTGCCCGAGGCGCTGCTGGGCGAGGTACCGGTGTTGCGCGGCCTGGACGGGCGGAAGATGAGCAAGAGCCTCGGCAACGCGCTCGCACTCTCGGACGGACGTGACGCGATCGCGGCCAAGATCCGCGGCGCGCGCACCGACAGTTCGCGCACGATCACCTACGAACCGTCGACCCGCCCCGACGTCGCCAACCTGCTCACGATCGCCGCGCTGTGCAGCGGCCGTACGCCGGTCGACGTCGCGGACGAGGTCGGCGACAGCGGCGCGGCTGCGTTGAAGGCGCTGACCATCGAGGCGGTCGACAGCCTGCTGGCGCCGATCCGCGCCCGCCGCGCAACCATCGGCGACGACGAGGTGAGCCGGCTGCTCAAACGCGGGATCGCGACCGCCCGCGACATCGCCGACACGACCCTGGCGGAGGTGCACTCAGCAATGGGAATGGATGTCATCGCCCTTTAGGCACAGGGCTTTCCGGTGTGTGACAGTTGATGCGTGAGTCATTCGGGAGGCCACGACCACTCCCCGGCGCACGGTGCCGACCGGCGCTGGCTAGGTGCTGCCCTGGTCGTGATCGTCGCGTTCATGGCTGCCGAGGTGGTCGCGGGTGTGATCGCGCATTCGCTGGCGCTGGTGACCGACGCCGCACACATGCTCAGCGACGCCGTGGCGCTGGGCGTCGCGATCATCGCGTCGCGGATCGCGCAGCGGCCGGCGCGCGGCGCGTTCACCTACGGCTTCGCACGCGTCGACGCGTTGTCGGGGCAGGGCAGCGGGATCACCTTGATCCTGCTGGCGATCTGGTTCGCGGTGGCGGGGGTGCGGCGGCTGATCGACCCGTCCGGCGTGCACGGTGGCGTGGTGACGGTGGTGGCGCTGGTCGGCATCTGCGTGAACCTCCTCGCCACCGGCTTCGCCGCGCGGGCCGACCGGACGAGCCTGAACGTTCGAGGCGTGGTCGCGCACCTCGTCACCGACATCTGGGCGTTCGCAGCGACCGTCGTCGCCGGCGTCGTAATTCTGACGACCGGGTGGAACCGCGCCGACCCGGTTGCCTCGCTGGTCGTGGCGGCCGTCATGGCCTGGACGGGGTGGCGGCTCGTCCACGCGGCCGGCCGGGTGTTCCTGGAGGCCGCGCCGTCCACCGTTGACCCGACCCTGCTGGGACAGGAGCTGGCCGAGGTCGATGGCGTCGCGGAGGTGCACGACCTGCATGTGTGGGAGATCGGCCCGGGCGTGGCGGCGTTGTCGGCACATGTGCTGGTCCGTCCGTCGCACGACTGCCACGAGGTCGCGGCGATCCTGCGCACCCGCGTGCGCGAGCGGTACGGCATCGGGCACGTGACGCTGCAGACCGATCACGCCGACGCACTCGACCAGCACGTCGCTGCCGACTGCTCCGACGCCCACGGCGCCGTCCACACCGCCGTCCACGCCCCTCACGCCGACAGTGGTTAGTCCGGCGCACAGTGGTCAGTCGTAATTGACCACTGTGTTCGCAAACTAACCACTGTCAGGAGTATTCGTCTCTGCCGTCGGACGTGCCAGACTCGGACGATGCTGGTCCCGATGCCCCCGCAGAGCGCGGTGTTCCTGCTCGCCGAGACCCGTGACCAACCGATGCAGGTCGGCAGCCTGCAACTTTTCCAACCGCCGGACGGCGCCACCCCCCACGACGTGAGCATGCTGTTCGACCGGGCGCTGGCAAGCACCGAAGTGGCGCCGCTGTTCCAGAAGCGCGCCCGCCGCTCGGTCACCTCGCTCGGTCAATGGGGCTGGGAGGTCGATCAACAATTCGATCTCGACCACCATGTCCGCAAGAACGCGCTGCCCCAGCCGGCGCGCGTGCGTGAACTGCTCGCGCTGTGCTCGCGGCTGCACGGCTCGCTGCTCGACCGACACCGTCCGCTGTGGGAGGTGCACTTCATCGAAGGCCTCAGCGACGGCCGGTTCGCGGTGTACTTCAAGTCGCACCACGCGCTGGTCGACGGAGTGTCCGCGTTGCGGATGCTCGCGCGGATGATGTCCGACGATCCGGACGACGTCGACATGCCGCCGCCGTGGGCTCCGCGGCCGCCCCGACAGAAGCGGTCGACCGATACTGCTCCGGTCAACCCGCTGCGGCAGGCGCTCGACGTCGCCGAGGACCTCGTCGGCCTGGGCCCGGCGCTCGTGCGTACCGTCACCCGGGCACTGAACGAGCAGGGCGGCAACATGTCCTTCTCCGCGCCCCGGTCGATGCTCAACGTCCCGGTCACGGGCGCTCGGCGGTTCGCTGCGCAGTCCTGGCCGATCGACCGGATCAGGCAGGTCGGCAAGGCTTGCGAGACGACCGTGAACGACGTTGTGCTGACCATGTGCTCGGGTGCGCTGCGCGCCTACCTGCTCGCCGAGAACGCGCTGCCCACCTCGCCGCTCATCGCGATGGTGCCGGTGTCACTGCACGGCGAGGAGAGCGGGCGCGGCGACGGCGGCGGCAATTCGCTCGGCGTCGTCATGTGCAACCTCGGCACGCACCTCGACGACCCGATCGAGCGGTTGCAGACCGTGCACCAGTCGATGGTCGACGGCAAAGAGGCGATGCGCGGGATGTCGCCGCTGCAGACCATGGCGATGAGTGCGCTGGGGATCAGTCCGCTCGCGGTGTACCCACTGCTGCGAATGGACGGTTGGGCCCGTCCGCCGTTCAACCTGGTGATCTCGAACGTGCCGGGCCCGCGCTCGCCGATGTACTGGAACGGCGCGCGCCTTGACGGGCTGTATCCGCTGTCGATCGTCCTCGACGGGCAGGCGCTCAACATCACCGTGACGAGCTACGCGGACGAGATCGCGTTCGGGCTGGTCGGTTGCCGACGTTCCGTGCCGCATCTGCAGCGGTTGCTCACCCATCTCGACGACGAGCTGACCGCACTCGAGGAAGCCGTCGGTTAGCCGAGGACCTCGGTCTCGTAGATCTTCAGTATCCCGGCGCGGCGCACGAAGAAGAACTTGGTGCGCTCGACCGTGGTCCGGCCGTTCTTGTAGTAGTACCTGAGAGTGGCCGTGGCGCTGGACGGGGGCTGGCCCGACGTGTTGAGCACGTCGACCCGACGCACCGTGTTCCAGTAGTAGTCGTACTGCTGGCGGTTCTGGGCCTTCGTCGTCTGGAAGTGCCGGCTCAGCCGTTGCCAGCCGGCGGCCAGGTTCCCCGGGACGACGTCGTAGTAGTCGGTGACTGCGCTCGCGAGTTGGGATGCCGACGGCGGGCCGGGACGGGCGTGGGTCGAGCCGGCCGCCGAGGACTTCGGGGGCCGCGACGAGTGACTCGCCGACTGGTTCGACTGCGACGAGTGCGTCACCGGCGGGCCGGACGTGCCGCCGGTCGCGGTTGTGCCTGTCGTGTCGTTACCGGTCAGCAGCACGACACCGAGCACGATGCCGAGGGCGATCACCAGTAGCGCGGCGACGAGCACCGGCCACATCGCGCGGGTCGCGCGGGGCGCCGGCTCGGGTTGCACCGGCAGCAGCGGCGGCAGACCCCCGGGCAGGCCGCGTGGCGGCGGCTCGAGCGCCATCGTGTGTGGCGACAGTTCCTGCGGCCGCGGCGACAGTTCCTGCGGCAGCGGTGCCAGTGGTGGCTCCTGCGGCCTGCGGGGTTCTGGCGGCTCCTGCGGGCCCTGTGGCCGCGCGATCGCGCGGGTCACGTCGGTCTCGGGCGGTCCGCTGCGGAGGTCGGTCAGTCGGGTGGCGATGTCGACCATCTCCGGCCGCTGCGCGGGCTCGATCGCGAGCATTGCCAGCAACATTCCGGTCAGCGGCCCGCTGCGCACCGGCGGGTTGGTGTCGCCGGACGCTACCCGGTGCAGCGTCGCCATCGGATTGCTGTCCGTGCCGGACGGCGGGGCACCCTCGACGGCCATGTAGAGCGTGGCGCCGAGCGAGTACACGTCCGAGGCGAAGTTCGACTCAGCGCCACGAGCGATCTCGGGCGCGAGATACGCCGGCGTGCCGGTGACCAACCCGGTGCTGGTCAGCGTGACGTCGTCGATCGCGTGCGAGATGCCGAAATCGGTGATCTTGGCCGTACCATCGTCGGCGATCAGGATGTTGCCCGGCTTGACGTCGCGGTGCACGATCCCGGCGCGGTGGGCAGCGGCCAGGGCGGCGGCGACCTGGGTGCCGATCCTGCCCACGGCGGTGGGGTCGAGCGGGCCCTCGTCCCGGACGATGTCCTGCAGGCTGCGCGACGGGACGTACTGCATGATCAGGCAGGGCCGTCCGCGGTCGTCGACGACGTCGAAGACCTGCACCGCGTTCGGGTGGTGCAGCCGCGCGGTCAGCCGCGCCTCGCGCATCACCCGCAGGGCGGCGACGTCGGCATCGGGACCGGTGAGGCCGGGCAGTGCGCCGAGCTTCTTGACGGCCACCGGGCGGTGCAGCCGGTCGTCCCAGCCTTCCCAGACGGTGCCCATGCCGCCTGTGGCGAGTTGCCGGACGAGGCGGTACCGCCCGCCGATCCGGGTCTCGTCGTCACTCACAGACGGGGTCTCCTCTGGTCGCAATCCAGCTTCGCGCCCACCGACATTACCGATGCCTCCGCCCGGTGAAGTCCTTGTGACCTGGCTGCGACCTATCGCGCGCCGATGAACTCGCGTACGAAGCCGGCGATGAGCTCCGGGTTCATCTTGACAACCCAGTGCCCACCAGGGATGACGTGGGTCTGCAGGTCGGCCACGAACGGGGCGGGAGCCTCGGTCGCCAGCGCCGTGGTGACGAACGGATCGTCCGCGGGCGCGAGCACCTGGACGGGGAGGCCGACTCGCGCAGGGACGGTGCGGCGGGCGGCGGCGAGCATGTTCGCGCGGTACAGATTCAGGCCGTTGAGCTCGTCCGCCCGTTCGCGCTTGCCGACCGTCCGGTCGATCAAGCCGCGTCGCACCGCAAGCTCCGGCAGGCGAGGGAGCTGGAACAGCATCGTGTAGGACGAGTGCGCGAGCTGGCGCAGCCGCGGCCCGGGTTTGCGGGTGATCCCGCGCAGCCAAACCCGCGCATAGTCCAGCGACGGCCCGGAGATCGACGTGAACGTCGCGATCCGGTCGCGCAGCCGCGGATCGGCGAGCGCAGGCCACGACTGCATCGAACCCCAGTCGTGCGCAACCAGATGCACTTCGGCATCGGGTGCCACCGCGTCGATCACCGCGACGAGATCGTCGATCAGCAGTGCGACCCGGTACCCCGCTTGCGAGGCCGGGACGTCCGAGGCTCCCGCGCCGCGCACGTCGTAGGTGACGACCCGGCAGGTGTCCGCGAGCGCTGCGGCCAGCCCGTCCCACACCGAATGGTTGTCGGGATATCCGTGCACGGCGACGACGACCGGACCGTCGTCATGTCCCGACTCGTAGACGGCGATCGAGATGCCGTCGGCGGAAGTGACCCGCCGCGTCACTGGATGACGGAAAGGATGTTGCCGGCCGGGTCTTTGAACCAGGCCTGCTTCGGCCCCGGTTGGGCGATGCCCTTCTCGTTGGTGGTGAGCGGCCCGTCGTCGTACTGCTCGAAGACGATGCCCGACGCGGTGAGGTCGTCTACTGCGGCCTCGATGTCGTCGACGGGGAAGTTGAGCACGGTGTGACTGGCGGGTTGGTAGTTGGGTTTGGGGTAGACGAGGACGGAGTAGCCGTTGGCGGTGCGCAGCCCGAGCAGTCCCGGGCCGATATCGGTGAGGAGCAGGCCGAGCTTCTGCGTGTAGAACTCCTCGGCCGCCATCAGGTCGTCGACGGCGAAGCTGGCGAAGAACGGTGAGTTTGTGAGCACAATCGCCTCCCATCGGTTCGGGTCACGGTATCGCCGGGCACGTTGCGGGGCATAGTCGAACTATGCGAGTTGCAGTTTTGGGAACCGGAATCATGGGCGCCGGCATGGCGCGGTCGCTTGCTGCTGCGGGTCACACCGTCACGGTGTGGAACCGTACGAAGGAGAAGGCAGAACCGCTGGCGTCCGATGCGATCAGCGTCAAGTCGACCGTCGCGGAGGCGGTCACCGGCAGCGACGCGGTGATCACGATCCTCTTCGACACGAACGCGACGCTGGCCGTGGCGGACGAAATCGTGGCCTCGCTCGGTGCCGACTCGGTGTGGATCCAGAGTGGCACGGTCGGCCCGGAGGGCGCGCGGCGGATCGCGTCGGTAGCTACCGGTGGATTGCTGGACGCGCCGGTACTCGGAACCAAGAAGCCTGCCGAGGAGGGCAAGCTCGTCGTGCTCGCCTCAGGCCCGCAGCCGCTGCTGGACGCCGCCAAGCCGGTGTTCGACGCGATCGGGTCGCGCACGGTCGTTGCCGGCTCGGAGATCGGTCAGGCCAGTGCGCTGAAGCTCGTGTGCAACGCGTGGATCGGGCTGATCACGGTGGGGACGGCGCAGTCGCTGGCGTTCGCGTCGGCCTTGGGCGTCGACCCGGCGCTGTTCCTGGAGACGATCGAGGGGCAGCCCACGGACAGTCCGTACGCACAGTTGAAGGGCAAGGCGATCCTGGACGGGAACTTCGCCACGTCCTTCGCGGTCGACGGGGTGATCAAGGACATCGGGTTGATGGTGTCGGCCGCGGACGACGCGTCGTTCCCGACCGAATTGCTCGACGCTGTTCAAACCATGTTTGTGCGCGCCTCGGAGAACGGGCACGGCGACCACGACATGGCGGCGGTGCGGTTCGCCTTCCCGAGTTAGCGGACCTCAACGAGCGGACCGTGTTCGGGCGGCACCGTTTCAGCAGGTGACGGCTCGCCCGGCGCGGTGCCGTCACCGAAGGGTCGCCCTCCGAGTTCGTCGCGTCGGTGTTGCGTGAGCCAGCCGGTGAGATCGGGCCCGAGCGGCACGATCCCGGTCGGGTTGATCGTCTTGTGCACCTCGTAGTAGTGGTGCTTGATGTGGCTGAAGTCGGTGGTGTCGCCGAAGCCGGGCGTCTGGAACAGGTCGCGTGCGTAGGACCACAGCACCGGGAAATCGGTCAACTTCTGCCGGTTGCACTTGAAGTGACCGTGGTACACGACGTCGAAGCGGGCAAGCGTGGTGAACAGCCGCACGTCCGCCTCGGTGATCGTGTCGCCGACGAGGAAACGCTGATTTCGCAGGCGATCCTCCAGCCAGTCGAGGCGCTGGAACAGCCGCTCGTACGCCTTGTCGTAGGCGCGCTGGCTGCTGGCGAAGCCGCACCGGTACACGCCGTTGTTGACGTCGTGGTAGACCAGCTCGGCGACCTCGTCGATCTCGTCGCGCTTCCCCTCGGGGTACAGGTCGGGCGCGCCCTCGCGGTGGAACTTCGTCCACTCTGTGCTGAAGTCGAGGGTGATCTGGGCGAAGTCGTTGGTCACCACCGCGCCGCTGTCGATGTCGACGATTGCGGGCACCGTGATGCCGGCGGAGTAGTCCGGGTCGCGCGCGAAGAACGCCTCCTGCAGACGCTCGATCCCGAGCACGGGATCACGACCGCCCGGGTCGAGGTCGAACCTCCAACTGCGTTCGTCGTGAGTGGGGCCGCAGATGCCCATGCTGATCGCGTCCTCGAGGCCCACCAGCCGGCGCACGATGATTGCGCGGTTGGCCCAAGGGCAGGCACGGGCAACGACGAGGTGGTACCGATCCGCCTCCACCGGGAACCCGTCGCGGCCGTCTTCGGTGATGCGGGCGGTGACGTAGTTGGAGTCGCGCTGGAACTCGCCATCAGCCATGTTCCGATCCTGCCCAGCGCAGGTTGATCCCACTCGGCCGCGATCGTTTCCTGTCTGATCAACGCCGAGTCGCGTCCTGTTTGCCAGCAAACTCGGCGTTGATCATCCGGTTCCGGCGGCGGAGATCCGACGGGTCAGGCGAGGCCGAGCGACGCGGCGTCGATGCGGCTCAGCCGCTCCGGGTCGGCGAGGATGTTCATCTCGGCGATCCGGTCGTCGACGACGGTGACGCTCAGCACGGACACGATCCGGCCGTCGACAACCGCCACGAACCCCGGCCTGCCGTTGACCAGCACGGGGTGGGCGAACTGGGCCAGATCGGCGAAGTGCAGCGCCTGTCCGGCAACGACTCGCGCGCCGCGGAGCAGTTGCGACGGCCCCATCGGCCCGGCGCCGGCATCCGCGCGCAACACGACGTCGGGATCCAGCACATTGAGCAGCCCTTCGAAGTTGCCTTCGCGAGACGCTGCGAGGAAGGCGTTGATGATCTCGCGCTGCCTTGCCGCGGACACTTCACCGTGGACCGGCGCCCCGCGCAGCCTGCTCCGCGCCCGGCTGGCTAGTTGCTTCGCCGCGCCCGGGCTGCGGTCGAGGATCGGCCCGATCTCATCGAAGGGCACGGCGAAGACATCGTGGAGCACGAACGCGAGCCGCTCAGCCGGGGCGAGCGTGTCGAGCACGACGAGCAATGCGAGGCCGACCGAGTCGGCGAGCTCGGCCTCGTCCTCGGGGCCGCTGGTGACGATCGGGTCGGGCACGTGCACGTCGAGCGCGTCCTCGCGCCGGGCCGTCCGAGTACGCAACATGTCCAGACAGATCCGCGCCACTACCGTGGTCAGCCAGCCGCGCAGGTTCTGGATGGAGGTCTCGTCCGTCCGGGCCAGTCGCAGCCACGCTTCCTGCACCGCGTCGTCGGCCTCCGCCTGCGAGCCCAGCATCCGGTAGGCCACCGCGCGCAGGTGGGTTCGGTGTTGCTCGAACTGCGCTGCCAACTCGTCCACCGTGTCACCTTCCGTCGCCATCGTCCGTCATACCAAGGACGGCGCCAGGGCCGTCGAGGTAACACGCGAGGAGGAACTGATGGGACGCGTGCAGACGATGCGCGGGCAGCGTGTGATGAATCGGGTCGTGCGCGGGATGCTGCGCACGCCGTTGATCTGCCGGGGACTGGGGCGGCGACTGATCACCGTGTACGTGGTCGGGCGCAAGACCGGGCGGCGCTACGCCGTGCCGGTTGCGTACACCCGCGACGAGGCGACGCTGCTGATCGGCACGCCGTTCGGGTGGGGACGGAATCTGCGTTCCGGAGATCCGGTCGACATCCGGTACATGGGCAGGCGGCGCAGCGCCGACGTGCGCGTCGTGAGCGACGAGCCGGGCGTCGTCGAGGCGTACGGAATCATGGCCGGCGACAATCACAACTTCGCCAGGTTCAACAAGATCGGCCTGGACGAAGCGGGAAACCCCGACGTGCACGACCTGCACCTGGCGTGGGCCGACGGTGCGCGTGCGGCGCGGCTGACGCTGCGCTGAGCGATTCAGCCGCTGAACTTGCCGCCGCCGCTCCAGCCGTGCCAGCGCTCGATCTCGACGTGCACACTCACCCGTGGCCGCTCGCGGTTTCGGTACGGCTTGCCTGTGTAGTGCTGCGCGAGCCGGTCGATGTCAGGCAGTCCCTCGTCGTCGGCGACCGACGTGACGCGGCCCTGCACGCTGACGTGGGTGTACCAGTCGCGCTCGGCCAGCGCGGTGAGGGAGATCCGCGGATCGCGGCGCAGGTGCTCGAGCCGGGCGCGTTGCGCGTCCAGCCCCAGCAGGATCGTCCCGTCGTCCTCGACCAGGTACCACGTGGCGACCGAGACCGGCATGCCGTCGGCGGCGATGGTGGCCATCACGGCGGGGTTGGGCCGGCCGAGGAATTCGAGAATCGGCTGCGGGACGGGTGTCGCTGGCATGCAATACCTCCGGGACAGGTGCTGATCCATGCTCACGCTACGGGTGCCGGATCATGGCGGCATGACCGAGCCGCCGCGCGACGCCGACGCCATCCGCCTGTCCGCCGAGTCGTACGCGCGCGGCGAACCCATCGGCTGGTTCGAGACGTTGTACGCCGAGGCGGCGGAGGGACGGGCCGTCGTCCCGTGGGACCGCGACCTGCCCAACCCGCAGTTGGTCGAGTGGGCCGCAGGCCGCGACGGCACCGGGCGCACGGCGATGGTCGTCGGCTGCGGTCTCGGCCGCGATTCGGAATACATCGCCTCGCTCGGATTCCGCACGACCGCGTTCGACCTGTCCGAGACCGCGATCGAAACGGCCAAGGATCGGCATCCGGGCACACCGGTCAGCTACGAGGTGGCGAACCTGCTCGACCTGCCCGAGCGCTACTTTCGCGCGTTCGACCTCGTGGTCGAGAGCTACACCGTGCAGTCGATGCCCGATCCGCCACGGGCGCAGGCGATCGCCGCGGTTGCGGCGATGGTCGCGTCCGGCGGCCTGCTGCTGGTGATCGCCGCCGCCGGGGATGCCGAGAACCCGCCGGGTCCGCCGTTCCCGCTGACCCGGCGCGAGATCGATGCGTTCGCCACGGACGGCGTTCACCTGTCCGAGCTGGAGGACCTGGTCGACGAGTCCGGGGTGCGACGTTGGCGCGTGACGTTCAGCCGAATGCTGGTGGCGGAACGCCCCGGAAGAACTGCACCAGCAGCGCGCTGACGAGTTCGGGGCTCTCCAGCGGAAGACCATGCGTCCCGGGCAGCACCGCGAAGCGTCCGTCGGGCAGCGCGCTCGCCACGGCGGCACCGTGCGCGACGATGGGCTCGTCGCGGTCGCCCTGCATCACCAAGGTCGGTGTCGTGATCGCCGCGAAGTCCTCCGAGGAGAGTTGCGGTTCGGCCTGCCACATCGCCGCGGTCTTGTCGAACACGACCGGGAAGTGGTCGGGACCATCAGGTGAGAGCTGGTCGTAGTTCTGTCGCAGGAAGCTCATCGCACCCTCGCGGTTGGCGAGAAACATCTCGACCGCGGCGCCACCCGCGCGGCCGGAATCGTTGTAATACTGGCCGATCAGCACCTGCTGGCTGACAAGCTCGGGTCGCTGCATCGCGACAAGCACCGCGACGTACGCGCCGTCGCTCCAACCGACCAGGCGCACCGGCTGCGCGCGTGCGGCCTCGAGGTAGGCGATGGTCTCCTGCGCCATCGATTCGTAGCTCCACGGTGCGTCGGTGTCGGGTGTGCGGCCATGGCCCGTCCGTTCCGGCCGCAAGACCTGGTAACCGGCGCCCACGAGCGGACCGACGAGCGGTGCGAACGATGTCGCGTCCGCGAATCCGCCGTGCAGCAGCACGACGGGTGCACCCGCTCCGTCGACCTCGTGCCAGATCTTCCGGCCGTCGACGTCGACGTAGCCCATCAGCGCACCCGGAAGGAGGGCATCCGCAGCGCGGCGGCCTCGGGCAGGCCCAGCAGCGTCGCCGCGTCCGGCAGCCCGACCATCGCGGCCAGCGCGCGCGGATCCTCGCTGTTGCGGGGGCGCTTGAGCCGGCTCAGCGGTGCTACGTGCACGGCCCGCCGGACCGGCGCCGAGTCGGGAAGGCCGGCGCGCGTGCGGGCGATGCGCACGGCGTCGCGCAGACCGCCGAGCTCGTCCACCAGTCCGTTGCGCAGCGCGTCCGCGCCCGTCCAGACCCGGCCGCGCGCGATGGAGTGGATCTCGTCGACGGTGCGCCGGCGGCCGTCCGCGACCTTCGCGACGAAGTCGGTGTACACCGCGTCGATCGCCGCCGACAGCCGCTCGTGCTCCTGCTCGTCGAATCGGCGTCGCGGCGAGTACATGAGCGAGCGGGCGCCGTGCGCCACCGTGCCGGTGCCGGCACCGATCCGCTCGAGCAGATCCGAGATCACGATCTTGCCGCCGAACACGCCGATCGAGCCGGTCAGCGTTGCGGGCAGTGCGACGATGACCTCGGCCGGGCACGCGACGTAGTAGCCCCCGGACGCGGCGAGCGCCCCCATCGACACGACCAGCGTCTTGCCGGCTTCGCGCAGCCGGATCACCTCGCGCCAGATCGTGTCCGAGGCGACGGCCGAGCCGCCCGGCGAGTCGACGTGCACTACCACCGCCCGAGCGTGCTCGTCGGCGAGCGCAGCACGCAGGGCCGCACTGACCGAGTCGCTGCCGACCTGCTGTCCCATCGGGCCGCGCCGCGACCGTCCGGTCACGATCGTGCCGTGCGCGCGTACCAGTGCCACGTGGCCTTTGCGCTTCGCCGGTAGGGACGGGCGGCGGCGCGGCTTCCAGCGATCGGCGAACAACAGCTCGGCGTCGCGGCCGGCCTTGTGCCTGGCCGCGGCGTACACCTGGTCGCGGTAGCCGAGCTGGTCGACCAGGCCCACCCCGTGCGCCTCGACGGCGGTGCGGGGCCCGGTGTCGACGAGTTCGCGTACCCGCGCCTCGTCCAGGCCGCGAGCCGCGGCGATCGTGGCGACCGCATCGTCGTAGACCGATACGACAAGGCGGTCCGTCGCCTCGCGATGGGCGTCGGTGAACTCGGTGCGCATGATCCGGTCGGCCGCGTTCTTGTACTCGTAACGCTGCTCGAGCTGCGGTTCGAGGCCGAGCTTGTCCAGAACGCCCCGCAGGAAAGTGGTCTCCGCGGCCACCCCCAGCAATCCCAGTTCGCCGCCGGGCTGCAGCCAGATCTCGTCGAAGGCCGTCGCGAGCACGTAGCCGGCCATGTCACCGGAACCCTCGCCGAAGCTTTCTGCCCAGGCGATCTTCGGTTTGGTGAACGCTTCGACGCCGATCCGCAGTTCCTGCATCGCCGCCCAGGTCAGTTTGCCGCCGACCCGGGCGACCAGGCCGACGACGTGCGGGTCGTCGGCGGCTTCGTGCAACGCGCGCAGGATCGGACGCAGCTGGTGCTGGCCGCGCGACCGCAATCGCGCGAGCGTGTCGTCCGGGTCCGGATCGACCGGGACATGGCTCAGGTCGAGTTCGAGCAGGATCTTCGTCGCGCGCCGCCCGGGCAGGTCCACCATGCCTCCAAGCTACGCAGCTACGAGTCGATCCGGCGGCGCAGTTCGGCATAGGAGGCATCGACCTCGCCGTCGCGCGACTGGATGACCTCGGCGTTCGGCCGGTGCGACAGCACGAGCAGCAACCGGTCGTACATCGCCTCGAGTGCGGGCCGGCCGCCGAACTGCTCCATGAGCCGTGCCGCCTCGACGTGGGCCTGCACCGTCGAGGTCGTCGTCCGGTCGAGGAAGCGGCGCACGGCATTGTCCCGCCCGTCCATGAGGACGAACTCCAGGAACGGCACACCGACCTCCTCGGCGACCCGCTCGGCCTGTGCTATGAACTGCGGCCGGCCGAGATACTGCGGTATTACCACGTCGTGGCCGGCGCACAGATGGGTGCGGGCCATCTCCAGGGTCATCGTGCGGGCGAGCAGGCCGGCGTCGATCGGGTTGTCCTGCCAGCGGCCGAGCATGCGCCGTACCGAGTCGAGGTCGAGGTTCAGCGCGAGCGGGTGTTCGTCGACAAACCGTTGCGCGAGGGTGGACTTGCCGATACCGGGCGGGCCGTTGAGCAGGATCAGTCGCGCCGTCACGACCGGAACAGCGCGCTGTAGGCGTTGAGCGCCGGCTGGCCGCCGAGGTGCGCGTACAGCACGGTCGAATCGGGCCCGATGTCGCGGGAGCGGACGAGATCGATGAGCCCGGCCATCGACTTCCCCTCGTACACCGGGTCGATGATCACGCCCTCGAGGCCGCCGGTCAGCCTGATCGCGTCGAGCGTCGACTGAACCGGGATGCCGTAGAAGTCGCCCGCCCAGCCGGGCAGCACGGTGATCTCGTCATCGCGCAGCTCGCGGCCGAGGCCGATGAGGTCGGCGGTGTTGCGGGCGATCTTCTCGACCTGGGCGCGGGTCTCGTCGGGCTTCGCGCTGGCATCGATGCCGATGATGCGCCGCCGCGCGTCCCCGTGCTGCGCGAAGCCGGCGATCATGCCGGCGTGCGTCGAGCCGGTGACGCTGCAGACGATGATCGTGTCGAAGAAGACGCCGAGCTCGCGTTCCTGCTGCACGACCTCGTCGGCCCAGTTGGCGAAGCCGAGGCCGCCGAGAGGGTGGTCGGAGGCGCCTGCCGGGATCGGGTACGGCGTGCCGCCTTGCCGCCGGACGTCCTCCAGCGCCTGGTCCCAGCTGTTCTTGAAGCCGATGCCGAAGCCTGCCTCGACGAGTTCGACCTCGGCGCCCATAATCCGCGACAGCAGGATGTTGCCGACCCGGTCGTTGACCGCGTCGGGCCAGTCGACCCAGCTTTCCTGCACCAGACGCGCCTTCAGACCCAGTCTGGCCGCCACGGCCGCGACCTGGCGTGTGTGGTTCGACTGCACGCCGCCGATCGAGACGAGGTGCGTGGCGCCCTGCGCCAGGGCGTCCGGCACGAGGTACTCGAGCTTGCGGGTCTTGTTGCCGCCGAACGCGAGGCCGGAGTTGCAGTCCTCCCGCTTGGCCCAGACCGTGGCTCCGCCCAGATGGGCGCTCAATCGCTCCAGTGGGTGGACGGGCGAGGGTCCGAAGAGGAGGGGATAGCGAGGGAAGTCGCGCAGCGCCATGGCCCGATCATCCCGTGCTGCGGCCGGCCTGCCGCGCGCGGTAGGCAGCCACGTTCATCCGGTTGCCACAGCCCGAGTCGCAGAACCGGCGGGAGCGGTTCTTGGACAGGTCGACGAGCACGTCGTTGCAGTCGTCGGCGCCGCAGAACCGCAGCCGGTCGAGTTCCTTCATCCGGATCACGTCGACGACGGCCATCGCGGCCTCGACCATCATCCGGACGTCCAGGCCGGCGTCGGACGGGGTGGCGTGCAGGTGGTAGTCCCACTGGTCGTGCTTGACGAGCTGGGGGAGGGCGTCGGCCTCGCGCAGCATGCCGTTGACGAGGTCGACGGCCTCGTCCTCCTCGGCGGCCCAGAGCGCCCGCAGACGGGGACGAAGCGCGTGGACAGCCTCCAGTTCACGGTCGTCGTGGGCGCGCTCGCCCGTCCAGCCCCATTCGGCGACGAACGCGTCGAGCGCGTCGATGTCGGGCAATTTCTCGCCGCCGTGGGCGGTATTTACCAGCGCGGCGGCAGCGTTGAGGGCCACTTCCGTGTCATGGGCAAAAGGCATGTTGACTCCTTACGGGCTGTCCCGTAGGTTCGATGTCATGAGCATAACGCGGATGACTCATGACAGCCGCCAAGGTGTGCTCGGGCTCGGTCTTGCGCTGTTTTCGGCAGCCACGTTCGGTACGTCGGGCACCTTCGCCGACTCGCTCATGGCGACGGGCTGGTCGCCCGGTGCGGTGGTCACGTTCCGGATCACGATCGCCGCGCTGCTGCTGACGGTGCCCGGCGTGCATGCGCTGCGCGGGCGATGGCACCTGCTGCGATCCGGTCTGCCGTCGGTCCTGGCGTTCGGCTTCGTTGCCGTCGCGGGTTGCCAGGTGTGCTTTTTCAATGCCGTGCAACGGCTGGATGTCGGAGTAGCGCTACTGCTCGAATACTCAGGGATCCTGTTCGTCGTCGTCTTCTTGTGGCTGCGACACAATCAACGGCCGCGCAAGCTCACGGTGATCGGGGGAGTGGCCGCGCTCGCCGGACTGGTGCTCGTGCTCAACCCCGGCACCGGTGGCATTGATGCGCTGGGCGTGTTCTGGGGGCTGCTGGCCGGTACCGGTCTGGCGGTGTACTTCGTGCTCTCGTCGAAGTCGGACGACTCGCTGCCGCCGATCGCAATGGCCTGGGCTGCGATGGTCGTCGGCGCGGTGACGCTGATCGTCCTCGATCTGGTGCGCGTGCTGCCGTTCGAGATGCACACGAGCAATGTGGTGCTGCTGCATGACTCGGTGAACTGGGTGGTGCCGGTGATCGGGCTGGCGCTCGTGGCGGCTGCGGTGGCATATGCCGCGGGCATCGCCGCCGCCCGGATGCTGGGCGCCAAGGTGGCGTCGTTCGTCGGCCTGACCGAGGTGCTGTTCGCGGTGCTGATCGCGTGGGCGCTGCTGGGCCAGGCGCTCCACGCGCTGCAACTGCTCGGCGGACTGGTCGTGCTCCTCGGCATCGCACTGGTGCGTGCCGACGACACCTCGGTGGACGTCGCGCCGTCGGAACCTGAGTTGGTGCAGGCTTGACCTGTGCTGATCCGTCCTGCTGACCTCGCCCGGATTCGAGACGGTTCGATCGACCTGGCGTTTCGCAGGTGGGAGCGTCCGCGCGTCCTCGTCGGGACGAAGATGCGCACGTCGGTCGGCCTCATCGAGGTGACTGCGGTCGATCGCGTACGCACTATTACTCGTGCCGATGCGGCGCGGGCTGGGGCGTCGCGCGATGAGTTGCTTGCGTTGATGGCGCCTAAGGCGCCCGCGCCGATCTGGCGGGTGGAGCTGCGCTATGCAGGCGACGATCCTCGAATTGCCCTGCGTAGCAAGGGCGAACTCAGTTCTGACGAGCGGGCCGCGTTGCTCGAGCGGCTCGATCGGCTTGACCGTGCGTCGCGCAGTGGTCCGTGGACGCGCAAGGTGCTGGCCTTGATCGAGGCCAACCCGGCGCGGCGGGCACCCGACCTTGCAGCCGAACTCGGCCGGGAAACGCAGAGTTTCAAGCGCGACGTGCGCAAGTTGAAGGAACTCGGACTGACCGAGTCGCTCGAGGTCGGCTACCGGCTCGCGCCTCGCGGCGTCGCGCTGCTGCACGGCTGAGGTTGCGACAGGGCGAACAGAGACACCGACGCCCTCCGCGACGGGGGAGCGGAGGGCGTCGGTCGAGGTGGAGCAGTTACGCGGGTGGCGCGAACGGGCTGGTGCCCGCAGCTACCGCCACGCCGGACATGCCATGACCGTTTGCATAGGCGAGTTCCTTGCGCAGGTTGCCGACGCCGTTCGAGCCCGCGAGCGGGGCGATTGCCACCGTGGACAGCACACCGAACGCGTTGCCGTTGGCGTCCATGAAGCCCGAACCCGAGTCACCCGGGATGCCCGGGGTCAGGGTGTAGACGTCGGTGGTCCAGCCGCCCGCGCTGTCGCCGAGGCTCAGGCCGATCTTGGGGGAGAGCTGGCTGACGCCGGCGCGCAGCGAGGAGTTGCCGTAGCTGTACACCTTGTCGCCGGCCGCGGTGCCGGTGCCGAGCGCGGTCGGTCCGCCGTAGAACGGGACGGTCGGGTTCACGTCGTTCACGTACGCCGGATCGACCTTCACGAGCGCAAGATCGTTGTAGGCGCAGGTATTCGCATCGGTCTCGCCGGCGTTCTTCATCGCGAGCCACGACGAGTAGGCGAGCGTGCCCGTGCCGACCGTGGTGCCGTTGCTGACGAGCGATCCGTCGTTGCTGAACGTGACGGGCGTGCCCAGCGGCAGTGACCCCGTGTTGCATCCGTTGGTGTCGGTGTTCGTGCCGGTGCCGGCGCAGTGCGCGGCATAGCCGAGGTAAACATTGCCTGCACCGTCGGTGTAGACGAAGTTGACGGTGCACTGTGCGCCGTCGGTGTAGGCCATGACACCCGGGTGCAGGGCGGCGGTGGCGGCTGGAGCCCAGGACGGCGCTGCGGCCGTGGCCGGCGAGCTCACAGCGGCTGTCGAGACTGCGACGGCCGCGACGACCCCCGCAATCATTGAGATGATGGTTCGGGCACGGCGGCGCATGGACGTCCCTTCGTCGGATCCGGTAACCGGACCAACGAGGCAAATGCCCGATTGGTTACGGCGAGCTAGGCCGCGATCAGATCGTCCGGAGCGAAGACCTGCAGGTCGTCGGCCGTGGCCAGATGCACGGGCCACGGCGTGAACGACGTCAACGCCCGAGCCCAGGCGCGGTCGTCCGCACTCATCGCGCGCGGACCCGGGCGTGACAGCAGCATCGCCGTCGAACTCACGCCGTCGTCGGCCAGGCCGGCCAGCACCGCGCCGAGGTTCGCGACCAGGGCGTCGGGACGAGCCGGTATGTCCTCGATAGGGACGACGACCGGCGCCACCTGGCCGTCCTCGTAGAGGAACACCAGCCACAGGCTGCGCCGGCTGAACCCGCCGTCGCCCATGAGGCCCTGCCACAGAGCGAACAGCTCCGAGGGAGTGTGCACAATTGCGTCGCGTGGTGAAACAGGCATGGCAGAAGTCTCGCTCGCGATCATGCCGGGAACTGGGTTGTCCACAGGACAGATTTCGATCGTCGCGAGGGGAGGTTCGGTGATCGGCGACCGGTGGGGAGTCACCGAAGCCGAGGTCTCGCGGCGGTATCCGTGCGACGAGATCGTCCGCACGCCCATTCTTCAGGCCTGGCGCGGAGTCAGCATTGCGGCACAGCCATGCGAGGTGTGGCCCTGGGTCGGGCAGATCCGGCTCGCGCCGTATTCGTACGACTGGATCGACAACCTCGGCCGACGCTCACCGCAAGAACTGCGCAGACTGCCCGAGCCGGTGGCCGGCGAGCCGTTCACGACGTCCGGCGCGCGGCGCCTCGGACGGATCATGTCGGTGACGCCTGGGGAGCAACTCACCGGACGGATCATGGGCGCGACGATGTCGTATGTGCTCGTGCCGGATGGTGCGGGCACGCGGCTGCTGCTCAAGGTCGTCACCGGCGGCGGACGACTGATTGCGCCGTTTGCTGCCGTCGGCGATCTCGTGATGGCCCGTCGGCAGTTGCTGAACCTCAAACGGCTGGCCGAGCTCAGATGATTGTGAGCGCGGGGCCGTGGATCCCTGCCCGCGCCTCTTCGTATTGACATAATGTCACTTATCGGCGAAACGGTGCGGAGCGTGGTAATGGTGGTTGAGCCGGGATTCTGCGCCGGCCTGGTGGTTCGGACACTGGCCTGGTGGTTCGCATCTGCATCAGTGATGTTCAGACGGACCTACAGGTGCCTGTCAGCATCACAGATGCACGCGGGTGATCGTCAGCGCCGATGGGCGGGACAAGGCACGTCTGCTCCGCGACTCGGTACCCCGGGATCAGTGCGCTCTGGTTGACATAATGCGACCGTAACCGCGCTGTCGGGAGTCCCAACGATGATGACCGGGTGAGCAGCTCGCGCTACGTGTGGCAGGGCCTCGACGATCCCAGTCGGGTCGATCAGGTCAATGTGTCGATCACCGAATCAGGCATGCACGCCTTCGGCACTGCCACCAGCGACACCTTCGCCACGGCGTGGCGGCTCGAAGTCGACGCCGGCTGGGTGACCCGCCGGCTCGAGGTCTCATCCCGCGGCTTCGACTGGTCGCGCAACCTGGTCCTCGAGCGTTCCCACACCGGCACCTGGACAGCACACGCAGATGCCGCCGGCGACGCCGACCTGCCCGCCCCGGGCCTCGCCGACCCGAGCACCGTGCAAGGTGCGCAAGACTGCGACCTCGGACTGTGTCCGCTGACCAACACCATGCCCATCCGCCGCCTCGGCCTGCTCGACCGCAGCGTCGCCGAGACGCCGCTGGTGATGGCCTGGGTCGACGTGCCCTCCCTGCGCGTCATTCGCAGCGAGCAGATCTATGCCTCCGCCGTCCCTGGCCGTGTGCTCTTTCGCAGCGGCGAGTTCCGGACCGAACTCGACGTCGACCCCGACGGGATCGTGATCGACTACCCCGAGCTCGCAACCCGTCAGGTGCCGACGTAGACCGCGAGGTGCTGGCCGGTCAACGTCGAGCGCTTGGCGACAAGATCGGCCGGGGTTCCTTCGAAGACGATCCGACCGCCGTCGTGGCCTGCGCCCGGCCCGAGGTCGATGATCCAGTCGGCGTGCGCCATGACCGCTTGGTGGTGCTCGATGACGATGACGGACTTGCCGGAGTCGACCAGCCGATCGAGCAGACCGAGCAGTTGTTCGACATCGGCTAGGTGCAGGCCCGAGGTCGGCTCGTCCAACACGTAGATGTCGCCCTTCTCCCCCATCCGCGACGCCAGCTTGATCCGCTGCCGTTCGCCGCCGGACAGCGTCGTGAGCGGCTGGCCCAAGGTGAGATAGCCGAGCCCGACGTCGGCGAGCCGGTCGAGGATCTTGTGCGCGGCCGGCGTCTGCGCGCCGCCATCGGCGAAGAACGCCTCGGCCTCGGCCACCGACATCGCGAGCACCTCACTGATGTCCTTGCCACCGAGCTTGTACTCGAGCACGTCGGCGAGGAACCGCTTGCCCTCGCAGACCTCGCAGGTGGTGGCGACGCCCGCCATGATCGCCAGGTCGCTGTAGATCACCCCGGCACCGTTGCAGTTGGGGCAGGCACCCTCGGAGTTGGCGCTGAACAGGGCGGGCTTTACGCCGTTCTCCTTGGCGAACGCCTTGCGGATCGGATCGAGCAAGCCGGTATAGGTGGCCGGATTGCTGCGCCGCGAACCGCGGATCGCGCTCTGATCGATAGACACCACGCCGCTCTGCACGGACACCGAGCCGTGGATCAACGAGCTCTTGCCCGAGCCCGCCACGCCGGTGATCACGGCGAGTACGCCGAGCGGGATGTCGACGTCGACGTCTTGCAGGTTGTGCGTGGTCGCGGCGCGCACGGGCAGCACGTCCGTAAATGGGCGCACCGACGACTTGAGTGACGCGCGGTCGTCCAAATGCAGTCCGGTGACGGTCTTGGCCTTGCGCAAGCCGGCGACCGTGCCCTCGTAAACCACTTCACCGCCCGCGCTGCCGGCCTTCGGGCCGAGGTCGACGACGTGGTCGGCGATCGCGATCACTTCCGGCTTGTGCTCGATGACGAGCACGGTGTTGCCCTTGTCGCGCAGTTGCAGCAGCAGTTCGTTCATCCGCTCGATGTCGTGCGGGTGCAGCCCGACCGTGGGTTCGTCGAAGACGTACGTGACGTCGGTGAGCGACGAGCCGAGGTGCCGGATCATCTTGGTGCGCTGGGCCTCTCCGCCGGACAGCGTGCCCGAAGGTCGGTCGAGGCTGAGGTAGCCGAGGCCGATGTCGACGAACGAGTCGAGGGTGTCACCCAGCGCTTCGAGCAGCGGCGCGACCGAGGGCTCCTTGAGTTCGCGGACCCACTTGGCCAGGTCGCTGATCTGCATGGTGCAAGCGTCGGCGATGTTGACGCCCTTGATCTTCGACGACCGGGCCTCCTTGCTCAGACGGGTGCCGTCGCAGTCCGGGCAGGTCATGAAGGTGATCACGCGGTCGACGAAGGCCCTGATATGCGGCTGCATCGCCTCGCGGTCCTTCGACAGCATCGACTTCTGAATCTTGGCGACCAGCCCTTCGTAGGTCAGGTTGATGCCGTCGACCTTGATCCGCGTCGGCTCCTTGTAGAGCAGCGCGTCGAGTTCCCTCTTGGTGAACTTGTTGATCGGCTTGTCCGGGTCGAAGAAGCCGCAGCCACGGAAGATCCGGCCGTGCCATCCGTCCATGCTGTAGCCGGGGATGGTAAGCGCGCCGTCGGTCAGCGACTTGCTGTCGTCGTAGAGTTGGGACAGGTCGAAATCGGTGACCGAGCCGGTTCCCTCGCAACGCGGGCACATGCCGCCGAGGATGCTGAAGCTGCGCCGCTCCTTCGTCGTGCGGCCGGCGCGCTCGACGGTGACCGCGCCCGCGCCGCTGATCGATGCGACGTTGAACGAGAACGCCTGCGGTGATCCGATGTGCGGCTTGCCGAGCCGACTGAACAGGATGCGCAGCATCGCGTTCGCGTCCGTGGCGGTGCCGACCGTGGAGCGCGGGTCGGATCCCAGCCGCTCCTGGTCGACGATGATCGCGGTGGTCAGCCCGTCCAGGACGTCGACCTCGGGACGGGCCAGCGTCGGCATGAAGCCCTGGATGAACGCGCTGTAGGTCTCGTTGATCAGCCGCTGCGACTCGGCCGCGATCGTGCCGAACACCAGCGAACTCTTGCCGGAGCCGGACACGCCGGTGAACGCCGTGAGTCGACGCTTCGGCAGTTCGACGCTGACGTCCTTGAGGTTGTTGACCCGCGCGCCGTGTACGCGGATCAGGTCATGGCTGTCGGCGGCGCGCATTTCTTTTTTCGGCATGTAGTGCGAATCTCCGGGACGGGACGGGTCAGCTGAGCTGGTTGATTCGGATCAGGTTGCCGGACGGGTCTCGCACGGCGCAGTCGCGGATTCCGTAGGGCTGGTCGGTCGGCTCCTGGACGACATCCGCGTCGCCGGCCTGCAACCGCTCGAACGCGCTGTCGAGGTCGCGCGTGGCGAACGTGATGATCCCGTAAGTGCCCTTGGCCATCATCTCGGCGATCACGCGGCGCTCGTCGTCGGTGATGCCCGGGTCGACACCCGGCGGGTAGAGCACGATGTTCACATCGGGCTGTCCAGAAGGGCCCACCGTGATCCAATGCAGCCCACGCATCTCGACGTCATTACGGAGTTCGAAGCCAAGCGTGTCACGGTAGAAGGCGATGGTGGCTTGCGCGTCGCTGTGCGGCAGGAAGGCCGAAGAAATGTTGAGGTCCATGACGGTCAGGCTAGTTGGGCCGGCGTGGCCCGGGCTTCTCGATTCCTGACCGGTCTGGTGGCTTGTTTGACCATGCACGAGGGGATGTCGACGCTCGACTGCGTCGCCTGCTCCCGGTAGACGCTGGGCGGCACACCGACCAGCTCGGTGAACCGCGTACTGAACGTGCCCAACGACGAGCACCCGACGGCGAAACAGACCTCGGTGACGCTCAGGTCGCCGCGGCGCAGCAGCGCCATCGCCCGCTCGATGCGCCGCGTCATCAGATACCCGTACGGCGACTCGCCGAATGCCTTCTTGAACTCGCGGCTGAGGTGTCCGGCGGACATGTGCACGCCGCGAGCCAGTGCCTCGACGTCGAGCGGTCGGGCGTACTCGCGGTCCATCCGATCTCGGACACGGCGCAGCCGTACGAGATCGTCGAGACGGTTGGCCGGAAGTGTCATCCTGCTGATATTCCCACGGATGCAGAGGGGACCGACGGGGCGGACCGGACGGCGCGGGTGAGCCGCTCGCCGAGGGCGCGCACGGTCGCCTGCAACTCGGGTCCCCCGATGACGGTGAACGGTGCCGGGATCGTCGCCAGCTGCTCGGCGTACCAGTACGGGTTGTCGGTGCTCCCGCGCAGCTCGCAGCGGGCGCCGTCGATCTCGGCGAGCCGTCCGAGGATCCGCGGTACGCACGGCGCGACCTTCTCGAACGGCGCCTCGATGAGCACCTCGGCCGAGTACGTCCACCCTTCGGCCAGATGGTCTTCGACGGTGCGGATCGCATCGAGTTCGTCGGGCCGTTCGGCGCGCTCCCCCGTCGTCGTCACATCGCTGATCCGGTCGATGCGCAGCACGCGCCGCGCGTCGACGGTGCGCGACCACCCGAGCAGGTACCACCGACCGTGCCGCACGACGACAGCCCACGGGTCCACGACCATCGACCGTTCCCGGATGCCGTAGCGAAGCCGGATCTGCTCACGGCGCTCGCAAGCCTGCGCGAGCGTTGCGGCGGCCGACGGGTCAGGCATCGCCGCGGCGTCGCTCGGGTTCTGCGCCCGCACCCGGCGCACCGCCTCGGCCGGCACCGACGCCGTGGCCGGCAGCACACGCATGATCTTGCCGAGCGCAGTGGCCGCGGGATGATCGTCATCGACGCTGCCGTGCCAGCCCTGCAGCACTGCCATCACCAGTCCGAGTGCCTCCGAGGTGGTGAAGGTCAGCGGCGGGATGCGTGCCCCGCGGCCGATCCGGTACCCGCCGTACGGCCCGCTCACCGACTCGATCGGGATCCCGGCCTCGCGCAGGATGCCGACGTAGCGGCGCGCGGCACGGTCCGAGACCCCCAGCCGGGCGGCCAGCCGCTCGCCGGTGATGCCCGGAGCGCCCTGGATCGCCTCGAGCGCGACCAACGCGCGTGCGGTGGGTCCGGCGTCCGGCATGCGATTTCCCATCGAGGAAGTATTTCGTCCGCGACCCACCGTAGCGTCGCGCCCATGACAGCGGAACTGATAACCGAACCGCCCGTGGCCGGCACCGAACTCGAGACCCTGCTGGGCTCGCTCGAGCGCATCCGTCGCACGTTCGCGTGGAAGTGCGCCGACCTCGACGCGAAGGCAATGACGGCGACCGTCGGCACGTCCGACCTCACCCTGGGCGGCCTGGTGCGTCATCTCACTCGCGTCGAGGACGACTCGTTCGGCTGGAAGCTGCACGACCTGCCGCGGGAGGGCAGCCCACAGGCGTGGGACGAGGACTTCGCCTGGACGGGCAACGAAGACGTCGACGCGGTCTGGGCCGGCTGGCACGCCGCAGTCGATCGCTCGCGCACGCGGGTTGCCGACGCGCTCGCCGACGGCGGGCTCGATCGTGCGCAGGGCGTCGCCTTCCCTGGCTGGGGCACGCCGAGCCTGCGTCGGATCGTCGTCGACATGATCGAGGAGTACGCGCGGCACACCGGCCACGCTGATCTGATCCGGGAGGCCATCGACGGACGGGTCGGCGAGGACGCCCCTGAATAGGACAGGCTTACTGAGCCCGCTGCTCGACCACCCGAGACGAGGCTTGGCCCGGTAGCAGGGCGACCCGCCGCGCGCGACCCTGCTGCGAGGCCAAGACGGTCGAACTCAGTTCAGCAGGTGCTTCCTGATCGTGGCCGCGGCCTCGTCCGGGTGCTCCCACCAGTAGAGATGGCCGGCGTCCGGGAACGGATGCATCGTGGCGCCCGGGATCAGCGCGGCGATCACCTCATTGTTCGGGTAGAGCACCATTTCGTCAGCCGTCCCCGCCATCACGAGCGTGGGCGCGGTAACCGCCGGCAACCGGGTCGACGTGTCGTGGACGAAAGCGGCCTGGGCCTGCCGCAGCACCACCGGCACCGGCACCCGCGCGGCCAGCGCGACGTCGTGGAACTCGCGCCAGTGCGCCTCGTCAGCGGTCCACGCCGGCGAAAGGTTGGCCTCGAAGCCGGCGCGCAACGCGGCCTCGAGGTTGCCCGAGTTCATCGCGGTCATCATCCGCATCGGTCCGGGTGCCATCGGGTTGGTACGCGGTCCCCCGCAGTAGGTGCAACCGAGGACGAGCCGACGCACCCGCTCGGGATGGTTGAGCACCAGTTCCTGGGCGATCATGCCGCCCATCGAGATGCCGAAGACGTGCGCACTGCTCCAGCCCAGGGCGTCGAGCAACGCCGCCGCGTCATCGGCCAACTCGGCGATGGTGAACTGACCGTCGACGTCAGTGCTGTCGCCGATCCCGCGGTGGTCGTAGGCCACGACGTCGAAGTCGGGTTCGAGTTGGGCGAGGAAATCATCGCGCCACAAGCCGATGTGCCCCGCCATGCCCATGATCAGCAGCAACGGCTCGCCGCTGCCTCGCCGGACGTAGGACAGCTTGCGGTCACCGAGATCTATGTGCACCCGCAGAACCTACAGCCGCTCGATGATCGTGACGTTGGCCTGCCCGCCGCCCTCGCACATCGTCTGTAGTCCGTAGCGTCCGCCCGTCCGTTCGAGTTCGTTGAGCAGCGTGGCCATCAGCTTGGTGCCGGTGGCACCGATCGGATGGCCCAGCGCGATCGCGCCGCCGTTGCGGTTCACCGTCGCCAGGTCGGCCTTGGTGTCGTGCTGCCACGCGAGCACGACGGATGCGAATGCTTCGTTGATCTCGATGACGTCGATGTCGTCAAGTGCGAGGCCGGTGCGCTCGAGTGCGTGCTGCGTCGCCCGGATCGGCGCGGTGAGCATGTAGACCGGGTCGTCGCCACGCACGGACAGGTGGTGCACGCGGGCTTGTGGAGTCAGCCCGAACCGGCGTACCGCGTTCTCGGATGCGACCAGCACCGCGCTCGCGGCGTCCGAGATCTGCGAGGACACCGCGGCGGTGATCCGTCCGCCGTCGCGCAGCGTGACGAGGGTCGCCATCTTCGCCAACGACGTGTCGGCGCGCGGGCCCTCGTCGGTGGTCATGTCGCCGAACGGCACGATCTCGTTGTCGAAGCGGCCCTGCTCGATCGCGGCGAGCGCGCGTCGGTGACTCTCGAGCGCGTACTGCTCCATCTGCTCGCGGGTGATGTCCCACTTCTGTGCGATCAGGTCAGCGGCTCGGAACTGCGACACTTCCTGGTCGCCGTAGCGCTTGTCCCATCCGATCGACCCGACGAACGGGGTCGGGAATCCGAACTGCTCGCCGACTGCCATCGCGGATGCGATCGGGATGGCGCTCATGTTCTGTACGCCGCCGGCGATCACCAGGTCGGACGTCCCACTCATCACTGCCTGCGCCGCGAAGTGCACCGCCTGCTGGGACGAGCCGCACTGCCGGTCGATGGTCACGCCCGGCACGTGGTCGGCGTACCCCGCGCACAACCACGAGGTACGGGCGATGTCGCCGGCCTGCGGTCCGATCGTGTCGATGCAGCCGAAGATGACGTCGTCGACCGCGTCCGGATCGGCGCCCGGGTTGCGTTCGAACAGCGCAGTGATGACGTGTGCGCCGAGATCGGCCGGATGCACCTGCGACAGCGCGCCGCGGCGGCGCCCCACCGGGGTCCGGACGGCATCGACGAGAAAGGCTTCCGCCACGCTCGGCTCCTACTTACGTTTGACCGGACGGCGGCGGGTGACCATGCCGTCGAGGACGATGGACAGGTACTGCGCGGCGATGTCGTCGATCGAGATCGCTCCGCCCGGCCGGTACCAGCTGACACCGACCCACACGGTGTCGCGCAGGAACCGGTAGGTGAGCTCGACGTCGAGATCAGCACGGAACGTCCCGTCGGCCACGCCGGCACGCAGCACGTCGCGCCACAAGTTGCGGAACTCGGCCAGCCGATTCCGGATGTAGCCGAAGCGTGGCTGCTCGGCGAGGTGGCGCGCCTCGGCTTGGTAGATCGCGACCGCCGAGTGGTGTTCGTCGATCGCCTCGAAAGAAGCGACAACCACCGCCTCCAGGGTGTCGCGCGGGCCGAGGCTCTTGGCGACGATCGTCTCGTACCGGTGGAACAGGTCGTCGAGAAAGCCGCGCAGGATCTCGTCGACCATCGACTCCTTGGAGTCGAAGTGGTGGTAGAGACTGCCGGACAAGATCCCCGCGGCGTCGGCGATGTCGCGGACGGTGGTGGCGCGCAGGCCGCGTTCGGCGAACAGCTCGGCGGCGATGCCGAGCAGTTCGGCGCGGCGATCGTTGGTCGTGGTCATGGATGTTGGCTGCTCACGGAGAGGACCTCACCGGTCATGTAGGACGAGTAATCGCTGGCGAGGAACACGATGACGTTCGCGACCTCCCACGGCTCGGCGTAGCGGCCGAACGCCTCCTGGGCGGTCAGGGTCTCGAGCAGCTCGCCGCTCGTCACCTTCACCAGGTGCGGATGCATCGCAAGGCTCGGCGAGACCGCGTTCACCCGGATGTTGTGCGGCGCGGCGTCGAGCGCGGCGCACCTGGTGAGCGCCATGACGCCGGCCTTGGCCGCCGCGTAGTGCGCCTGACCCTGCTGCGCCCGCCACCCGATGACCGATGCGTTGTTCACCACCGCTCCCCCACCTCCTTGCGCCACCAGTTGCTGCAGCGCGGCCCGCGTGCAGCGGAACGTCCCGTTCAACGTCACGTCCAGGACGCGCGCCCATTCGTCGTCGGTCATGTCGAGCACGGACTTCGTGCCACCCAGCCCGGCATTGTTGATCATCACGTCGAGCCTGCCGTACTCGGCCACGGCATGCGCAACCAGGGCCTGCACGTCGCTCTCCACGGTCACGTCGCAGTGCACCGCGGTGACCTTGCCCAGCGGACGCAGCTGGTCGAGTGTCTCCGTGAGCCGCCGCTCGTGGGTGTCGCTGATGACGACGCGCGCGCCTTCTTCGAGGCAGCGTTTCGCCGTCGCCATGCCGATGCCGGCGCCGGCGCTGGCGGTCACGACCACCGACTTTCCCTCGAGCAAAGCGTGGCCGGCCACGTACTGGGGAGCGGTCATGTCGTCGCCGCCTGGCGGCGCGAACGATGCCTCTGATTCGCTCCGCAAGCGTCGCTCATGCCGTCGCCTCATGGCCGCTCACTGCGTTCGGGCCGGTCGGCGCCGTCAATCGCGCCTGGCGGCGCGAACGATGCCTCTGATTCGCTCCGCAAGCGTCGCTCATGCCCGCGCCTCGCGCGGAAGCCCCAGCTGCCGCTCGGCGATGATGTTGCGCTGCACCTCGTCCGAGCCTCCGTAGATCGTGTCCGCCCGGCTGAACAGGAACAACCGCTGCCACGGGTCGAGCCCGCCGTCGCCCTCGACCACGGCGGCCGCGCCGCGGACCTGCATCGCGAGCTCGCCCAGGTCGCGATGCCAATGGGCCCACAGCAGCTTGGCGACGGAGGCCTCGGTTCCGCCGCTGCCGGTGTTACGCAGCGTGCGCAATGCGTGTGCCCGCATCACCTCGAGGCGCACGTGGGAATGGGTCAGCCGGTCACGCACGACGGGGTCGTCGATCGCGCCGTTGTCACGCGCCACTTGAATCAGCGCATCGAGTTCGCGGCGGAAACCGACCTGCTGTCCGAGCGTGGCCACACCGCGCTCGAAACCGAGCGTGCCCATGGCCACCCGCCAGCCGTCGCCGACCTCGCCGACGACAAGGTCGGCGGCCGTTCGCGCGTCGTCGAAGAAGATCTCGTTGAACTCCGAGGTTCCGGTGAGCTGGACGATAGGACGCACGTCGATGCCCGCCTGCTTGATCGGCACGAGGAGGTAGGAGAGGCCGCGATGCCCCTTCGCGCCGGGATCGGTTCTGGCGAGTACGAAGCACCAGTCGGCCACATGTGCCAGTGAGGTCCAGACCTTCTGGCCGGTGATCGACCACTCGTCGCCGACGCGGGTCGCGGTTGTGGACACGGCAGCGAGGTCGGAGCCGGCGCCGGGCTCGGAGTACCCCTGGCACCACAGCTCGTCGAGGTTCTTGATCCGCGGCAGGAACCGCTGCTGCTGCGCCTGCGTGCCGAAGGCGATCAGCGTCGGCCCGAGCAGCTCCTCGCCGAGGTGGTTGACCCGATGCGGTGCGTCAGCACGCGCGTACTCCTCGTGAAAGATCACCTGCTGGGCCATCGTGGCGCCGCGGCCGCCGTGCTCCAGGGGCCAACCCAGGCACGTCCACCCCGCCGCAGCCAGGTGTTTGTCCCATCCCACCCGCGCCTCGAACGCCTCGTGCTCGCGGCCCGGACCGCCCGTTCCGCGCAGGTCGGCGAACTCACCGTTGAGGTTGTCGGCGAGCCACTCGCGAACCACGGCGCGGAACGACGCGTCGTCGTTGTGCGAGGGCCGCGTCATGGCGCTAGGCTACCCTACCAAGCATTTGCTAGGTAGCTGAGGAGCCTTGTCGTGTCGACGATTCCGGCCGTGCTGCGACGCGCAGCGCGTGAGTTCGGTACGGCCGAGGCGGTTGTCGACGGTGACGTACGGATCACGTTCGCGGGCCTGCTCGACGAGGTGCGTACGCATGCGCAGTTCTTGATCGGACGCGGGGTACGACCGGGCGATCGGGTCGCGGTGTGGGCGCCCAACAGCTATCACTGGGTGATCGCTGCGCTCGGGGCGCACTATGCCGGTGCCACGCTCGTCCCGATCAACACGCGCTACACCGGCCACGAGGCGCTGGACATCCTGCAACGCACGCACGCTGCCGTATTGGTCGTCGTCGGGCCGTTCCTCGGCGCCGACCGGCTCGCCGAGCTGCAGTCCGTCGCGGGCGCGGACGGGCTGCCGAACCTCGCGACGATCGTCCGTATCCCCACCGACGACTCGCCGGCCCCCACCGGCGTGGTCGACTGGCACGAACGCCGCGCGCCGAATGTCGACGTCCAGGCTGCCGCGGTGCAGGCCGACGACGTCAGCGACATCCTGTTCACGTCCGGGACGACCGGCCGCAGCAAGGGCGTGCTCAGCGCGCACCGGCAGGTGATCGACGTGGCGCGGGCGTGGGGAGCCTGCGGCGAGGTCGGCGCGGGCGACCGCTATCTGCTCGTCAACCCGTTCTTCCACAGCTTCGGCTACAAGGCAGGCATCGTCGTGTGCCTGCTCACCGGCTCGACGATGGTGCCGATGCCGTCGTACGACGTCGACGCCGCACTGCAGCTGATCCAGGACGAGCGGATCACCGTCCTACCGGGCGCTCCGACGGTCTTTCAGATGCTGCTCGACCATCCGAAGCTTGCCGACTACGACCTGTCGTCGTTGCGTTTCGCGGTCACCGGGGCCGCGGTGGTGCCGGTCGCGTTGGTCGAGCGGATGCAGGCCGAGCTCGGCTTCGACATCGTGCTGACCGCGTTCGGCATGACCGAGGCGGTCGTCGTGACCATGTGTCGTCGCACCGATCCGCCCGAAGTCGTTGCGCACACCTGCGGACGGGCCACCGCGAGGTTCGAGCTGCGCATCGGCGACCAGCGCGAACTGCTGGTGCGCGGCCCGAACGTGATGCTCGGCTATCTCGACGATCCGGTGGCGACCGCTGCCGCGATCGACGCCGATGGCTGGCTGCACACCGGAGATGTCGCCGCGCTCGACGCGGACGGTTATCTAACCATCACCGACCGGCTCAAGGACATGTACATCTGCGGCGGCTTCAACGTCTACCCCGCCGAGGTGGAGCAGGCGCTGGCTCGGCTGCCCGGCGTGGCCGACGCCGCGGTGATCGGCGTTCCGGACGAGCGGCTCGGCGAGGTCGGACTGGCGCTGGTCGTCGCCGACGACGCGCTCGACCCCGCCGCGGTGATCGCCTTCTGCCGTGAGCGGCTGGCTAACTACAAAGTGCCGCGGCGGGTCGAGTTCGTCGACGCGCTACCGCGCAACCCGTCCGGCAAGGTCCTGAAGGCCCAGCTGCGTGAGGAGTACCGGTGAGCGACGAGGTTGTGCTCTACGAGGTTCGCGGTTCGACCGCGCTGGTGACCATGAACCGTCCCGACTACCGCAATGCGCAGAACTCGGCCATGACCTACGCGCTCGACCGCGCGTTCCAACGCGCCGTCGACGACGACGACGTCAAGACCATCGTGCTTGCCGGCGCGGGCAAGCACTTCTCGGCCGGGCACGACATCGGTACGCCGGGGCGCGACGTCGACGTCCACTACGACAACGCCGCAACCATCTGGTGGGATCACGTGGGTCGCGACGGCGGCGATCTGCGCTACGCGCGCGAACTCGAGGTGTACCTCGGAATGTGTCGCCGGTGGCGCGAGATCCCGAAACCGCTGATCGCGATGATCCAGGGCGCGTGCATCGCCGGCGGGCTGATGCTCTCGTTCGTGTGCGATTTGATCGTCGCCGCGGACGACGCGTTCTTCGGCGATCCGGTGGTACGCATGGGGATTCCGGGCGTCGAGTACTTCGCGCACCCGTGGGTGCTCGGTTCGCGCGCGGCCAAGGAGATCCTGTTCACCGGCAACCGGTTCACCGCGAAGCGCGCTTACGAGTGGGGCATGGTGAACCGCGTCGTCGCGCGTGCCGAGCTGGAGACGGAGACCTTGGCGCTCGCTGCCCGCATCGGCGAGATGCCGCGGTTCGGGCTGGCGCTCGCCAAACGCGCGGTCAATCAGTGCGAGGACGCGATGGGCATGCGCAACGGCATGGATTCGGTGTTCGGCCTGCACCACTTCGCCCACGCGCACAACGCCGAGGTGGGGACCGATTCGCTCGGCGGCATGGACGCGAAGTCGATGAAGGCCAACAGTGGATCTTGATCTCTCGGCGGACACCCTCGCCTTCCGCGACGAGGTGCGCTCGTTCCTGCAGGCGAACGTCCGTCCGCTGCCGTCCGTGGACACGCCCGAAGGATTCGAGGCGCATCGCGAATGGGAGCACATGCTCGCCGATGCGCGGCTGTCGGTGGTGTCGTGGCCGTCGGGGTTCGGCGGGCGCGACGCGTCTCTGGAGCAATGGGTGGTCTTCGAGGCGGAGTACTACCGCGCGCAGGCGCCGCTGCGGGTGAGCCAGAACGGGATCTTCCTGCTCGCGCCGACCATGTTCGCGCACGCCACGGCCGAGCAGCTGGAGCGGCTCATGCCAGCGATGGCACGCGCCGATGACATCTGGGCGCAGGCCTGGTCGGAGCCCGAGGCGGGCAGCGACCTCGCCGGCATCAAATCGCGAGCCGTGCGTACCGACGGTGGCTGGCTGCTGTCCGGACAGAAGACGTGGTCGACGCGCGCTACGTACGCCGATCGCGGGTTCGGATTGTTCCGCACCGATCCCGACGCCGAACGCCACCGCGGGCTGACGTACTTCCTGTTCGACCTGCACGCGGACGGTGTTTCGGTCCGCGGCATACCCCAGCTGGACGGCGAACCAGGCTTCGCCGAGATCTTCCTGGACGACGTCCTCGTGCCGGACGAGGACGTGCTGGGCGGCGTCGGCGAAGGCTGGCGGGTCGCGATGTCGACCGCGAGCAACGAGCGAGGACTCTCACTGCGCTCCCCCGGCCGGTACCTTGCCGCGGCAGACCGACTGGTCGACCTGTCTCGTGACTTCACCGACTCGGCGCTGACCGACCGGGTGGTCGATGCATGGATCGCTGCCCGCGCGTACGAACTGCACACCTGGGCGACGGTCACGCGACTCGAGGCCGGCGGCGCGCTCGGCGCGGAGTCGAGTGCGGGCAAGCTGTTCTGGTCACAGCTGGACATCGCGCTGCACGAGACCGCACTCGACCTGAAGGGCGCACACGGCGAGGTGGCCGACGATTGGACTGCGGGCTACCTGTTCTCGCTCGCCGGTCCGATCTATGCCGGCACGAACGAGATCCAGCGCAATGTGGTCGCCGAGAGATTGCTGGGCCTGCCCCGATGACCGTCTTGGCCCTCCAGCAGGGTCTCCACCGGCGTGTCGCCCTGCTGGGAGGCCAAGCCCGATGAGGTTCTCGGAGTCGCGGGAGCAGCGGGAGTTCGCGAACTCGCTGGCCGACCTGCTCGGTTCGGCGGACGTGCCGTCGATCGCCCGGGCCTGGGCCGGCGGCGATTTCGCACCCGGCCGGAAATTGTGGGCGCGGCTGGCCGACCTCGGCGTGCTCGCATTGGGCGATCCCACGGTCGGCGCTACGCCGGTCGATCTCGTGCTGGCTTTCGAGCAACTCGGCCGGTTCGCAGTGCCGGGCCCGTACGTCGAAGCAGTCGCGGTGCTGCCCGCCCTCGGTGTCGCCGACGATGACGCGGTCACGACTCTGGCGGCGCCGCCGGCGGTGCCGTACGCGCTCGACGCGGCGGCGGCCGACGCTGTGTACGTGCTCGACGGCACCACGCTGTCGAGCGCCGCTGTCGGCACTGCGGTGCCGTCGGTCGACGGTGCTCGGCGGCTGGCCGAGGTCACGGCCGAGGCGGTCGTGACAACGGTCGAGCCCGGCCCGGCGCTCGACCGTGGCGTGCTGGCGACCGCGGCCCAACTGCTGGGAGCCGGCACCGCGCTGCTCGAGCGATCGATCGACTACGCCAAGCAGCGCACGCAGTTCGGCAGGCCGATCGGCAGCTTCCAAGCCGTGAAACACCTGCTCGCCGACGCGCATGTGGGCCTCGAGTTCGCCCGTCCTTTGCTGCTCGGCGCTGCGCTGACGCTCGAACCGCGCGACAGCTCCGCCGCGAAGGTTGCCTGCGCCGACGCCGCCTACCGCGCGGCGCGGACTGCGCTGCAGGTGCACGGCGCGATCGGCTACACCGCGGAGTACGACCTGTCGCTATGGCTGGTGAAGGTGCGCGCGCTCGTCAACGCGTGGGGCACGTCGCGCGAGCACCGCGACCGGGTGCTGGCGGCGATCCGGTGAAGGAACTGCGCGACGCGGTGCGCGCGCTGCTGACGAAGCGGTCGGACCCGCGCAGGGGCTTCGACGCCGAGCTGTGGGGTGTGCTGTGCGAGCAGATCGGGGTGGCCGCGCTCGCGATCCCGGAGCGGTACGGCGGGGCCGGCGCCTCCCTCGCCGAGACGCATGTCGTGATGGCCGAACTCGGTCGTGCGCTCACACCGGCGCCGTTGCTGTCGAGCACCTACGCCGCGCAGCTGTTGCTCGCGTTGGGCAACGACGAGACGAACGAGCGGCTGTTGCCGCGCATCGCGTCCGGCGCGATCGCCACGGTCGCCGAACTCGATGCGGACGGGACGGCGCGGTACGTGCTCGACGGCGACCTTGCCGAGATCGTGCTGGTGAGCGACGGATTCAGCGTGTACGAGGCGGCGTCGGTCGAGGTGACGCCGACGCCTGCGATGGATCGGACCCGTCGACTGGCCAAGCTGACGGCGCAGTTCGGCACGGCACTCGGTGCCGCGGACGCCGTCGAAGTTGCCCGCGACCACGCCGCGGTCGCGTTGACCGCCGAGCAGGTCGGTGCGGCCGAGCGCATCCTCGAGCTGACCGTGCAGTACAGCAAGGACCGGGTCCAGTTCGGCCGTCCGATCGGAAGCTTCCAGGCGCTCAAGCACCGCATGGCCGATCTGCATGTGCTGGTCGAGTCGGCGCGCTCGGCATCATGGGGCGCGGTCGAGGGCACCGTCGCGCCGTCGGCGGCCAAGGCCTACTGCAGCGATGCGTTCCTGACCGTGGCCGGCGAGTGCATCCAGCTGCACGGTGGCATCGCGATCACCTGGGAGCACGACGCGCACCTGTACTTCAAGCGCGCGCACGGCAGCGCGCAACTGTTCGGCTCGCCGGACGAGCACATCCGGCGCCTCGAGGAGGTGATCCTGTAAGTGGATCTGCAGGAACTGTCCGACCGGCAGGAGATATCCGATCTGTTGACGGCCTACAGCTACGCGGTCGACTTCCACCGCTGGGACGACCTCGACGCGGTCTTCACGGCGGACGCGACGCTCGACCTGACTGCGACCGGTGGCGAATCAGGTGACATCGCGACGATGAAGCCCTGGCTGGCCAAGACGCTCGGGATCTTCGCCGGCCACCAGCACCTGGTGGCCACGAGCAAGATCGAACTCGACGGCGACCGCGCGAGTGTCAAGACGATCTGCCACAACCCGATGTACCTCGAGCGCGACGGCGCACAGCACGTCCTGTTCGTCGGGCTCTGGTATGTCGACGAACTTGTCCGGACGTCCGACGGCTGGCGGATCGCAGCGCGCCGGCAGGAGAAGGGCTACCTGCACGGGCTCTGACCGGGCCCCGAAACCACTTGATTGCGAACTTTTGGCGGCGTGCCGTCATATCCGACGGCACGCCGCCAAAAGTTGGTTGATCGGCAGGTCAGAACCAGTCGTCGGCGCGGGACCAGGTGATCAGGTTGTCGAGGATTCCCGGGGTCGGCTCCGCGGGTTCGGTGACGGTGTACGCGCCGCGGTAGAACAGCAGCGGACGGCCGTCCGCCGGGTCACCGAGCGCCTGCACCCGCCCGACCACGATCCAGTGATCGCCACCGTCGACCACCGACTCGACGGTGCAGTCGACCCATGTGACCACTCCCCGCAGCAGCGGTGCTCCGGACGGCGCGGGTTGCCATTCGATCGAAGCGAACTTGTCCGCGCCGGCCTTGCCGAACACCGCGCTCACGTCGCGCTGGTCGTGCGCCAGGACGTTGACGCAGAACGCGCCGGACTGCTCGATCAGCGGCCACGTGCGCGCCGACTTGCCCGGACAGAAGAGCACGAGCGGCGGGTCCAGCGACAACGCGGCAAAGGACTGGCACGCGAAGCCGACCGGTTCGGCCTCGGCGGTGACGGCGGCGATGACCGTGACGCCGGTGCAGAAATGCCCCAACGCGCGACGAAAATCTCCCGCGTCGATCATTTGGCGTAATGCGCGCCGAGCGTGAAGTCATGGCCCCACAGGCTGACCGCGGTGCTCTCCCGCGCGACCCATGACTGGTCGTCGACCTGACGCCCCTCGCAGCCGTACTCGACGTCGAAGCCGCCCGGCGTCTTCATGTAGAACGACAGCATCAGGTCGTTGACGTGCCGGCCCAGGGTGGCCGACATCGGCACCTTGCGGCGCAACGCGCGGTCGTGGCACAGCCCGACGTCGTCCGCGCTCTCGACCTCGAGCATCAGGTGCACGATTCCGGACGGTGTCGGCATCGGCAGGAACGCCAGGCTGTGGTGGCGCGGGTTGCAGCCGAAGAAACGCAGCCACGCGGGCGCGCCGTCGGCAGGGCGCCCGACCAGCTGCGGCGGCAACCGCATCGAGTCGCGCAGCCGGAAACCGAGCACGTCCCGGTAGAACGCCAGCGCGGCCTCGTCGTTCGTGGTCGACAGCACAACATGTCCCAACCCCTGCTCGCCGGTCACAAACCTGTGTCCGTACGGGCTCACGACCCGGCGGTGCTGCAGCGCGACCCCATGGAACACCTCGAGCACGTTGCCGGACGGGTCTTCGAAACTGATGAGCTCGACGACGCGGCGATCGGCCAGCTCCTCGGCCGTGCCTTCCTTGTACGGGACGCCGGCCGTGTCCAGGCGGGCCCGGACGTCCTGTAGCTCGCCAGCGTTCGCGGTCTCCCAGCCGCTCGCGACGAGGCGGTCCGACGGGCCGGGCACGATCACCAGCCGGGCGGGGAAGTCGTCCATCCGCAGGTACAGCGCGCCATCGGTCGGGCCGCTGCCTTCGACCATGCCGAGCACCTTGAGCGCGTACTCCCGCCACGCCTCGACGTCGGTCGCCTCGATGCGCAGGTATCCGAGCGATTGGAACGTCACGCGGGGCCCCCTCGAAAGTGCAGAGCGTTCGTTGCGGAGCAGTTTCGAGGGGTATTCATGTCGCCGCCAGGAACGAGGCGGTCAGCGCGTTGAACTCGTCGAACTTCTCGAGCATCGCCCAGTGCCCGCAGCCGCCGAACACGTGCAGCTGCGCGCGCGGGATCAGCTTCAAGGCGGCCAGCGCACCGTCGAGCGGATTGACGCGGTCCTCGCGCCCCCACACGAGCAACACGCGTTGGCGCAGTTTGTACGCCTCGCGCCACAACATCGCGTCTTCCGGGTCGCGCATGAACGACATGCCCATGGCCTGCATCGACGCGAGCGTTTCGGGATCGGCGGCGTGCTCGTACCGCTCGGCCACCAGCTCATCGGTGATCATGGCCGGGTCGAACACCAGCGTCTTCAAGAACTCGGCGAGCTTGTCCCTGGACGGGCCAGGCGGAGCGGCGAACGCGTACAGCTTCTTGATGCCCTCGGTCGGGTCGGGCGCGAACACGTTGAGTCCCAGCCCGCCCGGTGCCATCAGGACGAGCCGTCCCGCCTTGCCGGGATGGTTCAGCGCGAGCCGGACGGACGTGCCGCCGCCCAACGAGTTACCGACGCAGTGCGCCCGCGCAATGCCCAGGTGATCGAGCAACTCGGCGATCGCGTTCGCGCTGAAGGTGAAGAACTGCTCGGGAAACTCGGTCGGCTTGGACGAGCGGCCGAAGCCGGGTTGGTCGACGGCGAGCACGTGGAACCGATCCGCGAGCGCGCCCAGCGTCCGTCCGAAATTCGACCATGCCGACGCACCGGGACCACCTCCGTGCAGCAGCAGCACCGTGTCCAGCGCAGCGTCGCCCGCCTCGTGGTAGTGCAGCCGCAGCCCCGACGGCAGCTCCGCGAACAGGCCGTCCGCCACCGAGTGGTCATTTATCGCGTGAGTGGTCATTTGTCAGTGACCACTCGGGGCCACAAGTGACCACTCGCGGACAGAGGCGGTCACAGCCACGCGTCCTGCACCTTCAAGCCGAGCTCGAACTGGCCGTACATCGACAGCGCCTTCTCCGGATCATTGATCGCGTGCACGCGGCCGGCGTGCGCGTCGCGCCAGAACCGCTGGATCGGCGTGCCGGTGCGCAGCGCGCGTCCGCCCGCGCTCTCGAACAGCCGGTCGACAGCGGCGATTCCGGCGCCGGTCGCGTTCACCTGGTCGCGGCGTACCCGCACACGCAGCGGCATCGGGATCTTCTCGCCCTTGACCGCGTAGTCGTACTCCTCCTCGAGGTTGCGCTCGAGCTGCAACACTGCACCGTCGATGCGCGACGCGGCGTCGGCGATGCGCATCTGATTGAACGAGTCGTCGACAGCCTTGCCACCGGTCGACGCGCGTACCCGCTCCTTGGTCCAGTTCACGTACGCCTCGTACGCGCCCTGCGCCATGCCGAGCACCGGATTGCTGATCGAGCACGAGAACACGGAGGCGAACGGCAGCCGGTACAGCGGGCCGGTGTTGACAGCCTGGCCGGGTCCGTAGCAGCGGCCGGTGTCCATGAACGACAGCGTGCGGTACTCGGGGACGAACGCGTCCTTGACGATGATGTCGTTGCTGCCCGTGCCGCGCAGGCCGACGGTGTCCCACACGTCCTCGATCTCGTAGTCCGCGCGCGGCAGCAGGAAGGTGCGGAAGTCGACCGGTGTGCCTTCGGGCCCCATCACCAGGCCGCCGAGGAAGATCCACTGCGCGTGGTCGCATCCGGACGAGAACGACCAGCGGCCGGAGAAGCTGAATCCGTCTTCAGTCGTGGTCGCGCGCCCCATCGGTGCGTAGGAGGACGACACGAGCGTGGCCGGGTCGTCGCTCCACACCTCCTGCTGAGCGCGGTCGTCGAAGATGCCGAGCTGCCACGGGTGCACGCCGATCACCGAGGCCACCCACCCGGTCGAACCGCACGCACTCGCGATCAGCCGCACCGCGCGGTAGAAGTCGACCGGGGAGGCCTCGAAGCCCGCGTACCGGGTGGGCTGCAGCAGGCGGAAGACCCCGGTGCTCTGCAGCTGGGCGATCGTCTCGTCCGGGATCCGGCGAAGGTCCTCGGTCGGTTGTGCGCGCTCGCGCAGCGTCGGTAGCAGTTCGCTGACACCGGCAAGGACTTCGGCAGGGGTGGTGACGCTGCTCATGCCGCAGAGACTAGAACAAGTTCTTATTGGTGTCGAGACGACAGGACCTGCCGCTCGCTTGCACCAGAACCGTTCATCAGGCACGCTTTCTGTAACAGGTTCTATTTGCCAGGTTGATCAAGTCCAGGAGGGCCGATGACGCAGACCGGCGAGCGCGGCGCCAGTGTCGCGATCGAGACCAGCGCGGGCAGCGACGCAGTCCGTTCGATCGACACGGGCACAATTCCCGACCGATTCGCGCGCGGCTGGCACTGCCTCGGCCTGGCCGACGAGTTCCATGACGGCAAGCCGCACGCGATCACTGCCTTCGGCGCGAAATTGGTGGTGTTCGCCAGTGCCGACGGCGCCCTGCACGTGCTCGACGCGTATTGCCGGCACATGGGCGGCGACCTCTCGCAGGGCACGGTGAAGGGCGACGCGATCGCCTGCCCGTTCCACGACTGGCGCTGGTCGGGAGCCGGCCGCTGCGTCGGCATCCCCTACGCGAAGCGGGTTCCGCTGCGGGCCCGCACGCGCGCCTGGACGACGATGGAGAAGAACGGCCAGCTGTTCGTCTGGAACGACCCGGAGGGCAACCCGCCGCCGCCCGAACTCGAGATCCCCGACATCGAGGGCGTCGGTTCGGAAGAGTGGAGCGACTGGGTCTGGACCAAACTGCACATCGAAGGCTCGAACTGCCGCGAGATCATCGACAACGTCTCGGACATGGCGCACTTCTACTACGTGCACTTCGCGTTCCCGACGTACTTCAAGAACGTCTTCGAAGGACACGTCGCCACCCAGTACATGCAGTCGCGCGGACGTCCCGATATCGGCACCGGCGGTCAGTACGCCGGCGAGGACACCCTGCTCAAGAGCGAGGCGTCGTACTTCGGCCCGTCCTACATGATCAACTGGCTGTGGAACGACTTCAAAGGGACCACCGTCGAATCGCTGCTGGTCAACTGCCACTACCCCATCGACAAGAACAGCTTCCTTCTGCAGTACGGCGTGATGGTCAAGAAGCTGCCCGGTGTCGACCGTGAGACCGCAACCAAGATCGCGGCCAAGTTCGCCAAGAGCTTCAAGATCGGCTTCGAGCAGGACGTCGCGATCTGGCAGAACAAGACCCGCATCGACAACCCGTTGCTCTGTGAGGAGGACGGCCCGGTCTACCAATTGCGACGGTGGTACGAGCAGTTCTACGTCGACGCCGCCGACGTCACCGAGGAGATGACCACGCGGTTCGAGTTCGAGATCGACACCTCCCACGCCGT
>DASXJR010000122.1:0-18778 GCA_036497285.1 Jatrophihabitans sp.
CGAGCCGTCGGTGCGGTGATGAGCTCGTTCACAGCCGGTGCTGCGATCATTCCCCGGTGACGCTGCGTGTCGAGCCGGATGCAGAACCGGCGGTCGAGCCACCGACGAGGCGTCCGTCGCGCTCGATCATCGCCCCGGCCGTCCGCCCGTTCGCACTCGTCCTGCTGGTGGCGGCAGGTGCCGTCCTGGCGGTGCTCTCGTTCGCGTACCACGGCGATCACCACGGCACCTCGCTCGACGACCGGCTGGCGCAGCACCTGAACTCCTCGCTCGGATCCACCCTGTCGGCCGCCACCTTGCATGCCTCCGACCAGCGCATGACCGTCGCGCTGCTCGTGCTGGTGGTCGTCGGCGCGCTGCTGTTTCGGCGTTGGGACGTCGCGGTGTTCGCCGCCGCGTCGCCGATCCTGGCCATCGTCCTGACCGAGGTGGTGCTCAAGCCGATCGTCGATCGCTACCTCAGCTACGACTTCGCCGGCATCGCGCTGCCGCGCAGCGGCGCGTTCCCGAGCGGGCACGAGACCGGCCTTGCGTCGCTGACGGCGGAGCTCGCGGTGCTGGCGCTCCGCGCCCCGATCGCCGCTGCGTGGCGCGGGCTCGTCGTGGCCGCACTCGCGCTGTGGACCGCGATCGGCGCGGTCGGCCTGGTCGCGAACCTCTACCACTACGCCACGGACACCGTCGGCGGTGTCTGCGTGGCGATCGCGGTCGTGCTCGGCGTTGCGCTGCTCGTCGACGCCGCGTCGGCCCGGCTCAGTTCACTTGCCGCTCGTACCCGGCCCAGTACTTCTCGCGCAGCTTGAACTTCTGCAGCTTGCCGGTCGCGGTACGTGGCAGCGAGTCGACGAACTCGATGCGCTTGGGGCATTTGTAGCCGGCCAGCGATTCGCGGCAGTGCTTGATGAGTTCCTCGGCGCTGACCTGCGAGCCGTTTGTGACGACCAGGCCGGTGACCAGCTCGCCCCACTTCTCGTCCGGGATGCCGATCACCGCGACTTCCTTGACCGCGGAATGACCCATCAGGGCGTCCTCGACCTCGATCGAGGAGACGTTCTCGCCGCCGGAGATGATCACGTCCTTCTTGCGGTCCTGGATGACCAGGTAGCCGTCATCGTCGATCAGGCCGCCGTCGCCGGTGTGGAACCAGTTGCCGGCCTGCGCGTCGGCGGTGGCGTCGGGCTGTTGCCAGTAGCCGTCGAGGTTGTGGTTGGACGCGGTGAGCACCTCGCCGTCGTCGTCGACCATGATCCGGACGCCGAGTGCCGGCGCGCCGGCCCGGCCGAGATTGCGGGCCCGATCGTGCGTGGACAGCTCGTCCCACTCGGCGCGCTGCCGATTGACGGTGACCACGGGCGAGGTCTCGGTCAGGCCGTAGATCTGGATGAACTCCCAGCCCAACTCGTCCAACACCCGCTCGATCGTTCTGGTCGGCGGGGGCGCTCCGGCGGCGACGATCCGCACCCGGTCGCGGCCGGGGATCGGCCCGTCCCAGCTCTGCGCGGCCTCGAGCGCGGCGGCGATGACCGCCGGCGCGGCGCACATCAGCGTGACGCCGTGCTTGTCGATGCGGCGGAGGATCTCGCTGCCGTCGACCTGGCGCAACACGATGTGCGCGGCGCCCACGCCGGTGACGCCATACGGCATCCCCCACCCGTTCGCGTGGAACATCGGCAGCGTGTGCAGATAGACGTCACGATCGCTGATCGTGGTGTGCAGGCCGAACACGGTGGCGTTGAGCCAGTTGTTGCGGTGCGTGAGCTGCACACCCTTGGGACGGGCGGTGGTGCCGGACGTGTAGTTGATCGTCGCGGTGGCCGCCTCGTCGGGCTCGGCCCACTCCCGCGGTTCGGTGTCGCGCAGGTAGAGCGCGTCGTCCTCGCCGAGAGTGAACTTGTGTCGCACGTCCAGGGTGTCGAGGGTGTCCTTGAGCGCCGGATCGGCGTAGACGACATCGGCACCGCTGTGCCCGACGATGTACTGGATCTCGCTGCGGCTGAGCCGGAAGTTGATCGGGACCAGGATCCGTCCCCACCCCGACACCCCGAAGAACGACGTCAGCAGCCGCGCGGAGTTCTGCGACACCACCGCCACCCGACCACCGACCGGCACGCCCAGTTCGTCGAGCTTGGCTGCCTGCGCTCGAGCGTTGTCCGCCATCTCTCGATAGGTGAGTTCGCCCAGCGAGCGCGCCGGCTGGTCGGGCTCGTCGACGACCGCGATCTGGTCGGGATAGACGTGCTCGGCGCGGTCTAGGAAGTCACGGACCGTGAGCGGGTAGTACATGGGCCGAACATAGTCGGGGTCCTCGCGGAATCGCCACGCTTTCCAGGCGATTCCGTGGGGTGACTAACCCGGCAGCAGCGACCCCGCCTGCTTCCGAGCGCGCTTGGCAACTCGCTTGGTCGCGTTGCGGGCTGCCTTCGCGTCGGCCTTCGCCGTCGCCTTCGCGTCGGCGCGGGCCTGGTCGCCGGTGATCGGCGACTCGGTGAGCGCGGCGTCGGTTACGAGGCTGACGCCGACGCCGAGCATCCACACGTCCTTGGCCATCGCAATGCCTTGCTTGGTCGGACGTGGGCTGCCCTCCATGTGCATGCCCGGGGTGCGCCACCACATGCCGAGCAACGCGCCGCTGAACCCGATCAAACCGAGGCCGGCGAGCCCCGCGGGCACGATCGGCGCTAGCAGTGCCCCGCCGAGGGCGATCTCGCCGACCGCTAGGGCCTTGGTGAACGTCTTGGGCGGAATCTTCTCGACAAACGGATACGCGCCGGTCGCCATGCTGTGCACGCCCTTGGCGACGTCGTCCTCGGCGCCGAGCTTGCCCAGGCCGGAATTCAGGATGAACGCACCGGTGGCGACCCGCATTGGTGCACGTCGGATCTTCGCCGCAATGGTCATGTAGCGCTCATACCCACGACGGTAGCCACATATGCGCGTGCCATGTGTCGTAGGTGAGCAGTCCGCCGGTGAAGATCGGCCACATCCAGGCGAAGTCGGCGATCACGAGGCCGAGGAACGCCGACACCCCGGCCTGGCCCCAGCGCCGCCGCACCAGATCGCGCCGGCTCTGCATCCGGTCCTGCCCTGCGGCACGTCCCGTCCCGAGCATCGTGCCCAGAGCCATCGTGAGCGCGAGGATCATGAACGGGACGAGCGGGGCCATGTAGAACAGGAACATCGTCCGCTTGAGGTCCTGGAACCAGACCAGCCAGCCGGCGCCGAACGCGACCCAGACCGCGCCCGCGCGCCAGTCGCGCGTGGTCAGGTAGTGCCAGGCGAGCCAGAGCAACGCCGGGATGAACGCCCACCACAGCAAGGGCGTGCCGATCAGCAGCACCTCACGCGAGCAGGACGCGGCGCCGCAGGTCTTGTCGTCCCCGCTGTAGTAGAAGTCGACCGGACGGCCGAGCACGAACCAGCTCCAGGGGTTGGACTGGTACGCGTGGCCGCTGTCGAGGCCCTCGTGGAACCGGTAGGCCTGCAGTGTCCATGACCCGAGCGCGCGGACCGGGGACGGCACCCACGCCCAGGTCCACGGGACGTTCAGGCCGAGCAGGTGCAGCGTGGTCGACGGTCCGTGGTTGTCGGCCCAGTGCCGTCCCCACCCGTCCTCGCCGACGAACCAGCCGGTGTAGGTGAGCAGGTAGGCGCCGATGGGCGCCAGGAACAGCGATCCGGCGGCGGGCAGGATCGTGCGGCGCAGCCACGGTGCGAACCGCCGCCGGATGCCTACGACCTTGTAGGCGCCGCGGTCCCAGAAGAAGCTGAGCAGCACGAACAGGACGAAGAACGAGAGCGCCGTCCACTTCACCGCGCACGCCAACCCGAACAGGACGCCGGCGAGCAGCCGCCACGGACGCGGGCCCAGGCTCGGCATCCCGGTGGAGAAGTCGTATCCGGCCGCGTACAGCCCGCCCAGGCGGGCCCGCATATGGTCGCGATCGAGGACGAGCGCCCCGAAGGCCGCGAGAACGAAGAACTCGAGGAAGACGTCGAGGATCGCGGTGCGCGCGAGGACGAGCGACAGGCCGTCCAGCGCGATCAACACACCGGCGATCGCGCCGAACAGGTTCGAACGGGTCATCCGCCGCACGATGCGGGCGAGCACGATCACGGTGAGGCAGCCGAAGATCGCCGGGGCGACCCGCCAGCCGAACGCGTCCGACAGTCCGTTGCCGAACAGGTCGGTGCTCCAGCCGATCAGCCACTTCCCGAGCGGCGGATGCACGATGAACATGTAGCCGCGGTTGTCCTCGTACCCGAACCGCAGCATCTCCTGCGCCTCGACGGGGTAATACGCCTCGTCGAAGATCTTCGAGTTGGGGAAGCCGAGCCCCCAGAAGCGGGTGAACCCCGCCAGGATGCCGAGTCCGACCACGACCAGCCACCCGATCCAGGGATGCGGGTCGCGCCACGGCTGCAGCGGCGCCGGGACGGGACGCAGCGGTGGGTTGTTCGGTTCGTCCGGAGTGACTGCCGAGTTGTCTGCGTCCTCGGGTTCCTCGGCCGACTCGCGGTCGGTGAGGGTCGCCGTCACGAGCGCGATGCTACTTGTGCCGGGCCGCTGCACTGCTGAGTACGGTGCCCAGCATGGCTTCGGGTCGCGTGCTGCTCGCCGCGACCCCGTTGGGACGGGCCGCCGATGCCTCGGCACGCCTGCGTACCGCGCTCGCCGAGGCGCCGGTGATCGCCGCGGAGGACACCCGTCGGCTGCGCCGGCTCTGCCAAGACCTCGAGGTGACCCCGCGCGGACGGATCGTGTCGTTCTTCGAGGCGAACGAGACGCGTCGGGTGCCGCAGTTGCTGGACACGTTGCGTGCCGGCGAGGATGTGCTGGTCGTGACCGACGCGGGCATGCCGTCGGTTTCCGATCCTGGGTACCGGCTCGTTGCCGCCGCGGTCGAGGAGCAGATCCCGGTGACGGCATTGCCCGGGCCGTCCGCGGTGACGACCGCGCTCGCCGTGTCGGGGCTGCCGGTCGACCGGTTCTGCTTCGAAGGGTTCCTGCCGCGGCGGGCCGGGGAGCGTCGGCGGGCGCTGGCGGCGCTGGCCGACGAGCCGCGCACGCTGGTCTTCTTCGAGGCGCCGCACCGGCTGGGGGACACGCTCGCCGATCTCGCTGCGGAGTTCGGGCCTGACCGCCCTGCCGCGGTGTGCCGTGAGCTGACCAAGACCTATGAAGAGGTGCGCCGGGGCGGTCTCGGCGAACTCGCGGAATGGGCCGCGGGCGAGGTGCGCGGCGAGATCACCCTGGTCGTGTCCGGCGCGGTCGCGGTCTCGGCTCCGGCCGTCCCGCAGGAACTCGCCGAAGCGGTGGCCGCGCGGGAAGCGGCGGGACAGGCGCGCAAGGAGGCGATCGCCGACGTCGCCCGCGAGCGCGGTCTGCCCAAACGCGACGTGTTCGACGCCGTCGTCGCGCACAAACCCTCCTGATCGAGCTTGGCCCTGCAGCAGGGTCAGCTGCGGCGTGTCGCCCTGCTACGGGGCCAACCCTGGTCACCGCCGCAGCGGGACGTCAGCGCAGGGCGCGGCTCAGCGGGTTCAGGTTGAAGCTGCCGAGGCCGGTGGCGTAGTCGTACCCGGGCGTCGCGGGGTACACGCCGATCGTTCCGAGCGTGATGTCGTGCAAGCCCGGCACGGACGTGGCCGGCAGCGGCGTGCCGCCCTGGGCCTTGCGGTACAGCGCGTACAGCCGCGGACCGGCGACACCGAGACGGTTGCCGTGCGAGGACTGCAACCGGGTCCACAACCCGAGCGCCAGCGGCGCGGACAGGCTCGTCCCGCCGATCTGCGTCTTCCTGCCCTTGACGAAGATCAGCGCGCCGGTGTTGGGGTCGGCGTCCAGGGCGATGTCCGGAACACCGCGCGCGGCCGCGGCGGCGCTCGGTGACACGTTCTTCTGCCAGCGTGGCGAGGGCTCGAAGGGCGAGATGCCGCCGCCGCCGGCGTACCACGCGATCTCGCTGCCGTAGTTGTCCTTGCTGTCGGTGTCGAGCGTCGTCCCGCCCACCGCGACGGCGTACGGCGACGAGCCCGGGTACTCGGTGTCCGGCGGACCGCTGCCCGGCACGCCGTTGGTCGGGGCCACCGCGCACGCGCTGCCGGTGTCGCCTGTCGACGCGAAGAACGTCTGGCCCTGCGCAGCTGCCTGCTTGAGCGCAAGATCTTCGACGCGCATCGACCCGTCCGCGAACGGGAGGGCGTCGCACTCGCCCAGAGAGGCGGACGCGGACCTCGCGACGTCCTGGGTGACCCACTTGTTGATCGCCTTGGCGATGCTGGCGTTGGTCATCGACGTCGCGATGTAGATGTAGAGCCGCTTGGCCCGCGGTGCTGCGCCGGTCGAGGTCTGCGTGTCGAGGTCCCACTCGTCGACGCCCGAGGTGTCCTTGCTCGCGCGGCCGGCGTGCACGAGGGTCACCGGCACGTGCGGCAGGTGGCGCTTGCGTTCCGCGGTGCGCAGGTCGATGACTGTCCGGGTCAGGTTGCCCTCGGCGATGACCGCGAGGGAGGTGCCGGTGCCGGGACGGGTTTTCGAGCCGTTGTAGACCTTCACGAACTCGTTCGGGTAGTACCCTCTGAGCTTCGGTGGGACGGCCGGGGCGCCGGCGTCGAATCCCAGCGTCGAGAGCCCGAGGACGGCCGTCACCTTGCCGGCCAGCGAAGCCGGGACCATCGCCACGCTCGTGTTGGCGAGCTTTATTCGCCCGAACTGGCGGAACCGGGCGATGTTGGTGTGGAACGCGCGCTCGGCCTGGGCGACGGTCGCGACCGCGCCGACCTGCAACCGGTTCGGCGCGACGTGCAAGGAGCGCATGCCCTGCGCGCGGAGGTACCCGGCGACCGCACCGGCCGTCGCCGCGCTCGCGCCGAAGCGCCGGGTGAACTGCCCAGGGCCCAGGTAGCGGTGGTAGCTCCCGCTGCCACGGGTGTTCTGTCTGCGGATCAGGGCGTCCAGCCCGCTCGGGTCGCGCGGTGCCAGCCCGATCGTCAGCCGCAACTCACGGCCGGCGGACGGGGCGGCGAGACGAACCGCGTGCGTGAGCCGAAGTGCCTTCGTAGCGGTGGCCGACCAGTCCGTCGTCGCGGCTGCGGGTCCGGCGACCACCGCCGTTGCGGCCGCCAGGGCAGCCACGGCGGTGAGGACAGGTGCGGTGGTCCGGGGCATGTGCGCGTACCTCCGAGCGATCTTGGCCTCTGTTGGGCCCAACGAGCCGCCCTGCGCGCGGTGACGTGCGCTTCCCGTCCTCTCAGCGGTGAAACCCCCGAAAACCGCCTCACTACGCTGAAAGCGTGAACGAGCACATCCTCACGGCCGTCGCGTGGCCCTACGCCAACGGACCGCGACACATCGGCCACGTCGCCGGGTTCGGGGTTCCGTCCGACATCTTCAGCCGCTACCAGCGGATGGCCGGTAACAAGGTGCTCATGGTCAGTGGGACGGACGAGCACGGCACCCCGATCCAGGTGCAGGCCGACCAGGAAGGCGTGACCGCGCGCGAGCTCGCGGACCGCAACGCGTTGATCATCGCCAAGGATCTGCAGGCACTCGGGCTGTCCTACGACCTGTTCACCCGAACCACCACGCAGAACCACTACGCGATCAGCCAGGAGATCTTCCTCGGCCTGCTCAAGAACGGGTACGTGTTCGAGCAGAAGCAGCTCGGTGCGATCAGCCCGTCCACCGGCCGCACCCTGCCCGACCGGTACATCGAGGGCACCTGCCCGATCTGCGGGTACCCGAGCGCACGCGGCGACCAGTGCGACAACTGCGGCAACCAGCTCGACCCGATCGACCTGATCGAGCCGCGGTCACGCATCAACGGCGAGACCCCGCAGTTCGTCGAGACCGAGCAGATGATGCTCGACCTGCCGGCCTTCGCCGAGGTGCTGGCCGACTGGCTGAAGAAGCAGACGCACTGGCGGCCGAACGTGCAGCGGTTCAGCCTGAACCTGCTCGACGACCTGAAGCCGCGCTCGTACACCCGCGACCTCGACTGGGGCATCCCGGTGCCGCTCGACGGCTGGCGCGACCGCCCGGACAAGCGCATCTACGTGTGGTTCGACGCCGTCGTCGGCTACCTGTCCGCCTCGATCGAGTGGGCCGCGCGGACGGGCGACCCCGACGCCTGGCGGGCGTGGTGGCAGAACCCGGACGCACGCGCCTACTACTTCATGGGCAAGGACAACATCGTCTTCCACTCCGAGATCTGGCCGGCGATGCTGTTCGGCTACTCGGGCATCGGTGCGAAGGGCGGCACGCCGGGGTCGCTGGGTGCGCTCGACCGTCCGTACGAAGTCGTGTCGAGCGAGTTCCTGACGATGGAGGGCAAGAAGTTCTCGTCGTCCCGCGGCGTGATCATCTACGTGGGCGACGTGCTCTCGCGCTACGACGCGGACGCGCTGCGCTACTTCCTGGCTGTCGCCGGCCCGGAGAATCAGGACACCGACTTCACCTGGTCGGAGTTCCTGCGCCGCAACAACGAGGAACTCGTCGGCACCTGGGGCAACCTGGTCAACCGCACGATCTCGATGACCGCGAAGAACATCGGCTCGATCCCGTCGCCGGGGCGGCTGCTCGACGCCGATCACGAGCTGCTGAATTCGGCCAAGGCCGCGTTCGGCGCCGTGGGCGACCTGCTGTCGCGGTCGCGGCAGAAGGCGGCACTGGCCGAGGCGATGGGCGTCGTCGGCGCGGCCAACAAGTACCTGTCCGACCAGGAGCCGTGGAAGCTGAAGAACAGCGACCCCGAGCGGATGGCCTCGGTGCTGCACGTCGCCCTGCAGGTCGTCGACGACGCCAAGACGCTGTTGACCCCGTTCCTGCCGTCGTCGTCCAGCCGGGTGCATGAGGCGCTGGGCGGGACAGGGGACTGGGCCCGCATGCCGGAGCTCGTCGAGGTCGACACCCCGACGGCGGTGGGATCGCCGAACTACCACGTGCTCACCGGCGACTACGAGACCGACGCGCGCTGGGAGTCGACGCCGATCGAGGTGGGCCGCGCAATCGAGCCGCCCACGCCGATCTTCAAAAAGCTCGACTCGTCGATCGTCGACGAGGAGCTGGCCCGGCTGACCTCGTGACCGAGCTTGGCCCCGCAGCAGGGCGACACGCCGCGGCGGACCCTGCTGGGGGGCCAAGCCTGGCGGTGCCGGTGTTCGACGCGCACACCCACCTGGACGCGATGGCGCACCGGGCCGGTGTGCCCGCCGACGCCGGGTTCGTGGCGCAGGTGATGGCCGAGGCCCGTACGGCCGGTGTGGTCGGTGCGGTCACGGTCGGGGACAGCGTGGCGGCCTCGCGGTGGTGCACCGAGGTAGCGAACGCGCATCCGGAGGTCTATGCGGCCGTGGCGGTGCACCCGACCGAGATCGCCGGGATGACCGACGCCGACTACGACGAACTCGAGGCTCTCGCCGCGGACCCGCGCGTCGTGGCCGTCGGCGAGACCGGGCTGGATTACTACTGGGACCGCACCGATCCGGCCGACCAGCAGGAGCATTTCCGGCGGCACATCGCGCTCGCCAAGCGGGTGGGCAAGGCGCTGATGATCCACGACCGGGACGCCCACGCAGACGTGCTGCGCATCCTGCGCGAGGAGGGCGCCCCGGACCGGGTCGTTTTCCACGCGTTCTCCGGCGATGCGGAGATGGCGCGCGAGTGCGTCGCGGCGGGATACGTGTTGTCGTTCCCCGGCGTCATCACCTTCAAGAACGCCCCGGAGCTGCGCGCCGCGGCGGCGGTGGTGCCCATCGATCGGGTACTCGTCGAGACCGACGCGCCGTTCCTCACCCCGCACCCGTACCGCGGACGTCCCAACGCCCCGCGGCTGCTGCCCCTGACCGTCCGGGGCCTCGCCCGCGCCGCCGGGCACGATCTGGACGAACTGTGCGCTGCCGTGACCGAAACCGGCGGCTCCGTTTATGGCGTCCGTTTCGCCGGGTAAAGCGCAAATCCATGGTGACGTGTCAGCCTTCACAAATTCGCTTGCAATTGCACGCACGGCGACTGTGGAGATCTCGTCCATCTGCCTGCAACCCAGTAAGTGCGGGGCCTGTAGGCACGCCAGGGTCGCTCGTCCCTTTACGATCAACTGACGTCCCGATTCGCCGTAAAACGGACAAACGCCCATATTGCGGCGCGCCCGATTTGGCGGGCCGTTCAATCCCTCGTTACCGTGCCGTGACCGAGTGAGTTGCGTTCACAACGACGCTGCTCACGCATTGGACGACTGACACAACGACCGACACCATGGGGGATAACCAAGTGCGTCGCAGCGTCAAGTACGGCCTTTACGGTGCTGTACTCGCCGGCGTGACGAGCGTTGCCACCGCAGCGTTTGCCGCCACCGGACCCGATACCAAGTCGATTCACCTCGTGGTCGACGGCAAGTCCCAGACCATCTCGACGACCGCCAGCACCGTCAGTGACGTGATCGGCACGAACGGGATGAGCGTCGACAAGCACGACATCCTCGCTCCCGCGGCCGGCACGGCCGTGCGCGACGGCGAGACGATCGTGTTCAAGCGCGGACGCCTGCTGCACCTGACGGTGGACGGCCACAAGCGCAACGTCTGGACGACCGCCCCGAACGTCGCGGACGCGCTGTCCGCACTCGGCTACAAGTGGACCGACTTCGTCTCGGTCTCGCGCGCCGCCCGCCTGCCGCTCGACCCGACCTCGCTCGTGCTGCGCACGCCCAAGCACGTCACGGTCGTGCACGACCACACGAAACGGCACATCGTCACCACCGATGCGACCGTGCGCCAGGTGCTGTCCGACCTGAAGGTCAAGCTCGGCAAGCACGACCGGCTCTCGCCGAAGCTGAAGGAGCCGGTAGAGAACCACATGAAGATCGTGGTCAAGCGCGTCACGATCAAGCACGTCGTCAAGCGCCAGGCGATCCCGTACAACGTGATCAAGCGCAACGACTCGTCGATGTACTCGGGCAACACGTCCGTCGCCCGCAGCGGCGCCGAAGGCATGCGCCGGCTGGTCTTCACCGTTGTCTACATCGACGGCAAGGTCGCCTCGCGCAAGCAGGTCAGCAACACCGTGCTGCGGCATGCGCGCACCGAGATCGAGCGCGTCGGCACCAAGGCGCACCCCCGCCCCAAGCCTGCTCCGGCCCCGGTCCCGGCCAGCTCCAGCGGGCTGAACTGGGACGCCGTCGCGTCCTGCGAGTCCGGCGGCGACTGGTCCATCGACACCGGCAACGGCTTCTACGGCGGACTGCAGTTCACCAACAGCACGTGGCAGGCCTACGGCGGCGGCGCGTACGCCTCGCAGGCCAACTACGCCTCCCGTGAGCAGCAGATCGCCGTCGCCGAGCGGGTGTACCAGAGCCAGGGCTCCGGCGCCTGGCCGGTCTGCGGCGCTTATCTCTAACCGCTTTCGACCGATTCAGATACCGGGTACCTCTGCTCGAAATCGGTTCCGTTATGGTTCCGTGATCGACTAACCCCCGGCTTTCATCAAGGAGTTCTTCGTTTTGCTGCGCAGTATCAAGTACGGGCTCGCGAGCGCTGTGGTCGCGGGTGTCGTCGGCGGCACTGTCGCGTTCACCGGAACCACCAGCGACAAGGCCGTCCACCTGCTGGTGGACGGTCGGCCGCAGACGATTCACACCACCGCAGCCGACGTCGGATCGGCCGTGTCGCAGGCGGGCCTGCACCCCGGCGTGCACGACCTGCTCGCGCCGAGCGCCAAGTCCCCGCTGAAGGACGGCGAGACGGTCGTGTTCAAGCACGGCCGGTTGCTGCACCTGACGGTTGACGGCCGCGAGCGGGACGTGTGGACGACCGCGAGCACCGTCGCCCAGGCACTCGACGCACTCGGATACTCCTCGGCCGACTTCACCTCGGTGTCGCGTTCGCGGCGTCTCCCCCTCGCCGCGACCGACATCGCGCTGCGCACGCCGAAGCGGGTGACGGTCGTCCACGACGGCAAGCACACGACCGTCACGACGACCGCGGTCGACGTGGGGCAACTGCTGTCGGACCTGTCGCTCGAAGTAGGTCCGTACGACCGTCTTTCGATCTCGCGCAAGGCCGCGCTGACCGAGGGCGCGACGATCAAGCTGACCCGCGTGACGCACCGGGCCGTGATCGACAACCGCGCGATCCCGTACGACGTGCGGCACGTCAACGACCCGAAGCTGCTGTCCGGACGCACCAAGATCGTCACCGCCGGGCGTACCGGGCTCGCTCGCGTCGCGTATGCGGTCATCTACGTGAACGGCAAGCGGGTCGGCACCACGCACGTCCAGCGCACCGTCCTGCGCAAACCCCGCACCCAGGTCGAGCGGGTCGGCACGCGGCATCCGGCGCCGCCCCCGCAGCCCGTCTACACCGGTTCGCCGAGCTCGGCGCAGCAGATCGCCCGATCGATGATGTTGCGCGACTACGGCTGGGGGTCCGACCAGTTCAGCTGCCTCGTCCAGATGTGGAACAACGAGAGCGGCTGGCGTACCGACGCGATGAACCCCAGCGGGGCCTACGGGATTCCGCAGGCGCTGCCGGGCTCGAAGATGGCCTCGGCCGGCCCGGACTGGCAACACAACGCCAGCACGCAGATCCGCTGGGGCCTGCAGTACATCGCTTCGCGGTACAACACGCCGTGTGACGCGTGGGCGCTGTGGCAGCAGCAGGGTTGGTACTACTGAGCCACCCCGACTGACACCCAAGCAATCGCCTGGAAAGCGTGGCGATACGGCGGGGACCCCGACATGGGGCAGGCACACTTCGTCTCGCCTGTGACGGGCCGTCTCACGTAAGGTCGGCGCATGACAACCGGAGGAAACCCTGGCCGGCGCTTCGCGGGGCCAGGTGCGCATGGAACGCGACGCTGATGACGCTGACCGACCACGGCACGGACACCGCGCGCAGCGCTGAGTCGATCCCGGACGTCGTCGCGCGGCTGCGCAGCACCTTCCGCACCGGACGCACCCGGCCGCTGGAGTGGCGCTTCGGACAGCTCGAGGCGCTCGAACGGATGCTGGTCGAGCGCGAGAAGGACTTCGTGGCCGCGATCGTCGCCGACCTCGGACGCAACGAGGTGGACGCCTGGCTCGCGGACATCGCGCCGGTCGTCGCCGAGTCGAAGTATGCGCGCAAGCACCTGCGTTCGTGGACCAAGCCGCAGCGCACCAAGGTGCCGCTGGCTGCGCTGCCCGGCAAGGCGTGGGTGCAGTGGGAGCCGCTGGGGGTGGCCGGCATCATCGGCCCCTGGAACTACCCGGTGTTCCTGCTGCTGTCGCCGCTGGTCGGGTCGATCGCAGCCGGCAACGTGGCGGTGATCAAACCGTCGGAACACACGCCGAACGTTTCGGCGCTGCTCGCGCAGCTGCTGCCCGAATATCTCGACGCGGACACCGTCGCGGTCGTCGAGGGCGCCGCGGCCGAGACGCTGGAACTGATCGACCAGAAGCTCGACCACTGCTTCTTCACCGGTGGTCTCGAGATCGGCAAGCACATCATGACCGCCGCGGCGAAGCACCTGACGCCGGTCACGCTCGAGCTGGGCGGCAAGAGCCCGGTGATCGTCGCCGACGACGCGTCGGTGAAGGTGGCCGCGCGACGCATCGCTTACGCCAAGTCGCTGAACTCCGGACAGACCTGCATCGCGCCCGACTACGTGCTGGTCGACCGGCGCGTGCGCGACGAGTTCGTGACGGCGTTGCAGACCGCGATCGACACCTTCAAGATCGACACGCCCATGCCGCTCGTCCACGAGCGTCGGGCCGGCCGGATCAAGGAGCTGATCGCCGGTGCGGGTGGCCAGGTTGTGCGTGGCGGCGCGGTCGATGCGGCCGCCCGTACGGCGGAGCTGACCGTGATCGTCGACCCTGACAAGACCTCGGACCTCATGACCGAAGAGATCTTCGGCCCGGTGCTGCCGGTCGTGACGGTCGATTCCTTCGACGAGGCGGTGGCGACGGTCAATGCCGGCGAGAAGCCGCTCGCGGTGTACCTGTTCAGCAACAGTCGGGACAAGGAGAACCGCGTCCTGGCCGAGATCAGCAACGGTGGCACGGTCATCAACCACCTGGTTTTCCAAGTGATCGCGCCGGGCCTGCCATTCGGTGGCGTCGGGAACAGCGGCATGGGCGCCTACCACGGGCGCTGGGGCTTCGAGACGTTCAGCCATCGCAAGGCCGTGCTGCGCAAGCCGACCCGTCCCGACCCGAACCTGCTGTACCCGCCGTACAACAAGCTGAAGGAACGGCTGCTGCGGACCGTGTTCTGAGCCGCTATCTCGGTCCGGCCGAGATCCGGGCACTCGCCGACGAGCTGAACCTGCGTCCGACCAAGACGCTCGGCCAGAACTTTCTGCACGACGCGAACACGATCCGCCGCATCGTGCGTACGGCGGCGCTGTCGCCGGGTGAGCCCGTCCTGGAGGTTGGCCCGGGCCTTGGGTCGCTCACGCTGGGGCTGCTGGATGCCGGCCACCCGGTGACCGCGATCGAGATCGACCCGGCACTGGCCGGGCGATTGCCCTCGACGGTTGCTTCGCGGTTTCCCGACGCCGCGCTGACGGTGGTCGCCGGCGATGCCTTGACCGTGGACGTGCCTGGAGCGCCGACCGCGCTGGTCGCCAACCTGCCCTACAACGTCGCGGTACCGGTCGTGTTGCGGCTCCTGTCGATGGTGCCGTCGTTGCAGCGCGGGCTCGTGCTCGTGCAGGCCGAGGTCGCCGAGCGGCTGGCCGCGCCGCCCGGATCGAAGGTGTACGGCGTGCCCAGCGTGAAGACCGCCTGGTACGCCGCCGCTTCCCGGGCGGGCGCGGTGGGACGGGCGGTGTTCTGGCCCGTCCCGAAGGTGGATTCGGGGCTGGTGCGGTTGCTGCGCCGGGAGCCGCCGGTGACCACGGCGTCGCGGACGGAGGTGTTCGCGGTGATCGACGCCGCGTTCGCGCAGCGGCGCAAGACTCTGCGGGCGGCGCTGGCGGGGTGGGCCGGCTCGGCCTCCGCCGCAGAGCAGGCGTTGCGAGCGGCCGGCATCGACCCGTCCGCCCGCGGCGAGACCCTTGACGTCACTGCCTTCGCCCGCCTCGCCGTCGCCCGCTGACCGCTGCCCACTGACCGACCGGCCCGCTGCCCGCTGCCCGACCGGCTTGGCCCCGTAGCAGGGGCCGCTGCGGCGTGTCGCCCTGCTACGGGGCCAAGCCGGTTGACGCCCCGAGGGTGAGCCCGATTGGTCCGCGGGTAGGTTGAATGCGTGGATTATCGCGTTCTCGGTAACAGCGGTTGCTCGGTTTCGAACCTGTGCCTCGGCACGATGACCTTCGGCGCGGAAGCCGACGAAGCGATCTCCCACGCCCAACTCGACGCGTTCGTCGCGGCCGGCGGCAACTTCGTCGACACTGCGGATGTCTACGCGCAGGGGGACTCCGAGAAGATCATCGGCCGGTGGTTCGCCGACCGTCCCGCCGAGGTCACCGAGCCGGTCGTGCTGGCCACCAAGGGACGCTTCCCGCTCGACGACTCGCCGAACGGCCTGGGCCTGTCGAACCGGCACCTGACCCGCGCCCTGGACAGCTCATTGCGCCGGCTCGGCCTCGACTCGGTCGACCTGTACCAGATGCACGCCTTCGACGCCTGGACGCCGATGGAGGAGACGCTGCGCACGCTCGACGGGTTCGTCCGGTCGGGCAAGATCCGGTACTGGGGCCTGTCGAACTTCACCGGTTGGCAGCTGACCAAGGCCGTCTACCTGGCCCGCCAGCTCGGCCTGACCCCGCCGGTGACGCTGCAGCCGCAGTACAGCCTGCTCGTGCGCGAGATCGAGTGGGAGATCGTCCCCGCCGCGCTGGACGCCGGGCTGGGCCTGCTGCCCTGGAGCCCACTGGGTGGCGGCTGGCTGTCGGGCAAGTACCGGCGCGACCAGCGTCCATCCGGCGACACCCGGCTCGGCGACGACCCGAACCGCGGCATGGAGGCCTGGGAGCGGCGCGGCACCGAGCGCACCTGGAACGTGATCGACGCGGTGCAGAAGGTGGCCGAGGACCGTGGCGTCTCGATGGCCGAGATCGCGCTTGCCTGGGTGACCGACCGTCCGGCGGTGACGTCGACGATCCTGGGTGCGCGCACGCTCGAGCAGCTCGAGACCAATCTCAAGGCCGCCGGCCTGCATCTGACCGACGCCGAGATCGCAACGCTGGACGAAGCCAGCGACCTGCACGCCGCCGACTACCCGTACGGCGAGATGGGCGTAGCCCAGCGTGACCGGAACCTCGCCGGGAACCGCTGACGCAGGCGCTAGGACCGGCCGGCGAACAGGCTGGTGACCGAGCCGTCCTCGAAGACCTCCTTGATCGCCTGCGCGAGCAGCGGGGCGATCGACAGGACGGTCAGCTTGTCGAACTGCTTGTCCGCGGAGATGGGCAGCGTGTTGGTCACGACGACCTCGCTGATCCGGCAGTTCTTGAGCCGGTCGACGGCCGGGGCCGAGAAGATCCCGTGCGTGGCGGCGACGATCACGTCGGTGGCGCCCTGATCGAACAACAGGTTCGCCGCCTTGAGCATCGAACCGCCGGTGTCGATCATGTCGTCGATCAGCAGGCAGGCGCGTCCGTCGATGTCACCGACCACGCGATTCGCGACCACGTCGTTGGCGAGGTCGATGTTGCGGGTCTTGTGCACGAAAGCGATGTCCAGGCCACCCAACGAATCGGCCCACTGCTCGGCGGTGCGCACGCGTCCGGTGTCGGGGGAGACGACCACGAGGTCCTCGCGGCCGTACTTGTGCAACACGTACTGCGACAGCAGCGGCAGCGCGAACAGGTGGTCGACCGGCCCGTCGAAGAACCCCTGGATCTGTGCGGTGTGCAGGTCGACGGCCATCAGCCGGTCGGCCCCTGCGGTCTTGAACAGGTCGGCGATCAGGCGTGCCGAGATGGGTTCGCGGCCGCGGTGCTTCTTGTCCTGGCGCGAGTACGGATAGAACGGCGCGACGACGGTGATCCGCTTCGCCGAGGCCCGCTTGAGCGCGTCGACGAGGATCAGGCTTTCCATCACCCACTTGTTGATCGGCTGTGGGTAGGCCTGGATGACGAACGCGTCGGTGCCGCGCACGGACTCGTTCGGCCGGATGAACAGCTCGCCGTTCGCGAACTCGCGCCGGGTCGTCGGCATGATCGTGACGCCGATGTGCGCGGCGATCTCGTCGGCAAGCTCGGTGTAGGCCCCGCCGGAGAGCAAGACCAGGCTCTTGCGACCGGCGACCTCGAGTGTGCTCATCAGCTGTTGCCCTCGTTCTGACTCTGCGCCCGTTCGGCGGCCTCGGCAGCGGGCGTCCCAGCTCTCTTGCGTCCTACCCAGCCTGCCACGTTTCGCTGTTTGCCGCGGGCCACGGCCATCGCTCCGGGTGGGACGTCGGACACGATCACCGAACCCGCCGCGGTGTACGCGCCGTCGCCGATCTCGACCGGCGCGACGATCATCGTGTCCGAACCGACCCGGACGTGGTCGCCGACCACGCTGCGGTGCTTGGCCACGCCGTCGTAGTTGACGAACACCGAGGACGCGCCGATGTTGCTGTGCGCGCCGATCGTCGCGTCGCCGACATAGGTCAGGTGCGGGACCTTGCTGCCCGGGCCGACCTCGGAGCCCTTCACCTCGACGTAGGTGCCGATGTGTACGCCGTCGGACAACCTCGTGCCGGGACGCAGACATGCATACGGGCCGATCGTGACGTCCGCGCCGATCACGGCCTCGGTGGCGGTCGCGCGGGTGACCCGGCTGCGTGCTCCCACGGTGGTGTCGGTGAGTGTCACCTGGGGGCCCACCCAGGCGCCGCCGGCGATGCGGGTCGCGCCGTGCAGGTCGGTCGCGGGTTCGAGCGTGACGTCGGGCTCGAGCGTGACCTCGGCGTCGACCCAGGTCGTGGCGGGGTCGATCACGGTGACACCCGCGCGCATGTGCGCGTCGAGCAGGCGGCCGTTGTAGATGCGGTGTGCGGCGGCCAGCTGCACCCGGTCGTTGACGCCCGCGGTCTGGTCCGCGGGGACGGTGACCGCACCGACCCGGGCCTGCTCGGCGACCAGGATCGCGACGACGTCGGGCAGATACTCCTCGCCCTGGGCGTTGTCGCGGGACAGCCCGTCCACAGCCGAGCGCAGCGCCGCGTGGTCGAAGGCGTACACGCTCGTCGCGACCTCGTGCACGGCGAGCTCGCCGGCGTCGGCGTCCTTCTGTTCGACGACGCGCTGCACGCTGCCGTCGGCGGCCCGGATCACCCGTCCGTACCCCGTCGGGTCGTCCACCACGCTCGTCAGCAGTGTCGCCGCGGCGTTGTCATGCGCGTCGACGAGCGCGGTCAGTGCCTCGGGGGTCAGCAGTGGTGCGTCGCCGGGAACGACGACCACGGTGCCGGTCGCGTCAGCGGGGACGGCCTCGAGGGCGAGCCGGACGGCGTGCCCCGTGCCGTGTTGCTCGGCCTGCAGCACCGGCACAGCGCTCGGCGCGATGTCGCGCAGGTGCGCAGTCACCTCGTCCGCGCGGTGGCCGACGACCACGACTGTGTGCGCGGGCTCCAGCGGAGCGCCCGCGGTGAGCACATGACCGAGCAGCGAACGTCCGGCGAAACCGTGCAACACCTTGGGAAGGGCCGGCGATTTCATCCGGGTGCCCTCACCGGCGGCGAGCACGATCAGGGCGAGTGGCGCCACGGAGTTCCCTTCCACAGAGGACTGTGCTGCGGGACTGGGACTCGAACCCAGACTGCACGGCTCCAAAGGCCGGCGGGCTGCCAATTACCCCATCCCGCAATAGCG
>DASXJR010000123.1:0-1959 GCA_036497285.1 Jatrophihabitans sp.
GGTGCCGTCGTAGAGCAGCACCTCGAGCCGCGCGATGTTGTCGACGACCTTCCCCGTGCGCTGCGCGGTGGCGCCGCACGAGTTGTTGCCGATCATGCCGCCGAGCGTGCAGTTCGGGTGCGTCGCGGGCTCCGGTCCGTACCGCAGCCCGTATCGGCTCAGCTGGTCGTTGAGCACGTCCAGCACGATGCCGGGCTCGACCATGCATGTACGGGCGTCGGGGTCGACCGACAGCACCCGGTTGCAGTACTTCGCCCAGTCGATCATGACCGCGGTGTTGGTGCACTGTCCGGCCAGGCTCGTGCCGCCGCCGCGCGACAGCACCGGCACGTCGAGCTCGCGGCACACCGCGATCGCGGCCACCGCGGCATCGATCGAGCGTGGCACCACGACACCGATCGGCACCTGCCGGAAGTTGGACGCGTCGGTGGAGTAGGCCGCCCGGGTGCCGGCGTCGAAACGCACCTCACCGTCCACGGCGGCCGCGAGCGCCCGTTCCAGCGCCGACCGGTCGGCCGTCACTTGGTCTTGCTCCCCGGTAGGTACTGCTGCACCTTTTGCTTGACTCCCTCCTTCACGAATCCCCAGGTGTCCTCGTCGCCGTGGAACACCGCGCCGGCCATCGCCTTGACCTGCTCGAAGGTGGCGTGCGGCGGGATCGGCGGGACGTTCGGGTCGCACCGCACGTCCAGCACGGTCGGACGGTCGGCGGCCAGCGCCTGTTCCCACGCACCGCCGACCGCGTCGGCGGTGTCGACGTTGACGCCGCCCAGGCCGAGCCCGCGCGCGAACGCGGCGTAGTCGACGTCCGGCAACGTCTGCGACTCGGCGAACTTCGGCGCGCCTTCCATCGCCCGCATCTCCCACGTCACCTGGTTGAGGTCGTCGTTGTGCAGCACCGCCACGATCAGCCGCGGGTCGGCCCATTGCCGCCAGTACCGGCCGATCGTGATCAGTTCGGCCAGGCCGTTCATCTGCATCGCGCCGTCACCCACCAACGCGATCGACGGGCGGTCCGGATGCGCCCACTTCGCGCCGATGACGTACGGAACTCCCGGGCCCATCGTGGCGAGCGTGCCCGAGAGCGAACCGCGCACGTCACCGGTGAAGCGCAGATGCCGCGCGTACCAGTTCGCCGCACTGCCCGAGTCCGACGCCACGATCGCGTTGGACGGCAGCCGCTGGGACAGCTCGTAGAAGATCCGCATCGGGTTGACCGGGTCGGCGTCGGTCAGTGCCTGACGTTCGAGGGTCTGCCACCACGAAGCCACGTCGCTCTCGATCTTCTCGCGCCAGGAGCGGTCGGGCTTGCGGTCGAGAAGCGGGATCAGCGCGCGCAGGGTGGCTTTGGCATCGCCGACGAGATTCAGTTCGTACGGGTAACGCATACCGATCCACTTGCCGGACCGGTCGATCTGCACCGCCCGCGCCTGCCCGAACTCCGGCAGGAACTGGGTGTACGGGAAGTTCGACCCGATGGTGAGCAGGGTGTCGCACCCGGTCATCAGCTTGTACGACGGGATCGTGCCGAGCAGGCCGATCGATCCGGTCACCCACGGCAGGTCGTCGGGCAGCACGTCCTTGCCTAGCAGGGCCTTGGCCGCACCTGCGCCGAGCAGTTCCGCGAGCTGCGCGATCTCCTCGCCGCAGCCACGCGCGCCCTGACCGACGAGCAGGGCGACCTTCTCGCCGGCGTTCAGGATGTCCGCCGCCTGCCGCACCGCCGCGTCGTCGGGTGTCACGACCGGTTGTGCGATGCCGAGGCTCGACGGCACCTGCTTGAAGGCGTGCTCCGGCGGCTCGTACGGCATTTCGAGGACGTCGGAGGGGAAGATGATGCAGGTCGGCGCGTGCTCGGACTCCGCGACGCGGATGGCCCGGTCGATGAGATTCGGCAGCTGCTGGGGCACGGTGCACATCTGCACGTAGTCGCTGCACACGTCTTTGAACAGGCTGAGC
>DASXJR010000124.1:0-29000 GCA_036497285.1 Jatrophihabitans sp.
ATGGCAAAAATGATCGCTTTCGACGAGGACGCCCGACGCTCGCTGGAGCGCGGCATGAACCAGTTGGCTGACGCCGTGAAGGTGACGCTGGGCCCGAAGGGTCGCAACGTCGTCCTCGAGAAGAAGTGGGGCGCGCCCACCATCACCAACGATGGTGTGAGCATCGCCAAGGAGATCGAGCTCGAGGACCCGTGGGAGAAGATCGGCGCCGAGCTGGTCAAGGAGGTCGCGAAGAAGACCGACGACGTCGCGGGTGACGGCACCACCACGGCCACCGTGCTGGCCCAGGCCCTGGTGCGCGAAGGTCTGCGCAACGTCGCGGCCGGCGCGAACCCGATGGCCCTCAAGCGGGGCATCGAGGCCGCCGTCGAGCGGGTGAGCGAGGAGCTGTCCAAGCTCGCCAAGGACGTGGAGACCAAGGAGCAGATCGCTTCGACCGCCTCCATCTCGGCCGGCGACCCGGCCATCGGCGAGATGATCGCCGAGGCCATGGACAAGGTCGGCAAGGAAGGCGTCATCACTGTCGAGGAGAGCAACACCTTCGGCCTCGAGCTTGAGCTCACCGAGGGCATGCGCTTCGACAAGGGTTACATCGCGCCGTACTTCGTGACCGACCCGGAGCGTCTCGAGGCCGTCCTCGAGGACCCGTACATCCTGGTGGTCAACTCCAAGGTGTCGGCCAACAAGGACCTACTCCCGCTGCTCGACAAGGTCGTGCAGTCGGGCAAGCCCCTGCTGATCATCGCCGAGGACGTTGAGGGCGAAGCCCTTGCGACCCTGGTCGTGAACAAGATCCGTGGCACGTTCAAGTCGGTTGCCGTCAAGGCTCCCGGCTTCGGCGATCGCCGCAAGGCCATGCTCGGCGACATCGCGATCCTGACCGGTGGTCAGGTCATCAGCGAGACCGTCGGCCTCAAGTTGGAGAACACCGGCCTCGAACTGCTGGGCAAGGCCCGCAAGGTCGTTGTCACCAAGGACGAGACCACCATCGTCGAGGGCGCCGGTGACGCCGACCAGATCCAGGGTCGCGTCAACCAGATCCGCGCCGAGATCGAGAACAGCGACAGCGACTACGACCGCGAGAAGCTGCAGGAGCGCCTGGCGAAGCTCGCCGGCGGTGTTGCGGTCATCAAGGTCGGCGCCGCGACCGAGGTCGAGCTCAAGGAGCGCAAGCACCGCATCGAGGACGCCGTTCGCAACGCGAAGGCGGCCGTCGAGGAGGGCCTGCTCCCGGGTGGTGGCGTGGCGTTGGCCAACGCCGCCGCGAGCGCGTTCGACAAGCTGGACCTGGTCGGTGACGAGGCGACGGGCGCGAACATCGTGCGCGTCGCGCTGACCGCCCCGCTCAAGCAGATCGCGATCAACGCCGGTCTTGAAGGCGGCGTCGTCTCTGAGAAGGTCAGCACGCTGCAGCCGGGTCACGGGCTCAATGCCCAGACCGGCGAGTACGTCGACATGTTCAAGGAGGGCATCGTGGAGCCGGCGAAGGTGACCCGCTCCGCGCTGCAGAACGCGGCGTCCATCGCGGCGCTGTTCCTCACCACCGAGGCCGTTGTGGCCGACAAGCCGGAGAAGTCGGCTGCCCCCGCGGGCGGCGGCATGCCCGGCGGTGACATGGACTTCTGAGTCCACCTGTACGAAGCGAAGGGCCGGTCCGGTTGGGCCGGCCCTTCGTCGTGCCCGGGCGCCGTTGATCAGGTTTTCCTCCAGGATGTTCGGTTTGGGCCGCTTAGACCGAACATTCTGGAGGAAAAGGTGATCATTTTGCCGCGTCGGGCTGCGGTCGGGCAGATGGTCGATCCAGCTCAGCCGAGCAGGTCGTCCACATAGCACCAGCGCCAGGCCTCGCCGGGTTCGATGCTGCGCATCACCGGATGCTCGGTCCCGTGGAAGTGCGCGGTGGCGTGCTTGCGGACGGACGAGTCGCAGCACCCGACGTGCCCGCACGTCAGGCACAGCCGCAGGTGCACCCAGCGGGTGCCCTCGATCAAGCACTCCTCGCACCCGTCCGGGGTGTTAGCCCGCACGATCTTCGGGGCATGGCTCAGGTGCTCGCAGTCGCCCGCGCGGGTCTCGGGCGTGACCAACTCCTCGTCGAGGCGGGCCGCGGCGTCCTCGATGCGGTCGAGCAGCGACTCCTCGAAGTCGATCGCCGTCAGCGCCACGCGCAGCACGTCGTCGTCGTACCGGCCGGTGTCGCGCGCCTCGAGGATCGATCCCCGCTCGGCCGACAGCATCTGCAACCGGAGGCGGCGGTAGGCCGCAGCGGGCGGTTCGAGCTGATCCTGCGGGCGCCCCAGCTGCTCCCAGATCTGGTTGGTGCGCCGCATCGCACGCTCGCGCAGCTCGTCGATCACCTCGGGTGGGTCGTCCTCGGACCTCAGCTCGTCGAGAACGGCCAGGCCGGCCCGTCCGGCTGCATTGACCAGCCCGGCGGCCTGCAGCGCGTCCTCCGCGGCGTCCGGGCTCGGCAGATGCAGGCGCCGGACGAGCCACGGCAAGGTCAAGCCCTGAACGAGCAGCGTGCCCGCCACCACGGTGAACGCAGCCAACGCGAGCAGTGCGCGCTGCGGGGTCGCGGCGGGCAGCAGGAACACCGCTGCCAGGGTGACCACGCCGCGCATGCCCGCCCATGCGACCACCATGGTCACGCCGAACGACCAGATCGGCTGGCGCAGCGCCCGCAGGATGCCGACTACCGCGAACATCCACAGGACCCGCGCGAGGATCGTGGCGACGAGCACCGCCGCGCAGACCCACACCACCTGCGTCCACGGCACGTGGGAGCTGCGCACGCTGTCGAGCAGATCGCGGATCTGCAGGCCGATCAGCAGGAACACCACGTTCTCGAGGAGGAACTGCACGGTGCGCCAGTTGATGTTCTCGGCGATGCGCGACCGCGCCGACTGCAGGTACGGCGCCTTGTGCCCGAGGATCAGGCCCGCCACCACCACCGCGAGCACGCCGGACGCCTTGATTTCTTCGGCCGGCAGGAACGCGACGTACGGCGCCGCGAACGACAGCGTGGTGTCCAGCACCGGGTCGTTGATCCGCTTGCGGACGAACGCGAGTACGACCGCGACGACCAGCCCGACGAGCACGCCACCCACGGCGGCCCGGGCGAAGTCCCACGCCACGTATCCCACGGACACGCTCGACGTGATCGCCGCGATCGCGGTGTTCAACGCGACGAGTGCCGTGGCGTCGTTGACCAGGCTCTCGCCCTCGAGGATCGACACGATGCGGCGCGGCAGCCCGACCCGGCGGGCGACCGTCGTTGCCGCAACCGCGTCCGGCGGCGCGACGACGGCGCCGAGCGCCAGGCCCGCGGCCGCCGTGATCCCCGGGACCACCCACCAGGCGACCAGCCCCACCGCCACCGTCGTGAACGCGACCAGGCCGATCGACAGCAGCAGAATGGCGCGCCGGTTGGCCCGGAAGTCGACGAGGGACGTGCGGATCGCGGCGCCGTAGAGCAGCGGCGGAAGCAGACCGAAGAGGACGAGATTGGGGCTCAGCGTGATGTCGAGGAAATGCGGAATGAACGAGATCCCGGTACCGACGACGACCAGGGCAAGCGGTTCGGACCAGCCCATCCGGCGCGCGCACCCTGCCACGAAGCCGACGACCGCGACCAGGGCGAGGATGGTGAGCGCGACGTGCACTCAGCCATTGTCCTGATCGGCGGTTGCCACCCGACCAGCGGCGGCAGATGTCCGGGTTCGTGACCGTACGCGTCAGGTGGCGACATCGTGCACGTGGTGAACGGCGTCGTGCAGCAGGTACCTCGCGAGCGTGTCGACGGTGAACACCGAGCCGTTCGAGCGGCGGCCGGGACGTTGCCATTCGTCGTCGGTGACCCTCGCGAAATCGTCGGCGATGCGCTCGCACTCGACCGACAGCTCGTCGGCGACCCGGGCCGGTTCCTGGTCCCAGTAGCGGTCCGCGAGCGCGGTCTGGTCCTGGTCCCAATTCGCGAACTGCGGGTCATTCACATGCCTCATCGAGGCCAGCCTGGTGCCGAACACGATGCACGCATCGCGCACGTGGCAGCCGTATTCGAGCGCGGACCATACCGTCGGTTGCGGCCTGACGTTCGAGTCCGGCGCGAGGACGGCCGAGCGCAGTGTGGCGATCGCAGTCCGCAGCTGCCCCGCGACGTCGGCACCGGTGATCGCGGAGGCGTCGAAACCGCACTCCGGACACGGACGCTCGAGCACCCACGTCCAGTCCTTCTCGTCGGGGACGGGCGTGGCGGGCGTCGTCATTGCGCGACCTCGTTCGCGGGCGGAGCGGTGATGGTGACGGGGGCGTTGAACTTGCCGGCGGTGATCGTGATGGGCAGGGACTGTCGACCCAACCGCGCCGAGATCGTGACCTGCGCCGGGCGGTTCTTCGCATCGAGATAGATGTCTACCGGCAGGGGATTGGTGCCCAGGGTGGCGAGCTGCGCCCCGAGCGTCGTCTGCTTCACGCGGTTCATGTCGAGCGAGAGCGCATAGTGGCGACCGGCTGCGGACGTGCCGAGATCGCGCACCGAACTCGCGCTCGCCACGAGGTCGGCGATGGCCGGTACGGACACCGCAGCCTTGATGATCGACACCTGGCCGACCAGCGCGCGCACGAACTCGTTGCTGGTGTCGTTGCTGACGACCACCCACGGCTTGCCCGAGGTGTTGCGACCGCCGGGGAGCTTCGCGTAGCTGGTGTCACCGACGGTCACAATGCGGGTCGAGCCGGACTGGTTCAGGGTGATGTCCGACGCCGTGGCCGTGCCGTCCTTGAAGGTCACGTTGCCTTCGGACGTGCCGCCGATCGATCCCGCGTCGACCTTGATGTGCGCGCTGGTGAGTCTGGACGTGCCGGCGCGCAGCTTGTGAGCCAGTTCCTGCGCTGGTTTGCTCGAGGCTCCGGAAGCGGCCGCGGTCGACGGCGAGCTGCCATCGGACGACGAGCAACCGGCGACGGCGGTCAGGCCGGCCAGCACGGCAGCGAGGAGGAGGCGGCGCACGCTCCGACCGTACCGGGCGGATCCCCCTAATCCGGTGCACTGCGGTCGCGGTACCGCAGCGCAGCTTGTGTGCGATCGGACACCTGCAGCTTGTCCAGAATGCGCGACACGTAGTTCTGCACGGTCTTCACCGACAGCCCGAGCGATCGCGCGATCTGGGCGTTGCTCGCGCCGGCGGCCAGTTGGTCGAGGACGTCGCGTTCGCGGTCGGTGAGGTCGTCCGGCATCGGCGGTCGTGACGCACGCTGTCGACCCGCCGTCGCCGCGAGTACCCGCGCAGCGACCCCCGCACCGAAGACAGCACCGCCGGATGCAACCGTGCGGATCGCGGCGACGATTTCGTCGCCTGGCGCTCCCTTCAGGACGTAGCCACGCGCGCCGGCCTGCAGTGCGGCGACCACCGTGTCGTCGTCGTCGACCATCGTGACGGCCAGCACTGCCGGCGGCTGCGGGCGTGCGGTGATCGCGGCGGTTGCAGCGACACCTGACATGGTCGGCAGGTTCAGGTCCATGAGCACGACGTCGATCTCGGTCCGTTCGGTCGAGGCCACCGCGTCGCCACCGTCGCCGACCGCGTCGATCACCGTCATGTCGCTCGCGGCGGTGACCACGGCGACCAGCCCGTCGCGGTAGACGGGGTGGTCGTCGACAACGAGTACGCGAGTCGTCATGGGACCGCCGGCGCCACGGCGGCTGTCATGCGGACAGGAATCCTCGCGGTGACGACACTGCCGCGACCCGCCTTCGCCGGGCCGACCGTCAGACTTCCGCGCAGTTCCTCGGCGCGTTCGCGCATGGTGTGCAGTCCGTTCCCGGTCGGCGAGCCGGACGAGAATCCGATGCCGTCGTCACAGATCGTCAACACGAGCGTGCCGGTCTCGACCGTGATGGCGACGCTGCACCGGGAGGGATCCGCATGCCGGACCGCGTTCGCGAGCGCCTCGGTACCGATGCGATAGGCCGCGACCTCGACCGCGGCGGGGAGCGCGGGCAAGGGGCCGACGCTGATGTCGACGACGACCCGGCTGCCGGACGTGAGCCGGTTGCCCGCCTGCTCGAGCGCGCCGCACAGCCCGAGCTCGTCGAGCGCCGGCGGGCGCAGTCCTTCCACGACCCTGCGCACTTCGTCGACGGTGTCGCGAAGGTCCGCGCGCAGTGCGTCGACCAGGCCGCCCACCTCATCACCGCCGAGGCGCCCGTGGATGACATCCAGCCGCAGGAGATGACCGGCGAGGGCCGGTCCGAGCCCGTCGTGCAGATCGCGCCGCAACCTGCGGCGCTCCTCCTCGCGCCCGAGCACGAGCCGTTCGCGGGCACGCTGCAGATCCTGCATGAGCATGCGGGCATGCAACACGCCGGCCACGTGCGCGGTCAGGTCTTCGACCAGGCGCCGGTCACGCGGGCGCAGCGGCACCTCGGGGCTGCGGTAACACAGCGTCCCGACGAGCGTCCCGTAAGCGGACAGCGGGATCAGCTCGTCCGTTCCGACCGGTTCGGGATGTTCGTCGGGTGCGGCGATCCGTACTTCGCGCAACCCGAGCGATTCCAGCTCGGTCACGACGTCGGCCAGTAGCCGGTCGACATCCGTTGCTGCTTCGAGTTGTTTGCCCAGCGTCGCGAGCAGCTCGTACGGCTCGTTCCATCGTCCGTACATCAGTCGGTTCACGCCGCGCTGGAGGAAGTCGCGCAACGGAGCGAACAGGGCCGCGGCGATGCCCGCGGCGAGCCACGTCGACCACGGCGCATGTGCGCCGCCGTGGATGAGGCTGCCCAGTCCGATCACGAGGGCGAACAGCGCCGCAATGCTTATCGACAGCGTGAGCCACACGATCGTCCGATTGGCGGCCGTCCGCAGGTCGTACAAACCGCCGGCGAGCACCGCGAATCCGACCGCGATCGGAATGCACAGAGCGGTCGTGCCGAACACCCACGCGCCGCCGTCGGCGAACAAGCCGATCGGCGCGGCCACCACAGTGACCGCGACCGCGCAGGCGAACAGCAGGAGTTGCTGGCGGGTGTATTCGTCGCCGGTGCGCCACCGTTGCACGAGTTGCACGACCGCAGCGACGGTGACGACGGCCGCCAACGGCATGTGGGCGATGAACACGGGAAGGTTGACGAACTCCCAATTACCCTGTGGTGCAAGGGGATTGTGCCAATGGCCGACGTTGGTGAGATCCGCTTGCGGGTCGAGGATCGGGTCGAGCACCGACGCCACTAACACGACGACCAGCGCCGTGTTCAGCCAGCGCCACCGCTCGTTGAGGACATGACCGTCAGGGAAGTACACGGGCACTGCCAGTGTGAGCGCGTTCCAACCAAATCCCCTGATGACCTGTCCGAGGACGGCCGCTGCGCCCGCCGCGGGAATCGATCCGGGGGAGTGGACGAGACCGTGTTCGGCGAGTGCGATGCACGCGGCGCCGAGCGCCCAGCACACGCCGCCGGCGAGCAGCCACCAACCGATCCGGTTCGCCGGTCGGGCCGCGACGATCACGGCGCCGACGACGACGCAGCCGACCACGGGCAGGTCGTTGAGGATCTCCAGGGCCAGCGAGGAGTGCTCGACGACTGTGCTCCAGATCGTGGCGGACAACCCGGCGGCGGTCGCCAGGGCCGCTGCCGCCGTCCAGGCCGCGATGACTCGCGGCCCCGGAGGGTGATCGTCACTCATGGCGCACATCTTCCACCGCTGTCGGTCGGTTCGCAGCATCCAAACCGGCGGCGCCGCGACTGCGACGCCGCCGCCCTGGGTCAGTTGTTCCAGACGATCGTCACGTGGGGCAGCGCCAACGTGACGGTGCCCGTCGCGCCGTGGAAGGCACGTGTTCCGCCGAGGACCGTTCCCTTGCCCCGGCCGTTGTTCAGGTTGGTCGACACGTGTGCGAGCAGAATGCCGTTCGAGCGCGCGAGGGCGACGCTGCAATTCGCTGTGTGGGTGGTGGTGTTGATGCGGCACGACGTCACGTCGTAGCCGGTCACGGCACCGTGCTGTGTGTCCTTGTCGGTCGAGACGTCGATGTCGCCGACCATGTGGTCCTGCAACTGTCGGCTGGTCAGGTGCATCGTGTGACGGGTCGTGTGCGCCGACGCGGAGTCGGTGCCGACGAGGGCGATCGCAGTTGTGGTGGCCGCTGCGACGGTGAGCAGGGCGCTCGCTTTCATGGCGTTGATCATGGTGGTGCTCCCTTCGGATCAACCGGGTGTGCGCAAGAGCATCACGGCACGCGGTTCCTGATCGGTAGAGCACCGGCACCCGTCCAGCCCGGGAAGATCTCCCATCTCTCACATCTGCGGCCATGAATTACGTGATAGGACGGCCTCAATACGCGATCTCGATGTCACGGAGGGAGTTCGTCATGTCCGCCGATTCCGCCCTCTACCTGGTACCGCCTTCGGGCGGCGAATCCTGCTCCGCCGGACCGGTCGTGAACCGCATCCTGGAAGACGGCAGCCACACCGGCCAACGCCTCGGGGTGCTCGACGTGCAAATGCCCCCAGGCTGGACCGGGCCGCCGCAGCACGTACACCGCGAGCACGAGGAGACGTTCTACGTGCTCAGTGGCGCCGTCCGCTTCACGTCCAGGGATACAGCGCAGGTGCTCACCGTCGGTGGCCTGTGCACGGCTCCGATCGACGTTCCGCATGCCTTCGGCAACGCCTCGAATGACGAGCCCGCCCAAGTGCTCGTCACGATCTCTCCTCAGCGCTACATCGACTACTTCCGCGAACTGCAGCAATTGCGGCCCGGCGCAAACGGCATGCTCGATCCGGACGCGGTCGGCGCACTCATGGCCCGCTACGCCACCGACCTCTATCCGACGCGCCGCTGATTCGGCTCGGGCTTTGAGCGCGACGACGAGGAGGGCGAAGACGTCGACGTCGCGGCCGTCCTAGAGAGGGCGCAGCAGATCGTCGGCGTCGACGATGGTGTAGGCGTAGCCCTGTTCGGCGAGGAAGCGCTGGCGGTGCGCGGCGTACTCGGAGTCGAGGGTGTCGCGGGCGACGACGGTGTAGAAATGCGCCTGCCGGCCGTCCTTCTTGGGTCGCAGCACCCGTCCGAGCCGTTGCGCTTCCTCCTGCCGCGAGCCGAACGTCCCGCTGATCTGCACCGCGACCGCAGCCTCGGGCAGATCGATCGAGAAGTTCGCCACTTTGCTCACTACGAGCACGCGTTCTTCCCCGCGCCGGAACGCGTCGTACAGCACTTCGCGTTCCCGGTTCGGGGTCGAGCCCTGGATGATGGGCGCACCGTCGAGTTCGGCGGCGACGTCGTCGAGCTGATCGAGGTACGCGCCGATTACGAGAACCTGATCATCAGGATGCCTGTCGACTATCGTCTTGATCACCGGCAGCTTGGTGCGCGCGGTGGCGGCGAGCTTGTAGCGGTCCTCGGGCTCGGCGGTCGCGTACCCCATGCGCTCGGCGTCGGTGAGCGTCACGCGCACCTCGGTGCAGTCGGCCGGCGCGATCCAGCCCTGGTTCTCGATGTCCTTCCACGGCGCGTCATAGCGCTTCGGGCCGATCAGCGAGAACACGTCGCCCTCGCGGCCGTCCTCGCGGATCAGCGTGGCGGTCAGCCCGAGCCGGCGGCGCGACTGCAGGTCGGCGGTGAGTCGGAAGATCGGCGCCGGCAGCAGGTGCACCTCGTCGTAGACGATCAGCCCCCAGTCGCGGCTGTCGAACAGCTCGAGGTGGCGGTATTCGCCCTTCCGGCGCGTCGTCATCACCTGGTAGGTGGCGATGGTGACCGGCCGGATCTCCTTCTTCTCGCCGCTGTACTCGCCGATCTCCTCCTCGGTCAGCGAGGTGCGGGCGATCAGTTCGCGCTTCCACTGCCGTCCGGCGACGGTGTTGGTGACCAGGATGAGAGTGGTCGCCTTCGCCTCGGCCATCGCGGCCGCGCCCACCAGGGTCTTGCCGGCGCCACAGGGGAGGACGACGACGCCGGAGCCGCCCTGCCAGAACATGTCGACGGCCTGCTGCTGGTACTCGCGCAGGTGCCAGTCGTCCTGGCGCAGCTCGATGGGGTGCGCCTCGCCGTCGACGTAGCCGGCGAGGTCCTCGGCGGGCCAGCCGACCTTGAGCAGCGCCTGCTTGAGCCGGCCGCGTTCGGACGGGTGGACCGCGATCGTGTCCTGATCGATGCGCTCACCGAGCATCGGCGCGATCTTCTTCTGCCGCACGACCTCTTCCAGCACCGCCCGGTCGAGGCTGATCAGGACGAGCCCGTGCGTCGGGTGTTTGGCGAGTTGCAGCCGTCCGTACCGGTCCATCGTGTCCGCGACGTCGACGAGCAGCGCGTGCGGCACCGCATACCGGCTGAACCGGACAAGGGCGTCGACGACCTGCTCCGCGTCGTGGCCGGCGGCTCGGGCGTTCCACAGTCCCAGCGGGGTCAACCGGTAGGTGTGGACGTGCTCCGGGCTGCGCTCGAGCTCGGCGAACGGGGCGATGGCAGCGCGCGCCTCGGCTGCGGCCGGGTGGTCGACCTCGAGGAGCAAGGTTTTGTCGGACTGGACGATCAGCGGTCCGTCGGTCATGCGGCGTCCTCGCGAAAGTGCGAAGTGTTCTTTGCGAAGCAGTTTCGTGGGGTGCTCACGTGACTCCCAAATTCAGCGGCGACCGTCCATTGTTTCAAATCGGCGCGCGCCCTGGCGAGCTCACCGCTCGCCCGCGTCGTCCGACTGCGCGACGATGGTCGCCGCGGTGATCCGGTGCAGCGGGTAGGACACCAACCCGGCACGGCCCTCCTGCTGCCCGCGCACGAACCCGCCGGCCATCGAGATCGGCACCAGCGTGTGCCGCGCGGACGTGCCGTCGGACTCGGCCACACCGATCATCACGGTCTGCTCGGCCCGGATCGCCTCGCGCAGCAAGCCCATGGTCGCTGCGGACGTGACGCCCGGAACCTGCTGGGCGATCGGGGGCACCCGGCGGCTGATTTCGGTCAGTGCGTCCCCCGAGCGCACCCGCTTGACCACCTCGGCCAGGTTCGACACGGTGTCCGGCCGCGACCGGACGACCCGAACCGGCTGCCGCGACGGCGCCCGCAGCGGCTCACCACCGAGCGCGATCACCTCGCCGTCGGGTGTCTCGGCGGCCGGTGCGTAGCCCGCCTCGCGCAGGTGGCCGAGAACCTCGGCCACCGGGGCGGCGCTGATGACGACGGTCGGCGCGATCCGGCGCAGTTGCAGCCCGCTGACGTTGCGGTCTGAGAGCACCCGCGCCAGCAACGCTTCGTCTTCGCAGCGCAGGTAGGACGTCGCGACGCCGGACCGCAGCATGCCGTGGCGCCGGGCCAGGTCGTCGATCAGGTAGCTCAGTGACTGCGGCACCGGGGTGCGCGACCGCTGGCTGATCATGGCGGCGATGTCGGTGCCGCTGCGGCCGGCGTCGAGTGCGCGTCGGATCGACGCCTCGGTGAGCCGGTAGACGCTAGCCCCGCCGGTCGACTCGAGATCGGCGGTCAGGGCGAGTTGGGAAGCGAGCTCGGTCGTGGGCGGCCCTGGCACGACGACGGTCAGGTCGGGTTGGACGAGGAAGTGGTCTACGGGAGCCGGCAAAGCGTTGGTGAGTACCTGCTCGGCGACGGCCCGGCTGCCGCTGCGCAGGGTCCGCGAGTACCCGGTCAGCCCACCCGCCGCGGTCACGCCGAGCAGGTCGCCCTCGGCCAGGATCGCGGCCAGCACCGGCCGGTATCCGCTGGCCCGGCGAGGCTCGCGCCAGGCCATCCGAGCCAGCACCTGCTCGGCGCTGGTGGGTGCGCTGCCCGGCGCGAGCTCGGACAGGGCGTCCAGGGCCCGGGTGCGCAGGCCCGGGATGGTGCCGCGCTCGACGTCCGGACTGAGCAGGGTGATCAGCCGCTCACGTTCGCCGCGCTGGCCGACCAGGCTGGGTTGCCGGGTCATCGCGATCCAGGCCTGGGCGAGGTCGGCCCAGCGCGATGCGGTGCTGCGCCGGCGCCAGGTGTCGAACTCGGTGGTCGGCAGGTACACCGGCTCGATGCTGTGCGTGGCGTTGACCAGGCCCGCCGCTGCCGCCACCTCGGCGATCAGTGCGACGGTGGTCTCGTCCGTCCCCAGATCGCGTGCGGTACGGCGCAGCTCGCGGACCCCGACGCCGCCGGAGCGTAGCTGGGCCGGCGGGTTGGCCGTCCAGTTGTCGGCGAGTGCGTCGACCAGGCGGACGGCCTCCAGCACGGCAGTCGTGCCGATGGTGTCCAGCGCGGCCGGGGTGCGCTCGACGACGCTGATATCCGGCGGCCCGGCCGCGATCGCACCGAGCGGCCTGGGGCGCAGCACCAGGCCGACCTCGCGGGGCAGCTCGACGGTCTGACCCTCGATGGGGATCAGCAGCCCGCGCATCGTCAGGGTGGCCCCGGGCGGAGTGTCGCCAGGGCGCATGCGCAACAGGCCGACCGGCGGGCCCTGGGCGAGCCGGTTCAGGATGTCGCGTTCCGCCTCGTCGCAGCCGGCGATCAGCTCGGCGACGCGGTCCGGATCGGCGAGGACGCGCGCGACCGCCTCGCCCGCCTGCGGCTGGGCCGCCGGCGGCAGCCCCAGTGACCGCAGCACCGGCGCGAGTTGGACGTCCGGGACCTGGCGCAGCAGCGTGGCGGCGGGACGGCCGAGGCCGGCCGGGTACGTGCCCAGCGACTCGCGCACCGACGCGACCAGGTGCGGGTGCTCCTCCGCGCCCCACACCAGCGCCAGCGAGCGCAGCTCGTCCAGGGCCGGCCCGAGGTCGGTCACGCCGAGCAGGGCTGCGGCGTCGGCCGGCCGGACCCGCGAGTCCGTGGTGGCCAGCACGAGGGCCTCGAGCACCCGCAGCAGAGCTGCGTTGAGCCCGTCCACGGCCCGCTGGACCGACGTGCGGACCGAAAGCCGGTTCGCCAGCGTCGGCAGGTCGGACGGGGCGGGCAGCGCGAGGTCGGGTCGACGGCGGAGTAGCTCGGCGAGCTCGGCGTCGGAGCGGGACCGCAACCACTCCGTGAGCGACGCGGGGGGTCGCGATTCGAGCGGGTTAGCGGTCAGCGCTCAGCGCCCGTCGGCCAGCCGCGGCCGGTCGGCCGGGCCCGGGTGGGTGTAGCGGATCTTGTCGAGCGGCAGAGGGAACTCACGGTCCGGCCCGAACGGTGACAGCCCACCGGCCTGGTCGGCGGCGAGCTCGTTCACGTGGAAGTCCGTCAGCTCGTGCTGGTGCGGCTCCTGGTAGTAGTACTGCTCCGGGGCCCGGGGCGACGTGCCTGCCATGAATGCGCCTCTCGCTCGTGTTGCGGACACTCCAGCTTATCGGCGATCTCGTTCGCCGCGGGTGCACGGGCTGAGTAATCTGAATGGGGAAGGCGCTGCGGCGTGCCGTGCCTTGTTTTTTGGCAGCATGTGCAGTGACGAGACGGGGGATCCGGTGCCCACCGGCAAGGTGAAGTTCTTCAGTGCGGAGAAGGGTTTCGGCTTCCTCTCCTATGACGACGGCGAGGACGTCTTCGTCCATCGGGATGCGTTGCCCGAAGGCGTCACGGAGTTGAAGAAGGGCCAGCGCGTCGAGTTCGGCATCGTGTCCGGACGCAAGGGCAACCAGGCCATGCAGGTGCGGGTGCTCGACCCGATGCCGTCGGTGGCCCGCGCGACGCGCAAGCCTGCCGAAGAGCTGGCGCCGCTCGTCGAGGACTTGATCAAGCTGCTCGATTCGACGTCCAACTCGTTGCGGCGTGGGCGATACCCGGATCGCACCGAGTCTCGGAAGGTTGCCGGGCTGCTGCGCGCGTTCGCCGACAACTTGGATTCCGCCTGATCATGTTTTCCTCCGGAATGTTCGGTTTCGAGCCGCGAAACCGAACATTCCGGAGGAAGAGGTGATCAACTCTGCCCCGCGGCTCAGCGGATGGCGGGGGCTTCGGGGATGAGGCCCTCCTTGGCCGCGCGGGTCAGCAACGCCTCGACGGCGGCGTAGCCTTCCTCGCCCAGGTCGCGGGTGAACTCGTTGACGTACAGATCGATATGGCGCTGCTGGACATCCGGTGCCATCTCCGCCGCGTGCTCCGCGACGTACCCACGCGACGCGGACGGGTCCGCCCACGCGTACTCGACCGACGCCCGCACCACCTCGGTCAACCGCGCCGCGTCGAGCGAGCGCAGCGCGAGGATCGCGCCCAGCGGGATCGGCAGCCCGGTGTCGCCCTCCCACCACTCGCCGAGGTCGACCAGAGCGCGCAGTCCGTACTCGGGATAGACGAAGCGCGCCTCGTGAATGACAAGCCCCGCGTCGTAGCGTCCGTCGCGCACCGCCGGCATGATCTGCGCGAACGGCACGACGTCGATGCGGGACGGGCGCTGGCCGGCCGCCCAGAGCCGGAACAGCAGGTACGCAGTCGAACGCTCGGACGGAACCGCGACCGTCCGGCCGTCCAACGACGGCAGGGCCGAGCGCGTCAGCACGATCGGCCCGCACCCGCGACCGAGCGCCCCGCCGGTCGGAAGCAGCGCGTACCGGTCGAGCAGCCACGGCAGCGCGGCGTAGGACACCTTCACCACGTCGAACTCACCGCGTTCGGCCGCGGTGTTCGTGATGTCGATGTCGGCGAAGGTGACCTCGGTCGGTGGGGCGTCTGCGATCAGGCCATGCGTCCAGGCATGGAAGACGAACGTGTCGTTCGGACAGGGCGAAAAGGCGACCTTCACGCCGTCCATCCTCGCGCGGCCGACCGAAATGCCGCATCGAGGGCGCCCAGCGCCTCCGGAACCTGCCACACCCCGCGCGGTCCGACGGCGTTGCTGATCGCGCGGATCTCGGCGAACGGCACACCATGCTGCTGCGCGGCCGCAGCCACGCCGGCACCCTCCATCGCCTCGGCGATCACGTCGGGGTAGCGCTCGACCAGAGCGTCGGCAGTGTCGGCGGTTCCGGTCACGGTCGCGACCGTCACGATGGTGCCGAGGTGCCCGCCGGTGCGATCGGCCAGTTCGATCGCCAGGGCCGGCGCCACCTCGTACCGTGACGTCGCCATCGACAGCGCATCGAAGCCGTCCGGAGTTTCCCTGCCCAGGTCGGCGAACGAGATCGTGCTGGCCACAGCGATGTCGCACACGCCGAGTGGGGCGAACCCGCCCGCGATACCCGCGCTGACGACGAGGTCGTACCGTCCCGTCGCCAGCGCGGCAGACGTGGCCGCGGCGCTCGCCGCGGGTCCGATGCCACCGGCGATCACGTTCGGCAACGCGATCGCGTCCCGCTCGGCCTCGACCGCGGTGACGACGAGAACCCGCATCAGAACGGACGGGTCTTGCGCAGGTTGATCTCACCGGGACGGACGTGCTCGGGGCTGTGCACAGGCTGCTCGTCGCGATTCACCACGCGCAGGCGCAACACGATGACGATCGCCACAGCACCCATCACGATGCCGGCGACCCAGAAACCGATCGCCCCGCCCGCGCTCGCGCTGGTCGGCAGGATGACACCGATGGCGGCACCGACCACCCACGCCAGCTGCAGGAACGTCTCGGAGCGTGCGAACGCGCTCGACCGCAACGTTTCGACGACATCGCGCTGGATCAACGCGTCGAGGGCGATCTTGGACAGCGCGTTCGCCACCGCACTGACGTACATGCCGATGACTGCGAACACGATCCCGAAGGTGAGCGCGACGAGCAGACAGACCCCGGCCGTGATCGCGACCGAGATGACGATGACGGCCTCGGGTTTGGCCATCTTCAGTTTCGTACCGATGGCCGTGCCGCTGAAGTTGCCGAGGCCCGCGGCACCGACGACCGCACCGAGATCGAGGGCGGCCTCGAGCCCGTGCGTGGTGCCCTCGACGTAGAACGCGAGGTAGATCGTCAGCAGACCGGACAGCAGCCGCAGCGCCGACTCACCCTGCAGCGCAATGACGACGTGCGGGTCGAACCCACGTTGCGCCCAGGCCCGGATTCGCGCGAGCGGCGGGACGCGGTCCTGGCTGCGCGGCCGTGGCGGTTCCTGGGGGTGTCGGCGCGCCTCGTTGCGCGAATCCACCTGCGGCGGCAGACGGAACGCGAAATAGGCGCACACGCCGAACCCGATGGCGGTGAGCCACAGCCCCGCGCTGTACGAACCGGTGACTTTGATGACGACGCCGACGAACCCGCCGAGCACCAGCGTCGATCCGAGGCCGAAGATCGACAACCGGGCGTTGGCCGCGGTGAGGGTCATGCCGGGCGGGACGAGCCGGGGCGCCGCCGCAGCCCGGACGACCGCGTACGCCTTCGAGAACACCAGCGAGCCGAGCGCGCACGGGTAGAGCACGAGCAGTTCGGTCGGATGGCCCGCCATGATGATCGCCAGCACGGCGCGCCCGATCGCGGTACCGGCCATGGTCCAGCGACGCCCGTGCTGCAGTCGATCGAGGGCGGGACCGATGATCGGCGCGACGACCGCGAACGGCGCCATCGTGATCAGCAGGTAGAGCAGCACGTTGCCGCGCTGCGCATGCGTGGATGCACCGAAGAAGACCGTGCCGGCGAGCGCGACTGTGATCATCGCGTCGGTGCCGTAGCTGAGCACCTGGTTCCAGATCAACGCCGTCAGCCCGGACTCGCGTGCGCCGTCGGCCTGGCTCGCGCTGATCACCTTGCGGGTGACGACGCGGGCGGCCTGGTTGGTGCGGTTCAGCGCCGCCTTGCCCAATGAGGCGGGCGGTCCCGCGGGCGGCGCGTCCGCCCCGTGGTAGCGCGGCGCCGAGTACTCGTCGTCCGGCCCGGGGTATCGCGACTGCGGGTGGTCCGGCCGGTAGGAATCCGGCGGCACCGGTCGGTTCGCGCGGCGTGGCGGGGGCGGCGGGTCGTAGCTCGGCGGGTCGTACGGATGCGGCAAGCGCGGCTGATGCGAGGTGTGCCCCGACTTCGAGAACCGCGCCTTGCGCGGCGGCTCGCCCGGGGTCTTTGCCATGCCTCCATCCTGCCGCAATGCCCCGACGAGTTGTCGTTCATCGCGCATCCGCAACAATGGACCCTGTTATGACGCGAACGATCGTGAAGGCCGACGCGCTGCTCTCGCGCGCCGTCGACGTGGCGCGCGCTGCTGCCGTCGAGGTGGGTGGGGAAGCGGTCGGTGACCACCTCGCCGTCCACGCCGACGGCGAGCGCCTGGTGACCCATGCGTTCGCGTCCTCGTTGCCCGGCTACAGCGGGTGGTACTGGGCGGTGACGCTGACGCGGCCGCCGCGCGGCAAGGTGGCAACCGTCGACGAGGTCGTGCTCCTGCCGGGGCAGGACGCCCTTTTGGCACCGGACTGGGTGCCGTGGGACAAGCGGATCCGTCCGGGTGATCTCGGACCCGGCGATCTGCTGCCGCCCGACCCGGGGGACCGCCGGCTGGTGCCGTCCTACGTGCAGTCCGACGACCCGGCGGTCGAGGCGGTGGCTTTCGAAGTCGGGCTCGGCCGGGCGCGGGTGCTCGGGCGCGACGCTCGTCTGGACATCGCCGAGCGCTGGCAGGAAGGCGATGGCGGCCCGGAGACCGCGATGGCCCGGCAGGCGCCGGCGCACTGCGGCACCTGCGGATTCTTCCTCCCGCTCGCCGGGTCGCTGGCCGCCGGATTCGGCGTGTGCGGCAACGAGATGACCAACCGCGACGGGCAGGTCGTCAGCGTCGACTACGGCTGCGGCGCGCACAGTGAGGCGAAGGTGACGGTGCCGTCGATCTCCGAAACGGCCGAGGTCGTCTACGACGACGGCGACGAGATCACACCGGGCTGACCCTGCGGTCTTGCCGGGCGCCTAGACCGTGCGGCCGGCCCGACGGTGCCGGCCCATCAGTAACCAGCCGACCAGGCCGAGCAGGCAGCCCGCGAGCGCCGTCCACAACCAGTCGCGGTGATGGTGCTCGCCGAGCCACGTCCAGAACGGCAGCAGAGCCACGAACGCGACGAAGAACAGAGCAATACCCACCGCGATGACCGGGCGCGGGTTGACCTGCAGTGCCTCGGGACGGGTACTCACAGCGTCGAGGGTACGTCGGTGGAAATCCGTCAGATAGTTAGCTAGACTAAGGATTGTGACTGCAGCGACGAGACGAACGACTCCGGAGCTCGCTGCCCTGCTGCGCCCGTCCCTGCTGCGCCTGACCCGCCTGATCCGCAACCAGCGCGTGGACATGTCGGTCACGCTCACCCAGATCTCGGCGATGGCCACGCTGAACAAGCGCGGGCCGATGAGCGCCGGCGAGCTCGCGGCGTGCGAGAAGGTGCAGCCGCCGTCGATGACGAAGGTGCTGGCGAATCTCGAAGAGCGCGGCCTTGTGCGGCGCGACCAGCACCCGTCCGACAAACGGCAGGCGATCATCTCGGTGACCGATGCCGGCCGTGAGCTGCTGCAGTCCGAGACCCGTTCGCGCGATGCCTGGCTGGCGCAGCGGCTCGCCGAACTCACCCCCGACGAACGCGCCCTCCTGCGCGACGTGATTCCCCTACTCGACAAACTTGCGGAGCAGTGACCTCGCCTCAGTGACAGCAATAGCCTCTCGTCCGACCGTTCCTTCTACCTCTACCGCCACCTCCGTCGCCTCGGCCGCCAAGCAACGCATGTTCCGCTCGTTGCGCGTGCGCAACTACCGTCTCTACGCGGGCGGCCAACTCGTGTCGCTGACCGGCACCTGGATGCAGCGCGTCGCGCAGGACTGGCTGGTGCTCGAGCTGACCAACTCCGGTACCGCGCTCGGGATCGTCACCGCGCTGCAGTTCGGCCCGTCTCTGGTTCTGGGACTGTGGGGCGGCATGCTCGCCGACCGCGGCAACAAGCGTCGATTGCTGCTGGCCACGCAGACGGCGCTCGCTCTCGTCGCGGTATTGCTCGGAATCCTGACGGTTACCGGCGCCGTCGCGTACTGGCACGTGCTCGTCCTCGCGACCGCGCTCGGACTGATCAGCGCGATCGACAGTCCGATCCGGCAATCGTTCGTGGTCGAGATGGTCGGTAAGGAGGATCTGGTCAACGCCGTCGGGATCAACTCGACGATCTTCAACGCCGGTCGCATTCTCGGGCCGGCCGTGGCCGGCGTGATGATCAGCGCGGTCGGTACCGGTTGGGCGTTCCTCGCGAACGCTGCCTCGAGCGTCGCGGTGCTCGCCGCGCTGGCCGCGATGCGTACGGACGAACTGCACCCGTCCAAGCCGGTGCGGCGCGCCCGAGGGCAGTTGCGCGAAGGCTTCCGCTACGTGCGCGGTCGCGCGGACCTGATGCTCACGATGATCCTGGTGTTCGTCGTCGGCACGTTCGGGCTGAACTTCGCGATCACCACGGCGCTGATGGCCAAGCAGGTGTTCGACCGCGGCGCGAGCGGTTACGGCCTGCTCTCGACGATGCTCGCGGTCGGTGCGTGCGTCGGTGCCGTCGTCGCGACGATGCGTACCCGCCGTCCGTCCCAGCTGTTCCTGGTCATGGCTGCAACCGCGTTCAGCGTGCTCGAGATCGTGTCCGGGCTGATGCCCGACTTCCTGCTCACTGCGGCCGTCCTCGTGCCGACGGGGCTGGCGATGCTCACGCTGACCACGGCGTGCAACTCCTCGATCCAGCTCGGTGTCGACCCGACCATGCGAGGACGGGTGATGGCGCTGTACCTGATCGCCTTCATGGGTGGCACACCGATCGGAGCGCCGATCGTGGGCTGGCTGGCCGGGGTCGCCGGACCGCGATCGGGACTGATCGGCGGCGGCGTCGTGTGCCTGCTCGCCACGGCGGCGCTGGCGGCAACGGTTGCCCGGCGCCGTGGCATGACTGCCGCGGATCTCGCCGACCGGTTGCACGCCCTACCCGCGCTGTCGCGTAACTGACCCGCCACAATCGTCGGCATGGAGGTCATCGAGGTCGACGACGCAGCCGATCCGCGCCTTGCCGACTTCCGTGATCTGACGGACGCGGACGTGCGTCCGGATCGCCGCGGCATCGTGATCGCGGAGGGCGTGAACGTCGTCAGCAGGTTGGCTCGCTCGGCCTACCCGATGCGGTCGGTGATCGGCGTCCCGAAGAAGATCGAAGCGCTGCGGTGGGAACTCGCCGACCGCGACGTACCCGCCTACGTGTGCGACAAGTGGCTGCTGTCGGACGTGGTCGGATTCCGCGTCACCCGAGGAGTCCTCGCAGCCGCATCCCGCCCGCCGGCGCCGGACCCGGACGTCCTGCTGGCGGGCGCCCGCAGGGTCGCCGTGCTCGAAGCGCTCAACGACTTCGAGAACCTCGGTGCGCTGTTCCGCAACGCGGCCGCGTTCGGTGTCGACGCGGTGTTGCTGGATCCGACCTGCGCCGACCCGTTGTACCGACGCAGCGTGCGGGTCTCGATGGGGCATGTGCTGCGCGTGCCGTTCGCTGTGCTGCCCGGGCCGTGGGCGCACTCGCTGGCACGGATCAAGGCCCACGGCTTGCGACTGATCGCAATGACGCCCCGCGGTGACGCCGACGATCTGCGCGCGATCCGGGTGCCGCACCGGTGGGCGATCGTGTTGGGCGCGGAAGGCCCGGGCCTGGGTGACGCCGCCTTCGCCGCGGCTGATCAGATCGTCCGCATCCCGATGGCCGGCGGCGTCGACTCGCTCAACGTCGCGACTGCCGCGGCGGTCGCGTTCAGCGTCCTGACCTGACGCCGGTCCACGCGGTTTTGGCGGGAGGACGTGAAATATGACGGCCTGCCGCCAAAAGTGGTGGTCAGCGCTTGTGCGCGACGGTCAGCAGGTACTCCCACTGCATCGTCCCGTCTGCCAGTTCGACGATCGCCCGGTCGAGTGCGGCCGTGCGCTCCGGGTCGTCGGCGACGTTGCGGTAGGCCGCGATCGTCGGCCCGTAGTACGCGGCGAAGAAGTCGCGGAACTGCTCGCCCGAGGCGAACCGGTCGATCGTCAGGATGCGACGCTCGAACTGCACGTCGGCGATCTTGTCGCCGAACAGCGCCCGGACATGGTCCTCATCGCCCCACAGCGGGCCGGGGGAGGCACCGGGCGGTGGTGCCGCGACGTAGGGCTTCATCGTCGCGAACAACTGTCCGATGAAGCCCTGCGGGGTCCAGTTGATCAATGCTATCCGTCCACCCGGACGGGCGACCCGGACCAGTTCGTCCGCGACCGGCTGATGGAACGGCGCGAACATCACGCCGACGCACGAGAGCACCGCATCGAACTCGCTGTCTCCGAACGGGAGGTGCTCTGCGTCGGCTTCCTGCCACGTGATGTCGAGGCCGTGGTCGGCGCTGCGCTGCCGGCCGATCTCGACAAGTTCCGGCGTCAGGTCGGTGGCCACGACGCGCGCGCCCGCGGCGGCGGCGGGCAGGCTGGCGTTGCCCGAGCCGGCCGCGACGTCGAGTACCCGGTCGCCGGGACCGATCTCGGCGGCGGTGACGAGCGTGGTTCCGAGATCGGCGACGACCTCGACCGCGACCCGGTCGTAGTCGCCCAGCGCCCACATGGCGCGGTGCTTGACCTTGATCGGATCCAGTACTTGTATCGGTTGGTTCATGATGGCTCCTCGGGTCTGCGCTGTTCAGTGCTGTTCGGTTGTGCCACACGCTAGGAACAGCGCAGCCGCGCCGGCATCGGTCCTGCCACCCATCTTGGGGCGGACGGATGAGGGCAGCGCGTACGCGTACTACGCAGGCGTGTACAGGCGGGCGGTGGCCGCCACGCGCGCGGACCGCCCTTGCAGGCCGAGCTTGGCGTAGATGTTCTGCAGGTGCCGCTCGACGGTGCGGGTGCTCAAGTGTAGTTGGGCGCCGATCGCCTCGTTGTCGCTGCCGTTGGCCGCGAGCCGCAGCACCTCGAGTTCGCGCGCCGAGAGCACGTCCTCGATGCGCTCGGACGGTGCGGGCCGGCCGTCCGCGGCCAGGAACGCACGCACCTCGCGGACGAACAGGGGCCAGGCGAGGTCGTCCTCGAGCAGGATGTGGTTCTCGCTGTCGAGCGCCACCAGGCGCGCATCCGCGATGCTGGCGGCGAGGTGACGCCCGTGCTCGAAGCTGTTCATGCGATCACCGACCGAATGCAGGATCAGCGTCGGCAGCGCGAGTTCGGGCAGCAACGGGTCGGCGTCGGCAGCGAAACGCTGCTGGCGCGCGGTGTACGCGGTGCCGGCCGACACCGCGACGCGCTGCAGGTCGTCGAGCCAGCGCATCTGCTCCTCGCTCGCACCGGGGATCATCAGCGAGGTGAACACCCGGCGGAACGTCGAGTCCGGACGGGCCCAGCCGACTTTGATCATCTGTCCGAAGGCGTCCTCGAGCTCGCGATCCTCGGCGCTCACCCCGTGCGCGGCCGAGGAGTAGCTGCCGTAGAACAGCAGCCGGGTGACGCGGTCGGGATGGCGCACCGCGTACGTGATCGCGACCGGACCACCCTGGGCCATCGCCATCAGCGCGAACGTGTCGAACCCGGCGGCGTCGGCCACCGCCTCGAGATCACCGACGCGCGCGTCCAGGCTGTGATCGGACACCGCCCAGTCGGACAGCCCGTGACCGCGCTCGTCGAAGCGGATGACGGTGGCGAATCCGCCCAGTTCGTGCAGGAAATGCCGCCACACCGGGCTTTCCCAGTCGAACTGCAGGTGGCTCAACCAGCACGTCGAGATGACCAGCGGCGGTCCTTGGCCGTGCACGGCATAGGCAAGCCGCACTCCGTCCGGCGCCTGGCAGAACCGCACCTGCTGCTGGACGTGGGGCCGGCCGGAGCCCGTCATCGTCGCATCGTATGCCCGTCAGGTCCGTCCGGACTGCCCTTGAGCGCAGATGGTGGCGCCCCGGTCAGAAGCCCTTGTGCACGATCGTCTCGGCGCCGAAGTAGCCCTTGGTGAAGGTGACGGCTTCGGCGTCGTGGAACGGCTTGCAGGTGTAGACGTCCACCGAGAAGAACAACGTCGGGGTGTCCCAGGCGTAGAAGTGGGCACCGGAGGTCTCCCAGTGTGTCCAGCCGGCCCACCCGTAGGCGGGGGACCGGTGCGCGACCGGGGTCATGAGCGGGGTCATTTCGAGCACCTTCGTGAGCAGTTTGAGGTACTCGACGATGTCGACGTCGGTGATCGACCGGTTCGGGATGCCCTCGATGACGAGGCGCTGCCGGTGGATCGCGGGGGCGAGGTCCTGCACGGACAAGATTGTTCCTGACAATCCTCGCCGAGTCTCCAGGACAAATCAGGACGAAGAAGAATGCCTGTCTCGGAAAACTTCTAAGACCGCCCCGAATCCTGCCGATAAGGACCACGTGCGAACTGTCGGGCCTCGGAGCATGCGCGCGTCTGCGCGCGCCTTCGCCGTGCTGCCGTGGCTGCTGCTCGTGCTCTGCCCGGCCGTCATGCTGTTCCTGACCAGCTCGGCTCCCGGGTTCGGGCAGACCTGGATTTCGATCTCGCTCGGCGGTTTCTTCGTCGTCATCCTGGTGCGCCTCGCGTTCACCTTCGTGACGTCCGCGGACCGGCGGTTGCCGGTCGGACTGTTGCTGCTGGGCGTGGTCCTGTTCGCCGCGGGATCGGCGGTCCTCAACGGATCCGGGGCGCCGGACCTGACGCACTTCCCGGCGCCCGGCGAGTGGTTGTTCCTGGCGTCGTACGTAGCCGTGGCGGGCTACCTGCTCGCCGACACCGACCGACGGACGCCGATCGGCGGCGCGACCTGGCTGGAGACCGCCGTGATCTGTGGCGGGACGGTCTGCCTGGCCGGCGCCGGCCTGGTGACCGCGGCGGCGAACCGGCTGCAGCGCGACGGGCTGTCGCTGCTGCTCGCCACGTTGTATCCGCTCATCGACGTCATGCTGGGCGTCGTCGTGCTCGGGCAGATCGTGCTGGGCAGCCGTGGCCGGGTGCGTGACTCGTTGCCGCTGTTGGGCGGGTTCGCGGTCTTCGCCGCCGCCGACTCGACGTTCCTGCTGCACCTGTCCAGCGGCACCTACGACTACAGCTCGCTGAGCATCGTCCTATGGGGCTGTGCCTTCGCGCTCATCACCGGCCACGCCTGCCGGCCGCGACGCACCGACATCGGCGAGCCGTCGTCGCGCGGACTGACCACCTGGGTCGTCGCGGCGGGCATGTCCGCGGCGTTCGTGCTGGCGTACGGGCCGGACGGGACGGTGCGGAGTTACCTGCTCGTGCCCGCCCTGGCGACCCTCGCCGCGGCCGGAGCGCGGCTGGTGCTCGCCGTGCGCGAGGCCAATCGCGTGGCCGAGGCCATTGCGCTGTCCCGCAGCGATGACCTGACCGGACTGCCGAACCGGCGCGCCGTGCTCGCCCGCCTCGACGAGGCGCTCGAGGCGGCGGAACCCCTCGGCCTGATGATCTTGGATCTCAACGGGTTCAAGGATGTCAACGACACCCTCGGGCACTCGGCGGGCGACGCGGTCCTCACCCAGGTGGCGGCGCGGATGCGAGTCGCCATCGACCCCGCCGTCATGATCGCCCGCCTCGGCGGCGACGAGTTCGCAGTAGTCGCTCCGACCGACGACGAGATCGAGCTCATGGAGATCGGGCAGGCCGTCCTCGATGCGGTACGAACCCAGGTCGTGGTGGACGGCATCGCGCTGATGGCCGATGCGTCGATCGGCATCACCACGCGGCAGGTGTTGGATGCGTCCAGCACCGAACTGCTGCGGCGCGCCGATGTCGCCATGTACGACGCCAAGGAGCGCCGGGTCGGTGTGCTCGTCTACGACCCGAGCTCCGACGAGTTCTCCCGGGAGCGGCTCAGCCTCGGCGACGAACTGCGCCGCGCCATCGCCGATCGTCAGCTGGAACTGTGGTACCAGCCGCAGATCGACCCGGACAGCGGACTGGTCTGCGGGCTCGAGGCGCTCGTGCGGTGGAACCACCCTGTGCACGGTCTGACCAGCCCGGCCGAGTTCCTTCCCGCGGCCCGGCGCGCCGGGCTGATGTTGTCGCTGTCCGAAGAGATCGGCCGGATCGCGGTGGCGGATCTCGTCCGGTGGCAGAAGGAGGGCTACAGCCCGCGGGTCGCGATCAACTGCGCGCCGCCGGAGCTGATGAGCGACATCTTCCTGCCGCGGCTGTGCGACCTGCTCGCGACGGAGGGGATCAGCGCCGACCGGATCGTCATCGAGGTCACCGAGGACTCGTTCCTCGTCGAGCCCGAACGTGCGCGCTCGATCCTGCTGGACCTCAACGCGCGGGGCCTGCAGGTTTCGATCGACGACTACGGGACGGGTTTCTCGTCCCTGTCCTACCTACGTGACCTGCCCGTGCACGAACTGAAGATCGACCGGTCGTTCGTGTCCACCGTGTGCACCGACCAGCGCAGCAAGATGATCGTCGCGTCGACGTTGCAGATGGCGCACGCGCTCGGGCTGCGGACGGTCGCCGAGGGCGTCGAGGACGGACGCACCGCCCAGCTGCTCGCCGAATTGGGTGTCGACGTGTTGCAGGGCTACCACCTGTCGCGACCGCTGAGCGCCGACAAGGTCATGCAGACACGCAATCGGGTCTATGCGCTCGCGCGTCCGACGCTGTGGATCGCCGGCAACGCGGGCTGATCGATGCCCGTGGGACGGCGGCCCAGTACGTACCCGTCCGGGTCCGGCAAGACGATGCCGTCCAGACCGATGCCCAGGTTGATCAGACGGTGTGCGTCGGGGTTGGTCTGGCGCTGACGGTCGGCCATCCGCGCCATCTCACCCCACAGCGGCACGCTCGCGGCCGAGCCGAGGTAGGCACCCGCGCGCGTGCCGGGCAACACCTGGGTGTCGATGTGTGCGCCGGTGAGCAGGCGACGGACGCGGACGTCGAGGATCATCACGATCCACCGGATCCGGTTGGCCCGGGTGGCACGGAACAGCGCGTGGTACAGCGCCGCTGACAACAGCCCACCGGAGCGGGCGCCGGGACGCACGGCCAGCGTGGCGACATCCCACGTGCGGGCGACCACCATGCCCGCGGCACGGGCGGCGCGGGCACCGTCGATCTGCCACGGCGGACGCGCGACATCGACCAGGCTCTTCAGGCCGAGCGGTCCGGGAAGGACCAGCCGCAGGGCGGCGATCGCGTCGCCGTGCGGATCGGTGATCGCGATGAAGGCCGAACTCGGATCGTAGCGTCCGTACTCCTCGGCCCACTGCTCGGCAGTGTTGCCGTACTGGCGCAGGAAGACCGCGGCTTCGCAGTCTCGTGCTGCCTCGAGCACTTCGCCCTTCGGGTCGAAATGCAGCATGAAATCAGTGGACACCGGCCCCCGCCCGTCCGCATTGCACCATTCATTGCAACGGTCTGGACGGTTCCCGATGAGCGGGGGGACTGTACAAGCCGCGAATCAGACACAATCACGAAATATCAGGGCGGGAACACCCTGGTTCACCTCGTGAACCAGGCAACGATATTGAAGTGATCTTGGTCCGCGCTAGGGTTCGATGCCAATTTGTTAAACCGAAGTGTTAAACCAACGAGTCGCGCCACGACTCGTGCAGTGCCGCGAAACTCCCGCTGCCTTCGGCCAACAACTCGGCGGGCGTGCCGTCCTCGACCACTTGGCCGTCGGCGAGCACGAGCACTCGATCGGCGATCTCGACCGTCGACAGCCGGTGGGCGATGATCAGCGCGGTGCGGTCGGCGAGCACCGTGCGCAGCGCGCGCTGCACCGCGCGTTCGCTCGGCACGTCGAGTGACGAGGTCGCCTCGTCGAGGATCAGCACCGCCGGGTCGGCCAGAAACGCGCGGGCGAACGCCACGAGTTGACGCTGGCCGGCTGACAGGCGGCCGCCGCGCTTGCGCACGTCGGTGTCGTAGCCGTCGGGCAGGGCGCAGATGAATTCGTGCGCGCCGACCTCACGGGCCGCGTCGACGATCTCGTCGCGGCCCGCCCCGACCCGTCCGAAACCGATGTTGTCGGCGACCGAGCCGGAGAACAGGAAGCCGTCCTGGGTGACCATGACGACGGCGCGGCGCAACTCCGGCTCGGCGACATCGCGCAGGTCGACGCCGTCGAGGCGCACGGCGCCCGACGTCGGGTCGTAGAACCGCGAGATCAGCTTGGCGATCGTCGTCTTGCCTGCGCCGGTGGCGCCGACGAGCGCGACGGTCTGCCCGGCCGGGATTTCCAGCGCGAGTTCGTGCAGCACCGGACGGTCGACCAGGTAGCCGAACTCGACCTGATCGAGGGTCAGCGCGCCGGCGACCGGCTTGGCGAGCGCGACCGGTGCCGCGGGTTCGGACACGCTCGGCGCCTCGGCCAGCACCGCGGAGATCTTCTCCAGAGCGGCCGTCGCCGATTGCAGCGAGTTGTAGAAGACCGCGACGTCTTCCATCGGCCCGTAGAACTGCCGCAGGTACAGCAGGAACGCGGTGAGCACGCCGATCTCGAGGCCACCGTTGGCCACCCGCCAACCGCCGACGAGCAGCACGATCACTGTGGACACATTGCCGATCAGCGTGGTGCCCGGAATGAACACCGCATGCAGGCGGAACGCCTCGCGGTTGGCGTCGGCATAGGACGCGTTCAGACCGGCGAAGATCGCGTCGTTGCGCTTCTCGCGGCGGAAGGCCTGCACCGCACGGATGCCGTTGAACGTCTCGACGATGTTCACGATCATCGTGGCGACCCGGCCGCGGGTGCGGCGGAACGCGTCGGTCGCCCGGGCGGAGAACCACCGGAACAGCAGGAAGAACGGGACGAGCGACAGCAGCACCACCGCGGCGAGCGGCAGGTCGAGGAAGAACAGCAGCACCGTGATCGCGGCGATGTTGAGCACCGCGACCAGCAGACCGTCGAGGCCGGCGTCGAGCAGTTCGTTGAGCGTGTCGACGTCCGAGGTCAACCGCGAGATCACCCGTCCCGAGGTGAACCGTTCGTGGAACGACACCGACAGCGCCTGGGCGTGGTCGAACCCACGGCGGCGCAGGTCGAACAGGATCGACTGGCCGATGATCCCGCTGCGGATCACGAACACCGAGCGCAGCCAGCCCGAGAGCAGGGCGCAGGCGGCAAGCGCGAGACTCACCGCGGTCAGCGACGTGTAGTGGCCGTCGAGCGCGCTGGGCAGTGACGAGTCGATCGCGATCCCGACCAGCCAGGGGCCGGCCATCGTGGCCGCGACCTGGATCAGCACGATCGCGAGCACACCGACGACGGCGCGCCGGTGCGGGCGCACCAGCGAACCGAGCAGGCGCCGGGCGTCCGAGCGCAGCCGTGGCCGGCCGGTCACGACGACCAGGTCGTCCTTCTCGTCGGCGGCATTGCGGGCGTCCTCGGTGAGCTTGCCGCGCCACTCCTCTTCTTCGGTCATGTACTCACCTCCAGTTCGCTCGATTGGGACAGCAGCAGGCGATAGGTCGGCACCGTGGCCAGCAGTTCGCTGTGCGTGCCGACCGCGGTGATCCGGCCGTCCTCGAGCAGGGCCACGCGGTCGGCGAGCAGCACCGTGGACGGGCGGTGGGCAACGACCAGCGCCGTGGTCGACGCGAGCACCCGGCGCAGGGCCGCCTCGACCTGGGCCTCGGTGTGCACGTCCAACGCCGACAGCGGGTCGTCGAGCACGAGCACACGCGGGCGACCCAGGACCGCGCGGGCCAGCGCCAGCCGCTGGCGCTGTCCGCCGGACAGCGACAGGCCCTGCTCGCCGATGCGGGTGTCGAGGCCGAAGGGCAGGTCGTGGACGAAGTCGGCCTGGGCGACCTCGATCGCCTCGACGACGTCGTCCTCGGTGATGCCGGCCCGGCCCAGGGTCAGGTTCTCGCGCACACTCGCCGAGAACAGCGTCGCGTCCTCGAACGCCGTGGTGACCGTGTGCCGTAGCTGGTCCAGGCGCAGGTCGCGGACGTCGACCCCGCCGAGCAGCACGCGGCCGCCGGTGACGTCGTAGAGGCGGGGGACGAGCGCCGTGAGCGTGGTCTTGCCCGACCCGACGGCGCCGACGAGGGCCATCGTCTCGCCGGCCCGGAGCTGGAGATCGACATCGTGCAGGACGTCGTGTGCGCCGCCGGCGTAGCGGAACCGGACGTGTTCGAAGCGCAGCGTGCTCGCGCTCGGCGCCGGCTGCGGGTCGGCC